>NZ_JANUEB010000005.1:0-568079 GCF_024810095.1 Sphingobacterium sp. BIGb0165 | reverse complement strand
CTTGCTTGCTTGCTTGCTTGCTTGCTTGCTTGCTTGCTTGCTTGCTTGCTTGCTTGCTTGCTTGCTTGCTTGCTTGCTTGCTTGCTTGCTTGCTTCAGACAAAACACCTTTCACAATTTCCAAACGACGGGAATAAATGGTCATCAGCAGCTATCAGCCAGCATACATCACAACCACCCTTTATTTAACCACATTTTTAAGCGATACAAGCCCTTTGCAGACAACAAGAGCAGCAAGACATAGCTCAAACCAAAAGATGTCTTAAAAGCCATAAAAAATAGATATACTCCAATCAGCTTGTACAGAGCAAACGATCATCAGCAGCTATCAGCCAGCATGCACCACAGCCACCCTTTATTTAACAGCATTTTTAAGCGACATGAGCCCTTTGCAGACAACAAGAGCACAAGACACGGCTCAAACCAAAAGATGTCTTAAAAGCCATAAAAAATGGATATACTCCAATCAGTTTGCACAGAGCAAATGATCATCAGCAGCTATCCATCAGCTTGTGTTACCCCACCCATACGCTAACGATATTTTATAAGTGGTACAAGCGCTTCATGTGTAGTACCACCAGATTTACCACATGAAAAAACAGCTAGGAAATAATTAAAAAAGACAAAACAAACTATCCTGCAACAAAATAACACCATCTAAATAAACAGAAAAATCACATCTATAAAACACAATCCAAATCGTAGAGTCCAAAAAAAAGTGAAAACTACAGCAGAAACTTTAAACACAGAAACATCCAAACAATCTTACTTCTTGTTATCTTTGCTGTACTACATAATTCATTATATGCATAATTATTCCGCTGAAGACAGTTTATTTATACAGATCGAGATTAAGAAAATAAGAAAAGCCCGTAATAACGCGATCACTTTCATTATGGCAATCTTTCTCATTTCCTTTGTCATCTTGTTATATGTTTTTTCGGGCCGATGGCTGGACACTCCAGACAAGCAGACTGTTTACCATAGCCCCACCATATCTCTTTACACAATATTCCTATTCCCTACCATACTATTTACTGGATTAAGTTGGGCCTTATCTATCAAAAACCAAAAATATATTAGCGTGCTACAGCAGCTCGACAGCCACGACTTAGGCATCTATCGACGGTACACAAGCGCACTTGCTCAGCGATATGCAGCCATTGCGCTCTACATTTTCTGTAAAAATGAACTTATATTCTTTCCTCTTTTTGGAAGCAAAAAGATTCCAATCAATCAAATCAAACGTATAGAAACAAAATATGTCCATAATTATCGCGACACATACAGCTACCACATCTATTTTTATAACGATTCTACAAAAATCTATCATGCAACAATGCACCAGATAGCTGCCTTCGATTTTCTACAGAAACAGCTTCTGGAGGAAAATCCAAATCTAACGATCATCGCACGGAACCAGATACCCTCGTATTTGAGAACAAAAGACAAGCCTACACACTATTAATTTATTATATGGAAAGTTATTCGTCCAACAACAGTTCATTTTTACAAACGGAGATAAGGAAAATCTGCAAAGTCCGCAATGCCATTATTGGACTATTTATAGCGATGTTTCTTTTTTGTTATGGCTTCTTCTTCTATGTTTTTTTGGATAAGTGGACAGCTGCTTCAGATAAGCTGACATTTTTTTACAAGTCCCTCCCGCTCCTGAGTACATTGTTCGTCTATTTCGGCGGACTATTCGGCGGGCTCAGCTGGGTCGTTTATGCCAAAAATCAGAAATTTATTATTGCCCTACGAGGTCTCAATAGCCGTGATCTCGATATTTATCAGCGGTACACCCGAAGACTTGTCCGCATCTATGCAACTATTGCGCCGTACCTTTTTCAGGAGCATGAGCTTGTATTTTTTCCTTTTTTTGGAAGTAAAAAAATTCCGATCAGTCAGATTCACCGTATAGAGACCAAGATTATACTGAACCACCGTGGCCCGAATAGTTTTCGCATCTATTTTTACAATGAATTCTCCAAGATTCATCAGGTGACAATGAACCAAAGAGGTGCATTCGATTTTCTACAGGAACAGCTTTTAGAAGAAAACCCGAACCTCAGCATCATTTCGAAAAACCATTAAGTCCCTTATACACAGTCCGCATATAAAAAGCAATCCTCCACCCTACCCTTCGATATAACGGCTATAATCTCCTGACTCGGCAACCAGCTTGATGATATGGTTCCGCTCTTCAAGAAATCGTCTCATATAACCTGTAAGGAAAGACCATTCGGCAAACCGCCCCAAAGGACCCAGGGGTGCCCTAAAATTAAACACATCCCGCATCAGCACCGTACCATCAGCCTGCTCTTCGAAAAGATGCTGATGATCCATCGACTGAAATACCCCCTGTATCATTTTATCTTCGAAAAAATAGGGTTTTTCCATTTTTGTGATCCGCACCGTCAACGTTTGATATACACCCAGATGTTTTGCCCGCCACTGAACGGTCTGTCCGGCTTCGATCAGTCCACTGGTCACGCCAGCGATCGCCTTCTCATTTGTCTTTCCAGTCGAATACATGTGTAAGTCTATACTGCGGGCCAGATCAAAAACTATCCCTATTGGTGCATTTACAGTGGTGTCTAATACAAGTGTTGGCATAAAATCTTGCTATCGGTGAATTCGGAACAAATTTCGTAAAAAACACGAATTTCTTAGGAAAGAGTCTAACAATTATCTAATTTAACCCTCCAATCTAATATCAATAACAAGAAGGCTATGATCACATTGCTTCCATTTGAAGAAGCTGACTTTGACCGCTTCAAATCCTGGATCAGATCTCCAGAAGAACTCCTGCAGTTCGCAGGTCCATATTTTTCATTTCCAGTGACTGACGAACAATTAAAAAAGTATATTGACGATCCCAAACGCCGTCCCTTTAAAATTGTCAGTACAGAAACAAACAACGTTATCGGACATTGCGAATTGAACTTTGAAAGAAGTATACCACGATTATCCCGCATATTGATTGCTGACAATACCGAAAGAAATAAGGGCTATGGCAAGAAAACCATCAATGCAATGCTGAAACTGCTCTTTGATGATAACACTTACGATCAAGCGGATTTAAACGTTTATGACTGGAACACGAGTGCAATAAAATGTTATGAGGGTGTAGGGTTTAAGATCAATGAAGGCGCCACAACTGAAACGTCAATCGGCAATGAAACCTGGAAGGGCCTGAATATGCAAATCACCAAATCGAACTGGCTAGCCAAAACACAATGAAGAAGAAACGTTTTTTTAAAAGAGCCTTTATTACCCTAACCTTGATCGCTGCTCTGCTCGGTTATTATGCCTGGCAGATTGAACCACACTGGGTCAAATTTGATCAGCTAAAACTCCCTATAAAAAACCTTCCCGGCAACCTTGAAGGGAAAACGCTCGTTCAGATTTCGGACATCCACATCGGTGACTATGTCAGTAAAGATTTTATCAAAAACAACTTCGCGAAAGTTGGCATAACACATCCGGACATTATTGTTTACACAGGCGATTTTGTCCGATTGGTCCACAATGCCCTCCCACTCGCTGATCTCGACGAAGTCATGCAATTAGCACCAAAAGGAAAACTACAGACATTGGCCATCATGGGAAATCATGATTATGGAAGAGCCTTTAAAGACAGTACTGCAGCGGATTCAATCACTACACTGCTAAAAAAGTATCATATTACTGTTTTAAGAAACGAAAGTGTGAATATAAATGGTCTACAGCTCTATGGTATGGACGACTATTGGGGAACAAACTTTGACCCTGTAAAAACTATGCAGAACTACAACCGCAACCAAGCGAGCCTTGTCCTCTGCCACAACCCCGATGTTGCTGATCTGGATGTATGGAATGGCTATGAAGGGTGGATTTTATCAGGTCATACACATGCCGGGCAGGTGCGGATCCCATTTTGGGGTTCACCCATTATCCCCGTCTCGAACAAAAACTACGATCAGGGTATTAAAAAACTTTCTGGAAACCGAACCCTCTACATCAACAGGGGCCTCGGTCATAGTATCCCCGTCCGCTTTAATGCACGACCTGAAATAACCATTTTCACCTTAACAAAGGACTAAGATCGGAGATACGGTCATGTTTAATGCTTCAATAAACACCCTATGGAATTAAATGAGGTATGGATAAAAAGCAACCGCTATTGTTTGTCGATAGTCTTCCAGCGCATCCGATTCAAATCGACCGCCCAATACCGCAAAACTCGAATACCAGAAATCTGATATAATAAAAATCTGACGTACAAAACCCTTCAGAATGGCTATTGGTATATCCTGTCTAAACATTCCCAATTTGGAGTAGTGCTCAAAGAGGGAAATAAACTGTTCCTCACGTCGTGCAACAAGAGTCCGATAGGCATCCCCAATAGCGGGTATCCAAGTACAGATCTCGACGAAATTGACAAAAATAAACTTATACTTATTGATCAACAGATAAGATCCCTCCGTAAATTCCTGCAACAACTCCTGAAATGTGGCATCTTTCTGATCAAATAAAACCACCATTTCGTCATAGTCCCGCTGGAGCTGCTCAAAAATAGTAAAGATAATATCTTCTGTATGTTTGAAGTGATAATGGAGATTGCCAGCACTAATACCCATTTCCTGTGCAATCTGCCGTGTCGTAACGGTACGTATCCCTTCCCGATTATATACACCTAGCGCTGCCGCTACAATTTTTTCTTTCGTATTCATGACACAAAATTAGAACAATTGTTCTAATTTTGTGTCATGAATGATAAATTAAGATAATATGAAAGACGAAAAGAAAGAAAGTTGGCTAAAAAATCAATATATAGATCTAAAGCAGACGCTTATTCCGGCCCATCCAAATGATGGTCCCTGGAAAAAATTCGGCAAACAGACAGCTTTTTTTATGTTTTTAACATTGATGGTATGCGGAGCAATAGCTATGTTGATCGCCATTTCCTTTGCGCATTAGTAAAGAATCTGTTTGACGGTATATTTATTTTTTATTGGTTATGCTGGTTCTTTATTCGATTTACACGGCTACAGCATTTTCCTATTCCATTTTTAAACAGCTGGCTTACGGACCTTGTCTTTGTCCCTATTATTGTTCATGTCGCATCTATTACAGGAAGCTTTTTATTCAATAAAGGAAAACCGCATGGATATCCATTATACCAAATCTGGTTGATATCAGCTATTGTATCACTACTATTTGAGTACGTCATGCCTAGCTACACAGACTACAATACGGGGGATCCCTATGACGTAATTGCCTATTTTATGGGAGGACTATTTTACTTTTTATTCCATCAGCCCCGTTATATCAGAAAAAATTCCGATGGAACCAATCATGTGATTTGCAAACAAAATTAAACCACAGCTAATAAAAATACGTTCTGGAACAATATAGAATATACGCTCAGAAAAGCTCACGCCCAAAGTCCCCTGGAATATCTTATTGGTAAACAGACCTTCAATAGCAAAAAGTATAAACTATAATTGAATAATAGTGTTGATATTGTAATTAATTAGCAGATGTAGGTCATATGACAAGAATCAAAACCAAAAGAACATGTAGTAATGGGCACAGCTTCTATAAGAGTACTGATTGCCCAACATGTCCAATATGCGAAGAGGAAAAGAAACCTGAAGATGGTTTTCTAGCTCTTTTGGGTAGCCCCGCTAGAAATGCGCTGTTAAACCATGGTATAGATCAACTTGAAAAGCTAGCTCAGTACTCGGTGAAGGACCTACTAAAGCTCCATGGGCTTGGCAAAGCTTCCTTACCCCTGTTAAATCAGGCTTTAATGGAAAAGGGATTAAAATTTAAGGAGTAGGCTACTCCAAAGGCTATCCTGTCAGTTGATAACAAAAAAATAAGCCCTCGATTGGCTTCCATATAGTTTCTCGCTACTTAGAAGTGCTTGAGGGCTTTATTATTCAACGCTTTTAACACAAGCGGAATCTTCGTTTACTAGTACTCGATCAAAACTTCAGTTACCTGAGCACCTTGTTTTGCACTTTTGAATTTAAACTTAACTTTCTGATTCAGATTCAATTTCTGTCCAACAAGACGATCGTTGAAATAAATAGATTGTTGCGTCTCATTATCTCTGATAAATCCATAGTTGGATTCGGTATTGTAATGGACAACTTTTCCGAAAGAATAATCATCTTGGTGGTTCGATGACATACTTGGACTCTCCCCTTCTTTCAATTTGATCGCAGGTCTGTCTGAGATATTCCCATGTTCATCAACATAAGCAAACAGTTCTTCCAAAGATTTTCCTTTGTCATTGTTTGTTTTGTTGAATTCTTTTTTCTCAATTTTTTGTTGTTTTTTGAGTAATTTCTTTTTTTCTCGTTCTTTTTTGTTAAATGTAATTTGGCTTTTGCTCATTCAATATGGATTAAAATAAAATGTTCCCGAGGAGATG
This sequence comes from Sphingobacterium sp. BIGb0165, assembly GCF_024810095.1. Lineage (NCBI taxonomy): Bacteria > Pseudomonadati > Bacteroidota > Sphingobacteriia > Sphingobacteriales > Sphingobacteriaceae > Sphingobacterium > Sphingobacterium sp. BIGb0165. Next base: position 561,650 of record NZ_JANUEB010000005.1, on the reverse strand, counting down.
TCGGACCTTTAGAGCTTCGTTGAAAAGATAAAAATGCGAGGTGTTCTAAGGAGATAATTGCAAAGGTACGAAAAAAATAGGAAAAATCAACGACATCCTATAATACATCTGACAGCCACACAGCCTCAATTCGGAGAAGCACCGACGACCTTGATAACAGACATATTGTCTACATTGCAACACAAAATTTGATCGTTTTCATAAAACAAAAATATCTTTTGGACGTTATTTTGAAAAAAACACTATGGAAGTAAAAAATATCGAAAGAGACGACAGAGGTAATTTCATTGCTGAGGTGGAAAATAATGAGGCCGGGATTTTGGAATATACCTGGCAGAGTGAGTACGAGTTTTCCATAGACCATACCGAGGTCTATGACGAATATAAAGGAATGAGTGTCGGCAAAAAACTCGTTCTTGAAGCCGTAGATTATGCCCGGAAAAACGATGCCAAGATTGTCCCGAATTGTCCTTATGCAAAATCAATTTTTGACAAAACCATTGCCTTTCAGGATGTACTGGCATAAAAAAGCCATTTTATCACTGGGACAAAATGGCTTTTATTTTTGATAACTGTATAGGCTAAGCTACAATATTGATTATTTTCCCTTTTACAAAAATAATCTTCTTAATTGGCTTACCGTCCAGATGTCTTTGTACATCGGCATGTGCCTTGATCGTTTCTTCAACAGTTTGTTGATCTAAATCCAATGCAAGTGATAGATTAAACTTCATTTTACCATTGAAAGAAACCGGATAAGCAAATTCAGACTCGACTAGATATTCCGGTTTGAACGTAGGATAAGTTGCCTGAGAAAGTGTACCTGCCTCATGCCCCAATAAATTCCACAATTCCTCCGTAATATGTGGTGCATAAGATTGAAGAACAATAACAAGTTGCTCCAATATCTGGCGCTTATTGCATTTCAAATCGGTCAATTCATTCACACAGATCATAAAGGCGGAAACAGACGTGTTGAACGAAAAACGCTCGATATCATCTTCCACTTTCTTAATAATCTTATGTAAAGCTTTGAACTCAGCTTTGGAAGGCTCTTCATCTGATACATTAAAATTACCTTCGGCATCGTGAAACAGGCGCCATACTTTCTTTAGAAACTTGTAGACACCTTCGATACCATTGGTATTCCATGGTTTGGCTTGCTCCAACGGACCCAAAAACATTTCGTAAAGACGCAAGGTATCAGCGCCATAAGTCTCAATAATATCATCTGGATTAACGACATTGAATTTCGACTTGGACATTTTCTCCACCTCGCTACCACAAATGTATTTACCGTTTTCCAAAACAAATTCAGCATTCGCAAAATCAGGTCTGAAATTTTTGAATTTTTCAAGATCCAAAACATCATTCGATACGATATTAACATCGACATGCAAAGGAATTGTATTGTAATCGTTTCTCAAGCCATAGGACACAAATTGATTGGTTCCTCTGCCCTCTTCATCGAGTACACGGTAGACAAAATTTGAACGCCCTTGAATCATACCTTGGTTGATCAATTTCCGGAATGGTTCTTCCTCGTTATGATAGCCAAGATCTTTTAAGAACTTATTCCAAAAACGTGAATATAACAAGTGACCTGTAGCATGTTCTGAACCGCCAATATATAAATCAACAGCTTTCCAGTAATCAACAGCTTCTTTTGAAGCAAAGTTACCCTCATTCTTTGGATCCATGTATCTGAACCAATACCATGAAGAGCCTGCCCAACCTGGCATTGTACTCAACTCATATTCATACTGATCCTCATATTTCCAGTCTTTAGCACGTCCTAAAGGAGGTTCCCCAGACTCTGTTGGCAGGTATTTATCAACCTCAGGTAATAATAAAGGTAGTTCTTCTTCTTTAATAAGGTATGGTAGACCATTTTTAAAGTAGACTGGAACAGGTTCACCCCAATAACGTTGACGACCAAAAATCGCATCGCGCATGCGGAAGTTGATCTTCGCTTTACCTAATTTCAATTCTTCCAGCTTCGCAATCAGCGCGGGCACAGCCTCCTGATAGGTCATACCGTTGATAAAATCAGAATTGATATATTTTCCATCCTTATTCGGATCAGCCTCTTCTTCAATCTGCTGTGTATCCGAAATCGGAATAATTTCTAAATTAAAATGCTTGGCAAAAACATAATCACGTTGATCGCCACTAGGTACAGCCATAACCGCCCCTGTGCCATATCCCGCCAAAACATAATCTGCAATCCAGATCTGCACATCACGGCCTGAAATAGGGTGTTTAGCAAATGAACCTGTAAAGGCTCCCGATACTGTTTTGGTATCGGCCATACGATCTAGTTCAGATTTTTTTGAGGTCTTCTCAATATAGGCTTCAACTTCAGCTTTTTGCTCGGCTGTCGTCAACGATGCAACCAATTCATGTTCAGGTGCCAAAACGACAAATGAAACACCGAAAATAGTATCCACACGTGTTGTAAAGACTTCAATTGCGGAGTCCAACTGTGGAACAGGGAATTTGACCGAAGCTCCAACGGATTTTCCGATCCAGTTACGCTGCATTTCCACCAAGGGCTCTGGCCAATCAATGGTATCCAAACCTTTTAACAGACGATCGGCATAAGCAGTGATACGCATTGACCATTGCATCATCTTCTTTTGCTCCACAGGATACCCGCCGCGCTCGGACACGCCGTTAATCACCTCATCATTAGCCAATACTGTCCCTAAAGCAGCACACCAATTAACCGTGCTCTCACGTAGATAAGCAATACGATATTTTAACAACTCACGTTGTTGCTTTTCCTCATCAAAAGATTTCCATTCTTCCGAAGTGAATTCTAATACATCTTCGTCAGAAACAGCTTGAACAGCTGCAGAACCATTTGTGGAAAATTTCGTAATCAATGTATCAATGGATTCTGCTTTATCCGTCTCCTTATTATACCAAGAACCGAATGATTTCATAAAAATCCACTGCGTCCATTTATAGTATTCAGGTTCAGAAGTACGAACTTCCCTACTCCAATCATAAGAGAAACCGATGTTGTCCATCTGCTCGCGGTAACGATTGATATTTGCCTCGGTTGTAACCGCAGGGTGTTGACCCGTTTGAATCGCATATTGCTCTGCAGGAAGTCCAAAGGAATCATAACCCATTGGATGCAGTACATTGAAGCCTTTTAGTCGTTTGTATCTTGAAAAGATATCCGAAGCAATGTATCCGAGTGGATGACCAACATGTAGTCCTGCCCCAGATGGATAAGGAAACATATCCAACACATAGTATTTTGGCTTCTGATGCGCATCTGATGTTTTATATGTTTGATGATCCGCCCAAAACTTCTGCCACTTTTTCTCTAATGATTTGTGATTATACTCCATTTTTGTTCGTAAGGAATTTTTATGACTTGCGAAATTACGATTTTAATACTGAAATGTGATAAAAGTTTTGTAGTTTGAACAATAAATTCTAGTATTGAAAAGTTATTTAAACATAGGTAGAAAACTAAATTCGAATTGATTTTTATCAAAGTAATTACAAGATAAATTCGAAATCTTCCGCTCAATTAGTTACTTTCGCAAATAAATTTTTGCTTATTATGTCAGAATACGAATTAAGCACACAAAAAAGAAAAACAAAGTCTGTATATGTATCCACAGTTATCAGTATAGCACTGGTACTATTGGTAACAGGTATGTTAGGCTTATTATTGGTGCACGCTAAAAATCTTTCAAAGTACGTTAAAGAAAACATTGTCCTGAATGTCATTGTAAATGATGGCACCAGTGAAGGCGATGTACTTTCTTTGCAAAAAGATCTTGAAAAAGACCCTTATGTTCTTCGCTCGGTGTATATCAGCAAAGAAATTGCTGCTAAAAACCTGAAAGAAGATCTTGGTGAAGATTTTGTACAGTACCTTGGGCATAACCCATTATTGCCATCATTAGATGTCTATATGAAGGAGAATTATGCCAATACGGATAGCATCAAAACTTTCATCGAAAAAATCTCTAAAAACAACAAAATAAAAGAGGTTGTCTATCAGGAATCTTTGATCGATATGGTCAATAAAAACGTACGTATCATCGGTATGATTGTTTTGGCCTTTGCTGTTATTTTATTGATCATCGCTGTGGCTTTAATTAACAATACCATACGTTTGGCTATTTACTCGCAGCGTTTCTTAATTAAAAGCATGCAATTAATCGGTGCGACCAAAAACTTTATTCGTAAACCTTTTATCACTTATGGTATTATCCATGGTTTGCTAGGTTCACTGATTGCGATTCTACTATTGATATTGACACTCAAATTAGCGCAACAACAGATACCAGAATTGGTCTTTTTACGCAACTGGTTTGAGTTTGCAATCATCTTCTTAGGTGTTATCTGCATCGGGATTTTAATCTCAGGGCTTAGTACCTACTTCGCTGTAACTAAATATTTAAAAGCTCAATCTAACGATTTATATAGATAAAAATGGCTCAAATAAAGAAATCTACTGAATCTGTAAATAAAGGTTCCTTCGTATTTTCAAAAGTAAATTATCAGCTTTTTATAGCTAGCTTGGTTCTTGTCGTCATTGGCTTTGCGCTGATGTCCGGTGAAAGTGATATCTATAGCTTTACCAAAATCACTTTAGCACCAATTGTAGTCGTTCTCGGCTTTGCATTGGGATTTGTAGCGATCTTATATCGCCCCAAAACAACTAAAACTGAAGAATAATCTTATAAAAAACAGATGTCTATTATTGAAGCTATAATCCTTGCTATCATCGAAGGATTAACGGAGTTTTTACCTGTCTCCTCTACAGGTCACATGATTATAGCAACTGCACTGATGGGTATTCAGCCCTCAGCCTTTGTTAAATTATTTACAATTGTCATTCAATTGGGAACGATTTTATCCGTTCTCGTTTTATATTATAAGCGATTCTTTAAATCGCTTTCATTTTACTACAAGTTGGTGATCGCTGCTATTCCAGCATCGATACTTGGATTACTTTTCAACGATTTTATCGATTCACTTTTGGAAAGCCCACTGATGGTTGCGATTATGCTCGTAATCGGTGGTGTTGTCCTGCTTTTTGTTGACAAATGGTTTAATAAACCTACTGTTGAAGATTCGGACAACGTCTCTTACAAGCAGGCCTTTATGATCGGTGTATACCAATGTCTGGCTCTGATTCCCGGTACATCCCGGTCCGCGAGTACCATCATCGGTGGTATGGCCGAAAAATTAACACGTAAAGCAGCCGCAGAATTTTCATTCTTTCTGGCTTTGCCGATGATGTTTGGTGCTTCAGCTGTTAAACTCCTGAAATTCTTCAAAGAAGGAAATACATTTACAGGCGAAGAGCTTAACCTTCTTATTGTAGGTAACCTCATTGGTTTTGTTGTCGCAATTGTTGCAATCAAATCTTTTATTGGATTTTTAACCAAATATGGCTTTAAGGCTTTCGGATGGTATAGAATAGTTGTTGGAGTTGTTATTCTCGTACTACTTCTTTCAGGTCATAGTTTACAAATTATCTAAAATTTTTTCATGGAGAATATAGAGGTTGGTGAAAACTCAGCAAGGTTTAATTTTGCTGAAGGCGAAATGTTGTTGATTGATAAACCTTTAACATGGACAAGTTTCGACGTTGTTGGGAAAGTCAGAAACTCATTGAAACCATTAAAATTAAAAGTCGGCCATGCAGGCACATTGGACCCCTTAGCAACGGGCTTGCTAATTGTCTGTACTGGTAAGTTGACAAAAAAGATAGACAGCTACCAAGCCGAAGACAAAGAATATACAGGGACAATTACATTGGGAGGAACCACCCCCTCCTATGACCTGGAAACAGAAATTGATGAGCTATTCCCTATCGATCATATTACTGAACAAATGATCTTTGATGCGGCAAAGACCTTTGAAGGTGACATACAACAGTTTCCTCCAGCGCATTCTGCCATAAAGATCAATGGTGAACGTGTCTATGCAAAAGCTCGTCGCGGTGAAGAGGTTGAAATAAAATCTCGCCAGGTACGGATCAATAGCTTTGAAATTGAGAAGATTGAACTTCCGAATGTACATTTTCGGATTTCCTGTTCAAAAGGCACTTACATCAGATCATTAGCATACGACTTTGGAAAAGTATTACATAGTGGATCCCACCTAAGTTCTTTAAGACGAACCAAAAGTGGTGATTATACGATTGAAAACGCCTGGAATCTTGAACAGCTTATCGCCGAAATAAAACGTCATAAGGAAATCATTAAATAAAGCCATCGCTGCACTTTATTGATTCTTTATCTTATTTTTGCAAAAAATCCAATAAATGAAAATCTACAGAAGTTTAGAAGATTTCTCCCCCGTTGAAAATGCAGTAGTTACCATTGGTACTTTTGATGGTGTTCATATTGGCCATCAAAAAATATTGGTCCACTTAAAAGAGGCTGCTCAAAAAATTAACGGCGAAACCATATTACTTACTTTTTTCCCGCATCCACGGTTAATTATTAACCCAGATGATGATAGCTTACGTTTGATAAATGATATTGAGGAAAAGGTAAGCCAACTGGGCAAGGTCGGTATTGACCATCTTATCATTATCCCCTTCTCCCGTGATTTTTCCAACCAAACTCCTGAAGAATATATTAGCAATGTGCTTGTAGGTAAATTGGGCACCAAAAAAATCGTTATCGGATATGATCACCACTTCGGAAAAGATCGCAAGGGTACATTAGGCGACTTGGAACAGTTTGCGTCCATATTCGACTACAGTGTAGATGAGATCCCGGAACAGGATATCAATGACATCGCAGTCTCTTCCACGCGTGTGCGTGAAGCACTGATTAAAGGTGATATCAAAACAGCCAACCTATATTTAGGTTATCCTTTTGAATTAACGGGAACAGTGATCCGAGGGGATCAAATCGGGCGTACCATTGGATTTCCTACAGCCAATCTACAGGTACATGAACCGCATAAATTAATTCCTGCTTATGGTATATACGCTGTAGAGGTTTATATATACAATCAGATCCAGAATATTACTACAGGCGAATATAAAGAAGAGAATCCTATTTCTATTGCTAAAGGCATGGGCTATATTGGCACAAGACCTACGGTTGACGGAATGAATCGTGCGATTGAAATAAGTCTATTTGATTTTGATCAGGATATCTATGGCAAGACGCTCCGCGTTAAATTCTTGCACTTTATCCGTCATGATGAACGTTTTGACTCACTGGAGGAAATGAAAGCGCAAATCAAAGCAGATGAAGTAGAAATAAGAAGTCTTATCGGATAAAATCTAAGGGCATACAGTTAAAAAGAATAGGCGGGAATTCCCGCCTATTCTTTTTATAACTAACGTATTCTTTGCGTCCTAATTGCTCCCACATCATCTTATTTATTGCCCCTTAGGCCTTTTTTAATCAATCATGCTTCAGTGCGCTCAGTACGGATGTTCTAGGAGCAAACGAAGTACCTACAAAACTAAAAGAGCTTCAATGCCAAGTCGGTAACTATCTAACCCAAAACCACAGATTACCCCCTTACAGTTTTTAGCCAAAAAGGAATGATGCCTAAATTCTTCCCGTTGATGAACATTGCTGATATGAACTTCAATAACCGGAGTCTGAACAGCAGCAATAGCGTCCCCAATGGCAATAGATGTATGGGTATATGCTCCAGCATTCATTACGATGCCATCATACGCAAAACCGACCTCATGGATTTTATCAATTAACCTGCCCTCAGAATTACTCTGAAAATATTCCAATTGAACTGTAGAAAAACGTGTCTTTAATTCCTCAAAATAACTCAAGAAATCCTGACTTCCATAGATTGACTTTTCCCTAACACCCAATAGATTTAAGTTTGGGCCATTTAATACAAGGATTTTTTTCATCGGTATTTAGTGATTGATTCAATATTATCTATTCGGTTATGCATTCAAACTACTCCAGTAGTATCGGTTACATTTTAAACGATATTAAAATGATTATATTAAACAAAAAACATCATGATTATACATTCCCTTATACGGCCTGAATAATCATGATGTTTTCATAAGCTGTAATGGCTCAAATATATAAAAACTTCCTATAAATCATTATAGATCGCTCTAAAGCTTGAACGAAGTCCAAATGTAACAACACCCGATTTATTCACGACAGGTGTTTCATACTGTGCTTTCGCATAGCGTTGCATATACCCCAATTCTAAACGAAGATTATATTTCGGATTAAGTACATACGCTGCTTTCGCATCCGCATAATAGATATTATTTTTTATCCCTTGCGCGATATGGTTTCCATACATATTCGGGATGGTGTTATACGATTGAAAGATATTTCCACCCATATTCGTTCCGTCAGGCAGATCCAATCCATTCTGCGTATACATTCCCTGTAATGAAAAGTCCCATCTGTCCCATGCATAGTTTACGAGACCAACCAACTCTCTAAAGTTAGCACCTTTTGGATGCGCCAATGGTTCGGCATTGTTACTATAATTGGAGTAGGATTTAAAGTGTGCATACGTATAAGGTCTAGCCGTGTTATACTCCGCAAGGAAGTTTAGGTTTTTGACACCAAACATGTCATAACCCCTTACCCCTAACTGCGCGCCCCATTTGTTATGTGCATAACCATTACCCGCAAAAAATTCCTTGGCCGTAAATTCACCTAATAAAAACTGACCATAAACCGTCAGATTGTAAGGTAATTTATACTTTGAAGTGGCTCCTAGGAACATTTTATCCGGTGAAGATCGACTATTACTTTCAACAGGACGTATAAAGATAATCGGACTTATATAACTGAAATCAAATCCTCTTTTTCCAGCGTCATCCTGTGCTGCCCAAACAACAGACTGGAAAAATCCCACAGATAATTTATTGGTCACATTCCAATCCAAATATTGGAAGGCCCCCCATTTCTTACCGTCACCCAGACGCTCATAATTTTGTCCCTCCAATGAATAATCTCCAGTAATATTTCTTCTTGGATGTGTCGGATCATTCATATAAGCCCAAATGGAAGTATATTGCACATTTCCGATTGTACCAGTCAGCTTCAGATGTGCATAATTGGATGAAAAATCAGAAAGCAACATCGAGCGGTAACCATCTCCAATAAAGTTCTTATCGTAAGCTATCGTCGCTTGGATATACTTGTGCGCATCGTAGGTCATACTTGCTGTCGCATACATCCAGTCCATTTTATTTTTAGACTGAAATTTGGTATTTCCCTGACCGGGAACCACTTTATTCGCTACAATATAATCGTCTAGATATTTTGGAAAAACAGCTTGACTTTCAAAGGCCGATGAATTAAAGGTGAATTTATTACCTACATTCAACCCGACTTGAAATCCTCGACCATTCATCCATGTACGACGTTTATCGCCCTGCATATCTTTTCCAATATACATATCTGGTAAAAAATCCGCATAGAACGTGTAATCATCTTTCTCCACTTGAACCAAATGTTCATTAAAGATTTTACGCATGAACCAATTTGAGGAGGAGACCGGTTTATTGGATTGAATCGAGTCAAATTTGGCTAACAATAACGAGTCCTTAATGACGAATGGTTTAGCTGTTGTGTGCATTCTAGTCTCAGTAGAATAAACGACATCGTTCATTTTCTGATAGAAATGATACGAATAAGGCTGACTTTTAATTTGTCCAAAACCTGCGAACGAGACACCTACTCCGATGCCTGCCAGCAGGATTCGAAGTAAATTACTTTTTTTTGATATATTAAGCCCCATAAAATTATTTCAAAGATTATTTCTTCTAGCAAAATGCATTCCTAACTGCAAATTAACCGAATAAAAATGACTTTATTAACATCTGTAGTCAATTTTATAATGCTAAATCGTATTTGCTGTTCGTTATATTCAAAAATATTTATATCTTGCATCTTAGTAAATAACCTTGTATAACAAAAAATCAGCCCTAATAAGCATGAAACGCAGAACATTTATCCAAAACGCAACCTTATTGACAGCAGGTGCATTTGCAAGCAAATTTTCTTTTGCTCAGGAACATTCTTTTCCTACTGTACGCACAGCTAAAGAAAAACGGCTTTTTTCAAGTAAAGTAATTGAAGATGCCATTACAGAGTTTCAAAAAAATGTCAAAAACAAGGAACTGACCTGGTTATTTAACAACTGCTTCCCAAATACATTGGATACAACTGTATTTCCCTATGTTCAAAATGGCAGAAACTATACCTACGTTATTACAGGAGATATCGATGCAATGTGGTTACGTGACAGTAGCGCACAGGTGTGGCCCTATCTTCCTTTCATGAAAAAAGATAAAAAATTGCAGGATCTCATTGTCGGATTAATACAAAAACAAAGTAAATGTATCAATATTGATCCTTATGCGAATGCTTTTTATAATGACCCAACAAAAAAAGGGGAATGGTTCAGTGACCACACAAGCATGAAACCAGGAATCCATGAACGAAAATGGGAAATTGATTCGCTATGTTATCCGATTCGACTGGCTTACCATTACTGGAAGGAAACAAATGACAGTAGTCCGTTTAACGAGGAATGGCTAGAGGCTCAGCACAAGATCTATCAAACTTTTGTTGAACAGCAACGTAAGGATAATTTAGGCCCTTATAAGTTCGAGCGTACGACGTCAAGGGGTTCCGACACGCTACAAGTAGATGGTTATGGCTATCCAGTAAATCCCGTAGGTTTGATCTGCTCAAGCTTTAGACCTTCGGATGACTCAACTATTTTTTCGTTCCTGATTCCTTCCAACCTATTTGCAGTGGTCAGTTTGAGACAATCTGCAGAAATTCTCAAAAAGGTTAAAAACGAACAGACGCTTTCGGCAAAAATGGAATCGCTTGCGAATGAAGTTGAGGCTGCCGTAAATAAATATGGAATTATAGATCATCCAACCTTGGGGAGAATATATGCGTTTGAAGTAGATGGTTATTCAAGTCATCTCATGATGGACGACGCCAATATCCCTAGTTTATTGGCTCTACCCTATTTAGGTGCAGTCAATCTCAATGACGAGGTCTATCAACGTACACGTAATTTTGTGCTGTCTGACAAAAACCCATTCTTCTTTAAAGGTACCGCAGCCGAAGGCATCGGGGGACCGCATATTGGTCGCGATATGATCTGGCCAATGTCAATTATTATGCGCGCACAGACCTCTACAAATGATGAAGAGATCCGCAATTGCATCAAAACTTTAGTGAGCACGCATGGTGGTACAGGATTTATGCATGAATCCTTCCATAAGAATGATCCGAAAAAATTCACAAGACATTGGTTTGCCTGGACTAATACATTATTTGGCGAATTAATTTGGAAAATATATAAAGAGAAACCATCTTTGCTTCAGTAAAACTGAATCTTATAACGCAATGTTATAGGTGGATGTAACTTATGACATTGCGTTATGGATAATACACTGACTTCTGGTCCTATTGGAATTTTCGACTCCGGCTATGGCGGCCTTTCTGTATTTAAGGAAATTCAGCAGCTCCTTCCTCAATATGATTATATCTACCTAGGCGATAATGCGCGTGTTCCTTATGGCACACGGTCATTTGAGACCGTATATAATTATACCAAGCAATGTGTGTTTAAATTGTTTGATTTAGGCTGCAATCTCGTTATATTAGCCTGTAACACGGCTTCGGCAAAGGCATTGAGAACGATTCAGCAAAACGATCTTCCTCCAGGAAAAAAAGTACTTGGGGTCATTAGACCAACAACTGAAATCATCCACAATTATACGAAAACAAACAAGATCGGTATCCTCGCAACGACAGGAACGGTAAAATCTGAATCCTATAAGATCGAGATACATAAATTTAATCCGGAAATTGAGGTTTTTCAACATGACTGTCCTTTTTGGGTTCCTCTGGTTGAAAATAATGAGATCAATACAGAAGGGGCACATTATTTTGTCCAAAAAGATATCCATGAACTGTTACAGAAATCCGATCAAATAGATACCATTGTATTGGCATGTACGCATTACCCCTTATTATTACCTGTAATCGAAAAATACGTCCCAAAAAACGTCAATATTATCTCCCAGGGGCCTATCGTTGCGAAAAGTCTGCAGGAATATCTTCACCGTCATGCTGAAATAGAAACATACTGTTCAAAAAATAGCCAGTTGGCCTTCTATACCACAGACGACCCTAGGGAGTTTGAAAGCAAAGCAAAAATATTCTTCGGAAAACATGTAGATGCTAGTCACATCAGTGTTTAAAAATAAAAAGCTGCGAATTTTTAAAACTTTTGTCGTTTACCTTTCGTTATTCTAAGTAAAGGAATGTACAATGAAAAAGAACTATGTAACCATTTCATACAATCAAGAGACACAGCATTGTGAGTCAAAAGAGTTCTCAACTTTCCAGGAAAGTGCGGACTATTTTAAGACTTTTGAAACATCTGCTCAACCAAATTATATTCCGGTATGTGTCTATAATTTAAGCACAAATGCGGTATTAGAAGTAAGCGATTATTATGTCAATAAAGACAAAGAATTACAACAGATATTGACTCACTGTCTGAACACCCCCTGATTTCCCCTCAAAAATACTCAGCAAAAATTGATGGCATTGTTATCCCGCCGCGCTTTTTTTTCGCTTATGGCCGGATGTCGATAAATTTATTACATGATATCGGACAGCATTTCATTAATTTTTAATATCTTCAAACGAACAATCAGACCAAAAAAACAAGTCATTAATAATGAAAAATAAACTGACAATAAGCCTTTTAACGATATCACTTGGCTTGACCGCCTGCAATTCCAACCATGCAAATTCAAACTCCGGTTCAGATAGCACAGCGAATCCTACGGATACTACAAGCTATCCACCGGTAGAAACGCAAAAAGCAAATTCGGACTACAAACCTGCTTTTGCTGGACAGACCAGAATAGCCGGTGCTAAAACGACTACAGCTTTCGAGGGTAAAGTGATAGCCGAGGGACTAAAGTCTCCTTGGGGTATTGTAGCGCTACCTGATGGCAGACTGCTAATCACAGAGAAAGAGGGCGATATGCGTATTGCAAGTGCTGATGGCAAATTAAGCGAAGCAATAAAAGGTATACCTGCAGTCAATACAAGTGGCCAAGGGGGATTACTCGGATTGAGACTTGATCCGAATTTTAGCTCCAACCGTATGGTCTACTGGGTATTTGCTGACAATACCCCCGCAGGAACATTAACGGCTGTTGCTAAAGGCAAGCTCTCTGCGGATGAAAAATCATTTGAAGAGGCTAAGGTTATCTATCAAGCTACTCCTGCTCACAAAGGCAATCTCCATTATGGCGGACGTATCGTTTTTGACAAAGAAGGAAATATTGTTTTTAGTACCGGGGAGCGCTCCGATTTAGTGACGAGGCCTCTGGCTCAGGATCTGAATGCTGCCCTGGGCAAGATTTTGCGCATCACAAAAGACGGACAGCCTGCATCAGGCAATCCATTTATTGGAAAAGCAAATGCACGACCAGAGATCTACAGCTATGGACATCGTAATCCGCAGGGGCTTGCTTTCCATCCTGAAACTGGTGATTTATGGGAAACTGAATTTGGCCCACGTGGTGGAGATGAGCTCAACAAAATCCAGGCAGGCAACAATTATGGTTGGCCAACCATAACTTACGGAATTGAATATAAAGGAGATAAAGTTGGTGCTGGAATACAGCAAAAAGAAGGACTCGAACAACCAGTTTATTATTGGGATCCTGTGCTCTCTCCAAGTGGAATTACATTCTATACCGGACAAAACATTCCTGAATGGAAAAATAACCTCTTTATTTGCGGTTTAAGTAGCACGCATATTGCCAGAATTATTTTGAAAGATAATAAGGTTGTTGGCGAAGAACGTCTATTAGGCAGTGAAGGGCAGCGATTCAGAGATATTACACAAGGACCCGATGGGGCTTTATATGCCATTACTGATCTTGGCAGACTCTATAAAATAGATAAAAAGTAAATATAAAAAAACAGCGATGTCAGAGCTTTTCTGACATCGCTGTTTTTTTATATTCTATAAGTATCCCCACAACAGTTTTTCTTCAACCACCTACTATACGGAGGGTTCTTTTTACTTTTTGGACAGCTCCTTCAATGATGCGTTCAGGGAATTTAGCCATTAACGCTTTAGGTGAAACTCGCACTTATCCCCTATTTTTCTCAATTTTATTACTTGCGGTGCCAAATATTAAATTATAAAAAGGCCACGGCACAATCTAAAGTTTGGCTCGATTATTGATCAAATACAGTCGAAACAATAAAATATTATATGGTAAAAAAAGAAAAAATGAAAAAATTATTAGAAATTAACCCCTTATCATTCTACGTGACCAACTGGGGATTTGTCAACAACACCGAACCAAAAAGAACGCGCAAAACCTGCCAACCTTCTCCGAAAAATTAAGCGTTCTCCTCCAAACAATTTCAATCAAATTTATTAAAATCATCTGCTGATATCCTCCATACGGATATTAAGTAAGAGATTTATTCTTTTACTTAATCCGTAATTAGAGGATATCAAATTATGCAAAATAAATTGCCAATAAAATCACAATAACGATACAGGCTATCATGACGTATTTATTCAATTGGCTATTTTTCTCTCCTTCATCACTTTTATAGTGATAATCACGTTTATTCGGCAAATTCATAAGTCTGTTTTTATTAATGATGAAGTTACGGACTTTTTTCCATATTATTCATGATGATAAGGTTCACCTTTCATGATTGAAAAGGCCCGATAGAGTTGTTCTGTAAAGAATAAACGGATCATCTGATGCGAAAATGTCATTTTTGACAAGGACATTTTGGAACTGGCACGGTCATAGATCTTTTGATCAAATCCGTAAGGACCACCAATAATAAACACCATATGTTGCACACTATTGATCATCATTTTCTCCAAATAAGCAGAAAAATCCAAAGAGCGAAACTCTTTACCAAACTCATCCAGTAGTATGACCATATCCTGTGGCTGCAATTGTTTTAAAATCAATCCGGCCTCTTTGTCTTTCTGCTGCTCCTCAGAAAGGCTTTTGCTATTTTTAATGTCCGGTATCACAACGATATTAAAGTTGACATAAAACTTTAGTCTTTTGATGTATTTGTCGATTCCTTCGATCAAGTATTTATCATCTGTCTTTCCAATACAAAGTAACGTTATTTTCATAGTATCAATCAAGTCCCCAAAGTTCCGATTTTATTTAAAATATACGTAAACAAAAAGCCACAAAACAATAAACAAAGTTATTCGTTTAGTTATAGAACATTTATTTTCGCAGCATATGCACAAAAACCAAATTTTAGTATGAAAAAAATTAAATCGATCTTTCTTATTGCCTTAAGTTTAATTAGCTTTCGAAGTTTCAGCCAGGAAGCCCCTACAGATACCAGCAAAACATGGACAATCAAAGGTGAAAATACTTTTTTGATCAACCAGAGCTCGTTCTCCAATTGGGCCGCTGGGGGTGTCAATTCATTTTCGGGAAATCTTACCTTAAATTATGATTTCAATTATAAGAAAGACAAATGGTCTTGGGATAATAAAGTATTAGCAGCCTATGGTTTAACTTTCCAAAAGGAATCGGACTGGCGCAAAAATGATGATAGATTAGTATTGAATAGCTTACTGGGCCACAAAGCCTCAGAATATTGGCTATATACCTTTTTCCTGAACTTTAACACTCAATTTGCTGATGGATTTGATTATACCAAAACTCCAAAAGAGCGTATTTCACGATTTTTAGCCCCGGCATACCTAAGTTTTGGACCAGGTTTTGCCTACAAAAAGTCTGACAACTTAAGGTTTAATCTATCCCCAACGGCGGTAAGATTCGTTTTTGTCAATGATACTCTCCTTTCTACAAGATACGGACTAGACCCAGGTAAAAAAGTGAGAACTGAATTCGGAGCTTCTTTTGATGCTTATTACAAAGTAAACCTCATGGAAAATGTTTCCTTTGAAAATATCTTGAAACTCTATTCAAATTACTTGGATAAACCACAGAATGTTGACATTGACTACACTGCTAATCTCTTCATGAAGGTCAATAAGTTCATCACTGTAAATGCAGGTGTACAAATGATTTACGATGACAATACAGCAATTCCTGTTATCAAAGAAGGAAAAGAAATCGGAAAAAGAAACTCTGCTTTACAGATCAGACAGATCGTCGGAGCTGGGGTGACGTACAAATTCTAGCTGCTTAAAGTGAAAACATACAGCAATCCATTAAATATTGCTACGGTAGTTGATTAAACTTAGGTCAATAAAAAAGCCGAAATATGATATTTCGGCTTTTCCATTTATGGATACTGATGTAAAATTACAGATTAAAAGGGTGCATCGTCAGGCATATCATTCATGCGGGAAGGCATCGTAATGCCTCCGCTGAAGCCTGCTCCACCGAAGTCTTCACCAAAATTTGGTGACGGATTCAATGCTGAGGCAGAAAACGTGGTTGGAGCATCTCCAAAACCATCACCACCGCCCATTCCGGAAAACTCATCTTCAAGATCGACAAATTTAACGAATTTACCTACGAAACGAAGTGGTACGATCCCTGTTTCACCATTACGGTGCTTGGCGATAATAACTTCACCGACACCGGCTGTTGGGCGCCCTTCTTCATCTTCGGTCAAACCATAGTACTCTGGTCTATACAAGAAAAGTACCATATCGGCATCCTGCTCAATAGATCCTGATTCACGCAAATCCGATAGCATCGGCCTTTTACTATTTCCCGGTCTCGACTCCACGGCACGGCTCAACTGCGACAATGCCAGCACCGGAATACTCAACTCTTTCGCAACGGACTTCAAAGCACGGGAAATACTACCGATTTCTTGCTCACGGTTACCCCCACCCTTGCCTTCAGCTTTACCATGCATCAACTGCAAGTAATCGACAATCACCATCTGGATATCATATTGTGCTTTCAGACGACGGCATTTCGCTCTAAATTCAAAGACGTTCAATGCTGGAGTATCATCAATAATGATCGGCGCTTCTGTCAGTCGACCGATACGTGAATGCAATTGCTGCCATTCGTGATCGGCAAGATTTCCTTTTTTCAGCTTCTCTTGTTCTATTTCAGTTTCACCGGCGATAAGACGATTAACCAGCTGAACAGATGACATCTCCAGCGAGAATACAGCTACAGCCTTACCATGTTCGACAGCTGCATTTCGTGCTACAGACAATACAAACGCCGTTTTACCCATCGCTGGACGAGCGGCGATAATCACTAAGTCAGAAGGTTGCCAACCAGAAGTCATGCGATCAAGTGCAGTTAAACCCGACGGTACACCCGTCAGGCCATCTGTACGATCACGCAACATCTCAAGATTAGAAATTGCTTCACGCATAATGTCATCCATCTTACGCGAATCTCTTCTCAAGTTATTTTGTGCAATATCAAACAAGCTCTTCTCGGCATGATCCAAGAGATCAAAAATATCCGATGTTTCATCATACGAACTATTGATAATCTCAGTAGAAACTTTGATCAGTTCCCTTTGGATATATTTTTGCGAAATAATACGCGCATGGTATTCGATATTAGCGGCAGAGACAACTCGATCGGTAAGCTGTGTGATATAATAAGCTCCACCTACCATTTCCAGTGCTCCCATTCTACGTAACTCGGATGTGACTGTCAGAATATCAATAGGCGAAGTCTTTTGAAATAAGCCAAATATAGCTTCAAAAATTTTCTGATGTGATTCCTTATAAAAAGACTCTGGTTTCAAAATATCAATAATCTCGCTCAGTGCATTTTTTTCAAGCATCAATGCGCCCAAAACAGCTTCCTCAAGATCTACTGCCTGGGGCGGTAGCTTACCCAAGCCGCTGACCATGTTGTTTAATTTGGTACGGCGCTCACCATAACTACCTTTTTTGTTATTATCCGTGTTATTCGCTTCAAAATTGCTCTCGTTCATCATGATATTATATCAGAAATATAGCTTCCCAGCTCTTAAATTTAAGACGGGATAACAAATGTATAAAAAATAAAATTCACAAAGACGCTGAATTACAAACAGCATAATTAGTCCGTCAGGCACCAAACGTCAAAACGCTTTGATGGACACAGTTTTAACGACGCACTTTTCAACATTATATGTTGAAAACATGTTGAAAATAAAAAACAAGCACTTAAAATCAATACATTAAAAAGTGTTGATAACTTAAAGCATTGTGAATAACCAAAATGATCGAAATTCAAAATGATTGGGTTTAATTCTATCGGAACACCGCTCCAACTCAGCTTTGTTAAAGAGGAAAAGACTTCAGCTTTAAATCAAAAAACAAATCCTATTTTAAGCGTTAAAAATATACTTATATTGTATATTTGTAAAATGACGCACGATTCTTCAACATTAAAGCCCTATAAAGATGCCAATGATGGCAAGAAAAAACAGGTAGCGGATATGTTCAACAATATTTCCCATTCCTATGATTTCTTAAACCACTTCATGTCTTTGGGGATTGATATTATATGGCGAAAGAAAGCCATTAATGCCCTAAAGTCCATTAAACCTCAGCTCATGTTAGATGTGGCGACCGGAACAGGTGATTTTGCATTGGAATCCATCAAGATATTGAATCCAAAAAAAATAATTGGAGTAGATATCTCTCAAGGAATGCTTGATGTCGCTAAAAAGAAAATCACAAACAAAGGACTGGAAAATCAATTTGAAGTACAATTAGGCGATTCGGAAAGGCTTCAATTTGAAGACAATACCTTTGACGCTGTTACCGTTGCATTTGGTGTCCGTAACTTTGAAAACTTAGAAAAAGGATTGTCCGACATTTACCGCGTATTGAAACCCGGTGGTAAGGCCGTTATTTTGGAGTTTTCGAATCCCAAAAAATTCCCTATAAAGCAGCTCTACAATTTCTACTTCAAATATGTAACACCGACCATTGGAAAATTCTTCTCAAAAGATGCCAGTGCTTACGAATATTTACCGGAATCCGTTGCTCAGTTCCCAGATGGACAGAAATTTGTTGCAATAAATAAAAAAGCTGGCTTTGACCAAACGATTGTAAGACCACAAACATTTGGTATCTGCACGATTTATATTGCGACAAAATAGGTCTATCAAGGACTCATGGATTGAGTTTTATCAACAGATGAAATTACAGTCAGCAATGAGATTTACTATTTCAACTAGTTAAAAAATATGACAAAGACAGTTTTCATCACAGGAGCAAGTTCAGGTATTGGTCAAGCCTGTGCTGAAGTGTTGGCGAAGGAAGGCTACAACCTTTTGCTTTGTGCCCGTAGACTAAATCGACTGGATATATTGAAGGAAAAATTGAATTCAATCTATCCCCACATCAAAATTCATACGTTTGAATTGGATGTCAGAGATTCAGAACAGGTTCAAAACCAAATAAACGGTTTACCAGAGGAATGGAAAACAATCCATGTATTGATCAATAATGCAGGGCTTAGCCAAGGTCTGGATCCAATCCAGGATGGCGATATCGGTGACTGGGATAGAATGATCGACACCAATGTCAAAGGACTACTTTATGTCAGCAAAGCAGTCATCCCATTAATGGATACCGCAAATGGGGCACATATTGTCAATTTAGGCTCCATCGCAGGCAAAGAAGTATATCCAAATGGTAATGTATACTGCGCGAGCAAACATGCGGTAGATGCGCTAACAAAAGCGATGCGTATAGACTTACTTTCCAAGGGTATAAAAGTAACTTCTATCGACCCCGGTATGGTTGAAACAGAATTCTCTGAGGTTCGCTTTCATGGAGACAAAGAAAGAGCAAAAAGCGTGTATACAGGTGTACAGCCTTTGACCGGTACCGACATTGCCGAAACTATTCTTTTCGTCATCACCAGACCAGCTCATGTTAATATCAACGATCTATTAATAATGCCGACAGCACAGGCTACAGGCACGATTGTCAATCGAAAATAATTTAAATATCATGTCATTAGAAACACAAATAAATCAAGACATTAAAGCAGCAATGATTGCAAAAAATACGGCAGCATTGCGTGGATTACGTGCGATTAAGGCAGCTATTCTCCTCGCGAAAACGGAGAAAGGCCATGCAGAAGATCTGAATCAAGAAGCTGAAATTAAAGTTTTACAAAAACTGGTAAAACAAAGACGTGAATCTGCTGAAATCTATAAGACTCAAAATCGTGAGGATCTTTACCAAATCGAGGTAGAAGAAGAAAAAGTGATTGAAGCTTACCTTCCTAAACAAATGAGCAAAGAGGAAGTAGAGTCTGTTATCAAAGCGATCATCGCTGAGACCGGCGCTTCATCCATTAAAGAAATGGGAAAAGTAATGGGTGCTGCTAATCAAAAATTAGCCGGACAAGCTGACGGAAAAACAATTTCCGAAGTTGTAAAAAGCCTATTGGCATAATTCTCCCCTTTATTAACACAAATTGAGTTACCGAACAATCTTCAGTGTGTGGTCGGAAACTCAATTTCCCCTCTTTATTCGCTATCATGCAATATAATTGGAAACTTAAGACTTTTGAAGAGCTAACAAACCGTGAATTGTACCGTATTTTAAAATTACGTACAGAGGTTTTTGTATTGGAACAGGAGTGTCTATATCCTGAACTGGATGATAAAGATTACGTCTGTCTGCATCTTTGGGTCGAGCAGGATGGAGAGATTGTCGCTTACACCCGTTTAGTCCCAGCTGGAATTTCATATCCACAACCTTCCATCGGACGTGTTATTGTTGTGAAAGAAGCCAGAGGCACAGGCCTAAGCCAACTGCTTATGCATAAATCTATTGAAGCTACTTTAGACGCTTTTGGACCTCAGGATATTCAAATCGGTGCGCAATTCCACTTAAAGTCATTCTATGAGAAATTAGGATTTGAGCAAAACTCTGAACCTTATCCAGATTACGGAATCCTTCACATTGACATGACTAAATCTATTATCAAATAGACTATTTTTATGAATAATATTGTAATCATTACTGCTGCCCTATTGGGCGCGTTGGCAATTATACTTGGGGCCTTTGGAGCGCACGCATTCAAAAAAATTCTATCGCCCGAAAAACTGGATTCATTTGAAGTGGGTGTTCGATATCAAATGTATGCGGCGATCACCTTATTGGTTCTTGGGCTAAACCTATCCTTTGAATATCAATCTGAAAGAGTTGCCTATTATTTAATTACATCAGGTAGCCTTTTGTTTTCCGTAAGTATTTATTTTCTTTCGTTTGCAGAATACTGGAAAAAAAACCTAAAATTTCTTGGACCAATCACTCCTCTAGGGGGATTATTGATGATCCTCGGCTGGATTGCAATTATCATTCGTTTTTTATAACTTTGTCTAACATATGGCAATGATGTCTGCCTTGAACCGCCCTAATAAGCTGATGACGTCTACTTCTTAGTATAAAAACAACAAATTTTATATAAAGTGTAGACTTATGGCTATCAGAATTTCAAATCAACCACCTCAAATTAATCTCCATTTTATTTCTAAATGGCTTATTACTTGCTGTATAATAGGCTTTAGTGTTGGATCAATCTGTGCATTTTTTCTTTTTTCGCTGAATTGGGTCACACAGTATAGAGAAAACAATTCTTGGATAATCTATGGATTACCACTTGCAGGTTTGGTTATTGCCCTATCCTATCAGCGCTGGGGCAACCCTTCAAGCAAAGGGAATAATCTCCTAATCGAAGAATATCTTCGTCCCCAACGCAGGATACCGCTTGTTATGGCACCACTTGTACTATTCGGAACTTTACTGACCCACCTATTTGGCGGATCAGCCGGACGTGAAGGAACAGCAGTTCAGATTGGCGGAGCAATAGCCGATCAGCTCAACCGTTGGTTTGATTTCGACAAAACCGAACGACGCATCCTGATATCTATCGGTATTACAGCCGGTTTTGCTGCCGTCTTTGGCACCCCGCTAGCTGGAACTATCTTCGGCCTTGAAGTCCTGCTCATTGGTAAAAAAAGATATTTTGGTATCCTCCCCTGCCTTCTCACAGCCTATATCGCAAATTTTAGCTGTCAATTATGGCATGTACCGCACACACATTACCCAATACATGAAATGATCCCTGCGCTTTCTTTAAGCAATATTGGGTTTAGTTTGATTGCTGGGATTTTATTTGGCTTGGCAGCCTGGTTGTTCACCCTCACCGGAGACTTCTTCAGTGCTCAATTTAAAAAGATCAAATCTCCTCTACTCAGACCTGTTATCGGCGGTATCATCATCGTGATTACGGTGGTATTGCTAAAAAGCACAAAATATATCGGCTTAGGTATTCCAATGATTCAGGAGGCTTTCAATAATCCCTCGGATTATTACGATTTCTTAATCAAATTGGTCTTAACCACATTTACCCTTTCTGCCGGTTTTAAAGGCGGAGAAGTGACACCATTGTTTTTTATCGGGGCTACTCTTGGCAGTGCACTCAGCGGCTTTATCCCACTCCCGCTTGGATTATTGGCTGCGATGGGCTTTGTTGCCGTATTCTCTGGCGCTACAAATACACCCTTAGCTTGCATTATTATGGGCTATGAACTTTTCGGCTTCCAACCCGTTTTTTTTATAGCAATTGCTTGCATAGCCGCATTTATATTCTCCGGAAAAAAAGGAATTTATGTTGCCCAGAAAGGTGGAATTAAAGAAAAATTGTATCGAAAATTGAATTTGTAATTCAGTCAATAAAAAAAAGCATAAAACCAAGCTGTGGTTTTATGCTTTTTTCTATATTTTTTCTGAAAGGCTTACAATAATTTACCTTGCAAAAAGAATGCTGCAACGGTAAAATAAATAATCAATCCCGAAACGTCCACTAACGTTGCTACAAAGGGTGCTGATGCCGTGGCTGGATCCAATCCAAATCGACGCAAGATAAATGGAATAAATGAACCAGACAGCGTTCCCCACAACACGATAAACACCAAAGATACTGCTACTGTAAGACCTATGGCAATCCAATACGGACCGTAGTCATACAGACCAAGAAAATGCCAGGCCAGTATCCGTAGGAAACCAATAGTACCTAATATCCCACCCAAAATCAATCCGGAAGAAACTTCCCTTTTCATCACATACCACCAATCTTTGAGTTTCAATTCGCCCAGAGCCATGGCACGAATAATAAGTGACGCTGCCTGTGAACCTGAATTTCCACCACTGGAAATAATTAGGGGAACAAATAATGCCAATACAACAGCCTTTTCCAGCTCTCCTTCAAAAAAGCCCATAGCTGACGCTGTAAGCATCTCACTGAAAAACAATATAATAAGCCATCCCGCCCGTTTTTGTACTAATTGAAGTAATGGCGTCTTAGTATATGCCAGATCCAGCTCCTCCATACCCCCAAATCGTTGAATATCCTCGGTGTCACGATCTTCTATCCGGTCTAATACATCATCAAATGTCACAATCCCGACCAATACGCCCGCTTCGGTAATAATCGGCAAAGCACTTCGGTCGTATTTCTGGAAAATCTCGAAGGCATCCTCCATGGGTGTGGAAGCTTTAATAGCCGCAAAATTATAATCGATTAAGTCCGAAATCTTTGTAGATCCATCAGACAATAGCAATTGACCAATTTTCAAATCGTCAATCAACACATTTTTCTCGTCAACGACATAAATGAAATTGAGTGTTTCCGCTTTTCTTCCAAAGACTTTAATGTGCCGAA
This sequence comes from Sphingobacterium sp. BIGb0165, assembly GCF_024810095.1. NCBI lineage: Bacteria > Pseudomonadati > Bacteroidota > Sphingobacteriia > Sphingobacteriales > Sphingobacteriaceae > Sphingobacterium > Sphingobacterium sp. BIGb0165. The sequence goes on along the minus strand of NZ_JANUEB010000005.1, from coordinate 537,943 downwards.
ACACATCATCCACTGTATAATAGGGACGTACCTGCACATACATGGGTGTCATCAGTCGGGCGATACTATCTTCTTTATATCCGATCAACTCCAGCGCCATCTGCTTTTCACGCTCGTTCAAGAGATTAATCAGATATTTAATCAGATCATCCGGCAATTCAGAAAGCAACTCGTTTCGCGTATCCGGCTTTAGATTATTCAGCAATTCGGACAACTCCTGCTCGGTCATTGATTTAATCAATGTATATTGGACATCTACTTCCAAAAAAGAAAAGATTTCCAATCTTTCCTCTAGCGGATAGTCCATAAAATGTTGATGTTGCTCACCTTTATTTAGACGCGATATTTCTTCCGCAATATCGGCTGGGTGTAATGCTGAATTTTGTTCCATTGGAAGAAAATTTTAATGGATTTAGCGCAAAAGTAGTTTATTTTGTATGATATCCAATCATCTACAAAAGTATTTTTTAAAGAAGAAAGACCCAATATTTATTGAATGTGACTGCAGGCCGCTTTTACTTTATTATTAAGATACAAAAAGAGTGCAGACTTTACATAATCTTAAAAATTAATTAATCCAGGCGCGAGTTCCACGGCGTCCATATTCGGTCTGAATAAACGGGCAGTCAACGTTCCTTCAAGTTCTATTTCTCCTTGACTTACTTTGAGCCAGCTTCCCTCCCGAAGCCCGACGACAGGTTGCGAATTAAATTGATGAAACTCCTGGATACGGGTTTCACGGGTTTCTCCTTTATGTGTCGAATTTATATCCGGATCCAAAAAATGTGGATTAATATTAAAAGGCAAAAATCCCAAGGCATCAAAACTAGGTGGATAGACAATAGGCATATCGTTCGTTGTACCAATTGTCAAACCTGTCAGATTAGATCCAGCGGAAGTACCTACATAGGGAATTCCTTTCCCTACCTGTACACGTAGTTGATGCACAAGATCCAGATCATACAAGGTCTTCAACAACAAGAATGTATTTCCCCCACCAACAAAAATTGCTTTTGCTTCCTGGATGGCCTTTTTCTTGTTCTCGAATTCATGTAATCCGGTTACCTTTATATTCTTATCGCGGAGAGCCTCCTGAACTTTCGCCGTGTACGCATCAAAAGAAATTCCAGATGGTCGGGCAAAAGGAACAAATAACAACTCATCAGATGCAATAAACTTCACAAAATCTTCTTTAATATATTCCAGGAGTTCACTACCATGGACGGTACTTGTGCTTACGACCAATAAATTATAAACGGGATTGATCACCATATCTTATTACTTAATATTATTTAACAAAAAAATGCACCTTTGGCTTCATTTACAACGAAGCCAAAGGTACATTTTTAGTTCTTGATTCTTTATTTTTTATCTGCGGACTTTTTATCCGCACTCAATCTTTTATTTTCTTGCAACGCTTTATGTAAAAGATATTCAATCTGCCCATTAACACTCCGAAACTCATCCGCAGCCCATTTTTCCAATGCTTTGTACATCTGGTCATCGAGCCGCAACATAAAGTTCTTTTTATCTGCCATTTTATTCAATTTATTGATACAAAGTACCGGTATTTACAATTGGGGTTGCAGCCTTTTCTCCACAAAGTACGACCATAAGGTTACTTACCATAGCTGCTTTTTTCTCATTGTCCAATTCTACTATATCTTTTTCGGATAATTTTTTAAGTGCCATTTCAACCATTCCTACGGCACCATCGACAATCTTAGAACGTGCAGCAACGATTGCAGCGGCTTGTTGCCTTTGGAGCATCGCCCCAGCGATTTCGGATGCATAAGCTAAATGGCTAATTCGAGCTTCTTTAATAATAACTCCCGCAGGTGCTAAACGATCGGCCAGCTCCTGCTCGAGGATATGATTAACGGTATCCCCTCCTTCGCGCAAAGTGATCTCAGCCCCCTCGTCCTCGAGATTATCATAAGGAAAACTTCCTGCAAGATGCCGCACAGCCGCCTCACTTTGAGTACGGACGTACGAAGTATAGTTGCTTACGTCGTAAGCGGCTTTATAGGTATCCCCTACTTGCCATACAATAACTGCACCTATCTCAATCGGGTTTCCCATCTTATCATTTACTTTCAGCGTTTGCCCCTGTAAGTTGTCCGAACGCAGACTGATCTTGATTGTAGAATACAACGGATTAACAAAAAACAAACCGTTTTCTTTGACCGTACCCACATATTTACCAAAGAAATTCAAAACACGTGAATGATTTGGATTAATAATCATTAATCCCTTCAGGATAAAAAATGTTCCAATCATTAAGGCTACGCCAAGTACAACATAAAGCGAACTCGTATCGACATTTACAAACGAAAATATAGCAGCTATAAAAGAAGCTACCGCAATTAACAGGGCTAAATAGCCCGACATAGGTTTAATTAACTTTTCCATAATTTATTAATATATATTTGATATCATTTTAATATCATAAATATAGCAAAAAATACTCCATATTTCAAAGCCAAAATTTTTATTACTATTTTTGATCATGCTCAAACGGTCCTTTTTACCTCTTGTGAATGCCAACACAAAAACACTCATTCTCGGATCTCTACCCGGGGATAAATCATTGGAGCAAAATGAATATTATGCACATCCCCAAAATCGATTTTGGAAAGTGATCCGGCATTTATATAACAGCCCAGATGCGACAAACTATGCTGACAAAATAAACCTGCTAGTGAACAATGGTATTGGCCTTTGGGATGTATGTGCTGAAGCTTCTCGTCCCGGCAGCATGGATTTAGCGATCAAAGATGAAAGTCCCAATCCAATTATAGCTCTGCTTGAGGCAAATCCCACAATAAAACTGGTCGTTTTTAATGGACAGAAAGCCCACAACTTATACTTAAAGTATTTTAGGAAAAAGGAAAACATTACCTATATATGTCTCCCCAGCACAAGCCCAGCTAATGCAAAAACAAACCTCGAAAAACTCATCGTGCATTGGCGAGCGATCATAAGTGATTAAATTACACAAATAAGGTTCGTTAATTCAGCGCTATTGTTTATTTTTGCGCTAAGATGTCAGATTTAAAATACAATCAACGAGGTGTATCCGCTGGAAAAGAGGATGTGCACAATGCGATAAAAAATATCGACAAGGGTCTGTTTCCCAAAGCATTTTGTAAAATCATTCCCGATATTTTGGGTGGAGATCAGGACTGGTGCAATATTATGCATGCTGATGGTGCTGGCACCAAATCTTCCTTAGCCTATGTATATTGGAAAGAAACAGGAGATATTTCGGTTTGGAAAGGCATTGCACAAGATGCAATTATCATGAATATTGACGATTTACTCTGTGTTGGAGCAACCGATAATATTCTACTCTCATCCACAATCGGAAGGAATAAAAATCTTATTCCTGGGGAAGTCATTGCAGAAATCATTAATGGTACAGAAGAAATATTGTCTGAACTTCGTGATTTAGGTATCGGTATTTATTCAACCGGTGGTGAAACTGCCGACGTTGGTGATCTGGTACGTACAATAATTGTTGATAGCACAGTGACATGTCGTATGAAACGTGAAGATGTCATTTCAAATCACAAAATCAAAGGGGGCAATGTAATTGTCGGTTTAGCATCCAATGGAAAAGCGAACTATGAGAAAGCCTATAATGGCGGGATGGGTTCCAATGGTTTAACCTCTGCACGTCATGACGTATTTAACAAAAAAATAGCAGAGAAATATCCAGAAGCATATGACCCTGCAGTTCCATACGAACTTGTTTTTGCAGGAAGCCAAGACTTAACCAATGACATCGTAGTGGAGACGGGCGAAAAAGTGACTGCGGGTAAACTCGTACTTTCAGCCACGCGTACCTACGCTCCAATCATTAAAAATATATTAGATAAATACCGTTCTCAAATTGACGGAATGGTGCATTGTTCGGGAGGAGCACAAACTAAAGTACTTCACTTCGTTGACAATGTACATATCATTAAAGACAATCTTTTCCCGATCCCACCGCTCTTCGAATTGATACAGAAAGAATCTAATACAGACTGGAAAGAGATGTATAAGGTATTTAATATGGGACACCGTATGGAATTATATGTACCTGAAGCTATTGCTGCGGACATTATTGCCATTTCCGAGTCGTTCGGCGTTCCGGCTCAAATTATTGGTCGTGTGGAAGAGGCAACTTCTAAAAAAGTAACGATTACATCTCCTTTTGGAGATTTTATTTACGAATAAAATAGGAATGCACCAAGCTCTTCAATAGAGATTGGTGCATCTATTCCATTTGGTTTAAATGAAAGAAAAACTTCTCGTGGGTTGGAAAGAGACCCTAGATTTACCTGAATTAGGAATATTTGGCATAGAAGCAAAAATCGATACCGGTGCCGCTTCATCTGTTTTGCATTGTAATTCCTATAAAATCGTTAATGAAGACGGTCAGGACTGGATTCTCTGTGAACTCATTACCAATTTCGAGACAGAAGAAACCAAAGTCCTAAAATTAAGACTTTACAAAACTAAACTTGTTAAAAGTTCATTTGGTCAGGAAGAAAAGCGTTACTACATCCGAACTACTGCGAAGCTTTATGATCAGGTTTTCAGTATCAAGATTTCATTTCGAAATCGCTCCAAAATGACTTACCCCATGCTTTTAGGAAAGAATTTTCTATACCGCAGATTTTTGGTCGACGTTTCCAAAGAAAATCTCTCCTTGAAGTCCCCGTCAAAATAAAAACAAATAGCAAAGCTATTTTGTTATCTTAGCACAAAAATATATTCAATATACAAACCGTGAAAATTGCCGTATTATCGACAGTAAAGAGTTTATACTCAACTCGTCGTCTCGTAGAAGCTGCCCAACAAAGAGGACACGAATGTGTTGTCATAGATCACAGTAAGTGTTACGTTGGCATTCAACAAGGTAAACCCAGTATTCATTACAAAGGACAGGATCTCAGTGGTATTGACGCTATCATTCCCCGAATAGGCGCTTCGGTTACCTTTTATGGTTCGGCTATTGTTAGACAATTTGAGGTGATGGATGTAATTTCCGCAAATCCAAGTCAAGCGATTACCAGATCCAGAGATAAATTGAGATGTCTGCAGATCTTGTCCGGTGCAGGTATTGGACTTCCAATTACGGGCTTTGCTCGTACAGCATCCGATGTTGATGATCTCATCAGTATGGTCGGCGGCGCTCCATTAGTGATCAAACTATTGGAAGGTACACAAGGGATTGGTGTTGTTTTAGCAGAAACTAAGAAAGCAGCTTCATCTGTTATAGAAGCGTTCTACGGCCTCGGAAATAATATTTTGATCCAAGAGTTCATCAAAGAGTCTAAAGGCTCTGATATCCGAGCTTTTGTGGTTGACGGAAAAGTTGTGGGGGCGATGAAACGTACGGCTAAGGAAGGTGAATTTCGTTCCAACATACACCGCGGTGGTACAGCGCAGGTCATACGCCTAAGTAAGGCCGAAAGAGAAACTGCCATTGCTGCCGCAGCCCAATTAGGACTTACGGTATGTGGCGTAGATATGATTCCTTCAGACCGGGGACCGCTGGTCCTGGAGGTGAATTCCTCCCCTGGGCTGGAAGGTATAGAAAAAGCCACGAAAAAGGACATTGCTTCTGAAATCATTCAATACATCGAAAGACAGTATGAAATGAAACAGGCACAAATGCCTAAAGTGGTGAAGAAAAAGAAAAAAAGAGAGAGTAAACTATAATATCTCCGGATTAAAAGATAAAAGGGTTGCCTGTGTACACAGGCAACCCTTTTATCTTTTTAGACAGCCAGATTTTTACTCCATAAAGATTATTAATGATCCTTAAATTAAGCTACAGTTAAGTCCAAATTTTACTTATCTTAGGTTAAATTATTAATTGATGAAAAGATTTAGCCATCTTCTATTAGCTTTTGCACTCGTACTAGCTGCATGCTCTTGGTCATTAGCCCAAACATCCATTCAAAAAACAGCATCACCAAGTTGGCTTCGGTCCGCCACAAAAAAGCCTATAAAACCAAATTTGGATGATATTAGTGATGGGTATTACTATGAATTAATCGAGCATCAAATAAACTTAGCGAGCCAAACAAAATATTATAAGGACATAAAAGTAGTATTTGATCAAAGTGGAATCGAAAATCTAGGACAAGTTCAGGTAACTTTTGATCCGCATTTCCAAAAACTTCAATTACATGAGTTGAAGATCATTCGTAACGGGAAAGATATTAACTTATTACCGCAAGCAAAATTCAATCTCCTCGCATCCGAAACGGAGCTTTCGAGATCTATCTACAATGGAAGTCAGATGGCCCATTGTGTCCTGGAGGATTTGCGTAAAGACGACAAGATTGTATTTGCTTATTCAATAATTGGTGCAAACCCTGTATTTGAAAATAAATTTTTCGACACCTATTATTTACGCGGCTATGAGCCTACCGGCTTGGTTCATCTTAATTATATTGTCCCTCAAGGTCGTAAACTTCAATTCAAAAGTTTCAACGGCGCTTCAGAAGTACAACAACAATCCGCGGGAAATACAACCAATTTCTTTTGGGAACTGACCGAAGATAAAACAGTACAATACGAAAATTATAGTCCGGCTTGGTATAGCCCTTTAAAATATATCCAGTGTTCAGAATTCAATACTTGGCTGGAAGTAGATCAATGGAATAATAGGATCAATCCCATCCCACAGATTGCTCCGTCAAGCGCACTTCAAACTTTCGTTAATCAACTATGGAAAGAGTCAAATGGACAGCCCTATGTGTACCTAAAAAAGGCCTGTGACTTTGTACAAAACGAAATACGGTATATGGGTATTGAGATGGGCGAATATTCACACCGGGCGAATGTACCCGAAAAAGTGTTTTCGCAGCGCTACGGCGATTGCAAAGATAAGTCAATGCTGCTGGCGACAATACTTAAAAACAAGAACATTGGCGTAGGACTGGTATTAGCCAATACCTATAAGGATCGCGGGCTACAAGAGGAACTCCCATCGCCTTATGCTTTCAACCACATGGTTATTGAGGTGAATGTTGACGGACGTTACCAATATATAGATCCAACCATCACCAATCAAGGTGGAGATATCAAAAACAGATATTTCCCTGCCTATGGAAAAGTACTCTCAGCGATGGGTAAAGGGAAACTGACAGATGTTCCGCAGAATATTACCGGAAATATTAAAGTCAGGGAAACTTTGACACTTGAAGGCAAATTCGAAGCTACCCTTGATGTACGAACTATTTATCTCGGTAACGAAGCGGACAATATGCGTACTTATTTTCAAAGTAGTGCCAAAAACGATATACAGAAGCAATACCTAGAGTACTATGCAAAAACCTATCCCAAAATCAATAAAATCACCAATGTCCAATACAAAGATGATATTGAAAACAATCGTGTGGAGATCATCGAAAAATACAAAATAAAAAATATCGGAAAAGCAGAAAACGGATCTTCTAAAAAATATATTTCCATGTTGGGCACAAATATCAACGACAAGCTGCCCGAAATTATGGAAGATCGTATAGCTCCACTAAGCCTGCCTTTCCCCAATGATATCGAATATGAAATCTACGTGGTTAACAAGGGGAAAAAACTATTTGGCAACCATAGAGAAAATAGTTATTTCGACCGTAATGCCTATGTATTCGGTAAAACATTGGAGATAAATCCAGATAGTATTAAAATTGCTTATACCTTAGGTTTTCATGAACCCTTTGTTGAACAAAAAGATCTGAAACAGTATTATACGGATTTTGCTGATCGCGACAATATCTTTTTCAATGGTTTCTATCTTGACGCTGACGGATATGTGACAGATGGAATAACGAACTTGGGTACACCCACATCATCGAAGGAGATTAATTGGTTCACCCTGCTTTTATTCATCGTCTCAGTACCGACTGTGATCTGGTATATTGTTAAAAAGTATAACAAGAGTAAACCTATTATCATCAAACCCTATGATGAGGTTTATTACGATCAAATAGGCGGATGGATGATCGTACTCCTTATTGGGTTATTTATCAATATATTGACTTTATCTGGTATATTTTTCTTCCAGCAGTCCTTTTTTAATTTAAACACCTGGCAAGCAGTTGATCAGGTAGCCGGTATTTCATCCTTTTCATATAAAATTCTACTGCTAGTAGAAATGATTGGTAACGTATTGATCCTTGCTGGTTTAATTTATAGCGCTATCCTACTGATCAAAAAAAGGGATATTTTTGCCCAGACTTTCTTTATTGTCGCTCTATTTATGGCCATATTCTGTACAATTGATGGAATTGCATACTATTTTATTTTCAACGGATATTTAGATAAAACAGAAGACCTATTCACGACCTACAAAGATAATATTAGAGCAATCCTCTTTTTCTGTATCTGGGGAACTTACGCATATAACTCCGAACGTGTCAAAGGTACCTGTCTTCGAACATATGACGATGACAATCCTATGCAGCGGGCCATAACTCCTCACCCGTTTGATCAGGATTTCTTAAAGCCCTATCCCATACAAGAACAAAATACGGAAACTGAATCCAGAGAATATAAAACACAAAAAGGCGAAGTAGATCAGGAGCAGCCTGATGATAATCAAGCTAAAAACTAGATGATATTTCTAAATAAAAAAGGGTTTTGCATTACATAATGCAAAACCCTTTTTTATTGGTACTTTTTCAGTTATTTCATCTTCATCACCATATTATCAGCTCCTTCGGTAGATACCTTTACTTGGCCAGATTTGTTTTTAGTCGACTTGTAGTGAACATGGTTTTTAATACCTTCAATTTGCACTGTCTCCAAAGAACCAATATTAACCATATTATCTGCGCCCTCTATTGTAACAGTTGACACGTCGTTTCCGGTTACTGTATTACCTTTACCCTCAATAATAACTTTACTAACATTACCACGTATCACGACCTTATTATCGGCACCTTCTATTTGGATTGTCTCTCCTCCCTTGGCCTCTATTGTCCGGGTGTTACCCACCCCTTCAATTGATATAACTTTGCCCTGTTGATCAGATACAGCGTTTATTGGAGCTTTGTAACCTGGTCCCTTAGCCATAACCATACTTCCTAATAAAAGAAGTGAAAATCCCAATGCGATAGTTCTCATTTTCATAATTGCATGTTTATAGCTCATTCTACAAAAATCAAACCTAATATTGAGTGTAAATGGCTATTACCTATAGTTTGATAATTTCAGTTGTTCAAAGGGGGCTATAAGGCTTCCTCCAAATAAAATACGCCGAGCAGTTCCCCGCTATACATACAAACATCGTCCAAAAAAGACTACAGTAATCTAAGAGGTGGCAAATGATAACAAAAAAGGAGCCTAAAAGGCTCCTTTAATATCTCTAACAAATTGATAACGGATTAAAAACTCTATTTTACTGCGTCTACAACTGCTTTGAAAGCTTCTGGGTTATTTAAAGCTAAATCAGCTAAAACCTTACGGTTCAAACCAATGTTTTTAGCGTTTAATTTACCGATCAATTGGGAATAAGAAATTCCATGTTGACGAGCTCCAGCGTTGATACGTTGAATCCATAAAGCTCTAAACTCGCGTTTTTTGGTTTTACGATCGCGGTAAGCGTATTGTAAACCTTTTTCTACTGTATTTTTAGCAATAGTATAAACTTTGCTACGTGATCCAAAGTAACCTTTTGCAAGGCCTAGGATTTTTTTGCGTCTTCTTCTTGAAGCTACTGCGTTAACCGAACGTGGCATATTTTTAAAATTAGTTTGGTAAAAGGTGCCATGTATTTCAATGAACTTACGACCCTGTACCCGGTTAAAAAATTATTATTAAATAAAATCGAATAAAACTTATTTACCAATAGCAAGCATACGTTTTACGTTGCCCATGTCGCCATCAGATACATAACTTGTTTGTGTTAAGTTACGTTTACGTTTTGTGCTCTTTTTTGTCAAGATGTGGCTTTTGAAAGCGTTTTTTCTTGCAATTTTACCTGTTCCAGTCAATTTGAAACGTTTTTTTGCGCTGGAATTGGTTTTAACTTTTGGCATAATACTTATAAATTTTATATCAATCTGTTAGAATTCTTATTATTTTTTAGGAGCCTTTGGAGCTACTGTTAAAAACATACGTTTCCCTTCCAATTTTGGTAAAAGTTCTACTTTACCGTAATCTTCTAGTGCCTGAGCAAAGCGTAACAACAAGATCTCACCTTGATCTTTGTGTACGATAGCACGACCTTTGAAGTGTACGTACGCACGCACTTTCTCACCACTTTCAAGAAACTTAATCGCATGTTTCAATTTGAAATCAAAATCATGTTCACCAGAGTTAGGTCCGAAACGAATTTCTTTGATAACAGTCTGTTTTGCATTAGCTTTGATTTCCTTTTGTTTCTTCTTCTGTTCGTAAACAAACTTACTGTAGTCGATAATCTTACAAACCGGCGGTACAGCATTTGGCGAAATCTCCACTAAATCAAGTTCCAACTCATCAGCCAACTCTAACGCTTTGCGCGTAGGGAAAACTCCTTGTTCCACATTATCTCCTACCAAACGTACCTCAGGTACCTTGATTAACTCATTAATGCGGTGATCTGGTTCTTTCTTTCTCATTGGTGGTCTTGGACCACCGGGTCTTTTTAATGCCAAATGTTTAAAAATTAAACGGTTATTTCCTTAATTAATATATCTCTAAATTCGTCAGCAGTCATAGTGCCTAATTCTACTGAGCCATGTTTACGTACAGAAACTGTGCCATTTTCCACCTCTTTTTCCCCTACAATCAACATATAAGGAAGCTTTTTCACTTCGGCGTCTCTGATTTTTCTGCCCACCTTCTCGTCACGTAAGTCTATCAGTCCGCGAATATCGGAATTATTTAGCGAATTCAAAACATTTTGAGCATATTCTTCGTATTTTTCTGACACTGGCAAGACGATAAATTGCTCAGGCGCAAGCCATAACGGAAATTGTCCAGCGCAATGTTCGATCAATACGGCCACAAAACGCTCCAACGATCCAAATGGTGCACGGTGAATCATCACTGGACGATGCTTCATATTATCACTGCCAGTATACTCTAATTCAAAACGTTCCGGTAAATTGTAATCAACCTGAATAGTACCCAACTGCCATTTACGTCCCAGGGCATCTTTTACCATGAAATCCAATTTCGGTCCATAGAAAGCCGCTTCACCGTATTCCACAACTGTCGGCAAACCTTTTTCTTCAGCGGCCTCAATAATTGCAGATTCGGCCAAAGCCCAATTTTCATCAGTCCCGATATATTTAGTACGGTTTTCAGGATCACGCAACGACACCTGTGCAGTATAGTCATTAAATCCTAAAGCACCAAATACATAAAGAACTAGGTCGATTACTTTTTTAAACTCATCTTTTACCTGATCAGGACGACAGAACAAGTGTGCATCATCCTGAGTAAACCCACGCACACGAGTTAGACCATGCAACTCACCAGATTGCTCGTAACGATATACAGTACCAAATTCGGAAAAACGAACAGGTAAATCTTTATACGAACGTGGTTTAACTTTGTAGATCTCGCAGTGATGTGGGCAATTCATCGGCTTCAACAAAAACTCTTCACCTTCGATAGGTGTTTTGATCGGCTGAAATGAATCTGCACCATATTTTTCATAGTGACCAGAAGTCACATACAATTGTTTATGACCAATATGTGGAGTGACTACAGGCTCATATCCCGAGTTCAATTGCGCTTTTTGTAAGAAATCAATCAATTTTTGACGTAGCGCCGCTCCTTTTGGTAACCATAAAGGCAATCCTGCACCAACTTTTTCTGAAAATGCAAAAAGCTCTAGTTCTTTACCTAACTTACGGTGGTCACGTTTTTTTGCTTCTTCGATGAACTTCAAATATTCAGTGAGCTCCGATGCTTTCGGAAAAGTTACCCCATAGATACGAGTTAACTGTTTACGAGATTCATCACCTCGCCAATACGCACCAGCGACGTTAGTTAATTTTATGGCTTTAATAAACCCTGTGTTTGGAATATGAGGACCACGGCACAAATCTGTAAATTCCCCTTGCGTATAGAATGTAATCTTTCCATCCTCCAAATCTTTAATCAGATCAAGCTTATACTCATCTCCTTTTTCAGTAAAATACGCTAAGGCATCTGACTTCGAAACAGCTTTACGCTCAAAAGTTTCTTTACGTTTGGCAAGTTCCAACATCTTGTCTTCAATAGCCTTAAAGTCATCCGAAGAAAATTCGCGATCGCCAAAATCAACATCATAGTAAAATCCAGTTTCAATAGCCGGACCAATACCGAATTTAACCCCTGGATACAAAGTTTCCAAAGCCTCAGCCAATAAGTGAGCCGAAGAATGCCAAAAAGTAGATTTTCCTTTTGTATCATTCCAGGTTAACAACTTAACACTAGAATCTTCTTCAATAGCACGGGCAGAATCCCAGACCTCGCCATTCACCTCAGCCGCAAGAACATTTCTCGCTAACCCTTCAGAAATTGATAAAGCAATTTCTGCTGCAGTGATTCCTTTTTGATATTCTCTAACGGAACCATCAGGTAGTGTAATTTTAATCATTTACAACTATGATTTTTATATTGTTAAAAAATAGAAAACACAAAACAACATGTACAATTATGTTATTACACTTATGTTTTCAATAAATAAATTGTGAAACAAATTTAGCAAAAATTCTGGTAATAAACAGTTTTTTTATGATCTCTTACCCCTTTTGAACAATCCTCCCCTTTTTATGGCCAAGTTTATTTTTTAAACAAAACACCTATCTGCTGCTAATGAAACCTGAGATCGTCATTAATTTTTCAACCCAATAAAAATGACACGAATCCTACCGAAAACAACAAGAGAAATTGAGCATATCATTAATATTTGCTACTTTTGCAGACTCAAATTTTAACTATGTCGAATCAAGTACCAGAAGACGGAACACGATTACCTTTGATGGAAGAATTTTACACCATTCAAGGAGAAGGTTACCACACCGGGACTGCTGCTTATTTCATCAGATTAGGTGGTTGCGATGTTGGCTGCCATTGGTGCGATGTAAAAGAAAGCTGGGATGCATCTATCCATCCGCTTACAGCTGCAGATTCAATTATTGAAAATGCAAAAAAATATCCTGCTAAAACAGTTGTTATAACAGGAGGTGAACCTCTTATTTATAATCTGGATTACCTCACAAAAGGTCTCCACGCTGCGGGCATAAAAACTTTTATTGAAACATCAGGCGCTTATCCGTTAAGTGGAGAATGGGATTGGATATGTCTGTCTCCAAAAAAATTCAAAGCCCCAAGAAAAGATGTGCTCGATGCCGCAGGTGAGCTCAAAGTTATTGTTTTCAATAAAAGCGATTTTGCCTGGGGAGAAGAATATGCACAATTAGTTGGACCAAATTGCAGATTATACCTTCAGCCCGAATGGTCAAAATCTAAAGAAATGACCCCGTCTATTATTGACTATGTCAAGGAAAATCCAAAATGGGATATCTCCTTACAGACACACAAATTTCTAAATATTCCGTAACCAGAATATAAAAATAATCAAAGCAAAAAAGCATTCAACCTACTTAGATTGAATGCTTTTTTTATGTTGACTTATAATTAGTCTTCTATTCAACAAAATCTAAATCACTTTACATATTCCTTTATAAACGTATCAAGTTCAAGTGTTTTGGTCTCCTCCCCTTCTTTATCTCTTACCAAAACTTTACCAGTACTATCTACATCCAAAAATAATAGACTAGGATTAATAATAATTTTCCCATTCTCATCCAACAAACCTATTTTCCCATCTTCCGAGAACATCAAATAATTATTTAAAAACTTACTTATATTTTCCTTCTTATCGAGCAAAACCTTTCCTTCCTGTGTGACCAATCCAAAATTTCCATCTTTTTGAAAAATAGCCAATCGTTCAGTCGCTGGAGTAAGCCAGTCAAATCCCGTTTTATTGACCTTGCTCCCCTTTTTGTCTAACAACCAGAAGTAATTATCCTTGTCTGAAACAATAGCAATCCGATCATTAAAATAGGCCAATGAAAAAAGTGAACAGGGCAAAACCTCTTCTCCCGTTGAGCTCTTTATTCCATAATATTCATCATTCGTATCATTATCTTTCACCATCACCCATTTAAGTGACTTATCCAAGGGAAAAGTATCTTCAAACAAACTGACGTCCTCACCTTCTTCTGTATGATTACTTCCTGATATATCAACAACTTTAACATCCTGAGGCAATTGAAAGCCTTCCACAGTTGAAACATTAGATACTTTAGTTGTCTCAAAACCCAAATCTGTATTTTGACCCAACGACAGTTTAAGCACCGCTCCCGGGAGGTCATTTACAAATGAAAAAGCAGTCATGTAGTATGTTGGCACCGCCTCCGAATACCAAACAGTTGCTTCCGCAGAATCCGCTTGATTTTTGATAAATAATTTTGCTTTTTTACAGGTCACACCAGCAACATCTTCAATCTCTCCTAAATCTTGCATCCATACATAGGGGCCTTCAGATTCCTTTAACCTGTTACTAACAATTTTATAAGAAGGATGATAAGATTCTGCTGTTACAATATCATCTCCGGCTGAGAAAGAATAGGTTTTCGCCAATTTTCTATTCAAAATAGCATGCTCTTTCTGATTAACAACAGCTGAAGAATAATTGGCATCTGCTAAGACTTCAACATTCTTATAGGCCGTCTTTCCTTTCAGAAAAGGCTCGTAAAACTCTTTTGCAAACTCTGGAATCTCATTTTCAAATTTTTCGGGTGAAATCTCACCTTTAAACACAAATTCCATCTGCCATTGTTTATCTTGCCCATGCACTACAGGAATAGACAGTCCAAACAACAACGCCACTTTGAATAAATTCTTCATAAGAATGATAAATATGTAGCTAAATAACAAAAGATAGACCAAAAAGCCTATCCTTCCGCTATATTTTTTATTTAATTGCTTTTTTCCTTCTCAATTTTTCATAAAAGGCATAAAAAAAAACAGTAAATCTTCCATGAACTAGAATTACAATAATACCGTCTGTTTTGTTTTTACCGCTTCGTCACAAGCAAGCGCTATACGTAAACTATTGACCGCATCTTCCATGGAAGAAGACAGATCAATATCCTCAAGGATGGCCTGCTGAAAAAAGCGTTGTTCCCTGTTACACAACTCCTGATGATCTGGCTCATCGGCCAAGTTCACCCACTCATCTTTTTTAACAAATTCATTATTCGCATCTAAATCAGCATAGTGTACCCGCAGGCTTTCTGTTTGTGTATGCGCCGCCACCGAATCCGATTTACCCTCGTTGCTTGCTTTGTCAGCAACAATGGATACCGAACCCTTGGGTCCGAAAACATCTTTTATAAAAAAAGCATTTTGACTCACCATAGGTCCCCAGCCCGCTTCGTACCAACCTACAGAACCGTCCTCAAAATGCAACTGAAGCTGACCATAATTATAGTTCCAATCTGGAATATCGTCTGTAAGCCGGGCTCCTATCGCCGAAACACGTACCGGCTTGACACCTACCATCTGGCACATAACATCGATATAGTGTACACCACAATCAACTATTGGACTTAGGCTAGACATCAGATTGCGATGGACATTCCACATGTAACCATGGCTTTGTTGATTAAGATTCATCCGCATAACCAAAGGTTTCCCCATAGTCTTCGACAGCTCAATAAATTTCATCCATGAGGGATGATAACGAAGAATATATCCTACAACTAATTTTTTATTATACTTTATAGCGGCATTCACTACCTCTTCTGCTGATGTGACATCCTCAGCTAAAGGCTTCTCAATAAAAACATGAGCTCCCGATTCAAAAGCCTTAATTGCATAATCTTTATGGGTATCAGGATAGGTCGCAATACAGACAGCATCAGGTTTCGTTTGCTCCAATGCCTCTTCGTATGATTCGAAAAGCGCATAATCAGCACCTAACTCCGTATTAAGTTTATGTTTACTATCCCCTCTAGCGACCAAACCAACGATCTCAAATCCATCCAAGTCGTGGTAGGCCTTCGCATGAGAAGCTCCCATATTACCACAACCTACAACCAATATTTTTATCACTTGCATCAATTATTCATTTAAACTTATTTTTATTTTCTTAACCCATCCAAGGCGAAGGCCGACCCAGCCCCCAATACCGCGCCAGCGAGTACATCCGTTGGATAATGCACACCAAGATACATTCTAGAATAACCAACACTACCCGCCCAAAGTAAAGACGGTGCAACAACATACCATTTTGAGTAGGCACGGGACAAGGCCGAAGCTGTTGCAAAAGCTGATGACGTATGGCCTGAAGGAAAAGAATAGCCACCAGCCGTACGAACAGATATAAAGTTCGGATATTTCTTAAAGGGCCGACTCCGCTTGATCAGATGTTTTATTCCGACATTAACCAATGCCGTCACAGCGGTACTACTCGCGACATAAAGTGCATTTTGACGCATTGCCTTATCGTTATTGATAGCTCCAGCAACTAATAGACCAACAGGCACGGCAACCTGCACACAGTTGTTGATATCGGAGAGTACTTTAAAAGTCTGTGTCTGGGGTTCAGTTCTCGTCTCAGCTATAGATTCCAAAATACGAATATCTAACGTAGAAGCCGGTTTTTCCTGGGCAATTGCAGTCATACATACCATCCAACTCATTAAAATAAATACTATTCTCTTCATTTACTATAGATTATTTTTGACATGATATTTGCCTTTTTCAGCCACCTAATATTGTAATCAATAGAAGCTGTTACGAACAATGCATTTTCCGAAAGTTCCAACAGACGCAGTTTATGAGCAACATTAAGCTAAAAAACTTCACTCCCTAAAAATAAGGAAATTTCCAGTAGTTGCCAGTCTATGTTTCAAACTTTATAGAAAATAATACGAAATTTTAAAAATCTGAAGCCCCAACAGAACGAATCTTTTAACTTTTTAAAATGATAATTTTGTATTTCCCATTAATTTACTATACATTTGCTATCAGTTATTAATACAAACATGATCTATACCTACGTACATCATTTTCATTTACATCATCGCCATGTGGCGATATGTTAATTTAATGTGTTCTTACGTAGAATACCCTCCCTCTAGTTTGATTTCTTATTATTAATAATTTACTGCTAACATTTATAAAGCGTTGAAAAATCTTAAAATTGCTATCCAAAAATCGGGTAGGTTAAACGAAAAATCTGTTCAATTACTAAAAAACTGTGGTTTAGATTTCGAAAACTACAAAAGCTCATTGATTACTACTGTGGGCAACTTCCCTTTAGAAATATTATTTCTTAGAGATGATGACATCCCAGGCTATGTCGAACAGGGAATAGCCGACCTAGGTATTGTTGGTGAAAATATCATCGACGAAACAGAATCAAAAGTGGAATATATAAAACGACTTGGTTTTGGAAAATGCACCTTAAAACTAGCTATACCAAAAGATAGTCCTATTCAAGATATCAAAGACCTTAATGGCAAAGCGATCGCAACCTCCTATCCCAATATCCTTAAAAATTTTCTTGACGACTACCAAATCAATGCGGATATACGATTGATATCTGGATCAGTAGAAATTTCACCTGGATTAGGACTTAGTGATGCAATATGTGATATCGTTTCCACAGGTGGAACATTGAAAAGCAATGGTCTAAAACCCTTTGCTGATGTCAAAAATTCCGAAGCTATTTTAGTTGGTAGAAAAGGTCTCGAAGGAAATGAAATCCTTGCCGAATTGGTTCAACGTATAGAATCTGTTCTATTGGCTAAAGAAACCAAATATGTGGTATTGAATGTGGAGAAAAAGAACCTTCCCGCTATCACTTCTTTATTACATGGTGTAAAGAGTCCAACTGTAGTTCCATTGGCCGAAGAAGGCTGGGTAGCAGTACACACCGTAATTACAGAAGACGATTTTTGGGATAAAATCAATAAACTAAAAGCAGAGGGTGCCCAAGGTATCGTTGTGATGCCGATTGAAAAAATCATTCTCTAAACTTGACCGATTCTTACGATCATGCTAAAAAAACACGAATACCAATCTTTAGGAAAAGCGGAACTGCAACAATTGGTTGCTCGGAATACAGATCCGAACAATTCAATCCAGGAAGTCGTCCAAGATATTATTCAGCAGGTACGAGTGCAGGGAGATGCTGTCTTGCGTGAATATGCCGCAAAATTTGACAAAGTACAACTTGACAAGCTCTTTTTGGACGAAGAAGATATTGATGAATTAGCAACTACCATACACCGTGACCAACAGCGTGCATTGGAAATAGCATTCCAAAACATACACAGATTCCACAGTACACAGCTTAAAAGAGAACGTACAGTAGAGACAATGCCGGGTGTGAAGTGCTGGCGGGAAATACGTCCGATTGAAAAAGTAGGACTTTATATTCCTGGGGGTTCTGCTGTTTTACCTAGCACGCTATTGATGTTAGGTATACCTGCTCGAATTGCCGGTTGTAAAGAGATCGTCGTTTGTTCTCCCCCACAATCCAATGGAAAGATCAATGGATTTGTGGCTTATTGTTTGAAGCTACTCAATATTAAGCGAATCTACCTTGTTGGTGGTGCGCAAGCTGTGGCAGCTATGGCATTCGGTACGCAATCTATTCCCAAAGTCGACAAAATCTTTGGTCCAGGCAATCAATTTGTCACCAAAGCAAAATCAATCATTCAAGGTTTAACTAATGTTAGCATAGACATGCCTGCGGGACCATCTGAAGTGCTTGTGATTGCTGACGAAACAGCCAACCCGGCATTTGTTGCAGCCGACCTTCTGGCGCAAGCAGAGCACGGCATAGACAGTCAAGCCGTATTAGTAGCAACTTCAACTGCTTTAGTAGATGCCGTTAATATAGAACTTGAAACACAATTAACGGTGTTGCCGCGGAAAGAACTTGCTTCTAAAGCAATAGAAAACTCATATGCAGTAATCGTTAGCAACCTCCAAGAGGCGATCCAATTTTCAAATGAATATGCTCCAGAACACCTTATTCTAGAAACAGATCAGTGGGAATCCTTGACACGCCATATCAACAACGCAGGTTCGGTTTTCTTGGGACACCTTACACCAGAGAGTGCAGGCGACTATGCATCAGGAACAAACCACACTTTACCGACATCCGGATATGCTCGCTCCTATTCTGGTGTTTCAGTCGATTCTTTTGTAAAGAAAATAACATTTCAGCATATCAACGAAACCGGACTCCAACAGATTGGATCCACAGTTGAAATACTCGCTGAACTTGAGGGCCTACATGCACATAAAAATGCTATATCCATCCGAAATAAATAAGTTTAGTTCTGTCGAACCAAATAAGGCATAAAATCAACGGGGTCTCCAAAAAATTGGACACCCCGTTTTTCTTTAATTTTATTAGTATCCCCTATTACCTTTTTTTATTATTCGATCTTCAGGGTTTGTTTTTACTTTATTTCTGCTTCTTTTTCTATCAGTTGTAATACATCACAAAAAACAAATGCAGATTACCTTCCAAAGGTATCGTAATTGTCTGTCGCATACTTCTCAAATCTTGTAAGAAGCGCAATATTATCTTTCTCCAACGAGCTCAGATCCGAACTTACATCTTTCGAAACCGGCACATACCAATCTACTGGATCGAAAAACTGACGAATGGAGGGTTTCGTAAAAGCATAACCATGCCGTGCAAAAATTGTATTCCGAATAATCTCTAGATCTAATTTTTTCAGGTTTTTCAAGTCTTTCTCCGCCAATTTCTGCTTAGAAGCATTTATACTGAACACAGCCGGAGATGCGGACCGATAGTATTCCATCACATAGGTATAAGTCGAATCACCATCTTGATCTATGGCTTCTTTCTTTTTCGCATTGATCCAATCAACCAAAGTTCCATATTCTTCATCTTGATTATCTAACATCAGATTTGGATTATAGGCAAACTGCTTTTTCAATAATTTGAAATTTCTTTTCTTAATCTTTACCCCTTGGTCGTAAGCGACCCAACTCCCAATTAACGTATCATTCTTCAATTTTATTTCAAAACGACCATCTGATTTCTTATCACCTGGCTCATCTAACAATAGTTGCATAGCATTCCCGTCACCCTCAAGTTTCCCTGTCAACGAACGTAGATTTCCTTTGACCACATTTTGCCCAAAAACTTTCCCTTTATCTGTTATTTTTTTGATGGTCAGGTTTATCTTTGGACTATAATCCGTATTTGGTAGCCCCTCCCCATCTTCAAGAGAATTTTCATCAATCACAAAATTCCCTACCCAATTACCATAAAGCTCCTGATGGGCCTCCTGTTCAAGCAAAACGGAATCTTGTGCTTTGGGCTCAACAGCCTTCTTATTTGTTCTATCTTTACAGCCGATCATGGCGGAAAGCACTAATAATAAATAGATATTCCTTTTCATAGCTTTCATAATTTGTCTTTTTAAACGAATGAATTTACTCCATTTATGATCTGGATAGATCATAATCGTTGCTTAATTTATGATTTTTTCGATAAATAATAAACTCAATAAGTAATAAATTAGGCACCCAGCCCAGCCAGGCAATAATCTGATACAGATCCATCGGATTCGGTTGAAATAGATAAACCAAAATCACTTTCCAGAAACGCAATGTAAGGGCCGAACAGGTTAGTGCAAAACTACGCAGCATAAAATCTTGGTGTACATTAAATTTCTTCTGAACGGCCAAACGAACGGCCTGAAACGTAAAATAGAACCATCCCAGAGCAAGCAGTTCAAAGGAAATAATCGCAAATAAGCCTCCATTAGCGACAGATCCGATCAATAGTCCTGAAGGTGCAGCGAAGCCCAAAATACTAAATACATAAACGTAACCGATCCTCCGATGCAATTGCGGATATTTCTTCAGTAGCCCCGAATTAAATTGCGTAAAACCAGCAGGTAAGGCGAGTATTGCTGTACAGACATGTAAATAGAAAGCATATCTATACCACCAAAGCGACTCAATTTCCGTTTGCTTTATCATCAGGAAATTAGCATCCAATGAAAAACTATGGTATCGCCATGTAATCTCTGCCATCAATACACAACTGTAAGCAAAAAGCAAAAGCCAAAATCCTTTCAATATCGAAAATTGAGCTTTTTTAACCATAGTAAGTTTATTTACTTCGAATAGCTTCGACTGGATCTAACCGAGAGGCCATCAAAGCAGGTACGATACCTGATATCAGGCCAATGAACGTAGAAAGTGATACCGTAAGAATAACCATTTTTACGCTGACAACAATTGCTACCCCCGTTGCAAGTTGAACAATAAAAGCAAGAAAATAGACAACCGCAAGGCCAATCCCACCCCCCAGTAAACACAGTACAATGGATTCAATAAGGAATTGCGATAAAATAAAGAAGTTTTTAGCACCTAATGCTTTTTGAATACCGATAATGTGTGTGCGTTCCTTGACACTTACAAACATGATATTGGCGATACCGAAACCACCAACTAAAATTGAAAAAATACCAATAGAAAAACCAGCAAGATTAATGATACCAAAAAGCTGATCTAATGCACCTGTAATCATTGTCGTCTGATTGATAGAGAAATTTTCCTCGCGTTGCGGAGAAATACGACGGATCGACCGCATCAATGTTTTTGCTTCACTTTCAGCTTCACCCAATGTATAACTCGATTTGATGACCATCGCTATACTCGGAGAAAAATTATCATAATTGACAAGATTTCTAGCCAACTCAAATGGAATGAAAGCTGTATCATCTGGAGAAGTATTAATTAATACACCATTCCCCTCTTTTTTTAAGACACCGATAACCTGAATTTTTCTCCCCAACATATTAATATACTTGCCCACGGGTTCCTCATTTGGAAAAAGCCCATCCGCGATATTGGCTCCTAATACTGTCACCAGCGCACCACCTCTTGATTCACTTTCCGCAAAATATCGCCCATCCACAATATTCAAATTTTGAATATATAGGTTTTCATACGTCGCGGCATTTACCGATGAACCTTGAGCAGAATTATTTTTATACTTAATCGTTGTGTTACCGATATTGATCATATAAGCCATATACTCCGCTGTTGTCATACGGCTTCTTAAGTCCTGATAATTATTGTACGTAGGTTCAGGTCTGTTCAAATACTTCCACCAAGGATAATTCGGGCCACCATCCCAAGGCCATTTCTCTATGTAAAGTGTCTTACTTCCTATCTTTTTTACAGATTCCTCAATGTTATTTCGTAGGGTATCCACCGCCGAAAACACACCTATAATGGTAAAAATACCAATAGTCACGCCCAGCAAGGAAAGCATGGTACGTGTACGATTGTCCTTTAATGCAGAAAACGCAAACTGACAACTTTCCAATATCAATCTAAGGAATAACATAATTGCATTCTAAAATACAATATAGTTTTGATTTAATGTCAAAATCAATAAAAATATATCTATAAATTAGAAATAAGACCTTTTGATACCCAAAAAAGTTATAACTTTGTATGCTTTTTGCAACCTAGTATTTGGTGCACTGTAATGCACTGAAAGGCAGACATTAAAATATATATCATTAAAGATGAAGTTATCTCAATTTAAATTCAACTTACCAGAATCATTGCTTGCTTCTGAACCTTCTGAAAATCGTGACGAATCGCGTTTGATGGTCCTACATAAGGATACTGGTAAAATTGAACACAAAATTTTCAAAGATGTATTGGACTATTTTGACGACAAAGACGTCATGATCTTAAACAATACAAAAGTTTTTCCAGCACGCCTATACGGTAATAAAGAAAAAACTGGAGCTACGATTGAAGTTTTCTTGTTACGCGAATTGAACAATGAACTTCGTCTTTGGGATGTATTGGTTGATCCAGCACGTAAAATCCGTGTCGGTAACAAATTGTATTTCGGTGACGATGACTTGTTAGTGGCTGAGGTTGTCGACAATACGACTTCACGTGGACGTACTATCAGATTCCTATTCGATGGTACTGATGAAGAATTCCGTCGCAATATCGAGATATTAGGTGAAACACCACTTCCTAAATACATCAAACGTAAAGCGACTCCAGAAGATAAATTCCGTTACCAAACTATATATGCCAAAAATGAAGGTGCTGTAGCAGCTCCGACTGCTGGTCTTCACTTCTCTCGTGAATTAATGAAACGTTTGGAACTTAAAGGTGTCGATTTCGCTGAAGTAACATTACACGTTGGCCTTGGTACTTTCCGTACAGTGGAAGTTGAAGATCTAACGAAACATAAAATGGATTCTGAGCAATTTATTATCACGGATGAAGCTGCAAAAGTAGTAAACAGGGCAATTGATAATAAACGCCGCGTTTGTGCTGTCGGAACGACGTCTATGCGTGCGATCGAATCCTCTGTCTCTGCAGATCATCATTTGAAGGCTGCCTCAGATTGGACAAGTAAATTTATCTATCCTCCTTACGATTTCAGCATTGCAAATTCAATGGTTACCAATTTCCATACGCCGGAATCAACTTTATTGGTAATGATTGCTGCATTTGCAGGCTATGAAAATGTGATGAATGCTTATGAGGTTGCTGTAAAAGAAAAATATAGATTCTACAGTTATGGCGATGCGATGTTGATCATCTAATCAGCTTTAGATAAAAAAATCTCTAAACGTGGGTAGCAAAAAACTATCCACGTTTTTTTAAATAATAACTTTCAACCACTGTCCATGAATTTTGTCATTATCGTTGCCGCCGGAACTGGGAGTCGTATGAATAGCGATTTACCGAAGCAATTTCTTGATTTAAACGGTCTACCGGTAATTATGCATACCATCGACCATTTTCACCAATCATCAGATATTTCGGAAATTATCTTGGTAATCAGCAAAGAAATGGAACAATTCTGGATAGATTTATGCTCAAAGCTGCAATATAGCACGCCAGTGCATTTGACTTTTGGGGGTAAAACCCGCTTTGAAAGTGTAAAGAATGGTATTGAATATATCCAAGAAAATTTTGAAGTAGGAGCTGCAGATTATATTGCTGTACACGATGGAGCCCGTCCTATTGTCTCCACCTCATTAATTAGTAAGGCATTCCAAGGCGCCTATAAATACCAAGCAATTGTTCTAGCGCAAAAAAGTATCGAATCCGTACGACTTGGTAATAATACATCAAATAATGCTACCGACCGAAATCAGGTTTGGTTAGTACAGACCCCACAAGTATTTCAGGCAGAATTGCTTATAGAAGCTTATCGCCAAGAAGAGGATCCTTTATTCACAGATGATGCCTCGGTAGTCGAAAAAATTGGCAACCGCATTTCAATTGTTGAAGGAGATTCCAAAAATATAAAAATCACCTATCCACAAGACCTACAAATTGCCCAATTTTATTTGAATCTGATATAATACGGAATTGGTTAAGCGTTACCGCGGATGACACGCAATAGCACGACGATAATTGCAATCACCAATAGAATGTGAATGATGTTTCCACCTCCTGCATATCCTCCAAAAAAGCTGATCGCCCAGATGATCACTAAAATAACGGCGATGATGTACAATAAGTTTCCCATTTGTTTATATTTTAATACCTAATTCTGTTTTGTATAGGTATAACAACGAGAAATGAACTATAGTTTTATATTAAATAGAATTATCGATATCGATCTGCAGTCTATCATAAGCTAAGAACATGTTTGGAGGTAGTTCTTGTGAGACTTCAGCATGTAATCCCATCCGGTGCCCAATATGCGTAAAATAGGTTTTTTCCGCTTGAATATCTTGTGCAAATTCAATGGCTTCCTGCAAGGTCAAATGGGAAATATGGGACTCTTTTTGCAGCGCGTTGACCACCAGAATTTTTACACCCTCCAATAACCGTCTCGTTTCACCAGTAATAAATTTGGCATCTGTAATGTAGGCAAAATCGTCTATCCTAAATCCAAGCACAGGCATTTTATAATGCAATACTTCTATGGGCATGATCTCCTTCCCAAACAAGAGCAATGGCTCACCAGCTTTTATTTCTTCTAGGTCCAACCGAGGAGCACCTGGATATTTAACTTCCGTAAAGGCGTAATAGAACTCTCGTTTTAAAGCATCGTGAAGCGCTTCCGTTCCATAAATAGAGATAGAAGAATGCTGCTGATAATTAAATGCTCTAACATCATCCAAGCCCGCAATATGGTCTTTATGAGAATGTGTCATCAACACCGCATCCAGATGCATTACCTTCTCCCGCAGCATCTGATATCGAAAGTCAGGCCCCGTATCTATGACAAGAGTATGATTATTATATTCAACAAGAATGGAAGAACGCAATCGCTTGTCATGTTTGTCTTGAGATTGACAAACTTGACATTGGCACGCAATAACGGGTACCCCCTGTGATGTTCCGGTTCCTAAAAATGTTATTCTCAAACTGCTGTTTTTGATTTCAATACCTCTTCATAAATTGGAAAGAGTTTTTCTGAAATGGACTCCAAATCAATCTCTACATCCAATAGAATATTCCATAAAGATTGGATTTTTATCTCCAGATTCGAAAACTTATTCACAACCACAACCTTTGTTGCCTGTAACATACAGGCGCCTGTACGGAATGATCCCTTTTCATACCTAACTTTATAGCCCTGTTCCTTAAAAAACTCCTCTATCTTTGCTAAACTGCTCTGTGTAAACGGCAACAAAATCTCTCCTTCTTTTTAATTTCTTCCTCAGTATTCCAAACTTAGATAAATTTGCTTTTATATACAAATAAATTCAGCTATACGCATTTATTAGCTATTTAAGAGGTCTTTAGAATTTCTCTTTTTTCTAAAGCTTATAATAGATGTATTTCAATCAATCAATCAATCAATCAATCAATCAATCAATCAATCAATCAATCAATCAATCAATCAATCAATCAATCAATCAATCAATCAATCAATCAATTTAAGAAGCTCTTTCCCAAAGGTATCCCAGCTATATTTTTTCTTCTCGTCAATGATATTTGTTCTGAATTGTGCTTCTTTATCATGGCGATAAAAAGACACAATTCCTTCCGCTATGCTATTAACATTTGGTTCCACGACATACCCCACATAACCATCCTGTACCAGCTCTGGCAAGCCCCCTACATTGCTGACAATCATGGGTAAATCAAAGTGATAAGCAACCTGAGTAATACCACTTTGCGTCGCACTTCGATAGGGCAAAACAACACAATCAGCTGCCGAAAAATAACGTCCAACTTCCTGATTCGGGATAAAATCAGTATGCATATAAATAGACTCCTCCAAATGGTGTTTTTTGATAAGTGCTAAATACGGTGCCGGATCTCCGTAAAATTCTCCAGCCAATAATAATTTGATATTTAAATCTCGAACCCTTACATCGGCTAAGGCCTCTAGCAACATATCCAAACCTTTATATTGTCGGATAAATCCAAAAAATAAAATAACCTTATCTTGCTGTTCAATATTGAGCAATTTACGCGCATCGAGTTTGCTCAAGTGAAGACCATAATTATCATAAAGAGGATGTGGTGTATAGACAGCTGGAATCTGCGGGCTCAACGTCTTTAAGTCAGCCAATACGCTTTTGCTCATGGTGACACATGCATCAACCGATTTCAAGAAATAACGGATTAATAACTTATCTCCAAATCTTTGCTCGTGAGGAATGATATTATCTGCTATACAGACAATTTTGGTATGTTTATTTTTTCGTACCTGTCGTTGAATAGTACCTAAGCAAGGTCCAAAAAAGGGCATCCAAAAGCGAACGATAAGTAAATCATATTTCTCCCTTCTTAGTTCTCCGCCCACTTTAAACCAATTCAGCGGATTGATTGAATTAACTTTCGTCTGTATATTCAGGCCAGCTGGAGCCGGTTCATCTGAGTATTGAGATTTACCAGGAAAGAGAAAGTTGGGATACTGTAATGTAAAAGAGTAAATATCAACCTCATGCCCCAATTCTTGAAAATGGGTCGCCAATCGTTCGTTGAAAGAAGCGATCCCCCCTCCCCTCAAAGGGTAGGCAGATCCCAGAATCACAATACGCATAATGATTAAATGACTTTTTCGATTTGATAATCATTTCGATCCGAACTACTTCTTGAAACCAGTTCAGCTAAAAATCCTGTCAAAAACAATTGGGTCCCTAGAATAATCGCCGTCAATGCAAAGAAAAATAATGGTTGATCAGTGATATCCCTAAATGGCGTACCACTGGCGATACTCATCAGTTTGTGACAGATTAAATAGACGGAAATAAATAAACCGGCTAGGAAACTCATAACACCCATGACACCAAAGAAATGCATTGGCCGCTTAGCGAATTTTCCAACAAAAAATATAGACAGCAGGTCTAAAAATCCTTTAACAAAGCGTCCTGGTCCAAATTTCGTTGTACCATATTTACGTGGATAATGCTGAACGATTTGCTCCTGAATATTCGTAAATCCTGCCCATTTTGCAATGACTGGAATATAACGGTGCATTTCACCGTACACCTCTATATTTTTGACAACTTCCTTTTTGTAAGCCTTAAGGCCACAATTAAAATCATGTAAATTGTGGATCCCCGACATTGACCTCGTTACGCCATTGAATAATTTGGTCGGAATTGTTTTTGTGAGAGGATCATAACGTTTTTGTTTCCATCCTGAAACTAGATCAGCCCCTTTATTCATAATTCGGTCATACAACTCCGGAATCTCATCCGGACTATCCTGTAAATCCGCGTCCATGGTGATCACAACATCGCCCTGAGCTGCTGCAAACCCAACATTTAAAGCAGCGGATTTTCCATAGTTACGTCTGAATTTGATGGCCGAAATATTGCCATTTTGCAATTTCAATTCTTCAATGATCTTCCAAGAGTTGTCTTTACTCCCATCATCAACCAGAATGATTTCATAAGAGAAATGATTGGCCGCCATGACACGGTCTATCCAAGTGGTCAATTCGGGTAAAGATTCTTCTTCATTAAATAATGGAACAACAATAGAAATATCCATGTGAATGTTAATCATGCTAAAAATGTACTATTTTAATACAAACAAAGGTATTACTTTTCTCAGCAATACCTTGTAGACTATATTTTATTTTATAAAACCTAATTACTTTGCTGCACAAATGCTGGCTTTTCCCTTTTTGAGAGTGCCGATAACAACAATGCAAACACAAACTGAAATAACAGCGTGATAGCCAATCCCTTAAAGATTTGACCCAAGGTTATCTTTCCAATCGCATCAACTTGTTTTTCCAACTCCGCAATTTTTGAATCTATGACCTCATCAGGTACATTATTCTTTTCCATATATTCAATGGTCACATTAATGGTGTGCGTGACGACTTTTTCCTGCAAAGTCGGATTCACAAAGTTAACATACACCTGCGTACCAATAGTAGAAATAATCGTCGAAATAGCCAACATCATAAAGATGGATTTGAGCGCTATGGAAAAACTCCAGTAACCACCATTTGCTTTTCTAAGAGAAAAAGAAAATAGTGCGGAAATAATAACGAAAATACCTGTATTGACAATAAAGGACATAGACATAACTCCCCAGAAGGAATTCAGGTCTTTAACAACAAAAAGAACGATCAGTCCAAGAACAAAGGAAATCACGCCTAAAACGACGCCATAGATGATACTCTTCTTCTTGTCGATTACCGCATCGAATCCGGCATTACTGGGGTTGATTGAATCTGCCATAATTATTTACTATAGTAAGTACTAAGAACTTTGTAGAGCGCCAAATCAAATGCTTTGTTGCTTGATGCAGCAGCATACTCCTCAAATTGCTCATTGCTTGGATTCAATTCACCAAAGAAACTCATTACCGGATAGAACAATTCATAAACTTCGCTTCGGGGATTAACTCCCTTAGCTACTTTTGCTATTTCAGCATAAGGACTATCTACCAAAATCTGGTTAGCAATGATATCCTCATAAATTTCATGTTCATCTTGAAACTCATCTTCATCAACCAGTAAAAACTCTTTTAAGAAATCATCCAGTTCAGGCTCGATCTCGTCATCTTTACATTCACCTAAATAAAGGAAAATATTCAGTAACTCCGTTCCACGGTCTATCGTTTCATCTTCAATAGCCTCCCATTCTTCAGAATCCAAGTAGTCATCCTCAAGCTTGAGTACATCGCTAGAAAAGAAATTCATCAATAATAAGTCGACATAGACTTCACGAAGTTCATCAAACAAAGTATAGTCGTCAAAAGACTGGTCTAGCAACTCCAATTTCTCCAGATAAGTCGCATCTGTATTGAATACTTGGATCAGTTTCTCTAGAAATTCTGGGGCGGTGGAAATCCCATCAACCTTTCCATAATTTAAAACACCCGCTTCTACAGCAGCTTTTATATTTGCTTCCATGGTTTAATCGTTTTTAATGATTTGATTATTATTGATGACCAATTCGACAGCCCCCTTTAAAGTCTGCCCGAATAGTGGAGAATTTTTTGATTTGGATCTATTTGTCTTTTCATCGAAATTCCAAGATTTCGCAAGGTCAAACAAAACTAGATTCGCGATAGCACCTTCTTTAATTTGCGGAATAGCTAAGCCAAGAATTTGTCTTGGTCTAACAGCCAGACTGTTTACAATCTGCTCCTCATTTAGTCCGGCACGAACTAACAACGGCAATACTGTTTGTAATCCGATAATACCGTTTTTAGCAATATGAAATTCCACATTTTTATATTCGATTTCCTGTGGAGTATGTTGTGATACCACCGCATCTATTACACCATCCTTTACACCTTTTATCAACGCTTTCGCATCGGCTTTGGTCCTCAATGGTGGGCTTACTTTATAATTGCTATCAAAACCAACGATATCCTCATCCGTAAATACTAATTGATGTGCGGCTACATCACAAGTTACCCGAAGGCCCTTCGCTTTCGCTTTTTTAATTAAATCTACAGCTTCAGGTGTACTGATCGATGCAAAATGGATTGGAGCTTCTGTATATTCGGCTAGATATAGATCACGTGAAACCATCAATGATTCCGCGAGATTAGGAATTCCTTTCATTCCCAAATAAGTGCTCATTGTGCCCTCATTCATTTTATTCCCCCCTGCCATAGACTCATCTTCAGCATGTGAAAAGATCAGTCCTTCAAATCCTTTTGCATACAACAAAGCTCTACTCATTAATCCAGCTTGTTGTACACTCTTATTCCCATCACTGAATGCAACTGCACCATTTTGCTTCATATCGTAAAGCTCAGCCATTTCTTTGCCTTCACGCTTCTTGCTAATAGCACCGATGGGATGTACATCGACAATATTTCCTTTCGCCGCATTGACGACAAGCGCTACCTCAGACCGACTTTGAATTGCGGGCTCAGTATTAGGCATCACTGCCACAGCGGTAAAACCTCCAGCAGCGGCGGCAGCCGTACCTGTTCGGATATCTTCTTTTGTTTCCAAGCCCGGTTCCCCGAAATTGGCGTGTAAATCGAAAAATCCAGGCGATAGAACCTTACCTGTTCCATCGATTGTCTCTACGTTTTTATCAGCTACTTTGATGGTGTTTCCAATCTGTGCAATCTTCCCTTTTTCGATAAATACGTCAACAGTCTGCTGATGATATTCGTTACCCGGCAAAATTACTTTAACAGAAGTAATCAATAAGCTTTTCATATATGAATGTGATTGAAATTAATAGGATACAAATTGTCTGTTGAAGCATGTAGCGTGTTCCATGATGATAAACAAAAAACGAATTTATCACTATAAATTGTATAGCTATAAATAGATTTTTCGCGTGATGCTTTTGATTGCTTCATTTCGAGAAACAAAGTTACAAAATACAATTTTATTATAGAACACTAAAAATAGATTTCAGTGAACATTCATTATGAATTTTCTCCCCACTGATAATGTTTAAAATCAAATCCCGCTAAACTTAAAATTCGATCGACCACTGTCTCAGCCAACTCCTCTAAAGTTTTTGGAAGGCTATAGAAAGATGGAGAAGCAGGACAAATAATTCCACCAGCTTCCGTAACCAGCTTCATATTCTGAATATGGATAATACTTAATGGTGTCTCCCTTGTAACCAAAATAAGCTTCCGTCTTTCCTTTAACATTACATCCGCTGCACGGGTAGTAAGATCTGAAGAAGTTCCATAAGCAATTCTTGATAAGGTTCCCATAGAACAAGGACAGACAATCATGGTGTCAAAACGCGCCGAACCCGATGCAAATGGTGCAAAAAAGTCATTTTTATCGTAGAACTTGAAAGGCACATCTTGATAGCTCTCGTCGCCCAATTCGGCCCGCCACACATCCTTCGCATTATTAGACATCACGATACCAACCTCAGCTAGCTGAGATTTTAGTGAATTCAGTTTTTCCAGCAACAACTTCGCATATATAGAGCCGCTAGCTCCTGTAATAGCAACAACAATTTTTCTTTTGGACATTTCCTTTAAATATAAAACAAAGCTATAAAAAAAGGGTCGAAGTGAGAAACACTCGACCCTACATCTACCTATGAAAAACATGCCCTTGGGAGGGGCTTAACAAAAGTACATCTACTTTTTAATTTTCAAAAATATTATATGAATTACTACACATTTGTGTATATAAATTTTCAAAAAATGCCCTTTTCAATCCTATTCCCATCCCAATTCTTCTAAAAATTTATATCCCCGGCCATTTTTCTGCCATTTATAGCAGGCTGATCTAGGAAATAAATTCGCTATTCAAACAGTTATTTTCATTAATAAAACCTATTTTAGTAGAAGAGTTACGCAATTATATTTGAAAATGAATCTTTCTGTTTTAGAACAATATATTGAAGAAGGAAAAAGTCACGACATCGATCTATTATTGATCGGAAACCCTGAATTATTACAAGAAACTACCAGTCATGGCATTTCCCCCTTATTATTAGCATGTTATTATAACAAACCACAAATTATCCGGATACTTTTACAACACACCAAGTCGATGACCATCCATGAGGCTTGTGCTGCAGGATTAACCGCATACGTGGAAGCAATTATCCAACAAGCCCCATCTGTTGTCAACGAATGGTCTTCCCATGGTTTTACACCGTTGACACTAGCGACCTATTTCAACAAAGCTGATATCGTCCGTCTATTATTATCCAAGAAGGTAAACCCAAATGTCGCCATTAGAAACGAACAGCTTGCTTCCCCCCTACATATTGCTGCATCAAATAATAATGAGGAAATCGGTAAAATGCTTATTGAAGCCGATGCTGATGTTAATGCAGTCCAAGCAACAGGTGAAACTGCACTACATTTTGCTGCCCAACACGGAAATATCGACTTCATTGTAGCCTTATTGGAATTCGGTGCAGACACCCAAATTGTCAACTTAGCGGGATTTACACCAGCAAACCTCGCTTTGCAAAAAGGATATAAAGAAATCGCCGAAATACTGGCAAATTAACCGCTTCGCAAAATTTCGGCACCAATCCTACAATGAAGACATTGCTTCTTGTCGCAGTATAATTTCTTCAACTGTAATATTGCCTGGCTCTGAGAGGCATTTTCGGCAGCCCATTCGAATTCTTCAAACCGTTTTACGATCGTATTTTTTTCAGCAGGTAGCGTCTCCATAAAGTGGATAGCTTTGTCGATATATTTCTCTATCCCATAGTATTTCCCATAAGCAAAAAGAAAGAGCACTACCGCATTGACAAGGAGAATATCGATGGTACCCTTTCCTATTTTCCCGGAATGTTCACTGGACGTATTTCCTCCTAATGAAAAACGACACTTCCAGTATTCATTTAACGGTTCTATACCAAACAACGATCTTGCATCCTCCACATTCTCCAAGCTTAAAACCGTTGAAAGACTCAATGATTTCTGACTAAACAATGTAACCAACTGCGCGATTCGAAGTTCAGGAAAATTATAAGGTCTCATTCTCAACTTTTTCCATCCCCCGTTTACCACCGCAATTTTATGAACACGCTGCTGATAAATAAACTCTTCATAGAGTAAATTAGTATATTCATCATCTCCTTCACTGAGTAAAAAGCCACCCGTTCCAAAAAAAATCGCTTCGATCTTCAATATATCAGAACGATATTTATGTAATAAGGGCAATGGAAGCTTCTCTCCAAGCTCCTGAAATACTTCAGCATTCACCTTTAGCCCCATGCATCTACACAGCCAGATCCAGAAAACCTTCTCCCAATCATTTTCATAATCATCCAACAAATCAAAGATCACCTGAACTTTCATTTCCAAGCGCTCATAAGATAAGGCATCCAACCACATCGTCTTCTTTAACGAATCAACAGAACTAAGCTGCGATTGACAAGGAATCCAATTTGTCGCATTCATCATCGTCGAATATTTATTGAGTAAATGTGGATCTACATATTCCGAAAGCAAGATCGTCGGAATAACACTTCCATCCCTGCGGTGTATGATTTTATCATTTATCCAAACAACATGAAGTATGACATTATTATAAGCAACATCTTCCTGATGCTGGTGTCGATCCCAGTCCGACGAACGAATATGGACTTCAATATTTCCATGCCATTCCTTGTCTCCAAGTGTAACATGAGCCATTAAAAAATCTGGTCCTGCGTTCAGGTTATGCTGACCAAGGTTTATCACAGTCAACGGCTCTCCATCACTAGATAGCAATCCTATTGTATTGAATAGCCGTAGTTTCCAGATAAACTGCATTAAGTTTTCTGTAACCACCATAATTGTATTCTAAAAAATTAGATCCTGCAGATCAAAGGTTTATAATTTCCTAAATATACAATTTATCGGGATCATTTCACATAAACCACAAGCAAATCATTGGAAATCATTTGCTTTTCAAGAATCCTGCCATTCAATTTTGGAGCAGGTACACCAGTATGCAATTCTGTCTCAGATTGAAATACCCGTGCTTCATCCCAGAGACCAGCATCAATAAATGTTTGTAAGGTCTTCGCTCCGCCTTCAATGATAATAGATTGCACATCCATCAGGTACAATTGATAAAGAATACTTTGTGGTAAATATAGACCATAGTTTTCAAGTTCAATATGTTTAATATGGCCTTGCCAGTCAGTTTTTTTTGCATTAAAAACAATGGTATCAGCTTTTTCATCAAAAATCTTAGCCTCCGGTGAAATGACTAAATCTCGATCAATCAACACACGGATTGGATTTTTACCTTTCCAATGCCTAACGGTCAAACTGGGATTGTCAATCCGGACAGTATTTGTTCCCACTAAAATTGCATCCTCTTCTGCGCGCCAACGATGAGTCAATTGTTGACTAGCGGCGTTACTAATCCAAACCTGTTTATCCTCTTGACCTATTAAGCCATCTTTAGATTGGGCCCATTTTAAAATAACATAAGGGCGATGTTGGCTAATTCGTGTAAAAAAACGGCGGTTGAGCCAGATCGCTTCTTTCTCTAAAAGTCCAATTTCAACTTCAATACCAGCCTCTTTTAATATTTCAACACCTTTCCCATTGACCTTTGCATAAGGATCCAAACAAGCTACAAAAACCTTCAGCGGTTTAAGATCAGCGATCATATTCGCACAAGGAGGTGTTTTACCATAATGTGCGCAGGGCTCAAGGCTCACATAAAATGTACTTGCACCCAATAATTCCCTCGCAGTATCTCCATACCTGTCCAACACCTGACTTACGGCGTTAACTTCAGCATGAGGACCTCCGTAAGGAGAAGTATACCCCTCGCCTATAATTTGGTCGTCATGAACGATAACTGCACCCACCATGGGGTTTGGGCTGACAGATCCTGCTCCTAGCTGAGCGAGATCCAAGCAGCGTTGCATATATTGCCTGTGCATATTCATAATGCAAATCTATGAAAATCGTACCTTTGACGCATGAGAATACTTCAAGATTTCGAATTAACGTTTCAACACGAATTAAATTCCATCTATGACAAGGAAGAAATAAAATCTATATTTCTACTTATTATGGAAGAACTATTGGGTATAAAAAGAATAGCTTATCAATTGAAAAAAGGTGATTTAGTATCTGAAACGGATGCTATTCGTTTGCTGAACATTGTTCAGGATCTCAAAAAAAATAGGCCTATTCAATATATTTTAAATAAGGCCGATTTCTATGGGGAATTTTTCGAAGTGAATGAATCCGTTCTGATACCGAGACAAGAAACAGAGGAGCTTGTTGATTTGATCATAAAAAAACACGCTAGCTTATCGGGATTAAAGGTCATTGATATCGGAACTGGTTCGGGATGCATTCCTATTATTTTATCAAAGCACCTAAATCAGGCCCAGGTGACCACAGTAGATATTTCCAAAGAAGCCATCAATACCGCCAAAAAAAATGCGCAACGACTAGGGGAAACCATTCATTTCATCAATGCGGATATTCTAGAATGGGATTACGTCTTTTCAGACCAACAATACGATATTATCGTTTCCAATCCCCCCTATATCACGCCAAATGAAAAACAGTACATGCAACAGAACGTATTAGCTTACGAACCTGAGCTCGCTTTATTCATTGAAGAAAGTGCACCATTGATCTTTTATGATGTAATTTCCTCATTTGCATTAAAACATTTGGTACCTAATGGCGATCTTTATTTTGAGATTAATCAATATCTGGGACCGGAAACAAAGGAGCTCATAGAGAAAAAAGGTTTTCATCATGTTCAGCTTATCAAGGATATCAATGGTGCAAATAGGATAATTCATGCAAAAAAGAGGGGCTAGCAAAAAATAATCTTTTTATTTATTAGACAGTTACCGCCGATAAACCAAATTTTAAAACCAATAATTTGGAGCATATAGAAAGAAATTATACCTTTGCATCACTTTCAAAAACAGAAAGGATTCCGTAGCTCAGCTGGTAGAGCAATACACTTTTAATGTATGGGTCCTGGGTTCGAATCCCAGCGGGATCACTAAGAGAAAAGCTAATCGCAAGATTAGCTTTTCTTGTTTAAGGATATAAGGATTCGAAAGAAGGGCTTGACCAAATTAGATCCATCGAATATTCTACAAAGCACACAGAAACCGTGGGACTCAGCTATTCGCAAGATATATTGAAAACTATTTGCAGTTTAAATTGTCGTTATTATATAGAAAACGAATAATTAATACGATCCATTATGAAAAAAATAGTGCCTTTCTCCTTAATGTCAAGTACGCTTTTATTAATGACAAGCTGCTCTGTGATAGAGAGTATTTTTAAAGCCGGTGTTTGGACAGGTATACTCATTGTTGTCGTTGTCGTTGCGCTTGTCATCTGGCTAATCAGCAAGCTTTTCGGC
Organism: Sphingobacterium sp. BIGb0165; assembly: GCF_024810095.1. Taxonomy (NCBI): domain Bacteria; kingdom Pseudomonadati; phylum Bacteroidota; class Sphingobacteriia; order Sphingobacteriales; family Sphingobacteriaceae; genus Sphingobacterium; species Sphingobacterium sp. BIGb0165. The sequence goes on along the minus strand of NZ_JANUEB010000005.1, from coordinate 501,645 downwards.
GGGTCCAAATAATACATAGGATCTGGCATCTTTCATGAAAATTGAAAGATGCCAGATCCTATGTTCATGCCCGCGTCACTCTCCTTTTCCCTAGCCCTTCCACCTCAACTCCGGTAAATAAGGCTTTTTACATTGAATTACCGCCGCTTTTTGCAAACCCCATTTGAAAACCTCTTTTTTATGTTATCTTTATAATTTAATAATTCATCATCTGAATACAATTAAACCTGCGAAGCAGCATTCAAAAAAATAATTCTAACCCTATTCAACAGCGAATAGCGGATGGATAATGATAAGAAATGGAGAGGAAAGAGAACATGAAAAGAATTACCTTAAAAGAGATTGGAAAGCAATTAAACCTTTCACCGGGGACCATTTCCAAGGCGCTTAATGATAGTCATGAAATCAGTGCGGAAACAAAAAAAATGATCCTAGCTTACACGCAGAAGATTAACTATATTCCAAACTTTTCAGCCAAAAGCCTAAAAACTGGACGTTCAAATACACTGGCTATTATTGTCCCTTTTATTTCAAGCTCGTTCTTCTTCGATTTCTACGAAGAAATCTCCCTGATATTATCCCAAACAAATTACCAGTTAATCTTACTCCAGACGTTCAACGATGAAAAAAAGGAGAAAGAAGCACTGGAACTCTGCGTACAAAGTAATATCGATGGTATCATCATTTCACCCGTAAAAAACGACTCCAGCTTATCCCTGTTGATGTATATCATGGAGCAGATATGCCCAATCATTATTTTTGACCGAATAAATCATCAACTTAACACCTTTAAAATCGGCATACAAAACAACAAGGTAATCTATCAAGCTACCGAAGAAATGATAAAAAATGGCCGTAAAAACATCATTTTACTGCTATGTAAAGATATCGGAGGTAATGCCAGCAGAATTAAGGGGTACAAAGATGCACTATTCAACTGTTCGATTCCTTATAACGAACAAAATATTGTGGAAATATCTTATTCAAGTCCCAAAGATGATATTGATGAAGAGCTCGAAAGAAAAATAAGCAGCTTATTAAGCAACCCCATACACCCAGATGCACTTCTATCGACCACGGACACTTTATCATTAAAGGTCTTACATATATTAAATAAGTTAGCCGTAAAGATTCCAGAAAACATGAATTTAATCGGCTTCAGCAACACACCTTTTGCGAATAGCTTAAACCCGTCCTTGACAACTATTACCCAACCAACACGTCTTATGGCCGATCGATCTGTAGAACTGTTGTTAGAGATGTTAAAAAATAGAAATAAAAAAAATTATTTCGAATTTGAAACTTACTTTTTAGACTGTAAAATAGAACATCGAAAATCAACTTCTGTATCTCGTGAATAGGCAGTGTCTTTTTAGACCAATATGAAACAAACGTTACATCATTTAACAACTTAACACCATTATATTCATTTATAAACATTAAATACAATATGTCATTCAATTCCGATAACCATCCAGGAAACAACTCAAGGAGATCATTCCTAAAAAAATCCAGTATCATTGCCCTCGGAAGCTCCCTCCCAACCTCTTCGTTGTCCTCCTTTACAAACCAATCAAAAGATCAAATCATTAAAGTAGGACTTATAGGCTGCGGCGGCAGAGGCACTGGCGCAGCGATCCAAGCTTTACAGGCTGATCCAAATTGTCAAATTACGGCTATGGCAGACGTTTTCCAGGACCGCATGGACGAATCCTATGCCGCTTTGATGGAAGTTCGCCCAAAACAGGTAAAAATTGACAAAAACAACAAGTTCTTAGGTTTCGATTCCTTCGAAAAAGTAATCAATAGTGATGTAGACGTGGTATTGTTAACCTCTCCGCCGGCATTTAGACCACTGCATTTAAAAGCTGCTGTTAACGCAAAAAAACATATCTTCTGTGAAAAACCTATGGCCGTTGACGTACCGGGACTACAGAGTGTATTACAGTCGGTAAAAAAAACAAAAGAATTAAACTTATCACTTGTTTCTGGCTTCTGCTTCCGTTATGATCTTCCAAACCGAGCTACATTTACTAAAGTGTTAGAAGGAGCAATAGGCCAGGTAAGATCAGTTAGTACATTTCGCTATGGTGGCGAAGCGACCTATATCGATCCACGTCCAGAATGGAATAAAATGACCCAACAAATGAGAAACTGGTTTTATTACAACTGGCTTTCAGGTGATTTTATCGTAGAACAGGCAGTACACAGTTTAGATATGATGTCTTGGGCCATGGGTGACGTTATGCCTATTTCAGCGATGGGTACAGGCGGCAGACAAGTCCGTGTAGATTCAAAATATGGAAATATCTACGACCATTTTGCGATAGAATTTAAGTACGCAAATGGAGCTATCGGAACACACTTCTGTCGACAACAAGCTGGAGCCACCCCTAGAAACTCAGTAAGCATGTTAGGATCAGAAGGTGCGGCCGAAGTCATCATTGGCGGAAAACATACAATAACTGGAAAAATGGACTGGAATTACACCGGAGCAAAAAACAATATGTACCAAACGCAACATGATGAGTTGTTTGCAGCAATCAGAAGTAACAAACCGATCAATGATGGCGAGTGGATGACCAACAGCACATTGCTGGCTATTTGGGCACGCATGGCAGGCTATACAGGTCAAAACCTAACCTTTGATCAAGTAATAAATTCGAAAGAAAGTCTTGGCCCGGAGTTATCGTCTTATAATTGGGAACTTAACATAGACGGACCTCCTATTGCTACACCTGGAAAGACAAAGTTTAGCTAACCTCCAAAACCTTATGAAAAGACTTATTTATTCTATTTTCAGCATTTTATTGCTTAATAATAGTAACCTCCTAGCCCAAAACAATACCTTATTTAATTTTGGCCAGGAAATCCAATGGGACGATTGGGTATTAAACAAGAAGAACGCAGAAAAAATTCACTGGATTAATGTCAATACAGACCCTGAAACATGGTGTATCGAAAAGGGGAATCTCATTTGCAAGGGAAAACCAATAGGTGTAGTACGCTCTTCAAAACAGTACGAAAACTTTATTATCCATGTCGAATGGAACCATCAATACGCTGGCGGTAATTCAGGAATCTTCGTTTGGTCAGATGCCAAACCTGATCCATCCGGCAGGCTACCTGGAGGCGTAGAAGTACAAATGCTCGAATTGGACTGGGTAAATCAGAATCATATTGATGGCAAACAAGCACCAATTGCCTACGTGCATGGCGAACTATTTGGTGTCGGTGGCGTTACCACAATACCAGACACCCCCCGTGGTACACGTAGCAAATCCATAGAAAACAGAGCTAAAGGGAAAGGCGAATGGAACAAATACACAATCATATGTATTGACGGCACAATCAAATTAGCTGTCAACGGGAAATTTGTCAACGGAATACGCAATTCAACTGTAAAAAAAGGCTACCTCTGCCTCGAATCTGAAGGATCGGAGATTCATTTCCGCAATTTTAAACTGATAGCACTGGAACCGGGCGTCACAAGTGACCAACAGGTCGCAGCGCTTATTAACCCATAGGTCAGGATATACCAAAAAGCTCAAAATTCCAATTGTTTGAATTTTGAGCTTTTACAAAATAAATACCCTTCACAAGACCTTAACAAACAAAATCAGTACGGAAGACTATTTGATCAGATTACGTAATGCATGCACTGGCAAATCAATTTTTGTATCGTTCGACAAACGTCCTTTCAATGTATTCCACTGCAAGCTATCCAGCCGGACAGAAGAAACACCTTCCGTTTTGATATCCAAAACATCGACCCTAGACTTATCCCCTTTTCTATTAAAATAGACCTGCGAATTCTTAACAAGAATATCAGCAATCTTGTAATCAACCCGAGGCAACCCTAGATTGGTGTTGGTGATATCAACGTGTAAATGACTGACAGGTGCCGTATTTTTGTCGTCACGGTAGCCAAAATCATCTATATGCGAATTTGTCAAAACCAAATTAAGCGTATTGATGGTCGTTTCTCCACTTAAAGAAAAATTCTCAACACTGTCACCAACAATAGTGAACTCATCAAGCTTTGCAGAAAACTCGTTCACATCTGCTTTCTCTAATTTTAATATTTTCAGATCCGGCGTAAAAATATAGACTGACTTATAATACTTATCACCACCCTCCAAAAAATCCAGCACCAGAAAACCATCAGCATCTACCTTCGCTTTCACAAAATCCGCCTGGCTCTTATTCACCTTCAGCATAAACTTATCACTTTTCACCACATATAAATTGATCCCCCTGGCATCTGAACCAAGGATCTGCAGTTTATCAAATTTACCTATAGGAAACGACCGAAAATAAACATCTGCCGCACCAGGGTTTGACACCTCCTTTTCCACATTTGCATGATAAACGTTTGCATCTACCCTATTGATCCGAACAAAATAAGAGGCCACCAATGTCGGAACAACAAAAAGGAATATTGCGAGCCCTATCAATAATTTAGTACTTAATTTCATGATTCATTTTAATTAAAATTCTGTTCAACAAACTGTCTGTAACGTTGCTCCAATTCAGTTAGACCAATTTCCAATAAATAAATATTCCGAAAGAACAATGGAAGATCCTCTTCCAAAAAAACCGTCTTCCGGTAAGATTTAACATTCCGGACAGAATCCCCGGTCAAGAAAAAACCGATTCCGCGTTTATTCGCGATAATCTCCTTCTGTTGCAGCATATCATAGGTCCTCATAACTGTATTCGGGTTCACCTCCAATTGAACTGCCAGCTCCCGTACCGAGGGCAACTTGTCGTTCGTTTTCCAGGTTTCCATTAAAATATGATCACATACATATTCCGCAATCTGTAGATAAATCGCTTTGTTGGCATTAAATTCCATATTAAATCTCCTTCTCTTTTAACCTTAAAAAGGCAATCCCCCAGAATATCAATGTGAGCGCTATTCCTGTCATTGTAATTAGCCCAAAGATGTGATTTGAATCTGACCAATAATTATCATCCATGCGCCCCACTGTATTTTCCGTTTGTGTTTTCATGAGATACACAAAAAAAGACATCCAGACCACGCAATAAAGCAACAGTGAGATTGCGGTCTTAATATATTGATAGCTCTTAAAAACAATCCCCCCCAGTAAAAATATAGCATTCAATACGACAGGTAAAAAACAGGCATAATACGCGCCGCTCGGATAATCCACGCTAAAAAAATATTGCCAGAACTCCACCGTAACCTGTTCACCAAGTTCATTTACCTCCGTTCTAACGGAAGGACCAAAACCTCGCAAATAGGAAATGAAGGCTAGATCGATCAGATAATAGATCAGTAGATATGAGCTGATCCCAATGATCACTGTATAGAAAATACCGACCAGAAATTTCTCCAATTGCGAAGCAGGTATCATCAATTCAAAAATAGCTTTTGTCTTACGTCCAAGATCAGCAAAATAACTGCTCGAGATCACAGTCACAAAAAACAATCCCAATACACAGAATAAAGGTGATCTAAAATTCAATATCGAATAAACATTGGCAAAATCATGCTGAAGATGATCATAATTAGTCCCCATATTGAAAGCATAAAAACAAAAGATTACGCCTGCGATTACACCTATTGACATCAGATATATTCGTCCAAAACCAACCCATTGCCTACGGATCAGCGCAAAAAAACGTGTAGTATTAAACAGGTTTGACATATTCATCGACTTTAATGAGGTTTGTAATTTTTTCCTTTTGCTGTAACACCGCATTGAACAACAACTCCAGATCCAGTTTGGAATCTTCAGCAAGCCTATTTGGAAGAATCACATTGAAACCTCCAAGCGCCTCCTCCGCATGCAGCACATCAAAAGATAATTCCTTCATCTTTTTAAAGCAGAGCTTATCGGTAATCAGGTTAACAGGTGCATTCAACGCTACCTTATGCTCATCAAGTAAAATGACCGCATCAATCAGATTATCCAGATCACGTACCTGATGGGTTGAGATAATTACACAACGATCGTCTGTGATGGCCGAAGCCATAATTTTACGAAACTGCGCTTTAGAAGGAATATCTAGCCCATTCGTTGGTTCATCCATGATAATGATTTTCGTATTGGAAGCCAAACCGAAGGAAATAATGTATTTCTTTTTCTGACCATAGCTCATCTCCGCCAATTTTTGTTCTACCGGAATTTCAAATTCTTTGATCAAGCGATAAAAATGTTCCCGGTCAAAATTGGGATAAAACCCAGCATTGGCTTTTAAAAATTGTTCTGATTTTACCGCAGGCAAATAAAACTCCTCCGGAATAAAACTGATCTCCCGCAACAAAGAGGGCTCCCTTCGAGTTGGCTTGTGTCCCAAGACTTCAACCACCCCCGATACTGGATATACTAAGCCGGCAATATTTTTGAGCAAGGTAGACTTACCCGCGCCGTTCTTTCCAAGTAATCCATAGATATGCCCCTGCTTCAAGGTGAGATCCATTTGAAGAAAGAGTGGCCTGGATTTACTATAACTGAAATTTAGATTTTGGATAGTAATCATACTACTGTATTATTTAATTAATACACTAATATAGATACTAATTCCCGATGTTTCCAAAAAATATTTAAAAAAATAAATCTGTAGCCCCTATTTTAAAGGCTATAGGCTCGCGAGATCTGCACCTTATATAATAACTAAGAATCAGCAAAAACAAAAAATAATAAGTTTATATAAAAGCCATATATATACTGATAAAAAGATAATTAAACAAACTAATTATGAAATTCATAATGAAAAAATAAGATCAGAACCCACTATTTTCGCACCTATCTAAAACCGCCGCAACACAAAAAACTTAAAATTAACACCTTGAGGGCACTTTTTTATTCCAACGAAGCGAAGGTACAGCAACTAGCAAAAAGCCTCTCAAATCGCTTAAAAAACACCAAAAACCACACATTACGCACCCTAATCACCAAAGTGAATTAAAATTAGAATCCGCCACCATACTTTTGAGCTAATTTCCCTATACAATCTAGCCAAAAACCGCGTTTGCAGCACTCAGAAACCAATTAACCTTAAGTTAATACCGGGAATATATAGATTTTAAATAATTAATAATCAAAATACTACAAACACTACATAAACAAAAAAATCACATTAAATTCAAGCCTCATTTTTATCATCTTCTCATTCAACGATAGAACTCAGCAATCATTTTTAACCCGAATCTGCTTTGCTGTTGTCACAATAATCAAGTGACTGAAATGTTTTTTAATGTATTTTATGTTCATCTTTGTATCGCTATGACTTCTATTTACGCCTTTATTTTAGCTTTGCATTCCACCTGGCGATGGATTGTTTTGATCATTATTATAGTTAGTTTATTACGTTTTTCCTATCAAAAAAAGAAGAGACTCCCCTTCACCCCTACCGATAATTTCTTAAAAAAGGCGGTCATTATTGCTTTTTATATGCAAGCATTAATGGGTATCATACTCTATATATTAAGTCCGATCACACAATATTTTCTGACACATTTCAAAACAGCTGTACACTTACGACAGATCCGTTTTTTCGGAATGGAGCATAGCAGCATGATGATTCTCGCAGCAATATTTCTGCTCATTGGTAGTCTAAAAAGCAAAAACGCCGATACAGATGATCGACGTTTTAAAATTTTACTCATTTGGTTTGGTCTCGCTTTATTGATCGTATTAAGTTCTATTCCCTGGGAATTTTCTCCATTGACCAGTCGACCAAGCTTCCGTTCTTTTTGATTAGCTATTCTTCCACTCTCCCTTTCGTTTATCACGCATTGCCGCCATCCCTTCTTTGAAGTCGGCTGTCTGACGGAGTTTAGCAAGCTCATCCAAAAGAAACGCATACTTATCCACCAACGAATTTTCTTTCAATTTACGAAGCGCCCCAAAACCCTTTGCGATAGCCAAGGGCGCATTCTCTACAATAGCTCTTTTCAATGCATCTAATTCGGCCTCCTCCGGCTCTAAAATTGCATAAAGCAATTCCTTTTCCAGTGCCTCTTCTGCCGAGAAAGACCGACCTTGAATACAAAGATCCATTGCTTTCCGCTCGGGCATATACTCTAGGAGCAACGCCAATACCTGAAAAGGAAAAAGGCCGATCTTCACTTCCGGTAACGAAAACCGCACCTGCGGCATGGCAAACAAATAAGTGCAGGATAAGGCAATTAAAAATCCACCTGCAATCACATCGCCACGAACGACACATATCGACGGTTTATCTAAATTAGCAAACAGTTCGGCCAGCGATTTCTCGACCTTGGGAATCCGAGGATTAGCCTCATCAACCAACGGATCTTCAAAAGCTTTCAGATCCATCCCGGCACAAAATACGGGCCCTTCAGCTTCAACCTGTATCAAACGAATCTCTGGATCCGCATTAGCCACTGCCAAAGCATAGGCAATCTCACTCACCATGGTCGGACTAAAAGCATTCCTTTTCTCCGATCGCGCCAGCGTCAATATAAACACATGCTGTTCACGTTGCACCTTTATGAAATTCAATTTTTCCATTTATTCTATCTACAAGATCATCTGTCTAAAGCTCTCCTCCAGGGCCATCTTCTCCGTCAAACTCCCCCTATCAAAAAGATCCAGCAAAATTTCTGATGGAATATTTCCAACCAAATCATCTTTGGCAAATGGACATCCACCGTAACCCAATAACGCCCCTTCAAACTTACGGCAGCCTGCATCGTAAGCAGCCTGAACCTTTGCAAGGCTATCTTCCCGCCTAGCATGGAAATGTGCCCCTACAGCGAGCTGCGGATAACGCGTCCGGACAAGACCAAAGAGATCGGCAATCTGCCCAACACTCGCCTCTGAAGTCGTATCCGCCAAAGAAAATTCAGCTACACCAAGCTGCATAAGCCGGTCGATCCATTCTTCAACCAGATCTACTGACCAGGGATCACCATATGGATTACCAAAAGCCATGCTAATATACACTACCAATTTCTTACCATAGGTGTCAGCCAAGGTTTTCATTTCCTTCAATTGCTGATAAGAATCGTCCAGCCCTCTATTTGTATTGCGCAACTGGAATGTTTCTGATATAGAAAATGGATAACCTATAAAATCTATTTTTTCCTCTTGAACAGCCTCTTGAACGCCTCTCAGATTGGCGACAATTGCCAATAACTTTACCCGATCATTCTTCAAAACGCCATTCAGGACTTCTTTTGTGTCAGCCAATTGCGGAACCGCCTTTGGAGAAACAAACGAACCAAAATCAATCACATCAAATAAGCCACTTTCTATCAACGTATTGATATGTTTGACTTTTTTATCTGTTGCAATAAAATTATGTAGCCCCTGAATGGCATCTCGTGGACAATCGACCAATACAACCTGATCTTTCATATTATACTATAAAATATCTTTCTCAATTTCGCGGGCAATCACCATCTTCTGAATACTGGATGTTCCCTCGCCTATTGTACATAGTTTGGCATCACGAAAGAACTTTTCCGCAGGATAATCTTTTGTAAAACCATATCCACCAAAAATCTGTACAGATTCATTTGAAACACTTACTGCCGCCTCAGAAGCATACAGCTTGGCCATCGCACCAATTTTGGATACGCGTTCACCATGATCTTTGAGATACCCCGCCTGACGGGTCAATAGCTCACTCGCCTCTACTTGGGTAGCCATATCTGCCAAGGCGAATGAAACCGCCTGAAAATCGTAAATCTTCTTGCCGAACTGCTCTCTTTCATGTGCATATTTTAACGCACATTCATATGCACCACGTGCAATACCCAAAGAAAGGGCAGCAATAGAGATTCTCCCGCCATCCAAAAGCTTTAGCGCCTGCACAAATCCTTGACCTTCCTCACCGATGAGCTGGTCACGGTGAATCCTACAGTTATCAAAAAATAAACATGCCGTCTCCGAAGCACGCATGCCTAATTTATTCTCTTTTTTTCCTGCAGTAAACCCTGGCATATCCTTTTCGACAATAAAGGCGGACATTCCTTTTTTATCACCCTTTTGCCCTGTCCGAGCGATCACAACAGCGACACTCGAACTAATGGCATGTGTAATAAAATTCTTCGAACCATTCAGCACATAATAATCTCCATCCCTTTCGGCAAAGGTGGTCATACCACCGGCATCCGAGCCTGAGCCAGTCTCCGTGAGGCCCCAAGCACCAATCCATTCCGCAGTAGCCAGTTTCGGAAGATAGCGTTTCTTCTGTTCTTCATTAGCAAAACTCAAAATATGATTGGTACATAATGAGTTATGTGCCGCCACCGAAAGTCCGATCGATCCACAAACTTTGGAGATTTCATCCAGCACGGTGATATACTCCTGATAACCTAGGCCCGAACCTCCGTATTCCTCGGGAACGATAACGCCCATGAAACCATGTTCACCTAATTTTTTAAAAACTTCTATTGGAAATATTTGGGCTTCATCCCATTCCATCACATAAGGTTTGATATGATACTGTGCAAAATCTCGTGCACTCTGTCTGATCATATCCATTTGTTGTTTATTTTCAATAAACATAAGTATGAATATTAAATTTACAATCGGTAATACAATTCAAATATATCAAAATATTTAGGAATAAAATTGCAAATATTTTAAAATTTTATTTTAAATTTATCTAAAAATAAGAAATTCTTAATCATATCGCTTTTTAAACCAGAATTATAAACTATGAAGGAGCTGCTCGCATTACTTCGCCAAAAAAGAGAAAATTTAAAACTCGGTGGTGGCATCGATAAAATCAAAAAATTGAAAGAGAAAGGTAAGCTATCGGCATGGGAAAGAATAGTATACTTACTAGATCCAGACCGGGAATACCTCGAAATAGGCATGTTTGCTGGAGAGGGCATGTACACTGAGCACGGAGGCTGCACGAATGCCGGCTGTGCAGCGGTATTGGGTTATGTTAAATCCAAACTTTGCGTTATCGTTTCCAATGACGCCACAGTAAAAGCTGGAGCCTGGTTTCCGATCTCGGCAAAGAAAAATCTTCGTGCACAGGAAATCGCCATGGAAAACAACCTTCCGATAATATATCTGGTGGATTCCGCGGGCGTTTTTCTACCGATGCAAGATGAAATCTTCCCCGACAAAGAACACTTTGGACGAATATTCCGTAATAATGCACGCATGTCCTCCATGGGTATTCCGCAGATTGCCGCGATCATGGGCAGCTGTGTCGCAGGCGGTGCCTACCTACCCATCATGTCAGACTATGCTTTCATTGTTGAAGGTACAGGATCTGTATTCCTAGCTGGACCCTATTTGGTTAAATCAGCTATTGGTGAAACTGTAGATGCCGAAACACTCGGTGGCGCTTCCACACATTCCGAAATATCGGGTGTCACAGACAACAAATTCCCCGACGATCAAAGTTGCCTCACAGCAATTAAAAACGTAATTGATAAAATCGGCGGGCATGCAAAAGCAAATTTCAATCGAAAGGAAAGCCAGCCTCCAAAAACAGACCCCGAAAAAATTATAGAAATCCTTCCAGAGGATCGAACCAAACCTTACCGTATGCAGGACATCCTCGCTGCGATTGTCGATGCAGAAACACTGGAGGAATATAAACCCGATTACGGCAAAACTATTGTATGCGCACTTGCACGTGTAGATGGATGGGCCGTAGGTATCGTAGCCAATCAACGGGAAATCATTAAAGCAAAGAAACCTGGTAATGCAATGGAAATGCAAATGGGTGGCGTTATCTATAGTGACTCAGCAGACAAAGCCGCACGCTTTATCATGAACTGCAACCAACAAAACATTCCGCTTGTCTTCTTTCAGGATGTCACTGGATTTATGGTCGGTAGCCGATCCGAACAAGGTGGAATTATTAAAGATGGCGCCAAAATGGTCAATGCAATGGCAAATTCCGTCGTACCCAAATTTACGTTCATCGTAGGAAATAGCTATGGAGCGGGAAATTACGCAATGTGCGGTAAGGCTTATGATCCTCGGTTGATTTATGCTTGGCCAAGCGCCCAAATGGCCGTCATGAGTGGCGCCGCGGCCGGCAAAACGCTATTTCAGATCCAGGAATCAGCATTAAAAGCTAAGGGGAAGGAAATCAATGAAGAAGAAAAGAATATACTATTGAAATCCATTGAAGACCGATATAATGAGCAGTTAAGTCCTTATTATGCCGCTGCCCGACTTTGGGTAGATGGAATTATTGCCCCTGATGAAACCAGAAAAGTCATTAGCATGGGAATTGAAGCCGCTAACGAAAAGCCCATTGTCGAGCGATACAATGTTGGGGTAATTCAGGTATAAGTATAATACAAAAAACGTGTAGACGATAATAACTGCCCCAGTAATTAAATAGCCCTTCTGTATCGAATGATACAGGAGGGCTTTATTTAAAGGACTCTAAGAACCTTTCATTGTTTATACCTTATATTCCATGTTTTACTGATGATTTCAAATTCAGCCAGCCCCAATTTTGGTTACAGCTCTATAAATCCATTTATTTGTAACACTTTTTTCATTAAAAAACCATTTCGGGTATATTTTCGTCGGCAATTAATTTTCCAGCTGTTGCAGTTCTTATTTCATCAACACTTACACCTGGAGCTCTTTCTAAAAGCTGGAAACCTCCCTCTGGTAGAATTTCGTAAACGCCTAATTCAGTGACAATTTTTTTTATGCACTTTACACCTGTTAATGGAAGTGTGCATTCTGCGAGAAGTTTACTTTCACCACTTTTATTAACTTGTTGCATGGCAACGATAATATTTTTAGCCGAGGCGACAAGATCCATGGCACCGCCCATTCCTTTTACCATTTTTCCCGGGATCTTCCAATTAGCAATATCACCACTTTCGGAAACTTCCATGGCACCTAAAATGGTTAAATCTACTTTTTGGGCTCTAATCATCCCAAAACTTAGTGCTGAATCGAAAATTGCAGACCCCGGCAATGTGGTAATGGTTTGCTTGCCCGCATTAATCAAATCTGGATCTTCGCTACCTTCGAAAGGAAAAGGCCCCATTCCTAAAAGTCCATTCTCGGATTGCAGAACCACATTCACACCTTCTGGAATGTAATTCGCTACCAAAGTTGGAATTCCGATACCTAGGTTAACGTAACTATTATTTTTAATTTCTTTTGCAATACGTTGTGCAATTTGTTCTTTAGATAATGCCATAATTTAGTTTTTAGGTCTTACGGTTCTTTGCTCGATTCTCTTTTCGTAATGTTCTCCCTGGAAAATTCTGTGAACATAAATTCCTGGAGTATGAATTTCATCTGGATTTAGTTCGCCAACCTCTACCAGTTCCTCGACTTCGGCAATGGTTATTTTACCAGCCATAGCCATTATAGGATTAAAATTTCTAGCTGTAGAACGAAAGATAAGATTGCCTGCTTTATCGCCTTTCCAGGCTTTAACAATAGCAAAATCGGCATCGAAAGCATATTCCAAAAGATAATCTTTGCCTTTAAAGTTTCTCACTTCTTTGCCCTCACCTATTTCGGTTCCAACGCCTGCTGGTGTATAAATGGCTGGCATTCCATATCCTGCAGCCATACAACGTGTCGCCAAAGTGCCTTGCGGGATTAGTTCTACTTCCAATTCGCCGCTTAAAAGCTGCCTTTCGAATTCAGCGTTCTCGCCAACGTAAGATGAAATCATTTTCTTGATTTGCTTTTTTTGTAAAAGTAAGCCTAAACCAAAATCATCAACACCCGCATTATTAGAAATACAGGTTAAATCTTTCACTTCTTTTTTTACCAGCTCGGCAATAGAATTTTCGGGAATACCGCAAAGCCCGAAACCGCCTAACATTATGGTCATTCCGTCTTCGATGCCATTGCAGGCTTCTTGTACATTTTTTACTGTTTTATCTATCATTATTAGCGTTATTGGGTTAAAAGTATTTCAAACTGATGTTTGATTTTATCATTAATAGGGTTTCCTAAATCAACTGAATAACATTGGCCACATCCTCTTTGCTTACCATCTCCACCGTTGCATATATTGTAACGTGATGGTTGTCAAATTAACGCTGAAGGTACCCATTGGAATGTGCAAATGCGTTGGTATCTGCCCCCGTTTCACAGCGAAATACATGTTCAGCATGATTTAATGTCGATCCACTACACCACTTCGATCCAAAAAAACTATTGCTGTTCGCTGGATAAGCTAATACCCTGTAAAAACCTGAATAAAATTTTATAGTAAAGTAAGTTACAACATCCTGCCAAAAATCGGCAATAGTTGACGTTGACCATGCCCATAGATCATGATAAGACGCGAAGGATAATGAATATCGCTGTTCGATATACTGTTTGAATTTATTGATCTCAGATTGAGATTTTTGTTCTTCTATCGGGCTCCAGAGTAATTTTCCCATAATAGTTGGATATAAAATACGGTTATACCCAAACTTAGCTAAATTTGCTTTTATATGCAATTTTAATTGCAGCACATAGCAGAACAAATAGATAATAATAAATAATATATTAAAATATTATTCGGGAATACACGCAATTAATCAAACAAACGAGATAAATACAGCCTGTTTTTTAAAGTACCTCAATTTCTGTTCCTTCAACAGTAGGATGGCCCGTGCACAACAAGATACGTCCATTTTCCATTTCACGATCGGTTAACACTTCGTTATAATCCATTCGGACTTTCCCCTTGGAACATTGTGAGATACATGTACTGCACATGCCAGATTTACAAGAATAGGGTAGCTTGATTTTATGCTCCAGTCCGACATCCAGAATAGATTTATTATACGGGACCTCAAGATCATAGCTTTCGCCTTGAAAATGTAATTTGATTCGATAGGATGTCGTATCAATTTCCTTTTCAGATTCATCGTCATCATCCTCTTCATTTTCGGGCAATAAAAATGTTTCTCTCTTAATCTGATTGGCATCGAAGCCCATACCCAAAAGTGTAAAACGACATAAATCCATATAAATCACCGGTCCACAGGTATAAAATAGAGCTTCCTCTTTTTCCCCCGCAAGATGATCCTTGACAATGGAAAGAATATAATCCCGATTCAGGCGGGCTTTCATCAGATATTTACTGTTGGAATAAATCCAGACAATCGTTAAGCGATCAGGGAATTTCATGGCCCATTCCTCCAGCTCCTCACGGAACGGCGTCTGATCAGAGGCGCTGTTGCTATACACCAGTACCACCTTAGACTTATCTTCAACAAGCAGCGCTGTTTTAAGAATAGAATATAAAGGCGTTATACCAATACCTGCTGCAAATAAAAACAAGGTTCTTACTTTATGTGCATCAGGCTCATATGTAAATAATCCCTGTGGCTCCATGGCCTGAACAATATCCCCTTCCGCAATAGTATGATGAAGCAATCTTGAGATCTCTCCATTTTCCACACGTTTTACTGTAATACTTAATGGCTCATCATAATCCGGCGAACTATTAAAAGAATAGGAACGACGAACCTCCCGATCACCAAACATAAATGAAAGTGTAATAAATTGCCCCGCTTTGTATCTAGGATAGTCTCCGGTAAGAGATTCCAATTGAAAAGTAATATTATTATTGGGTTGGGGAATTATCTTTGCTATTCGTAATGCGTACATAATTCAAATATACTGTCGAATTTTGGCTTACACAAATGTAAAAACCAGAACGGAAATAGGCTTTTTCAGATACCTTTTATAACAATTTTGTTGTATTACAATTGGCAGACAATTCTTGTACAATATTTGTAGAATTTCACGTTATATTTATATCGAAACTTATTATAATAAGATTATATGCAAACACGCAGAAACTTCCTTCAAAATGCAGCAAAAGCCACATTGGGTATTGCTGTATCTGGATCAATATTACAAGATATTGCTTCCGCGAAAGCAACTGAATTAAATGCCGCTACCTTAAAGTTTTCCCAAGTAAAGTTACCTTTCAGTTATGCCGCATTGGAGCCCAATATTGACGCCTTGACGATGGAAATCCATTATACAAAGCATCATATGGCCTATATCAATGCTGTCAACGAAGCTATTGTTGCTGAGGCGATCAAAGAAACTTCAGAGGAACAGCTTTTAGCTAATATATCCAAATATTCCCCGAAAGCCAGAAATAATGCTGGCGGTGCATGGAATCACAATTTCTTTTGGGAAAGCCTGTCCGACAAAGCTAGTCAACCATCAGAAAAATTGTTGACGATGATCAATAAGTCCTTTGGCTCATTAGATAAATTTAAGGAGCAATTCGCTGCCGCAGCGACAAGCCGCTTCGGTTCAGGCTGGGCCTGGTTGATTCTTGATGATTCGGGGAATCTGAAAATAACTTCTACCCCAAATCAGGATAATCCATTAATGGATGTTGCTGAAGTAAAAGGCATCCCAGTTTTGGGACTCGACGTTTGGGAACATGCTTATTACTTACATTATCAAAACAAAAGAGCAGACTATATTAAAAATTGGTGGAATGTCGTCAATTGGAAAAAAGTAAATGAGCGACTCGCATAATAACATAAAAAAAGCTCGATCTAACGATCGAGCTTTTTTTATGTTATATTCCGTAATAAGACCTACTACCCCAATACAGTTTTAAGTTTGTTTACCTGAAAGTCAATCAGTTTCTGAAGTGGCCCTGATGCGATCATTTTCATCATCATATTCAGATCTGCATCAATTATAAACGTAGCTTTGGTCACAGTTTCTGATACTGCTTGCACTTCCCAACGCAATGTAACCTCGAAAGGCGCTTTTTCAGAAGGAATCAGTTTGATCAATTGGTTTTCTACACGCTCCTCCACTCTTAGTGCTAATTTTGCCATATTTTGAATGGTAAATCGCGCTTCATCCGACGTTGAAGACCAATTATAGATATTTTCAGGCATTAACTGCTCATGATTATTGAGATCAGTCAAAAAAGCAAATACCTCGCTGACATTTCTGTTGATTTCTGTTGTGTTCTGAATAGTAGTCATAACGGTAAATTATTCATCTTTATTGAAAATTTTCACCCCATCCTTCAGGATTCAATCTCCATTTTTTCAAAATTTCAACATCCTCATCCAAGACATAGCCATTTTCAGCTGCGACTTGAATCAGCGCATCGTAGTTACACAAGCTGAAATAAGGACATTTTGCATCAGCAAAATTATCAGTCGCTTGTTGTAATCCGTACGTAAATATGGAAACCAATCCAACAACATTACAACCCGCTTCACGCAATGCTTTGACCGCGATCAAGCTGCTTTTTCCTGTCGAAATTAGATCTTCAACCACAACTACACGTTGCCCACTAACGACTTCACCTTCGATCATGTTTTGACGTCCATGATCTTTAGCTGAGCTTCTAACATAAGAAAATGGTAAGCCCAAATCCTGTGCTACCAACACGCCTTGTGGAATACCTGCCGTAGCTACTCCAGAAATCATATCTACAGATCCAAACTCTTCTTGAATAAGCTTAGAAAGCTTCTGACGAATATACGTACGTATCGCTGGATGAGATAAAGTGATACGGTTATCACAGTAAATTGGAGACTTCCAACCCGACGCCCAAGTAAAAGGACTTTTA
Organism: Sphingobacterium sp. BIGb0165; assembly: GCF_024810095.1. NCBI lineage: Bacteria > Pseudomonadati > Bacteroidota > Sphingobacteriia > Sphingobacteriales > Sphingobacteriaceae > Sphingobacterium > Sphingobacterium sp. BIGb0165. Next base: position 484,119 of record NZ_JANUEB010000005.1, on the reverse strand, counting down.
GGTTGCAATTTTATTGCTTTAATTTGCAATAAGGATTCAGCAACTTTTTGTTCAACCTCATTTAAATTATTCATGGCGCAAATTTATAAAATTTATATGAACGAAACCGTGCTAATTTTAGCCGATTTTGTTCCTTCGAAAACTGAAAACACGCAAACAATTAGTATTCAAGACATTGAACTTCAAAAACTTTTCAAACAATCTGAAATTGATAAAGTTCCAAAGACATATCTCTACGTTAATAGAGATTTCGAAACTGTATTTCAAAACCTAAAAAGCAAGTTAAAAATCATTAAAGCTGCTGGTGGATTGGTTAAAAATGGTGATGGTGATTACCTTTTTATCTACCGCTTGGGTAAATGGGACCTTCCGAAAGGCAAAGTGGAAGACAATGAGAAGATGAAAGAAGCCGCTGTACGTGAAGTAGAAGAAGAATGTGGTATTAAAATCAACTATTTAGGTAAAAAAATCATCACATCCTACCATACATACTATCTACGTAATGGAGAATTTGTATTAAAGGCAACCAATTGGTATGAAATGGGCGTTAATAAAGTTCCGAAATTAATACCACAAACAGCTGAAGACATTACAAAGGCAGAATGGCGTCCTGTAGATCAATTTGATGAAGTGCGGGCCAATACCTATCCGATTATAGAAAATATCATTAAAAAAGTGAAATAGGCTGTCTTTTGAGGTTCATTTGACAGTAATTCATGAGATCATGCTTACTTTTATACTATGGAAAATATAACAGGAAAAAGGGCCTTAGTGACAGGTGGAGCAAAGGGGCTTGGGAAAGCCATTGCTGTTGCGTTAGCTAAAGAAGGCGTACACGTTGCGATCACAGGAAGAAACGAAACAGCATTGAAGCTGGCTGCCGATGAGCTTAAAACGTTAGGCACACAAGTTACTTATGCTGTATTTGATGTGTCAGATAACGAAGCGGTACAGCAGGGAATTAATAATCTCAATGAAACCTTTGGCCACTTTGATATTCTTATCAACAATGCGGGTATATCTTCCTTCTCCTCTGTAATGGATATGGACGTGCAAGACTGGACTGAGATTATCAATGTTAATCTATTGGGAACCTATTTTGTTACAAAAGCTGTCCTGCCACAACTAATTGAAAAAAATCAGGGTGATATTGTCATGGTCTCTTCTACAGCGGGATTGAATGGTGCAGCTACGACCTCAGCATATAGTGCTTCAAAATTTGGTGTTATTGGATTTGCAGATTCATTGATGCGTGAAGTACGTAAAAATAACATTCGAGTCTGTACCCTAATGCCAAGTACCATTGCATCGGATATGTCCAAAGATCTCGGTCTGACGGACGGCGACCCCGAAAAAGTATTACAACCGGAAGATTTCGCGGAACTAATTATCGCGAATTTAAAATTGCCTAGAAGAGCGATGTTAAAATCAGCCTCTTTATGGTCTACAAATCCATAAAAACCACTATTGCGAGCCTTTAACAACCCTGAAGGTTCGCAATAGAATTATTTGTGAGCTTATCACGACCATATTTAGACAGGAGCTCACTACATCCGTCTAATATAAACAAGAAATTATGAGTAAACTATTTTCATCGATAAACATCGGTTCCTTAAACCTGAAAAATCGCTTAGTCGTTTCCCCTATGTGCCAATATTCTGCTGAAGATGGTTTTGCAAACAACTGGCATCTTGTCCACCTCGGTCAATTTGCCATTGGAGGCGCAGCAGCAGTCATACAGGAAGCAACAGCCGTAGCACCCGAAGGCAGAATCAGCTATGGAGACCTTGGTATATGGGATGATCAACATATTGACAAACTAAAAGAGATAACAGCTTTTATCAAAGCAAATGATGCGATCCCCGGTATCCAGCTCGCGCATGCAGGCCGCAAAGCCAGTAGCAACAAACCTTGGCTTGGTCGTGGTCAATTTGCCCCTTCAGAAGCCCTAGGATGGCAGACTGTCGCTCCATCAGCACTGGCTTTCCATTCGACAGATTACGTCCCCAAAGAGCTTAAAACAAATGAGATCGAAGAAATCATTGAACAGTTTGGACAAGCTACCAAAAGAGCTATTCAAGCTGGTTACGAAATCATCGAACTCCACGCAGCACATGGTTACCTCATCCATCAGTTTCTCTCCCCTTTGTGCAACCTACGAACAGACCAGTTCGGTGGTCCATTTGAAAATAGAATACGCTTCTTGCTGGAGATCATCAAAAGGGTAAAACAGGAAATATCGACGCAAAGTTTATGGGTACGTATTTCTGCGACAGATTGGGCACCGGATGGCTGGGATCTGAATCAATCCATAGCTCTATCACAGCTCCTGACCGAACAGGGAATCAATATCATTGATGTATCGAGCGGTGGAGCAGTTTCCCATCAAAAAATTGATATTGGACCTGCCTATCAACTTCCATTCGCCCTCGCGATCAAAGAGAAAACCGGAAGCAAAACTGCTACTGTCGGAATTATTAAAACAGCGACTCAGGCCGCCGATATTATTGAGAACGATCAGGCGGATTTAGTTATGATCGCTCGAAGTTTTTTAGATGATCCACATCTTCCATTACACTTTGCAAAAGAATTATCCGTGGACATCCCCTGGCCAAAACAATACGAAAGAGCAAAATGAAATTAAGCTTAAACAAAATACACCATATTGCGATCATATGTAGCGATTATCAGCGGTCGAAAAAATTCTATACTGAGGTCCTCGGCCTTGAAATCTGGCAGGAACATTATCGGCTAGAGCGGGATTCATACAAATTGGATTTGAAACTCAACGAAACCTACATCATTGAACTATTTTCCTTTCCCTCTCCCCCTACTAGACCAAGTTTTCCTGAAGCTACTGGTTTAAGACATTTAGCTTTTGAAGTCGATAATCTGGATACGGAAATACATAAGTTAGAACAGGCAGGTATCGTACATGAAGGGATAAGGATCGACGAACTAACACAAAAAAGATTCACTTTCTTTGCCGACCCCGATCAACTTCCGATAGAGCTATACGAGCATTAGAAACAAAAAAAAAGCGTTGATTTTCATCAACGCTTTTTTTTATGTCGTAAATCGAAAATTACAATTTACGTTTTACTTCTACTTGTTCGTAAGCCTCTACGATATCACCTACCTGGATGTCGTTGAAACGGTCAATGTTCAAACCACACTCGTAACCTTGTGCAACCTCTTTCACGTCGTCTTTAAAACGTTTCAGGGAAGCCAATCTACCTGTATGGATAACCACACCCTCTCTGATTATGCGGATATCATTATTTCTATTGATTTTACCTTCTCTAACCATACATCCCGCAATGGTACCCACTTTAGAGATTTTAAATGTTTCTCTGATTTCAACCTCAGCAACAATTTTCTCTTCAAATTTCGGAGCCAACATACCTTCCATCGCAGATTTAATCTCTTCGATAGCATCATAGATGATAGAGTATAGACGAACGTCGATTTGCTCATTCTCAGCCAATTTACGTGCATTTTGTGTAGGACGTACTTGGAAACCAATGATGATCGCATCAGAAGCAGATGCCAATAATACATCTGATTCAGAGATTGCACCTACTGATTTATGAATAATATTCACCTGGATCTCATCTGTTGACAATTTCAACAATGAATCTGATAATGCTTCGATAGAACCATCCACATCACCTTTCACGATAATATTAAGTTCCTTAAAGTTACCGATAGCCAAACGACGGCCGATCTCATCCAAGGTAATATGTTTCGTTGCACGCATACCTTGTTCACGTTGTAACTGAAGGCGTTTGTTTGCTACCGTTCTAGCCTCAGATTCGCTTTCAAGAACATAAAGCTTATCCCCAGCTGTAGGTGCTCCAGCCATACCCAAAATCTGCACCGGTACAGAAGGTCCCGCTTCTTTAACACGTTCACCTCTTTCATTCGTTAAGGCTTTCACCTTACCGGAATGTGAACCGGCCAAAATTGGATCTCCGACACGAAGAGTACCTCCTTGAATCAATACTGTAGTTACAATACCACGGCCTTTGTCCAACGCTGCCTCGATCACCGAACCAACAGCACGTTTTTTCGGATCAGCTTTCAAATCCAACATTTCAGCTTCCAAAAGAACTTTTTCTAAAAGAAGATCAACATTTTCACCAGTTTTTGCAGAAATCTCTTGCGCTTGGAACTTACCGCCCCAATCCTCAACTAAAATATTCATTGCCGAAAGCTGCTCACGGATACGATCAGGATTTGCACCAGGTTTATCCACCTTTGTAAATGCAAATACGATTGGTACACCTGCTGCTTGTGCGTGATTAATAGCCTCTTTCGTTTGTGGCATGACAGCGTCGTCCGCCGCAACAACGATAATAACGATATCTGTTACTTTGGCACCACGTGCACGCATCGCCGTAAAGGCTTCGTGACCCGGTGTATCCAAAAATGTAATTTTACGGTCATCATCCAATTTCACCGCGTATGCACCAATATGCTGGGTGATACCACCGGCTTCACCAGAAGTAACGTTTGCTTTACGGATATAATCCAACAAAGATGTTTTACCGTGGTCAACGTGTCCCATTACTGTTACGATTGGAGCTCTAGGCACTAAATTCGCTTCAGTATCTGCTTCTTCTAGTTCGGCAGTTTCCTCATCTTCAGGTTTAATAAATTCAACTTGATAGCCAAACTCATCTGCTACGATAGTCAAAGTTTCCGCATCTAGACGTTGGTTGATAGACACAAACATACCTAAACTCATACAAGTTGCGATAATCTGTGTGACTTGAACGTCCATCAAATTTGCTAGCTCATTTGCTGTAACAAATTCTGTGACACGCAATACCTTCGCCATCAATTCTTGCTCCATTGCAGCTTCTTCCGCATGTTGAGCGACATCATCACGTTTCTGACGTCTCAACTTCGCACGTTGTGCAAACTTACCGGATTTACCCGCTCCACTTAAACGAGCAAGTGTTGCTTTGATCTGATCTTGGATTTCCTTTTCAGAAGGCTCCTCTTTATTCTCAACAGGTCTTCCTTTTCCCCTATTGTCAAAACGACCATGTTGCGGTCTTGCTCCACCTTGTCCTGGTCTACCTTGGTGCTGGTTGTTTCCACCTTGACCTGGTCTGCCTGGATGCTGGTTGTTTTGTCCCGGGCGGTTGTTCGGATTGTTGTTGTTTCCTTGATTGCCACCTCTGTTCCCTTGTTGGTCACGGTTGTGGTTATTATTTCCATCACGAGGACCACGGTTCTGGTTGTTAGGACCTTGACCCTGTCCCGCATTCGGATTTACTGGACCATTTGGATTCGTGCGCTTACGCTTACGTTTCTCATTATTGTTTCCAGCATTTGAAGATGATGCCACAGGTTTGTGCGAAGGTCTAGCAGAAGGTAATTCAATCTTACCAATTACTTTAGGACCTGTCAATCTTTCTGCACGAGCAGAAATAATATCATCGCCTTCTTTTTTCACAGGCTCCACTTTTGGAGCTACTGGTACAGCAGCTTTAGGTGCTGTTTCGTCTTTTTTCTTTTCTTCTACCTTCACAGGTTCGGTTTTTGTCTCTACAACCGGAGTTGCTTTTACTTCAGTTTTATCTACTTCAGGTTTGGGAGCTTCTACCCGAGGTCCCACGACTTCGGCTTTTTGCTCTATAACCTTTGGTTCTTCTTTTTTCGCTTCGATGACCGGAGCTTTAACTTCGGCTTCTTTCTGCTCTATTACTTTCTCCACGACCTTAGTCTCTACAGGTGAGTCATGCGTAAGTTTGGGTTCCTCTTTTGAAGGCTCCTCTTTTTTAGTCTTGTGACCACCTCTATTCAGGGCATCAAGATCAATTTTGCCAACCACTTTCATACCACCTTGATGAACAGGTTCCTCAGGCTTGGCAGGAGTGACTTCTTTGACAGATGGGATTTCTACTGTATTCTTAACCAAGATTTCTTTTGGTTCCTCATGTTCTTCAAAATCCTCATTTCTAGACGATTCTTTAGGAGAAGTGGACGGCGACTCCTCACGACGAATTTTGCCAATAACAATTTGTTTAGCTTCATCTTTCAGTGATTTGTCTCCCTGAAACTCTTTTAACAGCACACCATACATCTCTCCGCTCAATTTAGTGTTAGGCTTTGCTTCTACATCATATCCTTTTTTCACTAAACATTCCACGGCAGTATGTATCCCGATGTTGAGTTCCTTTGCTGCTTTAAGCAAGTTTGTTCCTTTTCCTTCAGTCATCTATAATATAAACTATTTTAATATAATTACAAAAATATGTTTTTTTCCATCCATAAACAATTTATTCCGAATGTTAGATAGAAAAAATTTAACAAGCTGAATTTTATTCAAATTCAGCCTGCAATATACGTAGGATATCACGAATGGTATCTTCTTCCAAATCGGTACGTCTAACGAGTTCTTCTTCGCTGAGTGATAAAACAGATTTTGCAGAATCCAAACCTACACGCTTCAATTCATCAATAACCCAGCTTTCAATCTCATCGCTGAATTCTTCGATATCCACATCCTCATCAAACTCATCATTCTCACGATAAACATCGATCTCATAACCAGTCAATTTACCAGCCAATTTAATATTATGTCCACCACGACCAATTGCCAACGAAACCTGATCCGATTTTAAGTATACAGCAGCAGTTTTATTTTCTTCGTCAATCTTAATTGAGCTGATCCGGGCAGGACTCAATGCACGAGCGATATATAACGAATGGTTTGTTGTGAAATTAATAACATCAATATTCTCATTACGCAATTCACGAACGATACCGTGAATACGTGATCCTTTCATACCCACACAGGCTCCAACTGGATCGATACGGTCATCATAAGACTCAACCGCCACTTTAGCACGCTCCCCTGGTTCACGGACAATTTTCTTGATCGTAATAAGACCATCAAAGATCTCAGGAACCTCAAGTTCAAACAAACGTTGTAAAAACGCTGGTGCAGTACGTGAGATAATGATTTTTGGATTGTTGTTCATCATATCCACTTTATGAACCACCGCGCGGATACCATCGCCTTTTTTGAAATAATCAGCAGGGATTTGTTCTGACTTAGGTAAAATCAATTCATTACCATCTTCATCCAATACCAAGATCTCTTTTTTCCAGATCTGATAAACCTCACCAATAACCAACTCCCCTTCTCTATCTTTATATTTCTTGAAGACCTCGTCTTTCTCAAGCTCTAACACCTTAGAAACAAGTGTTTGACGGGCAGCTAAAATAGCACGGCGTCCAAAGCTTTCCAAAGTGATCTGTTCGATAAAATCATCGCCTACTTCAAGGTCCTCATCGTGTTTTCTCGCTTCCGCCAACTCGATTTCAAGATCATCATCCTCAGAAAATTCATCTTCAACAACGACACGCGTTCTCCAAATCTCCAAATCCCCGTTATCTGGATTCACGATAACATCCACATTTTCATCCGTACCGAAACGACGACGGATCATACTACGAAAAACCTCTTCCAATACTGTAATGACCGTAGGTCTATCGATATTCTTAAACTCCTTAAACTCCTGAAAAGAGTCTATCAGATTGATGTTGCTGTTACTCATTATTTTTAAAATGAAATTACCACTTTTGTTGCTTTTATTTGATCAAAAGGAAGTTCTTTTTCCACCTCTTGCGCTTTTTTACCTTTTTCTTTTACTTTTTGAAGAATGCTGATCTTTGCCTCATCCACCGCCAATAACGTTCCCTCAATTTTTGTATTATCGTCCAACTTAACCTGTACTGTACGACCTATATTTTTTTGATACTGCCGATTATTGACGAAATTTGAATCGATGCCCGGAGACGAAACCTCCAAACGATAAGCATTATCAACGACATTTTCCTCTTCTAAATGAAAACCGACATGGCGGCTCACTTGCGCACAATCATCAATGTTAACACCGTTATCCCCGTCTAAGAGGATTTCCAAAATCTTATTTGGACGCATCTTTACACTAACAATAAACAAATCCTCGCGATCTGCTATTTTTTCCTCGATGAGTTCAATGACTCTTTTTTCTACATCTTGCATTGTTCTACTGCCTAGAATGCTAAATTAATTGTATTAAAAAAAGGGGGCAATACGAGCCCCCTTCCTTTCAGATATGCAAATATAGTATTTTATAAAATAAAAAACAAATACCCAAACAGCAACGGAAGTATTTTTTCTATTATTTTGAATTATCAACGACTGCATTTATGGTTTTTTGCATCTGTGCCATCATACTGGTTAATGTTTCCATCGTTGGCTCAGGAGTCGGCTCTGGCAGTTGAGTACTAATAAAAGCTTTCGCCCGCCACACCTCAAGAATATCAGGAGTCTCAACCCAATATGGTTCGTAGGTTTTATTGTCAGAGACTAACTTTAAGCCTTTATCCTCTTTAAATTTAAAGGCGATACGCTTATAGACAACTCCTTCCTCCCGGGATACAACAACATAGGTATGTCCCGGTTTTATATCATGCCAATTTTCAACATACTCCGCCACAATAATTGATCCTGAGGGCAAAGGCAACATCGAATCACCCTTAATCTCAAAAGCCCGAAAAGTCCCCTGTCCAAACATGGGTAGTGAAAATTTTGGAAGCTCAGCCACATACTCCGGATCACCATAACCATTTAAGTAACCCGCGCTTGCTTTAACCGGTACTAACTCGATGTTTTCACGATCATTGCCATCAACAGTGACACTTAACACCCTGAGATTTGACGCATTGCTTTTAGGCACCGGCTTCCACTTCTCATCAATCACATCATTCGCCAATTCATCCATGGTTAACCCATAAAACTCGGCAATTTTTTTTAGCAATTCATATTTAGGCTCCGCTCTATCTTCTTCATAAGCACCAACAGAAGCGCGCTTAATCTCCATGATATCAGCAAATTGCTGCTGCGTAATTTTCTTTCCTTTTCGAAGGAATTTCAAGTTGGACGAAATATTTGACATATTATTTTTTCAAAAAAATATTTTGCAAAAACTAAATTTATTAGTAATATTGTGCCAATAAAATTAGTAAATAAAATTCAAACATCCAAATAATTTAGCATTATGAGCAATTTTATTGTATATATAGTAACAGACAACAATAGAAGATACTTCGAAATCGACTTCACATCCAATATGTTTAGCACTGTAATGGAACTTCAACAAGCGAATAGCTTTATTCTTCAACGGGGTCCCCATTTAAACAGAATCATCTATTCCGAAGCTTTTTCAAAATTAGCCTGCGCAAAAAAGAGAATGAACGAATTGCAAAATTTCACACGTATGCAAATAGAACGAGTTATTCGGAGAAACAATCCGAATTGGAATAACCTCTACCCGCAACAGCACCAAGCTTACCCAAAGAGAAACACCAATTACGCGGCCTAGCAATATATAATAGAATAAAAAAAGCCGCCCAATTTTCATTAGGCAGCTTGCTATTTATTATGCTGTTATAGATCCAAAAGAGGATAAACGCTTTTACTAAATTTAGGTTGACGAGGTATTCTCCAACGCCCCTGTGTTTTCACCAACACTACCACCATTGTTATTGTGCTCGGTAGCACCCTCAGTAGACTCTTCTTCAGGTCCAATAAAACCCTCGTCCGTCTGTTCCTCAACATTTGTTGAATCACTTTGTTCTGGCTCCGGCTCGCTATAACGCGGTGTCTCACATTTATAGGATTTCGTAATTTCGACTGTAGATTCTGGGAATTTGCCCTGTGTATACCCCAATTGCTTGTCCTTATAAACAGATTCCAAAAACACACCAAATATAGGCAAAGCCGTACGTGAACCTTCCCCGGTATGTGAATTCTTAAAGTGTATGCTTCTTTCATCACAGCCAACCCAGATTCCAGTGACTAAATCCTTGGTCACACCCATATACCAACCATCAACATATTCCGAAGAAGTTCCAGTCTTCCCGCCAATTTCATTTTCTTTATCAAAAAGATCCCATTCCCACAAACCCTGCGATGTACCTCTTGGCTCTTCCATCCCACCACGCAACATATAAGTCATTAACCAAGCATCCTGCTTATCGACCACCTGTTTGCGCTCCGCCTGAAAAGTGGCAATTACATTTCCATCGTGATCTTCAATTTTAGAAACCAGTACTGGTGTAACTCGCTCGCCATGGTTCATCATAGTCGAGTAACCGTTGACCATCTCAAATACCGACACATCATTAGGCCCTAATCCAACAGAAGCCACAGGGTTCAGCTTACTTGTAATACCACAACGCTGAGCGGCATCCACTACTTTTGCCGGTGTCACCATATCCGTCAACTGAACAGTAACCGAATTGATGGATCTCGCCATGGCATGACGCAAAGACATCTCCCGATAGGAAAAATTCCAATCTGCATTTTTAGGTTCCCATACTTCAACAGAATCCCCCTTATCAATCTTTATTGTAACAGGTTTATCCGTAATCTTATCACAAGGCGACATCCCAGACTCTAAGGCCGCCAAATAAACAAAAGGTTTAAATGTCGAACCCGCTTGTCGTTTCGCCTGCATCACGTGATCGTATTTAAAATATTGGTGATCTATCCCACCTACCCAAGCTTTAATTTCACCTGAATAAGGATCCATCGACATCATCCCGGCATTCAACATCATCGCATAATATTTCAGGGAATCCATCGTAGACATTTCCTTTTCAATCTTACCCTTATCTTTCCAATTGTAAACTTCCATTTTTTTCTTCTTATTTAAGAAGAAATTGATACTATCCGGAGTATTGGCATATTTTTTACTCAGAAACTCATAATAAGGTGTTTTTTTAGCTAAATTCTCCAAAAAGTTTGGGATCACCTTTCCAGAAAGATCCCGCCAAGGCTCCTGACCATCCCAAGTATTATTTAAACGTTGCTGTAACTCCGTCATCTGTTTTGCTACAGCCTCTTCAGCGTGCTTCTGAAGCTTGGAGTTGATGGTTGTATAAATCTTCAAACCATCAGTATAGATATCGTAATTATTCTCTTCGGACCATTTTTCCAACCATTTAGCCACAGCTGTACGCAGATACGAATCCCCTCCGGCATTTATATCTTGATTATTGGTATTCAAAATTATCTTTTCTTTAACCAACGCATCATACTCTTCTTTTTTCAGAAAGCCACCCTTATACATTTGGCTCAATACTGTGTTTTTGCGGTCAAATGCTTTTTCCGGATTTCTGATCGGATTATATAAGGTCGTTCCCTTTAACATACCAATCAATACAGCCGCTTCATTTTGATTCAGTCGATTTGCTCCTTTTGAAAAATAACGTTTTGCAGCGGTTTCTATTCCATACGCATTATTACTAAAAGAAACTGTATTGAGGTACATTTCCAAAATTTGGTTCTTCGTATACCGCTGTTCCAGTTTATAAGCAGTCATCCACTCTTTAAATTTAGTAACAACCAAACCCGCAACAGGCAAACGTGTCAATAGCCCCCCTGCCTTATTGTAACGGGTACGGTAAAGATTCTTTGCAAGCTGCTGCGTTATCGTACTCGCTCCACGTTTATCTCCCTTTAATGTTGAGACAATCCCCGAACCAAGCCCCAAAAAGTCAACACCATTGTGCTGATAGAAACGCACATCTTCTGTTGCTATCAGTGCATTAATAACAGTTTTAGGAATGCTGTCAAAAGGGATTGGATTTCTATCCTCATCAAAATATCGCCCAATCAATACACTGTCGGCCGTATACAGTTCTGTCGAAATATTGACACTTGGCATAATGATATCTTTTTTTGTAGGCGAGTAACCAAAAAGCCACAAAAAATTAAGTTGTATAGCACAAACCAAAACTATAACGAAATATATTGCAATAACGAGATAACGAAGAATCCGATTCTTAATACGTCTAAACATAAATGGAAATTTATCTTATATTCAACATATTGAATCAACAAAAGGTTTTATCCCCCACCCAATATGCGTTTATATCTGTTTCAGGGGCTAAATATACAACTAAATAAATGTCCCTAATCAACTATTTACATTTTTTAACAATAAAAAACCAGCATGTATTCAAGCAGAGACATTCGGCAAAAACACCCCATATAAGACTTGCTATTTCCAATTTATGGAATTAAAATAGCAAAAAAAATGAAGAAGGACATTGTTTAGATCAATAAGTTAGCCGACGGGTTCCGCAAATATTATACCTACTTTTGATTTATTATCTATTTTATTTTAAAATAATAATGATATTTGTTTAAATTTAGATGTAAACTAGTCAACTATTAGCATGTTAAAACAGACATTACAACAAAAGCTATTACAAAAACTGTCTCCACAACAAATTCAATTTATTAAATTGTTGCAGGTACCAACAGTTTCATTAGATGCCAGAATAAAAGAAGAATTAGAAGAAAACCCCGCATTAGAAGATGGTAGCTTGACTAATATGACCGATCCAATAGAAGAATATCCAGATAAAGATCCGGATGACAACTTCGACAACGAAGAAGGATTCGATTCAGATGACTTCAGTTTGGAGGACTATATACAAGAAGACGACTACAAAGATTACGGAAATGGATATGATTACGGTGATGACGATGATGAAAGAAAAGAGATGCCCGTTGCTATTCAACATTCATTCTATGAACAATTACAACAACAATTAGACCTTCTCGCTTTAGATGATAAGCACTTTTTAGTGGGTCAACAAATTATCGGCAGTCTGGATGACGACGGTTACTTAAGACGTCCTATCATCAATCTGGTAGATGACCTGGCCTTCGGTCAAAATGTAATGACCGAAGAACATGAAGTGTTAGAAATGCTAAAAGTGATCCAAGATTTTGAACCCGCAGGAATTGGTGCCAGAGATTTGCAAGAATGTCTTTTGATACAGTTACAAAAGAAAGATACGAACAACCCAACCATTAAACTTGCTATAAAAGTCGTCTCCAATTATTTGGATGAGTTCACAAAAAAGCACTATGACAAACTAGAGAAATCGCTAGGTGTATCTTCTGAAGAATTGAAAAATGTCGTCAATGAAATCTTAAAGCTCAACCCCAAACCAGGTGACTCTGGGGCAGTAGCCGGAAAACAACTCCATATCATCCCAGACTTTCATATCAGCAACAACGACAGCATCTTGCATTTAACCCTGAATGGACGTAATGCACCAGAACTCCGCATAAGCCGGGACTATCAGCACATGTTTGAACATTATGAAAAATCCGATCAAAAGGACAAAAAAATGAAAGAAGCGGTACAGTTTGTCAAACAAAAACTCGATTCAGCAAAATGGTTTATTGATGCAATCAAACAACGCCAACAGACACTGCTCAAGACAATGAATGCGATCATGGAATACCAATACGATTATTTTCTTACCGGAGATGACCGTAAATTGAAACCCATGATCCTAAAAGATATCGCAGATAAGATCGACATGGATATTTCAACCGTTTCCCGTGTAGCAAACTCTAAATATGTACAAACAGAATTTGGAACATTTCTATTAAAATCATTTTTCTCCGAGGCAATCCAAACAGACTCCGGAGAGGAGGTTTCAAATAAAGAGGTTAAGAAAATACTCGAAGAGTGTATTGCGAAAGAAAACAAGCGCAAACCACTTGCCGATGAGAAATTGACCGAAATTCTCAAAGAAAAAGGCTACAATATTGCCCGTCGAACGGTAGCTAAATACCGTGAAGCATTAAATATACCAGTCGCAAGATTAAGAAAAGAGCTCTAAGAGCTCTTTTTTGTTTTTCGGGTGACAATCAAATCTAAATTAAGAATAGTATCTTTGTGCTCGAATTAAATAAGCATGAAGGAATGAGCAAAGTAAAAGTTGGAGTTGTACAGATGAGCTGTACCGCAAGCAAACAAGAGAATCTCGAAAAAGCAATCGCTAAAGTAAAAGAAGCCGCTGCAAAAGGTGCGCAAATTGTGTGTCTGCAAGAACTCTTTACCTCTTTATATTTCTGCGATGTTGAAGATTATGACAATTTCGCACTGGCTGAATCTATCCCTGGTCCATCTACAGATGCCCTATCTGCTGTAGCGAAAGAAGCAGGAGTCGTTATTATCGCTTCATTATTTGAAAAAAGAGCTGAAGGTCTTTATCATAATACGACCGCCATATTAGATGCTGATGGCTCCTATTTAGGCAAATACCGTAAAATGCATATCCCAGATGATCCAGCATTTTATGAGAAATTCTATTTCACACCAGGTGATCTAGGCTATAAAGTTTTCAAAACAAAATTTGGCAGAATAGGTATATTAATCTGTTGGGACCAATGGTATCCGGAAGCATCAAGGATCACCGCATTAATGGGTGCCGAAATTTTATTTTACCCGACTGCGATTGGCTGGGCTACAGATCAGGACGAAGAAACCAACAAAGACCAATACAATGCTTGGCAAACCATTCAACGCTCTCATGCAGTAGCAAATGGTGTACCAGTGGTATCTGTCAACCGTGTCGGATTTGAGCAGGATGGCGCCATGAAATTCTGGGGCGGAAGCTTTGTGGCAAATGGACAAGGTAAACTGTTATACCTCGCTTCTCACGATAAAGAAGAAATTGAAGTAGTTGAACTAGATCTAGCTGAATCTGATTATTTCAGAAAACACTGGCCATTCTTGAGAGATCGTAGAATTGAAACATATTCTCCAATCACTAAACGTTTTATTGACGAAGACTAATATCAAATCATATTGGCCATTTTAATTTTGTAATTCGTCAAAAGAAGAGCAGATTAAAATGGCTTTTTACATTTTAAAGCATGGAACAAGAAAGCACTTTCACTCAGGCATATTTTGATAACTCCCCAAAAAAACAAGGTTTTTCATTTCCCGCAGAATGGGCAAAACAAGAAGCTTTGTGGTTGAGCTGGCCTCATAAAGAGGAATCTTGGCCTGGAAAAATCGACACCATATACCAGCCCTATTGCGAGTTTATTAAAACTGTTGCTGCTGGACAGAAAGTCCGAATTAATGTTGCTGACGAAGATATGAAGGCATTCGCCATCGCAGAATTGAAAAAAGTAACTGCTGATTTAAGCAATATTGAGTTTTATTTCAATCCAACCAATGACGCTTGGTGTAGAGATCATGGTCCCGCTTTCCTGATCAATCAAAATTCAGGCACAAAAGCAGTTGTTGACTGGGGCTATAACGCCTGGGGTGGCAAGTATCCGCCTTTCGATCTGGATGATGTCGTTCCTACACGGATAGCCAAAGAGTTCAACCTTCCTTTGTTCACACCTAATATCGTTATGGAGGGTGGTTCTGTCGAATTCAACGGAGCCGGAACAGTGATGACGACAACAGCATGTCTGCTCAATGAAAACAGAAACCCTGATTATACAAAAGAACAGATTGAGACTTACCTCAAAGAATTCTATGGACAAGATCAGGTATTATGGCTAGGCGACGGAATCATTGGAGACGACACAGATGGTCATATTGACGACATTACACGTTTTGTCAATGAAAACACTGTTTTAACTGTTGTCGAAGAAAATCCAGAAGATGAAAATTATGCCATCCTCCAGGAAAATCTAGAAACACTTCGTTCCTTCAGATTATTAAACGGAGAATCGCTTAATATCGTCGAACTACCGATGCCAGCACCAGTGATCTATGAGGACACCAGGCTTCCGGCATCATACGCAAATTTTTATATTGCAAATGATGTTGTCGTTGTTCCAATTTTCAACGACGCTAATGACCAAAGAGCATTGGATATTATTCAGGAATGTTTTCCGACACGAAAAGTTATCGGAATTAACTCCGTAGACATTATCTGGGGACTGGGTAGTTTTCATTGCTTGAGTCAGCAAGAGCCCGCGCTCAGCTAAAGGTAAATTATACTATAAACAAAAAGGCTTCTTAATGTATTAAGAAGCCTTTTTGTTTATAGTGCTTGCGCACAAACACTATCAAATTAGATCTATATCTATCGCAAAGTTTGCTACTTACTCGCGACAACTGCTTGACATTAACTTATCGCAGGAGCGACAAATAGAAACCTAGACAACCACGACATGCACACCGGACTTCTCCAACGATTCCACAAATCCGGCACTCACTTTATCATCTGTAATCAAAATATCAATTTTTTCGAAGCCACAAATTCGACCAAAACTACGTCTTCCAAATTTGGACGAATCAGCGAGTACAACGACCTTTTGGGCTGTATCTATCATGATACGATTCAATTGAGCTTCTTGCGCACTCGATGTTGACACACCATACTCCAGATCTATTCCATCCACCCCTAAAAACAATTTACTACAATAAAAATCATGCAGTAAGTTTTCAGCATATTTTCCAGTGACTGAAGTAGAAGTTTTTCGTAATGTACCTCCCATCTGCATAATTTCTACTGACGGGTATTTAATTAGCTCCATGGCAACATTCAGCGCTGAAGTTACCACGGTGATATTTCCCTTAGGTACAATCTGCCTGGCCAACGATTGCATTGTTGTTCCGGAAGCAATAATAATTGAATCATTTTCTTCAATCATCTCAGCAGCCTTCTTCCCGATTCTACTTTTATCGTCCGAGCGAAGTTTCTCTTTTTCAAATACTGTGCGATCCGTCGTATACGGATTATATTGTGTCGCTCCTCCATGGGTCCGAAAAAGCAGTCCGCTCTCCTCCAACAGTGTAAGATCCTTGCGGATGGTAACAGAAGATACGCCCAGTTCCTCACATAGGTCAATCACTTGGACTATACCTACCTCTTTTAATTGTTTTAAAATATATTGATGTCGCTCTACGTTTGTCATGGTTTTTTTATATGCGCTAAAATATTAAATCTACCAGTTGTTTATCCATACAGATACATTAGAAAATATAAAATATCAACTAAAACCAATGCTAGATTTTAGTTTTAGATATTCTATATAAATTTCCCTAGCAGAACTGACGTTAAAATAATGAAATTATTTAATTATTTACACTCTATATAAAGCAAATTATACTTTATTCTAAAAAGATAAAGTTTTTGGATTTCAACAAATTCAAAATTCCAAAGGATCGGGCCAAATATAATGGTAATCCAGCTCCTTTCGAAGCAGATTTCCACAGACTACTTTTTGAAAAAGATCCCCATGTTCAAATTGCAATGGCAGATCGAAACCATACCTTTGCGCAGAGGCCAGGATCACATCCTTTTTCTTGGGGTGCATAGGTGCCACAACATTGTAAACACGATGACTTAGGTCCTTAACAGAAGCCAACATAATCAACTGCACAACATCATCGAGATGGACAAAATTGGCAGGCTGTTCACCCGTTGTGCATATACGATTAGCAAAGTATTTGGCGAAAATGCGATTTTTGCCAAATAAGCCGCCAAGTCGATATATATAAGTGTTGGGCAGTTGTAACATGAACTGCTCAGCCAAAAAGAGTTTTTCGGAAAATTCAATTCCAGCTGAATCCAATTCACTATAGACAGCATTTTTATCTGGGTAAATTCCAACCGAACTTAAAAACAACTGTTTGGTCCATTGAATGTTTTCAAGAAATCCCTTAATATTCGAAAAACGAGTTTCTAAACCAGAAAGACTATTTTTTTGGCTGGCAGGAATGCTATTTAATACAAAGTCGAACCGGCCCGGGATAAGCACATCAAGCGACGCACTACGTTTATCAAAGTCAGCAATAAACGAAAAAATACCATCAGTTTTAAGCCGATGGTATTTTTCATATTGTGTTGTACTTGCCCAGACCTCATGTCCCTGATGTTTCATATCCATGGCAAACGATTCTGCCAGCCATCCACATCCTAAAATGAGTATCCGCATAAGGTCAAAATACTAATAAGCTTTTGCAAATAAAACGCGTCGGCTAGAAGGTTTACCAGTAAAGATACAAACACCTTCCTCCTCTTTGGCATCCAAAGGAATACAACGGATCGTAGCTTTTGTTTCCTCTTTTACACGCTTCTCAGTTTCTATTGTTCCGTCCCAATGGCAAGAAATAAATCCTCCCTTACCTTCCAGAACCTCTTTAAATTCATCGTAAGAATTCACCTCAGTAAAATGAGATGTTCTAAAGTTTAGGGCTTTTTGGTAAATATTTTCCTGTATTACATGCAACAACTGTTCAATATTTCGAGCCAATCCATCCTGAGCGACAGTTTCTTTTGTTTGTGTATCGCGACGTGCTAACTCCACAGTTCCATTTTGCATATCTCTTGCTCCCACAGCTACACGCACTGGTACACCTTTCAATTCCCATTCAGCAAATTTAAAGCCTGGACGTTGTGTATCGCGATCATCATATTTCACCGAGATATCCTTTACCTTCAATTCGTTTACTAACCGATCTACGAATGTATCAATCTGCGCTTTTTCTTCTTCAGTTTTAAAAATTGGAACAATAACGACCTGAATTGGCGCCAATTTCGGAGGCAATACCAATCCTTGATCATCAGAGTGAGCCATAATCAAGGCTCCTATCAAACGGGTAGAAACACCCCATGATGTTGCCCACACATGTTCAAGTTTACCCTCTTTTGATGTAAATTTCACATCAAAAGCCTTTGCAAAATTCTGCCCAAGAAAATGCGACGTTCCCGCTTGTAAAGCCTTGCCATCTTGCATTAAAGCCTCGATACAATAGGTATCCAATGCACCTGCAAAGCGTTCGTTTTCAGTTTTCCGTCCGCGTACAACAGGTACAGCTAAAATATTTTCAGCAAATTCAGCATAGACATCAAGCATACGTTCTGTCTCTTCAATAGCTTCTTCCCTAGTTGCGTGTGCAGTGTGTCCTTCCTGCCATAAAAATTCTGCTGTACGTAAGAAAAGACGCGTACGCATTTCCCAACGGACCACATTTGCCCATTGGTTAACCAAAATTGGAAGGTCACGATAAGATTCGACCCAACCACGGTACGTATTCCATATAATTGTTTCAGAAGTCGGGCGTACAATCAACTCTTCCTCCAACTTTGCATCTTCATCCACCACAATCTTTCCGGTACCATCGTTTTTCAATCTATAATGTGTGACTACAGCACATTCAGTAGCGAAACCTTCCACATGGGCAGCTTCTTTAGAAAAAAACGACTTGGGAATGAATAAAGGGAAGTAAGCATTGCTATGGCCTGTTTCTTTAAATCTTTTGTCTAAGATTGCTTGCATTCTTTCCCAGATAGCATATCCGTATGGTTTGATCACCATACAGCCCCGTACAGCTGAATTTTCAGCCAGATCAGCTTTGATCACAAGTTCATTGTACCATTGCGAATAATCTTCTGCACGACTTGTTATTCCTTTACTCATATGAAATTGATAAATTATTGTAACATTATTACGTTAAATCTCGTCTGTATCTCCAATACAAAAAGCGTTCAATAAAAAATATTTGTATTTTTGATTACTTCGATTAAACCACCTCGAGAAATTTGCGTCTAAGATAGTAAATAAGGCTGTATAATCGAAAATAACGATTTAGGATATTATGAAAAAAAATAGATTATTTATCGGAGCACTTGCCATGACAGGAGCATTTATGTTAGGTTCCTGCGGTACTAGCAGGCAAATCTATGGCGACGATGTCTATGGCAATAATGGACAGGCTAGACAGAAAGTCTATCAAAGTCCAGATTACTATTACACAGATGCGGATCAGGTTCAACAGGGAGGACAGGCTCAAGACGGTTACTATGATGACGAATATTCAGACCAGGATTATAACAATGATTCCTATGAAGATCTAGAATACGCGAATCGTATAAACAGGTTTTATTATGCGTCCCCCGGAATGACCTATTTTGATCCATTCTTTGATCCATGGTATGGCTATGGATTCGGTGGTATGTACGGATATGGTCCTTCCTTCGGTTTAGGCTGGGGTTGGAATTCAGGCTGGGGTTCTTCATGGTCTCTTGGTTTTGGCTGGGGATCGAGCTGGGGTTGGGGATCCCCTTGGTATGGTGGCTATAACCCTTGGGGTGGCTGGTATGGCGGTGGCTACTGGGGATCTGGCTGGCATGGTAACGGTTATTGGGGCGGTGGCTATTGGGGCAATTCAAGACCTCATTATGCTTCATCTCGATCAACTTATCGAGACAACTATAATACACGGACTTCCTCTTCCCGCACCAGAAGTTCAGGAAATTATGACCGTACTGGTGTAGCCAGAGATTCCAGAGGACGTATTACGTCAGTCGCTAACACGCGATCAAGCGCTGGTGGACGTACTAGATCATCTGATGGCTCTATATCACGTAGTTCTTCTTCCTATGACAGATCAAATGGTAGAACAAGGTCTTCGGACGGTATCTCAACAAGAGGCGGATATACAGATGGTAGCAGAACACGGACATCGGATAGATCTAATGGAACTTACCCAAGCATGCGGAGCTCCAATGGAACTTCAAGAACCCGTTCAAGTTCCGGTGATGTTTCTCGTCCAATGAGCCGTTCCATGGAAACTCGTTCAAGCAATCCAGGTTCGACATCAAGACCATCCTATACTCCTCCAACAAGAAGTTATGATGGTGGATCGACACGCTCAAGTGGAGGTTATTCCGGTGGCGGTAGCACTAGATCCAGTGGCGGATTCTCTGGTGGTGGCGGTGGCGGTGGTAGCACCAGATCCAGTGGCGGACGTACACGCTAATCATAAAAATAGCTTACAGTAGCATACATTACCCTGTGTGCTACTGCTTATTATAGACGATATTTTAGCATATGACAATCAAAAAATTACTTTTTGGAACTGCATTTTTAATCGGTGCAGCAGGGACTGCTCAGGCGCAATACACGAAAGATGTGCTTTTATTTTCCCAAGGGGACAATGGTGGTACTGCTCGCTTCAAAGCCATGGGAAATGCTTCAACCGCTTTGGGTGGCGATATTAGCTCAATTACTGGCAATCCGGCTGGTTTGGGGTATTTTAACCAATCAGACATTTCGGTAACAGGTAGATACCTTAATAATAAAAATAAAACAGATTATTTCGGACAGAATACAAATAGCAGCAAAAACAATTTCAATCTGGATAATGCCGGAATTGTTTTTCATCTGCCTACCTACCGGAATGGGGGAAGCCTCGAAAAAGGCTGGTTGAACTTCAATGTTGGGATTGCTTACAACCGCAATTATGTCTACAACAACCTACTGGAATATAAAGGTGTTAATAACACAAGTTCGATAACAGATGCTTATTCGGACCGTTTATCTGCGCCAGGAGGATTAAGTGGTTGGGGCCAGGAAGTCTACGGTAACTCTTTGTTATTTGATGTAGATCCTGACAAAAAAGGATCCTATTTGCCTATTACAAGTTTTGGTAACTATAATGGAAAAGATGGTTTTAATCAAGTAAATTCCATCCTTGAAAAAGGAAGTAAATCAGAATCTGTCTTGTCTTTTGGTGCAAACTACAGCAATAAATTGTACTTGGGGGCAGCTTTGGGGTTTACAGCCTTTAGTTATGACAACTCGAGCTGGTTTACGGAGTATGGCCAGACAATGAATGTAGCGCAAATGACAAAAGCGAATCCAAAGTCTGACTTTTTAAAACCAGGTGCGGAATATGCTAGTAAACGTGAAATGTTGGATAAGGATTATGAACTGTACGATGACTATGCACAAGTGACGGATGGTACTGGTGTAGATTTCAAATTAGGGGTAATTTACAAGTTCACACCTACTTTCAGCATGGGCTTTACAGCGAAATCACCGACATTTATGAGCATTAGAGATGAGTCTTACAGCAATTCGGAATTTCGTTATTTTAAGCCAAATGAAGATAAGTCTTTTAAAGAATACCGCACCAGCGATAAAGCAGGCTATAGCTATTTAGAGTATAATATGAACACACCATACAAACTCTCCTTAGGGGCCAGTCAGGTATTTTCCAGTGGCTTGATTACCGCAGATGTGGAATGGGTGGATTATGGAGCTATGCGTTTTAAAGATGCTGGTGCCGCTAATAAAGCATTAGAACAAGATATGAACCAAAACATTAAAAACACATACCAAGGTGCTTTTAATGCGCGGATCGGTGGTGAAGTTTTATTTGACAACGTTTTTAGTGGTAGAGCGGGATTCAATTATAGTGGCAATCCGTACAAAAATGCAGACTATACAAACTATACTGCATCTTTAGGTATTGGTGCGAAACTCGGTCGGGGAATGTATATTGATTTGACAGGAGCTTATAATGCTGTCAATTACAAAGAAAGCCCTTATACTATCGCTGAAGATTTTTGGAATACAGCCAGCCCTGCCGCAGATATAAAAAATCAACGAACAAATGTCGTTTTGACAATCGGTTCTAAATTTTAAGATATTCTTCTCAGAAAAAAACGTCCAGCTCGTCTGGACGTTTTTCATTTATTACAATCCCACCAGCCATAATTTAAAAGCTTTTAGTAAATTTGTCCTCTTGGTTGAAAATCACATGACAAATCAGACAGTCTCAAAAGCATTCAATGTTCTATTTACTTATCCCATCTGGCGGATCGAGATCGATGCAGAGAATAGACTGATTGCAGTAGAGACCAGAAATCCAACAGACACACTTCCCTATTTCAATGTGATTTCTTTTGAAGGAGATTACGTCCTTCAGGACTTCAAGGCCATGAGCAAGGAGTGGGTGTTGGCTGGAATTCAATGTCAGAAACTCATCCTAAAAAAAATCTCGAACACTTCACCCATCGATGCCGGTGTCCAAATTATAGACTGTTATCAACCACAACAACACGAGACCTGGTTTAACTACATTTTTCTCGAGATGGTCAGTGATGGTATACTGCTCAGGCCCAAAATGATCGTGCAAGGAATGCAATTGTTTTTAGATCTAAAGACAATGTCCATTGCAGGCAAAAAGGAAACGTCTTTTAAACCTTTTGACAGCCAAATAGTCTACCCAGTAATCTACAATGGTCAAATACCCCATTTTTTGACAGATTTCACAACAGATGACGAAATTTGGCTAAGTGTTTTGGATGACTATTTTATTTGGGCTTTCTATGAAAAAAACAAAGATAATCTCTATCAAATCCGGATAGTTCGATCAACAAAAGATAGGTTAATTGAATCTGTAGTTGCAGTAACTCAGTTGCCTTTAAAGTTTTTCAACATCTATTTTCTTGTTAACAAACAAATATTCCTTTTGACAGACAATAAACGGGAGTTTGTTTCGTATTTAGTATAATTGCAAAATATATGAAACTATTATTCGAATTAAATACATATAAAAAGGTAGCCATTTTATCAATTTCTATGCTATCTCTACAACAGGTTGAAGCTAAAAATTTCGCTTCCATACGTACAACCGCAATTCCCGACTCAGTTGGGACAGAAATAGTCAATGGTGAAGAACTTGTCCTTTTCAAAATAGAAAAAGGAGATAATTATTACCAACTCAGCAAAAAGTATAAAACCACCGTGGGTCAGCTCACCCAAATAAATGGAAATGGTACATTAAGTATCGGCCAGATTGTTAAAGTACCAACTGGTCGAAAACCCGCTCCTATTGCGACTAAAACACCGGTAAACACAGCACAACAGAATCCAAATAACCCACAGCAAGGCTTTACAGCGTATATCGTTGGTGAAAAAGAAACACTCTACGCTATATCCAAAAGATTTGGCATTACTGTCGAAGATATCAAGAAAGCCAACAACCTAAAGAGCAATACCATTGGTGGTGGCATGAAATTAATGATCCCAAATCAACCGCTACCACCAGAAAGACCAAAATTAGTTGAGCCTAAAGGTATTGAAGTTGTTGTCCCCGATTCTACAAACGATGACGATAAAGAAGAAAATCAGATTTCAACAAATCGCTACGGAATACGGGAAAAAGCTGAGCGGGGTATTGGTGTCTGGATTGATGGTTTGTCTTCCCAAGGAACAAGCAATCTAGCGCTCCATAAAAGTGCGCCTGTAGGAACAATCCTAAAAATTACCAACCCAATGACTAAAAGCGTTACCTACGCGAAAGTAGTCGGCAAATTTAATGACAATGCTGAAAACCAAAATGCTATTGTTGTGTTATCAAAGTCCGCAGCGGCAAGTATCGGAGCATTAGATAAACGCTTTCAGGTAGAAATCGCCTACGGATTACCTTTAGAAAATTAATTATAATAAAAATAGCTCTTGCAGCGCAAAACAAGAATGAATAACAAACCGTATGTCATAGGGATTGCCGGAAGTAGTGGTTCTGGAAAAACTTTTTTTTTGAATAGCTTTTTGAAACACTTCAAAACCGATGAAGTAACATTGATTTCCCAAGACGACTATTACATTCCCGCCAATACAAAAACGCAGGAAGAAAATAGACTCTATAATTTCGATATCCCAACATCCATAGACAGAGAAGCTTTTTATAAAGATATTAAGGCACTCTTTAATGGAGAGACTATTTATAAAGAGGAATATACGTTTAATAATCCTTCATTAACACCAAAAATATTAGAGATAAAACCGGCTCCGATATTGATTATCGAAGGACTTTTTATTTTCTATTACACGGAAATAAATGCGCTTATAAATCATAAGATATTCCTGAGCGCTGATCAGGATATCGCACTCAGAAGAAGACTACATCGCGATTTGGTTGAACGTGGTTACTTTGAGGATGATGTTATGTACAAATGGCTGAATCATGTCCTCCCCTCTTACAATGAGTATTTATTACCGTTTCAGGATTCTTGCGATCAGGTCATATTCAATAATACGGACGAACCTGAGCCGATCTGGGATATTACCAATCAGATTTCTGAAGAGCTCAAAACAAAACTCAATTTAGTATAACGTACATAAAGACGGGCTTAGGTATAAATAGGCCCGTCTTTATTTAAAAGTACTTGATTTATTGACATCAAGACTTTAAATTCTTATCTTTGCGCCACGAAACAAATCCATCATAATGAACCATCCTGTAAAGATTAAAAATGCTTTGGTTTCAGTCTATTATAAAGACGGCCTAGCTCCTTTAGTTGAATTATTAAACAAATACGGTGTTACATTCTATTCCACTGGTGGGACAGAAACATTTATCAGAGACTTAGGTATAGATGTCGTTCCAGTTGAAGACTTGACAAGCTACCCTTCGATTTTAGGAGGCCGTGTTAAGACCTTACACCCAAAGGTGTTTGGTGGAATTTTAGCGCGCCGTCCGCTTGAATCGGACCAACAGCAACTTGCACAGTATGAAATACCAGAGATCGATTTGGTTATTGTGGATTTGTATCCATTTGAGGAAACTGTTGCTTCCGGAGCTTCTGAGCAAGATATCATCGAAAAAATCGATATCGGTGGAATCTCATTGATACGTGCAGCAGCGAAAAACTTTAATGATGTTGTTATCATTTCTTCTAAAAATGATTATAAAGCGCTTGAAGAAATCCTAGCGAACCAAGAAGGTAATACTTCTTTGGAGCAGCGTAAAGAATTTGCGAAACGCGCCTTCAATACATCATCACATTATGACACAGCAATCTTTAATTATTTCAACCAAGAGAATCCAATTGAAGTTTTTAAACAATCCGAGCAAAATGCTCAGGTGTTGAGATATGGTGAAAATCCGCACCAAAAAGGTATTTTCTTTGGCGATCTGA
This sequence comes from Sphingobacterium sp. BIGb0165, assembly GCF_024810095.1. NCBI lineage: Bacteria > Pseudomonadati > Bacteroidota > Sphingobacteriia > Sphingobacteriales > Sphingobacteriaceae > Sphingobacterium > Sphingobacterium sp. BIGb0165. Next base: position 458,550 of record NZ_JANUEB010000005.1, on the reverse strand, counting down.
ATAGCATGTTCGACAAATTAAATGGTAAAGAGCTTTCGTACAACAATCTTGTTGATGTAGATGCAGCTGTAGCTTTAATCGACGAATTTGAGCAACCAACATTTGCTATTCTAAAACACACTAATGCTTGTGGGGTTGCATCAAGACCAACAATTAAACAAGCTTGGTTAGATGCCTTGGCTTGTGATCCTGTTTCAGCATTTGGTGGGGTTTTAATCACCAACGGCGAAGTGGATGGTACAACAGCAACAGAGATCAATAATTTATTCTTCGAGGTCTTAATCGCACCTTCTTATTCGGAGGAAGCAATTGCTATTCTTACCGCCAAGAAAAATAGAATTATCTTGGTTCGTAAAGATGTAAAACTACCTAGCCAACAGTTCAAAACCTTATTGAATGGTGTAATTCTTCAAGATAAGGACAATACAATTGAAGGACCTGAGCAAATGGTAACAGTAACAACTGTAACACCTACAGCTGAACAATTGGAAGATTTATATTTTGCAAATAAAATTGTAAAACATACAAAATCCAATACCATTGTCTTTGCTAAAAATGGTACATTGTTAGCATCGGGTGTTGGGCAAACTTCAAGAGTCGATGCCTTAAAGCAAGCAATTGAAAAGGCAGTTTCGTTTGGTTTTGATCTACAAGGTTGTTCAATGGCATCAGATGCTTTCTTTCCTTTCCCTGACTGTGTAGAAATTGCATCTGGTGCAGGTATTGCAGCAGTATTGCAACCAGGTGGTTCTATCAAAGATCAATTATCCATTGATATGGCTAATGAAAAAGGCGTTGCGATGGTAACGACAGGCGTGAGACATTTCAAACACTAAGAACGATCCCGATCGCCTCATAAAAAAAGCTACTTTTCACAAAGTAGCTTTTTTTATTTGTTGACCTGCCAGCCCAATCGCTCTGATTTGTATCGTTCTATTTCTTCCGAAAGTTTCCGTATAGCATAGGCAACAATAGCAACATCATCTAACCAACCGCCTACAGCAATAAAATCCGGAATAGCATCGACCGGGGACACAACGTAAATAATCGTCCCGATAATAATGGATAGATTCCAGCTATTCATTTTAAACTTTCCTGTAATTGCATCCTTGCACATGGCGATTAGCAATTTAAAATCACCAACATAGCTTCCCAGATTTTTTGCCTTAGATTCTGCTTGTGACAGCTCCGCTTCCGTAATTTTACGATTTCTAAAGCGCTCAAACATACCCGATGCAATCTTTTTGATTCTACTGTTCATAACTCAAAATTATCAATATTTTTTAATTAACAAAGCATGTGCCTTTTTTACAAGGTAGCACTCAGCTCGAACCAAAGTCCCCTCAAGTCCGCTCAAGTGCCAACAGTGTTCGGGACTGCTTCGGGACTGCTTCGAGGCAACTGGGGGATAGCTTCGGGATTAGTTCACCGACACTTCGCCCATTCTTCGACTGGGCCCCGACAACAAATCGAACAATAGCCATACGAAAGTCAAAGCCAAGTCAAACGAGTCCCGAGCCAATCTCGAACCAGTCTCAAAGAACTACCGAAAGAAATTCGAAGAGGTTTCGACCACAGGACAGACGAATCCTGCGCAACTTTCAACGTTTCGATTCCCACGTTCCCCTTCCAACTCAAAGGAAAATATAACCTGAAATCGCGTTTATGATAAAATAAAACACAATTTTATTATTTTTACAACTAGCTGTAGCAAAGTGTATGTCATCTCCGTATAATAGACAACACAAGCGCAATGTGTTTTACACAAAAAAAGATTTTAATATTACACGGTTATGAAAAACTATAGATTATTTAATTTTATTACCATCGCGATAGCGACATTCTTACTATCCAGTTGCTTAAAAGATAACGACGACCAAAGAATCCCAGGCGCGTTATTTACAATGGTCAATGGATACACTGACGCCAATGCGGTTGTATATTATGCCGACGGGGGACCCTTACAAAGTCCATATTATCCCTTGGATTTTAAAAGCTATAGCCAAGTTGGCCTATTTACAGGAGCTAGAAAAATAGCGATATCATCAGAGTATAACAATGTTTTGGTTGATACTACAGTTACGATCAAAGACAGTACAATTTATACGTCATTTGTTTATGGAAACAAAGCAAAAGCCGTTCAGGCCATCACAACGGATAAAATCAATAAAAACATTAAGAATACAGAATCTGGTGTACGTTTCTTTAATTTTGCTGAAGGAACCGACCAAGTAACCGTTCAAATCGGTACACAAACTTCTCCGACGGAATGGACCAACCGTGCAAAAGAAACACAAAATTCAGCGACTGCCCATCAAGGTTTCATCGCACAAAAAAGTGGAACCTTTACTGTTATTGCGAAAGATAAAGCTGGAAAAACCATTGCAACTCGTACTGATATCAAATTGGTTGAAAATTATTACTATTCATTGATATTGATCGGTAAAGCCAATGATGAGAAAAAACCATTGTACCTTGGTTTGGTAGCACAGGCTGCAAATTAGAATACCCCGTTTTCTATATACTGAAAAAGACCATCACATTCATGTGATGGTCTTTCTTTATTTTGTACAAGGTATCTCTATAATGGGATAGTCTTTTTTGCTAAAAACTAAGGAGTTTCTTTGGGCGCAACTTTGGAGACCACATAGATATCCTCATTATCTTTCTTCATCTTATACTTCTCTCTTGCAATACGTTGCACCTCCTGCGGATTGGATCGAATGTCGTTTATCGTTTTTATAATCGCTGCATTCTCCTTCAGATAAAAAGACCGTTCTGTCTCCAGGTTGGCTCTTTGCTTTTGATAACTGTACTGCGTAGCAAAATCATTTCGATCAAAAAACAACATCCACACCAAAAAAGCCAAAGTGGCTAATAAATACTTATTTCTTATTAAAGACCATAATCGTTGCATAGGACAAAAATACTATTTAGCTTTTATACTCCCGATATTTTCTTCCAAAGTTAAACATCTTTAATAAAGATATGGAATAATGTACTCAAATTCATCATATACTTAGAATAATCTTATCTTTAACAATTCGAAACAACATTAATATTCCGATGAAATACCCGCATTTGAAAAGCATAAATAGCCTTAAAAATAAAGTGGATATTCCATCTGGCCATTAAAGAATAAATCATTTACATATGAAATACTATCTCATTGCTGGCGAAACATCAGGTGACCTACATGGAGCCAATCTCATCAAAGCACTTAAAATAGAAGATCCCACAGCTACATTCAAAATCGTTGGCGGTGATTTAATGCAGGAAGCCGCTGGAGAAAAAGCATTGATACACACTTCAGCGATGGCTTTTATGGGTTTTGTGGAAGTTTTGAAAAACCTGGGCAAAATAGCTAAAAATTTGAAAGCAGTCAAAAGTGATCTGTTGAAAGAAAAACCTGATGCTGTTATACTCATAGACTTTCCCGGCTTCAATTTAAAAATTGCCGAATTTGCCAAAAAGCATGGTATCAAAACATGTTATTATATTTCACCAAAGGTATGGGCGTGGAATCAGGGTCGTGTGAAAAAGATCAAAAAAATTGTCGACCATATGTTCTGTATTCTACCATTTGAAGTTGATTTCTACAAAAAATGGCGTATGCCGGTCGATTATGTAGGCAATCCACTGCTCGATGCTATCTCAGCCTATTCTTTTAATCCAAAATTCAGGGATGAAAATGGTTTTACAGACAAACCACTTATTGCCTTATTGCCAGGCAGTAGAGAAATGGAGATTTCCAAACTTCTCCCCATTATGGCCGAACTCCCCTATTTTTTTCCTGTACATCAGTTTGTCATCGCCGGTGCGCCTAATTTTGACGAATCTTATTACAAACAGTTCATGAGGGGTATCAATATTCCGGTTATTTTTAATCAAACATACGATATCCTAAACAATGCTGAGGCTGCAGTAGTCACCAGTGGTACCGCTACGCTGGAAACAGGTATATTGAAAGTTCCGCAAGTTGTCGTATACAAAGCAAATGCAATATCGGTTTGGATTGCCAAATTAGTGGTTAAAGTGAAGTTTATCTCACTGGTAAACCTAATAAACAACTTTCTATCTGTAAGAGAGTTAATTCAAGAAGATTGCACAGCATACGATATTTCGTTTGAGGTCGGTGAACTGATCAACAACAAGGCGCATCGTGCAAGTGTGTTAGAAAATTACGATATCCTCGCCGAAAAACTGGGCACACCGGGTGCCTCGGAAAAAACAGCTAAATTAATTGTAAAATATCTTAGTAAAAATTAAACTCTTTGGGCTTTCAATTGTCAAACTATTAATTAGTTACATATAATTAAAGCTTTATGAAATCGAAACTTATTTTAGGCTTTCTTTTTTGTGTCGCGTTTACCTTTGTTGGTAAAGCGCAAGAAACACAGCATTTTTCCAAGCTCGAAATTGGAAAAAAAGCCAAGAAAAATATTGACAGCAAAGACTCCACGGCAGTTATCCATATTGACACATTGATCATGAAGGATAATTCCACCTTGTCTTTTTACGGAAAGAAAAATGTAAAAATCACCATTGGTTACGCTGAGATAGGAAACAAAGCAACTTTCTATGGGACCGACGGAAAGAATAATGGCGCCGATTTTGATATTAACGCCAATTTTCAAAAATTGGGTTCACTGTATATTATCGCAAAAGGCGATGATGCATTTAATGGAACCAAAACCTTCCCCAATGGAAATGGTGGCAAAGTGAAAGTCACCCTGGCAACAGGAAGTATAAAACCACAGGCAACAGATAAGAAGTCACCAAATTATATCTATGCCGATGTCGTAGCAGGTGGCAGAGCTGTCAATGCAAACACAGACCTGAGAAATATCTATGATCGGATCAAAACCGCGCCTACAGGTCTTAGAGGTTTACCACAAGGGCAGATTTACTCCGGTAGTGCCGGTACGGAAGGTTCCTTTGAGCTGATTTCTACCCTATAAGGAGAAGGAAACAACATAACGCTAAAAAAGCATCAATGCTCACATTGATGCTTTTTTATTGCTACACATTTTTATACTAACTTCAATGGCAGCCTCTCTTTTTTAGTTCATAGGCCAATACCAATCTTGTCATCCGGTCATATCTCGCGATTCCCTCCTTCTGATTGTTATGTGTTAGGTATTGATTGTAAAACAATCCCATCAGATCGTTGATCCAACCGGTATAATTGCTCCAAAATAAGCGTTCATCGGCTATGTCCGCCAGCACCAGCTTGCTTAATCTTGTTTGATAGTCCTTCGAAAGATCTGGATACATGCCACGCAATTCTCCCAGCATATATAAGGTTGTTTGTAAATAAGCTGAATAACGATAAAAGGACTCCGGATGATGCTGTAAGCGAACAAAAGCAATAAAATTGGCTTCATCCTCAAAACCTACCCCCTGTTGATGGGCGAGCTCATGTACATAAGTAAACGGAAAAGATAAGGCTGGCATGGCATAATTTACCTGCGCTTCGTGTGTAAACGGATTGAAATAACCTGAAACACCGAAATACGAAACAACCACACTATTTAAAGGCGATTTGGCTTTCACTTGGCTCCTTGATAAAAAAGAAGAGAATGTGGTATCATTTTTTACCCAATTTGCCAGATCCGTCCGTATATGATCTTTCCGATCCGCCCATTGCGCAGGATTGACCTGTTCCCGCAAAGCATTTGTACTATCCAAGTATTCATCGAGTACCATGAGATAGTCCGCAAGCTTCAGGCTATCAACTTGCAGGTTTGCATTCACACTGATCGGCTTCCGATAATAATTCAAACCCCAGGAGATATAAAAGAAAATATATAGCCCAAGCAATAGGTTTACGATAAATAAAAAGGTTCGACAAGCATCCGACCATTTTTTACCCCATACCTTGCGTATAAGATTAACTAGCCAATAGAGCAGAAAAATAATCGTGAAAGCGTAAAAAATATCTCCTATACTAAAGGGAATATAACCAAAAATATACTTCGAAATATGTCCATAAAATCGATAAACTCCCTGTGCATAAAATTCCTCTATCCATAGACTATTGCTTTCGATCAACGATAAAACGAATAGCAGGCCAATGAATGATCCAAAAATAAAAACAGCTATTTTATCGCGCTTTGTCATAAATTATTAACTTTCGTTTTCGAAATAGACCTTATAATAGTTCATCCCCTTATCTTCATCAAATCCCTTCTCAAGGTATTCCCTTTTTCCATGCACATAGATATGAAAGTTCTTATCCAATTTTAGTACAGACTTGTAGGATGATTCCATCTTTTTGACGGCTTTATCCGCTATCTCAAAACTTGACTGGAAGGGTGAATCAAATTCATTTTCAAAACCAGCTTTATAATCCTGGAACATGGCTATCGCCTGCGGATTTCCCAATACTTCTTCTTCAAATTCCTCCTGAACGAACGTTTCCTTTTCCTTAAAGTAGTTCATTGATTTATTCATCAAATCAATCTTATCGGCCTTCTCCAGTTCAAACGTTTCATCGAGTTTCTCCTGAACAAAATTCTTATAGACTTTTAAGTAGTTGCCTGTCTGATTGAAATTGTCATTACGCACGCGCAGTTTTAGGAACTCATCTTTCCAATACACCGCTTCCTGTTGTCTATTGGTCTGATCCAGTACAAGAACCTTATACCCTTCCTCTTCCTCAACATTGATGATAATACATCCTTTGTCCAACTTGTTGATGTTGATTGCCTCCTGCTCATATTCCAAGGTAAAAGCCCCTTGTTCAGGATATACCTTTAGGTAAGTCTCTTTGTTTTCCGATTTAAATATACCAATAGCATCGTGTTCCTCGCCTTCAATCTGCACATTTTTCAGCGCCACCACATACACCTCCCCTGCTTTAATCTTGGGGTGGCTTGACACCTCATACAGGTGCTTCGAAATCTGCTGGGAAAAATCATGAAAAGGCAACTGTTCTTTAAAGTATTGACGAACAAAATAGAACACCTCGTTCAGATCCAGTTCTTCATTGGGATGATATAGACGATATACTTCGTTCACTTTTGCAAAGGGGCTCATAAAGTACTGCATCAAAAGTCCAGGCAATACTTCATCGCCTTCAAGAGATACAGGGGCATCAGACAGGATATAAAATTCGTCCTGTGCTTTGTTTCCTACACGATGTATAGATAATGCTTCAAAAATTGCGTCTTGGTGAAAAAACATATTCTTATTTTATAAATTATATAAATCTATTGCTATTTTAAATGTTTGGCAATGTGCATTGACAATATCTTTGATCTGCGGAGAATAACCGCCCCCCATACTTACCTGAACAGGAATGTGCTGCTGATGGCACAGCCCCAATACAAGTGCATCCCTTCGCGCACAGGTCGCTGGACTTAAATTCAATTTACCCAGTTTATCGGTCCCCAGTATATCTACACCTGCCTGGTAAAAAACAAAATCAGGGCGGATACGTTCAAATAAAACCACTAGATTGTCTTTCAGAATTTCCAGATATTCTTTATCTGTTATATTTTCAGCAAGACCGATATCCAAGTGAGAACGCTGCTTGATAAAGGGATAATTCTTTTCGCCATGCATCGAAAAGGTAAACACTTGTTGATGTCCTTCAAAGATATGCGCTGTTCCATTCCCTTGATGTACATCCAGATCAACGATGAGGATTCGATTTGCAAGCTTCTGTTGTAATAGATAACCCGCAGCAGTCGCTTGGTCGTTCATCAGGCAGAAGCCTTCACCAAAATCATAACCCGCGTGGTGCGTTCCACCTGCAATCGTGAAAGCCACCCCATATTTCAAGGCATAACCTGCAGCCTGAACAGTTCCATCCAAAATATAGCGTTCACGGTCTACCAAGCTTTTACTCAAGGGGAATCCGATCCTACGGACCATTTTTGCATCTAAGGTCAAATCAAACAGTTTCGTCACATAAACCGGATCATGTACCAAACAACAGGTCTCAAAACTTGCCAACTCGGGCCTGAAAAAATTAGCTTCATTGGCCAATCCTTCATGCTTCAACTGCAGGGGGATCAATTCGTACTTTAACATCGGAAAACGATGTCCTTCCTTGACTGGATGGATAAATTCGGGATGAAAAGCTATCTTGAGCACTTTAAATCTTATTTTATTCATGCGAAGATAAGAAAAACTAAAGCAATCCTATTTTATCCAACAATATCAATCGGATATTTTGGAGTTGTATCGGAAAAAGGGCATCTTTGGGTAAGAACAAATCCTCAAGTTGATGTCGGGCGCCGTTTGACATTAAACTTATATTCGATCATAAATAGATACATTAAAAATAACATGGAAACGACTAATTTGCCTCAATTGTCTGCAATGGAGCAGCGTGTCCTGGGTTCCCTGATTGAAAAGTCAAAGGTGACCCCCGAATATTATCCCATGACGATCAACAGCTTACAGGCTGCAAGTAATCAAAAAACTTCACGCAAGCCTGTTGTTCAATACACCGAAGAGGACATCGTCAATACACTGGATATCCTAAAAAAGAGAGGGTTGATTTCAACCGTTATCGGTGGTGGATCTAGGGTAACCAAGTATAAGCACAATTTTGCCATACAGTTTCCCCTTGTACCATCCGAAATGACTATTATTTGCCTACTACTTCTCCGTGGACCAATGACAGCCGGTGAAATCAATTCAAATGCCGGAAGATTATACGAATTTGACTCCTTAGGTGAAATTAATGAACAATTGGAGAAAATTGCTCAAGAAGGCTATCTGAAATCTCTTCCAAAACAAGCCGGACACAAAGAGGTACGTTATATCCACATGTTGGGTGAAGTAAATATGGAAGCTTTTGAAAATAGTAGCAGTGCAGCAAGCGGGGCGGTAGATCCGGCGCTTTTGGAACGTATCGGACTACTCGAACAGGAAGTCGCTGAATTAAAACAGAAGTTTCAAGAATTGTGGGACGAACTACATTAATCGATGACAAATACGACTGATTCCAAAACAGAATTATCCCAAGCCACCTTATGGCTGATGACCATTGCCACAGGTCTGGTTGTCGCCAATAATTATTATAATCAGCCATTATTGGGGCTGATTGCCAAAGACCTCCGTGTTAGCGAAGCCACAGTGAGCAATTCGGCCATGTTAACACAAATTGGTTATGCCTGTGGGCTTTTATTGATTGTTCCCCTGGGCGATATGTTTAAGAGAAAGAAAATGATCTTAATTGATTTTATATTCATTATTCTCTCTTTGGCCGGAATGGCACTTTCCCAATCTATCACAGCCATTCTCATCTTTAGTTTTTTGATCGGCTTTACGTCCGTGATACCACAAGTTTTTGTTCCCATGGCAGCAGAGCTTGCCCCGAAAGGGAAACAGGCAGCTGCAATAGGCATGGTCATGTCAGGATTATTGATCGGTATCCTATTATCACGCGTGGTTAGCGGATTTGTCGGTTCCTACTTTGGCTGGCGCGAAATGTATTGGATCGCTACGGTGATCATGGTCCTCACAGCAATGTCCATCGCTATCAAATTACCCGAAGTTCGCCCTAATTTTAAGGGTACTTATAAAGAATTGATGCTTTCGGTGTGGAACTTCGCCAAGAAACAACCTGTCCTGCAATTGGCGGCATTTCGTGGTGCGATGGGCTTTGGGGCGTTTTCTGCCTTCTTTACAACCCTCGTTTTCCATATCGAAGGGCCACCATTTTTTGACGGTCCAGCTACCGCTGGTGCATTTGGCCTTGTGGGCGCCTGCGGTGCCCTTGCAGCAGCTTTTGTCAACCGGATGACCGTATACATGGGTACCGCGAAAATTATCCGCTACGCGATATTATTGATGGTCTTTAGCTGGCTACTTTTTGCGCTATTCGGTAATTATTACTGGGGGCTGATCGTTGGGGTGATCCTCATTGACCTTGGATTACAGTCGATGCACATCCTAAATCAGAGTGATTTCTACGCGCTCAATCTTGGCGCTAACAATCGTCTGAACACCGTTTATATGGTCAGCTATTTTATCGGCGGTTCAACAGGCACCTTTTTTGCGGCACAAGCATGGCAGCATTTCCAATGGCCGGGGGTTATTGCAGTTGGAACAACATACACCCTATTGGCATTGCTCGCACACTTATTATTTGATCATAAACTAAGAAAAAACTAATATGAAATTTGGCCAAGTAGATCATCCAGAAGAAGTGGACTTCACACTACCTTCTACGTCTCAGGAGACTTTAACCCTCTTACAACATTTCAAAAATAAAGAACCTTTTGAAGTATATGTCGGCTGTGCAAAATGGAACAAACAGGATTTAAAGGGTTTTTATCCCAGAGGAACAAAGGACGAGCTTGTTTACTATGCCAATCAGTTTAACAGCATCGAACTGAATGCCACGTTCTATAATTCACCCAGCTTGGAGCAGGTAGAAACCTGGAAAAAGAAAACTCCGGCAGATTTTAAATTCTTCCCAAAAGTCCCCCAGTCTATTAGTCATTTTAGCCGGTTGCTTAACGCAACGGATAAAGTCAAATTGTTTACAGATGCTGTTGTTCGATTTGATGAAAAATTAGGTATGGTCTTCCTGCAAATGCATGACAACTATAGTCCAAAGGATATGGCGCGGTTAAAATTATTCTTGCACGACTGGCCAAAAGATGTTCCATTAGCATTGGAAGTTCGAAATAAGGACTGGTTCTCAAAAGCCGAAGTAACGAATGAACTCTACACCTTATTGGAGGAGACCGGTGTGACCAATGTATTGGTGGATACGGCAGGCAGAAGAGATATGTTGCATATGCGTCTGACTACGCCTGTCGCCTTTATCCGTTATGTCGGTGCCAACCATGCATCGGATTATGCGCGTCTGGATAATTGGATAGAAGTATTAAAACTCTGGCGGGATAATGGATTACAGAAACTGTATTTCTTTATCCATCAGAATGTTGAAATTGAATCCCCCTTATTAGCAACCCACTTTATTAAGAAAATGAATGAAACATTTAATTTGAATCTTAAATATCCAAATAAAGCAACTGGCAATACCTTATTTTAATTAATATAAATCTATGACAAAAATATTTATAGCATTCTCATTTACCCTACTGACATTCTTCTCCTGCGGTGTCAAACAGGCCATAAGAGTCCAACAAGCCATATCAAAAACCGATTCAAACATGAAAAAGATACAGCTAGGCATGAGTAAAGAAGAAGTGATCAATACCATGGGGAAGCAATATAGAATCGCTGGTGCAGACCGCCTGAATGATAACTCGATAATGGAATTGATAACCTATGAAAATGCATATAATGAAGAGTATCAGCTATGGTTCAAAAATGAGGTACTCATGAAATGGAACAGAATATATAAATATGATCATGATCGAAGTAGAAGGGATACAATCCGTTAAACTGTAATTCTTATGCTCTTTCCAGGATAAAACTATGCTAAAAAAATAAGGCCTAATCTACAGATTAGGCCTTATTTTTTTAGCATGATAGGGTAAACCTATTTTTTTGCATATTTAAAGCTTTTGCCGATGAAGCGAGCATTACCACCCAATTCTTCTTCGATACGCAACAACTGATTGTATTTAGCCATACGGTCAGAGCGAGAAGCCGAACCTGTTTTGATTTGACCACAGTTCAACGCAACCGCCAAGTCAGCGATCGTCGCATCTTCGGTTTCACCTGAACGGTGAGACATTACTGAAGTGTAACCAGAATTTTGCGCCAAAGTCACTGCATTGATCGTTTCAGTCAATGAACCGATTTGGTTTACTTTGACCAAAATAGAGTTTGCAGTATGGGTATCGATACCCTGTTGAAGACGTTTTGTATTTGTTACGAAAAGATCATCACCTACCAATTGAACGTGATCGCCAATTTTGTCAGTCAATGTTTTCCAACCAGCCCAGTCATCTTCAGCCATACCATCTTCGATAGAGATAATAGGATATTTCGCTGTCAATTCAGCTAAATAGCTTGCTTGTTCTTCGCTAGAACGTACTGCACCTTTATCACCTTCAAATTTAGCATAATCATATTTGCCATCTTTGTAGAATTCAGAAGAAGCACAATCTAATGCTAAACAGATGTCTTGACCTGGTTTGTAACCTGCGATTTCAATTGCTTTCAATACTGTCTCGATTGCATCTTCTGTTCCGTCAAATGTTGGTGCAAATCCACCTTCATCACCTACTGCAGTAGAAAGGCCTCTATCATGTAAGATTTTTTTCAATGTATGGAATACTTCGGTTCCCCAACGTAAGGCTTCAGAAAAAGAAGGAGCACCTACAGGCATAATCATAAATTCCTGGAATGCAATAGGCGCATCGGAGTGAGATCCACCGTTGATGATGTTCATCATTGGAATAGGCAACGTATTCGCATTAACACCGCCAATATAACGGTATAAAGGTTGACGTGACTCTTGTGCAGCTGCTTTTGCTACTGCCAAAGAAACACCAAGGATAGCGTTTGCACCTAAATTACCTTTATTTTCACTACCGTCTAAATCAATCATGATTTTATCGATGGCATTTTGCTCGAAAACATCTACGCCTTCCAAAGCTTTCGCTATTTTGGTATTTACATTTTCAACAGCTTTCAAAACACCTTTACCTAAGTATTTTGACTTGTCGCCATCGCGCAATTCTACTGCTTCGTGAACACCTGTTGAAGCACCTGAAGGAACAGCTGCACGACCAACAAAACCATTTTGTGTAGTAACATCTACTTCGATTGTAGGGTTACCGCGCGAATCCAAAATTTGACGCGCATGAACATCGATAATTAAACTCATCTCTTTATTAGACTATAATTTATTTTCATTACTTAGTGTAAATAAGACACACTCTTATCTACAGACATTTTTCACAACCAAATATAACAAAAAATGTATTTAATCCGTCATTTATTGTGAATAAAATATGACCAATCTGAATAATTGGTTCTGCAAATAGCATAAAAAACCCTCCACGATAGGGAGGGTTTTTTATGCTATGCTATGTTTGCTTAGTTTTTGATCATTGCAACGAAATCATCAAACAGGTAACGTGAATCGTGTGGACCTGGAGATGATTCAGGGTGATATTGAACCGAGAACGCTTTTTGCCCTTTGATACGGATCCCTTCGATAGATTGGTCGTTCAAATTAACGTGCGTTATCTCAACATTTTCCGAATTTTGGATATCTTCAGCTACAACACCAAAACCATGGTTTTGTGAAGTAATTTCACAACGGTTAGCGATAATATTTTTGACCGGGTGATTGATACCACGGTGTCCGTTATGCAATTTGCTTGTGCGGATGCCATTAGCTAGCGCTAAAATCTGGTGACCTAAACAGATTCCAAACATTGGCTTGTTTGCACTCAAAATAGATTTTACAGTTTCGATAGCGTAATCCATTGGTGCAGGGTCACCGGGGCCATTTGAAATAAAGTAACCATCAGGGTTCCATTTTTCCATTTCCTCAAATGTTGTCTTAGCCGGGAAAACTTTTGTATAAACGTCACGTGCCTCAAAATTGCGCAGGATATTTTTCTTTATCCCTAAATCCAATACTGCAACACGTAAAGATGCATTTTCATTTCCGAAGAAATAAGGCTCAGTAGTCGTTACCTTAGAAGACAGCTCAAGACCATCCATCGAAGGAACTTTTGCCAACTGGCTCTTTAATTCTTCCACATCTAGCGTTTCCGAAGAAATGATTGCATTCATAGCTCCCTTATCACGGATATGTCTTACCAATGAACGTGTATCCACATCGGAAATACCCACCAAATTTCCTTCTTCAAAATAGCTTTGAATAGACTCATCAGCCATTTTACGGCTATAGTTGATGTTGTAGTTTTTACAAACCAAGCCCGCAATCTGAATTTGATTTGATTCGGTGTCATCCTCATCAATACCATAGTTACCAATATGTGCATTGGTTGTTACCATGATTTGTCCAAAATAAGATGGATCTGTAAAAATCTCTTGATAACCGGTTGTTCCTGTATTGAAACAGATCTCACCAGTAGTCGTACCAATTTTACCAGCGGCTTTACCGTGATAAACTGTACCATCTTCTAAAACTAAAATTGCAGGCAATTTGCTGTAGTTGGTCATTATCGATGTAATATTATAAAATGTGTATCTCTTCTGTTCTGAATCCTAAAGCCTTCCCTATTGGATATAAAAAAAGCCCTCAAATGGGCTAAAATATTAACTAACAATGCATTACCACGATTGACAAACCGTTTCCTAAGGCACCTACCAATAAAGACTCTACTTTAATTTTCACGGGAGACAAAGTTACGACATATCAGTTAAAAGTGAAAAACATTTTTCAATTATTTTACGTGAAACCTGTTTGCCTATGTATAAATCGCCGAAAGTCTCTTAAAATCAAAAAGATGAATACAGGAACGAGCCCAAAAATCATTGGATTTGCAGACCAGGCCTCCTCCCATTTCATCTGTAACAAGGCAATAAGAGCAGTTGTCATTCCGCAACCCGGGCATTCATATCCTGAGATTGCCTTCCAAAGACAAGGAACAAGGATATGAATATCCGTCAGCATGTATAATGCGATAGCAGCACCAAAACACCCTATCACAATGGTATAAATCCAATGTAATTGCAGGTATTTCAGCACAAGCCAAGCCATTAATTATTGTTTACTGGACTTTTGATGTATTGACCATCTTTATCCTTGTATTTCCCAACAATGATCATGATCAGATCTATAAGCGACCAGATCCCACATCCACCCAGAGTAACCAATTGGAGAACCGCTGTTCCGATCTGTCCCAAATAGAAACGATGTCCACCGAAAGGGCCCAGGAAGAAACAAAATAACAATGCGGGCAACCAGCGATCATCCTGAATACTGCGATTCTGCTGGAAAGGTTGGTTCGCGTAGAATATAGGCTGTTTCGCGCCACAGAGAGGACAGACCTCAGCTTTGACATTAATTACCTGACCACATTCCACACAATATTTTTCGTCTTCTGTTTTCATTTTAGATTAATTTGTCAATGAAATTAGCAAAAAAACTCAAAACACAGTTATTTTTTATTGCTATCTCACAATCAACGTAAAAAAGGCCTCACAAAATTTCAAACAAATACCGAAATAAACTGCTTATCCCATCATGGCAAGTAATTACAATCCCCACAGCATACTTTCCAAATTCAATTTCAATCCACATGCTTTGCAACATGACTACAATAGGATACCTAGGGCAGGGCGAAAAGTTCAATGGGGGTGACTTAAGTCGAAAAATAATATCAAAAAGTGATATCAAAAAAAACGCTCCATAAATGAAGCGTTTTTATATGTTTTGTTAACTATTAAGAGTTTATTGCTTTCCAGATCATATCTTTCAATGGCAGAATATTTTTACCACTGACAGATGAGATGAAAATATGCGGAAGCCCCTCAGGAAGTTGCTGTTCCATTTCCTTCTCAAGCTCATCATCAAGCATATCGGACTTTGTAATCGCCAATAACTTGGGTTTATCTGCTAATTCGGGATTATATGCTGTCAATTCATTCAGTAAAATACCATACTCTTCCGCTATCGTGCGGTCTGTATCAGCAGGCACCATAAATAACAATACTGAATTACGTTCAATGTGTCTTAAGAAACGATAACCGAGTCCCTTCCCTTCCGAAGCGCCCTCAATGATTCCTGGAATATCAGCCATCACAAACGAGCGATTATCGCGATAACTCACCATGCCGAGATTAGGCACCAATGTGGTAAATGGATAATTGGCAATTTCGGGTTTTGCGGCTGAGACTACGGACAACAAGGTTGATTTACCCGCATTCGGAAAACCTACCAGACCAACGTCTGCCAGCACCTTAAGTTCGAGAATCATCCATTGCTCTTTGCCTGGCATCCCCGGTTGCGAAAATCGAGGTGTCTGTTTTGTAGGCGACTTAAAATGCCAGTTACCTAAACCACCCTTTCCTCCCGGAACCAGGATCTTCGTCTCACCATCTTCGGTAATATCAAACAACACCTCACCGGTCTCTGCGTCCTTGGCAATGGTACCCAACGGCACCTCCAATATTTCATCATGACCAGTGGCACCTGTCCGTAGCGAACTACCACCAGATTCACCATTGGAGGCAATGATATGTTTACGGTACTTCAGATGGAGCAACGTCCAAATATTCGTCGTTCCTTTTAGGATGATGTGTCCTCCACGACCGCCATCACCACCATCAGGTCCTCCTGTAGCTGTGTGCTTGTCACGATGCAAATGAGCCGAACCTGCCCCACCATGTCCCGAACGACAACACACTTTCACATAATCTACAAAATTCGATCCTTGCGCCATTACAATATATTACAGTCTAAAAAAGTATTTATTTCAATTAATAATTATCGATAATATCCGTTAGGTTTTTGAAGATTGTATCGATATCGCCGATACCGTCCACCTTGGATAATTTACCTTGCGCTTCGTAATAAGGCAACACATGAATTGTTTTTGTAAAATACTCATCAATGCGTTTTACCAATTTATCAGCATCGTCATCTGAACGGCCAGAGACCTCTCTACGTTTAGCGATACGCGCTTTCAGTTCGTCTTCATTTACATCCAGTGCGATTACAACTGAGATTGACGTGTTGATACCTTCCAAAAAAGCATCCAATGCCTCAGCTTGAGCAACAGTACGTGGGAATCCGTCAAAAATAAATCCTTTTGCATCCGGATTCTTTTTCACTTCCTCTTCCAGCATTGCTATCGTAATCGAATCTGGCACTAAATTTCCCTCAGCAATAATCTGGCTTACTTGTTGACCAAGTGGCGTTTGACCTTTAATATGTGCTCTAAAAATATCACCAGTTGAAATATGAATCAATTGATATTTTTCAATAAGCTTTGCAGATTGAGTTCCCTTACCTGCACCCGGAGGGCCAAATATTACAAGGTTTAGCATAGTTTTATTTAAGAAATTAAAACGAGTTAAAAAATAAAAGCCTAATCACAGATGATGACTAGGCTTTTCAGTCGTGCGCTCCAAGGGAGTCGAACCCCTAACCTTCTGATCCGTAGTCAGATGCTCTATCCAATTGAGCTAGGAGCGCAGTAAACCATTACGTTTAGAACTCTGTCCCATTTGTTTTGGTGACGCAAATATAGTCAGAATTCATTTTTTTACAAATTTTTTTTCAAAAAGAAGTTTCCACACCCCCAAATATTCTACGCTTACTTCACCTTCTTTTATAAAAAAAGCCAATCTTTGAGATTGGCTTTTTGTGCACTCCAAGGGAGTCGAACCCCTAACCTTCTGATCCGTAGTCAGACGCTCTATCCAATTGAGCTAGGAATGCCTCTTTTTAATAATACAGAAACTGTATATTGTGCGCGCCAAGGGAGTCGAACCCCTAACCTTCTGATCCGTAGTCAGATGCTCTATCCAATTGAGCTAGGTGCGCTGGGCAACCAAAACAAATCCGTATCCTTTTCCGTTTTGGTGATGCAAATATCGATATATTTATCGATTTAACAAACATTTTTTCTCTTTTTTTAACTTTATGAAACAACATTTCGTTTATCTCGTTGATAATATTATATTTAAAATATCAACTTTTTTTTTCAGACACTGACAAATGTTATTATTCATGAGCAAAAGAGAATTAAAACTCAGCAAAATCCGCATTGGAGATATCAGCATCTCTTATTATATCCGTCCCAGCACAACATACCCTGCCCCTAAAACCGTGTTATTTATCCATGGATTCCCTTTCAATAAGAATACCTGGAAACAACAATTGTTAGATCTTGACGAAGAATACACAGGGATTGCCCTGGATGTCAGAGGACATGGCCTCAGTACAAATGGACATGGTTTCTTTTCCGTCGATGTGTTTGCAAAAGATCTTGTTGAATTTATCCGGAAATTGGACCTCAATCATGTTGTGCTCTGCGGCATCTCCATGGGCGGCTATATCGCCTTGCGTACCTATGAACTGATCGGCCAGCAGCTCGCCGGATTGATTTTATGTGACACCAACTCCCTTGCGGATGATAATAAAGGCAAACAAAAACGATTTGATTCCATACAGGCATTGCTTAAATATGGCCGAAGACCATTTGCCATCGGCTTTACGGAAAATGTGTTCTATGAAAAAACAATCCGGGAAAATCCGGAGGCCGTCGAACTCATCAAAAGCTGTATCCGCAGAAATGAGCTTTCCAGTATATGCGCAACACAACTTGCCTTGGCTTCGCGTACAGACACGACACATTCACTGAAAACGATTATTATCCCGACATTGGTCATTAAAGGTAAACATGATAAATTGATGAGCGAAGAGCAGACGAGCATTCTTATCGAAAATATCCCCGATGTTAGATTTATGGAGTTTGAAGAATCGGGGCATCTGCCAAATCTTGAAGAACCCGAAAAGTTCAACAGGGTATTAAATGAGTTTTTAGCCAGTATATAAGGTCGTCGTTACAGCGAAGTAATCATGAAGCGATCATAAAACCAAGAACTAAGGAAAGTCCGAATATAAAAAAAGCCACGCGAGTGGCTTTATTTCTTTTTTTCATTGAGATTTCATCCTGGGTACGTTAGAACGAAAAATCATCTTTTGAACGACTATCGGCTTCTTCAGCGTACGCATCGTCAAAGTTAGGCTCATAACGTTTTTCGATTACTTCCTGGTTAGACTTAATGTAATTTACAACATCTGTCAAACCCTCCGCAAACTTCTCAAAATCTTCTTTGTATAAGAAAATCTTATGCTTAATAAACTGGCCATCTTCAAAGCGCTTCTTGCTTTCTGTGATAGTAATGTAGTAATCGTTCGATCGAGTTGCTTTTACATCAAAAAAATAAGTTCGCTTACCTGCTCTCACCTTTTTTGAAAAAACCTCTTCACGCTCTTTGTTTTCAAAATCTCCCATTGGTTGTTATTTAAGTTTAAAGTAATCTTAATCTTTGATAAATATATAATAATTCATTTTAATACACCAAATAATATTAAAAAAAAAGACAATAAACCGTAAAAATGGCATATCCATTCCATCGACGGCCGATAAAAATTAAACAACAAGATTTTTTACCGACGAAATCAGTACATTTACCGAAAATATAAGTTGTATTACCTAAAGCGAATATGCATAGTTTATTTGTGCCTCTATCTTTGAGTCATAAATAGTAAAAACATTATGGAAAAAGAACCTATCATACCAAACAGCAATAACAGCCGCAATATCGTGGGGGCCATTGTCATCATCGTAGGTATATTCTTATTATTGAATAACCTGAATTTAGGAGACTGGTTTCCGGACTGGTTATTTAGTTGGCCGACAATATTGATCATTATTGGTTTAGTGATTGGGGTAAACTCTCAATTTCAGAAAAAATCGGCAATCATCTTATTGATTATCGGTGGTGCCAGCCTGATTTCCCGAATGATGCGTACGGACTTTGGATCAGTAACCGTCCCTATTATCATCATTTCACTTGGGATTTATTTTATCATGAGTAAACGGAAACCGCCGATGGTTCCGCCTGCTTACCCTAATCCGCCACAGAATCCTTACGATTGGGATAAGCGTGTCAATAGTCCAACAGATACTCCGGTGGACACTGCAGCGTCAGATGCAGATGCGAAACCTTTTAACGAACAATATGGATCAAGCCAACAAGCCTCGCCTAACGCGCAGGCTTTTGGCAACAAAGAGAATAGTTCATTTCATCAGTCTTTTGAGGACAGTCTTAATCTGAATACGATTTTTGCGGGCCAAAAGAAAGTCATCTATTCCAAACAATTTAGAGGTGGCAATTTGACCAATGTCTTCGGAAGTATTGAACTGGATCTAACAAAAGCAGATATCCAACAGGCAATTGTCATCGATACATTTCAGTTATTTGGCAGCGCACGTATTATTATCCCACCACATTGGACGGTATTCAGTAATGTAGCTTCCATTTTAGGATCTGTCGATGACCGAAGATTTCAGACGATATACAATCCTGACACCGACAAAAAGATCTATATCACTGGTACATGTATATTGGGCAATTTAACGATAAAAAATGCTTAATAGATGAAAAACAAACTGTCCCTCAGTGTTAAAAGTCGATTAATAGGCATTATTTGTATATCCGTATTTATCGGATATCTTGCATTACAATATTTACTGATGTTACGTTCAGGATTTGATTCCGAGCTGGCATTTAAAGATTCATTGATTAATAGTGCTGTGATGATGTTTTGCTGCTACGGCATGTCCTCTGCGTTAAATTTCTACACACCACAACCCCGCGAGATATGGAAGGTACTGATTATAGGCTTGATAATGGCCGCCATCAGTACAGGATTGAGCCGTTTTCTAATGAGCTATTTTATTCAGCCCAACTTTATCACGCTACTGGATTTAACACTACCATTTCGTGGTATCGTTAACTTCCTTATCCTCACTTCGGTTGCTATTATCAATATCGTCTGGAATATCCAGGAAGATAATATCAATAACATCAAACGGAAACAAGAGTCCGAAAATCTGCTTCGCGAGGCGGAACTCTATAATTTACGGCAGCAACTGCAGCCACATTTTTTATTTAACAGCTTAAATTCGATCATCGCTCTTATTGGCGCGAATCCGGATGAAGCACGTAATATGACATTTCAACTATCTGATTTTTTACGGGGCACGATGAGAAAGGAAAACAATCAGATTATCACACTGGAAGAAGAACTGGACCATCTACAACTTTATCTTGATATTGAAAAAGTACGTTTTGGTCATCGTCTGAACACTTCCATCTCCTCCTCGGAGGAAATATTTAGTAATAAATTGCCAGCAATGATCATCCAGCCTTTGGTAGAGAATGCCATTAAGCACGGACTGTACAATATAACCGACCAGGTCGAAATACAAATTAAATGCACCTCAAATGAGGGACAACTTCTGATTCAAATTACCAATCCATTTGATATCGAAGAGCAATCGAGTCCCAAAAAAGGCACCGGATTTGGGCTTTCCAGTATTCAACGCAGATTATATCTTTTATATGGAAGAAATGATCTTATGGAAACACAGATTCAGGACAATATATTTACTAGCACCCTAAAAATACCTCAATATGATTAAAGTCGTTATCATTGATGATGAACCCTTAGCACGCTCCATTATTGCGGGCTATTTAAAAAATGAAGCCGATGTAACCATTATGGCTGAGTGTGGAGATGGTTTTGAAGGCGTTAAAGCGATCCAGACAAATGAACCTGATCTGGTTTTTTTAGATGTTCAAATGCCTAAATTGACTGGTTTTGAAATGCTCGAGCTGGTGGATAACCCTCCTGCCGTTATTTTCACCACAGCATTTGACGAATATGCGTTAAAGGCCTTTGAAAAGAATGCACTGGATTATCTGCTAAAACCGGTTTCCCCGATGCGTTTCAAAAAAGCATTGGAGAAGTTTAGGTCAAGTTATTCTGCACCCGAGAAGAAAGTCCAACCTAACTATGAGGTACTCGCTGCACAAGACGAAACAAAGATCGACCGGATTGTTGTCAAAACAGGTACACAAATCAAAATAATCCCAATTGATACAGTCAAATACCTGGAGTCTTATGATGACTACGTAAAAATTCATACCAAAGATGGCATGTACCTCAAGAATAAGACCATGGCATTTTTTGAAAAATCCCTAGATCCAAATCAGTTTGTACGTATCCATCGTTCGTTTATCATCAAAGTCGATCAATTGGCTAAATTGGAGCCCTATGAAAAGGACTCTTATATTGCTGCGCTGATCTCTGGTGAGAAGCTCAATATCAGTAAATCAGGCTATGCCAGATTAAAACAATTGATTGGAATTTAAACATTCCGTAGATTTGTGCCTAACAATGGTTATGAAACATTTTTTTACAGCAATATTGTTGGGCATCACATCTTACTCCTTTGCTCAGACAAATCAAGCGGAACAGATCAACAAAGGAGTTTACAATAGATTGGAATTTTTCATCAATTCCCAGATGACAGACTCTGCCTATAATCTAGCGAGCGACTCCTATAAACAACAATATAGTCTTCCAAAGTTTACACAGATGCTGCGACAGATCTACCCTTTGGGAAGGATCAAAAGTTCGGATATCACTAATTTCGAAAAAGGTACAGCAACCTATCGTCTGGATTTTGACGGTCAAACTTATGAAGTATTGTTTGCGACAGATTCGACACTCAAGTTTAACACCCTGCACTTTAGTCAGCTGAACGAACCTACAGCGGACAAAAATATCGCCGAGAAACCGGTTGAGACAACAATCATTTCGAAAGCCGTAGACAAAGAGGATTTTTTCATCGATTCTGTTGCAAATTCTTACCTAAAACAACAAAACACGCAGTCACTTGCCATAGGTATTATTAAAAACGGGCAGTCGAAAACCTATTTTTACGGCGAGACCGCAAAAGGTAACCAGACATTACCGACAAAAACCTCGCCCTATGAAATTGGCTCGCTCAGCAAAGTCTTTACGGCGATCCTATTATCAAATCTTGTTGAGGAAGGCACAATTACCTTGGACCAACCTATATCATTATTCCTTCCAGATACATTGAAAAAGAATGCGGACCTGGCGAAGATAACTTTTCAGATGTTAGCCAACCATACCTCGGGATTCCCACGACTTCCTGACAATTTTGATAAAGTAAAAGGATACAGCGAAAATGATCCTTACAAGGGATACGATAAAAAAGCGCTCTATAGTTATTTATCCAGTTTCAAAAACAAAAAAACACCCGGAGAAGAATACGAGTACAGCAATTTGGGTTATGCAATATTAGGCGATATCATCAGTAGTATCTACAAAAAGCCATATGAACAGATTATTCGTGAAATCATCTGTAAACCACTCGATATGAATAATACCTTTCAGGTATTAGATACTAAAAAGAAAGATACCTTTAAAGTATACAATAAAGAAGGGCAAGAAGTAACCCCTTGGTCTTTTGACACTTTCAGTGCTGCTGGTGGATTAAAATCAACCGTGGAAGATCTGCTTAAATTTGTAAATGCACAGTTTAAGATGCCACAGAGCCCACTAGAAAATGCGATGGCCAACACGAAATTATTTACTTTCTTTCTCCCTCCTGATACGGACTTGGGCTTGGCATGGCACATGAACCTACTTGATGATCTTACTTTTTATTGGCACAATGGTGGTACAGCAGGAAGCAGTTCCTACCTCGCCTTGTCTCCAGATAAAAAAAGTGCCGTCGTCATCTTGTCCAATACTGCAATCTCTGTCGATGATAAAGGGAAAAGTATTTTGGACAATCTGCTTCACACAAAATAAGATCTTCGTGCCTTTTACACCAACAGCGATGAAAATTCACTGCAGGTTGTTTCAGGCAAATAGACAGCGTGTAGTAAGCTCATTGGCACCTTAAAGAAAGAATACGAATCAATAAAAAGGCTCTTTAAAAAGAAAGCAAAATACTATTATCAGAGCTATATCGAAACAACGATATAGCTTTTTTTGTTGTCATAAAAAGGGCTAATTTTTTGTTGTTACACAAACTGTTAACCATTAACTTTGATTAACGGCCCAAATAAACTGGGCAATCATAATTTTATTTTACAACAGGCTCCACAACAGCGTTACATTTACATGAAGATATTTATCACGAAACGAATCCCACAAAAAGGTATTGACCTATTGACGACAGCCGGACATGAGGTAGTAATACATGACTCTGCGACCCCATTATCCCCTACCGAACTTATCCAGGCAGGACAACAGGTCGATTATGTGCTAAATGGTGGTATGCAAAAGTTTGACGAAGAATTTTTCCAAACCTGCCCCAATCTTAAAGCGTTATCCCTTATGAGTGTTGGTTATGACAATGTTGACATCCCTGCAGCGACGAAATATG
Source organism: Sphingobacterium sp. BIGb0165 (assembly GCF_024810095.1). NCBI lineage: Bacteria > Pseudomonadati > Bacteroidota > Sphingobacteriia > Sphingobacteriales > Sphingobacteriaceae > Sphingobacterium > Sphingobacterium sp. BIGb0165. Next base: position 434,674 of record NZ_JANUEB010000005.1, on the reverse strand, counting down.
GTATCCCTGTGAGCAATACACCGGGTGTGCTTTCTGGCGCTACAGCTGATGTTGCTTTTCTATTGATGCTGGCCGTTTCCAGGAAAGCTTTCTTCAATCACAAACAGATTTTGCAAGGCCAATGGAAAGGTTTCGACCCCACAGCACAGCTGGGCATAGAACTCAACAATAAAACATTGGGTATCTATGGGCTTGGACGGATAGGTCTTGAATTTGCCCGAAAAGCAAGGGCTGCCTATAATATGGAAATCATCTATTATAACCGTGGGCGTAATTTGGAGGCTGAACGGATCTTGGGGGCGAGATATGTCAATTTTGATGATCTACTCACCCAAAGTGACGTGCTTTCCATTCACGCTGCACTCACAGCGGAGACATCCAACAGGTTTAATCAGGATACATTTAAGCGCATGAAAAACTCCGCGATTCTGGTCAACACGGCACGTGGAGGATTAGTACAGGAGGAAGACCTCGCCAATGCTTTACGCACAGGAAAATTATGGGGAGCAGGACTCGATGTCACAAACCCTGAACCCATGGCTGCAGACAACCCACTACTGAATCTTGAAAATGTATGCATTCTACCGCATATCGGATCCGCAACTGTGGAAACCAGAGACAATATGGCCCTAATGGCAGCAAGCAATTTATTGGCAGCGATCAAAGGTGAAAAGATGCCACAAACTATCAATCCAGAAGTCTATACATGAAACGATATTTCTTTCAGTTCCTGAATAAGCTCAATAAAGCAATCCTTCCCAAATATGGGAAGCAGGATCCCCTTAAACTAAAAAAGTACCAGCAGGCCATATTAGCCTACCGGTACTTTATTCTTATTCGTGCCTTGGCAGATGATTAAGCGTCTGCTTTGACCTGACTTCCCTGATCATTTGCATTAGGGACAATACTAATCTGTGTTGGATTCGGAGCTACACTCATATCGTTTCGTTCTAATTCCAACATAATTTTTTCCTGCATAGAATTGCGTGCCGGCCAGTAATGTTCCCGTTTGGTCCATGCCCGCACCGTCAATACGATTGAACTGTTTCCCAACTCTTTGACAAACACCGTCGGTTCAGGTGTTGTCAGTACATTTTCATTGCAGCGAAGCACTCTGAGAATGATTTCTTTTGCGTCTTTTATATTTTTGTCATAGGATATGCTCACCGTATATTCAAACATCCGTTGAACGATTTTTGTATAGTTCTTGATTACCGAATTAGCTAATGGACCATTCGGACTAAAGATTCGCACACCATCGTCACCAATCAATGTTGAATATAAAATATCAATTCGCTCGACAGTTCCGGCTGTACCATTCGCACTTGAGATGTAGTCACCTACCTCGAAAGGTCTAAACATCAGGATCAACACACCACCGGCGAAGTTGCTTAGACTTCCCTGAAGGGCCATACCTACAGCCAAACCAAAGGCAGACAATGCCGCTATAAAGGAGGTCGTCTGTATACCAATCTGACTGGCAACGGTCAACATCAACATCACCCACATCACAATCCTTACCATACTCGAGATAAATGCTCGTATTGAAGGATCAACATTTCTCTTCTCAAAACGCTTGTGCAATAATCGGTTAACCAAATCGATAACATATTTACCAATAATCAATAAAATAATACCACCTATAATACCTGGTATTGAATCAATGACGATATCGGTCAATCGCCCAAATTTAGTCCCTAGACTATTTAAATTACTTTCCATGCTTAATAAATATATTTCCATGCTTTTTGAAACAAGGATTGTTCCAACATCCAAACTTATCATTCAAAATATTAAAATCGTTGAAAAGTACCATAAAAGACCAAATTAACACCACTATAAAAAGAAAATTTGAGCTAACTTTGTAATATGAATAGAAAAAACACCATTCCTATTATAGATAGTTGCAGTCTCGACCTCAACAATAAAACAACTATCCATATTGATGACTTAAGTGAATACGTCATCAAACATGCGAATATGGTGTTTCCTCACAAACACAATTTTTTTCATTTTGTATTATTTACGAAAGGTTCAGGTGATCACGTCATCGATTTCAATCATTATAAAATTAAACCCTTTCAAATCTACTTCATGGCACCTGGCCAAGTGCATACCTGGAATTTTGTTGGTGATGAGGGGGGCTATGTTGTCAATTTTTCAGTCGACTATTTCCAATCGTTTTTATTACGCACGGATTATCTGGAGCGTTTCAGTTTTTTACAGGGCAAAATTGAGCATTTAATTTTTGAACTGGAAGGTCCTTGCCGTGCTCAGGCGACGAATATTCTGGACGAGATCTTATCGGCGAAGTCCATTGGTCTATCCGAAGATTATATCCGTACACTACTGCTCCAATTTCTACTATATGTTTCCATCTGTTCTGAAAAAGAACAAAAAGACGGAAGCAACCCCTATAATCATAAAATATTCAATAGCTTTCAGCAATTGGTTGAACAACAATTTAAATCCACCAAATTACCGAGTGTATATGCGGATCAACTATTTATCACGCCAAATCACCTGAACGCGATCTGTAAATCCTATATCGGTCAGTCGGCTGGAGAGATTATCCGCAACCGGATTGTCCTGGAAGCAAAACGACTATTGATCAATCGAAATTTAAATATTACTGAAATTGCAAATGAATTGCAGTTTAAGGACAACTCCTATTTCACCAAATTTTTTAAAAAATCCACTGATCTCACACCCGAGGAGTTCAGAAAACAACTATAACTATGGAAGAAGTTAAATACGAATTATCGGAATTCAAAGCCGCATGGCAAGCAAAATGTCCAAGATGTAGAGTCGGCCATGTATACAAAGGTCCTGCCTATGGTCTAAAGGTTCAAAAGATGAATAGTCATTGTGAATACTGTGGTCTCCGCTACGAACGCGAACCGGGTTATTTCTATGGTGCCATGTATGTCACCTATGCATTTGCCATCGCAGAGATGGTAACGGCCTGTATGGCAACTTACATCCTTACCGGCAATGATTCATCCTTCATTCTTTATGCGACTGTCGCTATATTGAGTGTTGTGTTGATGTCTCCCTTCAATTACCGATATTCACGCGTTATTTTGATGTATTGGTTGACACCGGGACTACGCTATGATCCCAATGTCAAAAAGAAGGAAGTTGATGTGAAAGCTTCTGCATAAACACCATTATCCTTATCTTTATGCTGATGAAGGATACCATATATTTGGACAACAATGCAACCACCCAAATTTTGGATGAAGTATGGCAGGAGATGACCCCTTATTTCATCCAAAATTATGCAAATGCGTCCAGTGTTTATCACCAGATGGGTAGAGCTGCAAATGCAGCGGTTCAACAGAGCAGAGCGCAAGTCGCCGAAGCTTTAAATTGTACGCCAAAAGAAATTTTTTTCAATTCCGGAGCTACAGAGAGCATCAATACCGTACTGCAGGGTGTATTTGACAAATACCGGTCTCTAGGGAATCATATCATTACAGCCACTACGGAGCATAAAGCAGTATTAAGTTGTTGTGAACAACTGACCAAACAAGGGGCACAAATTACTTATCTTCCCGTTGACAGTCAGGGGCACATAGCCTTGGATGATCTTAAAAATGCCATTACCGCCAAAACCATATTAATCTGTCTGATGGCGGCGAATAATGAGACTGGCGTGCTGGCTGAAATCGAACAGGTGGCATCCATCTGCAATAAAGAAGATATTCTATTTTTTTGCGACGCCACACAAGCAATCGGAAAAGTTGCGATCGACCTCCAGCAGCTTCCTATTGATCTTTTATGTTTAAGTGCACATAAAATTCACGGCCCAAAAGGAATTGGTGCACTTTATATCCGACGCAAATCAAAACCCATTCAGCTTACACCATTAATTTTAGGTGGTGGTCAGGAGAATGGTTTTCGGGGTGGTACCTACAATGTTCCGGCCATCGTCGGCTTTGGAAAGGCGATCTCCATGCTAAACCCACAAGCCTATACACATGTTCGAGCGTATCGAGATCTGCTGGAAGCCGAGTTAGCTGATATTCCTCAAATTATTATACATGGACAAAATACTCCCCGCCTACCGACGACAAGCTATATCAGTTTCAAACATGTGCTCGCAAGCGAGATTATGACCGCCTGTCCTACCTTGGCCCTGTCCTCCGGCTCCGCCTGTGTTACCGGATCAAGGGAAGCGTCACATGTACTGCTGGCCATGGGCATATCCAAAGAAGATGCACTTTCGGCCATCAGATTTAGCCTAAGTATATTGACCTCGCGTGAAGAAATCCTACAATGCGCGCAATTGATTAAAGAAGCCGTACAAAAAATAAGGGATCAATCGCCAATATGGCAACTTTATAAGGCTGGTTTGATCAGTTAATTTATGACATTCTAAAAACTTAAAAGCGGGCGAAATATAGCGAGATTGTATGTATCTTTGTTGTAGACAAAGATACAACTATGATTACAGTTACTGATAAAGCAAAAACTCGTATCGAGGCAATCATGAAGGATGAGCAATATGACGGCAATTACTTTGTGCGTGTTGCTGTAGAAAGTGGTGGTTGCTCAGGCTTAAGCTATAAACTGAATTTCGATAATGAGGAAAAAAAGGGAGACCAGTTTTTCGAAGATAAAGGAGTTAAAATCTGTTTGGATATCAAATCATTTCTCTATTTAGCGGGAACAGAACTTGATTACTCCGATGGGTTGGATGGAAAAGGCTTTGAATTTCATAATCCAAATGCAAGCCGTACATGTGCCTGTGGCGAGAGTTTCTCGGTATAAGTGGATCCCATTCAATAGAACAAAAAAGCCCTGAAAATTATTTCAGGGCTTTTTTTATTGGGTCGGCTAAGTTTAGTTGCACCGACAAATTAATAGTTTAATAATTACATATTGACCTATTCGCTTTTTCTTGTAATATTTATATTTTTTCAACATTTTAATAGATAAATATCAAAAATCACAACAAAACATATTAGCAAATGATATTTTCATATTTTTGTATCAAATAACTGAATAAGAAAAATGATGCGATGTACAACGATCCGTACATGGCTTTTCAATTGACTCATATGGAGGGAAGAAAACTTTTAAATACCGAAGTTGCTATCAGCTTCGTTAAAGATACATTTGTCCAAGAATTAAAAAGCAAGTTAAATCTGATTCCAATTTCATCACCACTGGTGGTCTTGGATGGCACAGGATTAAACGATGATCTGAATGGCATCGAGCGCCCTGTTTCCTTTCCGATCAAATCTTTAAATGAAAAGCGTGCAGTCGTGGTTCATTCATTGGCGAAATGGAAAAGAGTGCGCTTAAAAGAGCTTGAAATGTTACCGGGTGAAGGTATTGTCACAGACATGAAAGCCCTTCGCCCAGATGAAGATTATACCCCTATACATTCCATTTATGTGGATCAATGGGACTGGGAAAAAGTAATCGGAAAAGATCAACGTAATTTGGTTCTCCTGAAAGATACGGTACTCAATATATACGAATCACTTCGATTTACAGAATTACAGGTGGAGCGTAAATACCCACAGATAAAAGCGATCCTTCCAGAGACCATTACATTTATCTCTTCGGAGGAGTTATTGCTAAAGTACCCCGACTTAAGTGCTAAAGAACGAGAAAATGCTATCACAAAAGAACACGGTGCGGTATTTCTCTACGGCATTGGCGGTGCACTGAGCAATGGGGTAGCACATGATGGTCGAGCGGCAGATTACGACGATTGGAGTACAACAAATGAAGCTGGCTACAATGGGTTAAATGGTGATATCCTTGTTTGGAACCCAATTTTAAATTCAGGGTTCGAACTTTCATCCATGGGTATCCGTGTCGACAAAACAGCCTTAGCCTATCAGATGGAAATCAGAAATTGCAGCGAAAAATCCAAACTGACGTTTCATAGCATGCTTCTTAACGATGAATTACCTGAATCTATTGGCGGTGGTATCGGTCAGTCACGTGTCTGTATGTTTATGCTTAAAAAGCAACATATCGGCGAAGTACAGGTCAGTATCTGGGAAGAAGATAAAAAACAAGCTTTACGCGAAGAAGGTATTGATATACTCTAAAACAATACTATTAAAGTATAATACATTGGAGTGTTAAAAAGCGTTCTTTGCTATAAAGTCCAATATAAAAATCTGACAAAGGTAATCCATCTGAAACAGGTGGGTTACCATTTCGTTTTAATTAGTACTTTTGTGCTATGCAGCTAGAAGCTATTTTAAACAAATTAGGTATTTCATCCCTGAATGAAATGCAACAAAAGGTATTGGACACCTACCAACAAGACAAAGATCTCATCTTGCTCTCCCCTACAGGATCAGGAAAAACCTTAGCCTTTTCATTATTAATACTACAACAGCTAAAAGATATCCCGCGTGAAGTACAGGTTCTGGTTTTAGTCCCTACCCGTGAACTCGCCTTACAGATCGAGCAAGTCATCCGGAAACTGACCACAGGATACAAAGTGACCTGTGCCTATGGCGGACATAGCACACGTATCGAAAAAAATGCATTCAAAGATGCACCATCTATTCTTATTGGTACCCCCGGTCGAATAAAACAGCATCTTGAAGAGGGAAATTTTGATCCTAGCCAAATCCATACCCTAATACTGGATGAATTTGACAAGTCCCTGGAGCTTGGCTTTCATCAGCAAATGGATTTTATCATTCGGCACATGCCAAAAATTAAGTCGCGCATATTGACCTCTGCGACAACAATGGAGACCATTCCGCCTTTTACGCAGATTCAGGATCCCATTACTGTCGATTTCCTGAAAGATGCAAACAATATCCCGCGGATCACGATAAAAAAAGTAGTTGCAACCAGTCAAAAGAAACTAGAAGCGCTTTTAAAACTTATCTGCAAGATTGGTACAAAAAAAATGATTATTTTTTGCAATCATCGTGATGCTGTCGACCATATCAGCGACTTATTGGATAATCGTAATATCATCCATGACATCTTTCATGGTGGCTTGGAGCAGCAGGACAGAGAGTTGGCGCTACTAAAATTCAGAAACCACTCCAACAATGTCTTGATTACGACAGACCTTGCTGCCCGGGGATTGGATATTCCTGAAGTGGATGCAATTATTCACTATCAGCTTCCACATAAAGAAGATGATTTTACACACCGCAATGGACGCACAGCGCGTATGCAGGCAAAAGGTGATGTGTATGTCATCTTAAAACCGGAAGAAAATTATCCCTACATTCTGGAAGATACCGCGGAGGAGGAGTTTCCCGACTTTTATGATCTCCCCGAAAACTCGCCTTTCGCTACACTCTATGTCAGCGCGGGAAGGAAGGACAAAGTCAACAAAATTGACATCGTTGGCTTCCTGTTAAATCTGGAAGGCATCGAAAAAGACGATATCGGAATTATCGAAGTCAAAGACAAAATTGCTTATGTTGCTGTCAAACGTAAACTGGCTTTAGCAATCATCAATGCCGCAAACGGACAGAAAGTCAAGGGCCGAAAAGTGAAAGTCGGAAGAACATAGAAAGCATAACAAGGTATATTTACACATAAAAAAAGAGGTTTATTGAACAAACCTCTTTTTTTATGTGTAGCGCAGTGAGCTTTATTTGATCAATCCAGATCTTTTAAATAGCCCAAATAGCGTTGTACAGCTTCCCGTTTTTGATCCGTTAGATGAAAATCAAGATGTGTTGTTAAATATTTTGTATAGTCAAACCCTTCAAATTCGGGCAGTCCCGCAATGACATCGGTCGCATGAGCGACACCATAAGCGAGGGCATCATTGAAATCTCTCACAAACGATTCAGGCAACTTTTTATTGCTTACCCAAAGGGCAAACGCAAAAGGCAATCCTGTAAAATCAAACCATTCCTTCCCCAGGTCATAGACGTAGGGTACAGTATTCTTTTTACCGAAGGTGCGGTCACCGATCAGGACATAAGCATCTGGTTCCACACTGTCGTCTGTAATCAACTGAACATCTCTTTTCCAGTAATTCTTTAGCAGCACACGGGCAAGACCATTAGAAGTACGCGATTGCTTATCCAATCTGAGAGTCTCCACCTCCGTAATGGGCTTATTGGAAAAAATAAACACCGAATCAACGGCGCCTTCAGTCCCTATACAAAAATCCGTATTGATATAATATTCAGGAAGACTGAGTAATGCGGCAGTCGGAATAATTCCCATATCTGCCTCGTCATCTATTACTTTTTGTGCACAGGCACTTGGATAATCGACACTGAGATCAATTTGATCCATTACCTTTGATTTGCGTATTCCGTTCAAAAACGGATATGTGTTTGTATACGATACGGCTGAAACTCTAATTTTATTCATTCATCAATGCTTCTAAGTGGTCTGTATTGTAATGGTCTATAATTTCAAATTGACCATTATTATACAGCAATTTATATAAAGCAGTATTTGTGTGTGGAAAATCATCCATATATCGGGCATCAATACCAGTCATGAGGCAAAGCATAATACGTAGGGCACGACCATGCATACAAACAAGGATGTTTTCTTCATTTGTTTGAGCCAGCATATGATCCAATGCAACCTGCTGGCGCTCCATTAATGCATTAGGAGATTCTCCATTTTCAATACTGACATCCAACTCTCCGTTGCGCCATGCAGCAACCAATTGCTCAAAACCAGATAACAACTCGGATGTCTGCTCTTTCCCTTCGTAGATTCCCCAGCTGATTTCATCCAACCCGACAAGCTGTTCCCAGGGCAAATTCTGATCAATAAAGCCCTTTACCGTCTGATGGGTCCGTAGTAAAGTCGAGGTGTATACTTTGTCAAAAGGCACTGTATTGTGCCGTTCAAAGAAAGCCTGAGCCTGGGCCATACCTGTTTCATTTAATGGGGAATCAACCCCTCTCCCCTGCACTATGCCCTTTAGATTTAGATCAGTCTGTCCGTGTCGTATAAAATAAAATGTCTTTTTCAAAATGAATATGATCTAGTTTATGGGTTCACAACAGGTAGCGCGTAATAATTTTTCTTTTTGGTATCCTCTTCAAAGACAACATCATTATAGTCAGTCACCACATTATACAATGTATCACGTTCAATGGGATAACGACCTACCTTTTTAATCAATTCCACAACCTCTTGTGTTGTCATTCCGGGTTTTTGCTCTTCCGCACCAGCCATACTGTATATTTTGGTCGTATCGTCCAAAGTACCATCAATATCGTCCACACCAAAAGCCAGGGACAATTGCGCTGTATCTCTTGATATCATAGCCCAATAGGCTTTAATATGATCAAAATTATCCATGTAGATCCGTGCGATCGCATAATTTCTTAAATCTTCGATAACAGAAACTTCAGGGATATGTGACATCTGGTTCTCTTTATTCCGAAATTTCAATGGAATAAAAGTCTGGAAACCGCCCGTTTTATCCTGAAGCTGTCGCAAACGTTCCATATGGTCTACCCGATGCCAAAATTGTTCAATATGACCGTATAACATCGTCGCATTTGTATGCATACCCAGACGGTGAGCTTGCTCGTGAATATCTAACCATTGCTCAGCTGTACACTTATCATGCGCAATCTGCTCCCGGATTTCCGGATGAAAGATTTCAGCGCCACCACCGGGCATTGAGTCGAGTCCACAAGACTGCAAATATTTCAGTCCGTCATAGTGGCTCAACTTTGCTTTCTTGAAAATATAATAATATTCTACTGGCGTGAGTCCCTTAATATGTAATTCGGGTCGATGTGCTTTACATCTTTTAAAGAAATCTGCATAAAATTCGAGATTTTGCTTTGGCACAACCCCACCTGTAATATGCACTTCGGTAACGGCTTCATTGTCATATTTCTTCACGATATCCATCATGCCATCGACTTCCATTTCCCAACCCTCGGCGCGTTCTTTGATCAGTCTGGAATAGGAACAGAATTTGCAGTCATATACACAGACATTCGTAGGCTCAATGTGAAAATTACGGTTAAAGAAGGTATGATCTCCATGACGTTTCTCACGGATATAATTGGCGAGAACACCAAGATAGCCTAATTCACCTTTTTCGTATAAAAGAACTCCTTCATCAAAAGTGATACGCTCCTCTCGCAAAACTTTCTCGGCTATATTTCTTAATTCAACGTCTAAATGTTTATCATTGATCAAGAAATTTAATTTATCTATTGCGTTCATTAATGTATCTCCTATCTTAAACAAATGTACCTAAAAGGCGACAAAAGTTATAATAAAATGTGATAACACTCATTCAGGATTGCGTCATGTTTAGTCCTCGAAAGACAAATAAAACTTTCCTAAAACGACATGCTTAGTCGGTAAATTGCTGCATCTCAATTAACTTCTTATATAAGCCATTATGCTGTAGCAATTCACTATGGCTACCAGTTTCAACAATTTTCCCAGCTTCGATGACCACAATCTTATCGGCATTTTGAATGGTACTCAAACGATGCGCAATCACGACTGTCGTCCGATTATCCATCAATTTATAGAGGGAATCTTGTACTAGTTTTTCGGATTCGGTATCCAGGGCCGAAGTGGCCTCATCGAGCAGCATAATCGGTGGGTTTTTCAATACCGCCCGTGCAATACAGATCCGCTGACGCTGCCCACCTGACAATTTACCGCCACGATCGCCAATATTGGTTTGGTACCCCTGATCTGTCTTTAGAATAAACTCATGTGCATTGGCTATTTTAGCAGCTGCTTCGATTTCTTCCTGACTAGCGGCTAGATTGGCAAATGCGATATTATTGAAAATAGTATCATTAAATAAAATGGATTCCTGATTGACCACCCCGATCATACTACGTAAAGAATCCTGATCCAGATCCCTTAGATCTATACCGTCAAAAAGGATCTGTCCGCCAGTAACATCCATAAATCGTGGGATGAGATCCACCAATGTTGATTTCCCGCCACCTGAAGGACCTACTAGTGCAACTACTTTTCCTTTTTCAATCTCAAGGTCTATCCCCTGAAGAATCTTCTTATCTTTTGTATAAGCGAAATTTACATCTTTAAAAACAATACGTTGCTCGAAGCTTTCGACCTTTTTCGCATTCGGTTTGTCGGTCACCTCACTGCGTTCATCAACTAATTCCAACACCCGTTCTCCTGCTGCAAGACCATTATGAATTCCACTAAAAGCATCTGTTAATGCTTTTGCGGGGCGCATCACTTGCGAGAAAATGGCTATATAAGCAATAAACGCAGGTGCTGTCAAGCTTTTATCTCCAGATAGCACCAAATGCCCGCCATACAACAAAATAATAGCGACCATCATCACCCCAAGCAGCTCCGAAACAGGAGAACCCAATTGTTGTCTCTTCGCCATTGCCCGACCAATATTGGCATATCGTTCGTTCTCATTATGAAATCTATTTTTGATAAAAGAGACTGCATTAAAGGCTTTGATGATTTTGATACCGGATAATGCTTCATCCAGATAGGATATCATATTTCCATAGGATTCCTGAGCTGAACGCGCCTGGCTTTTTAAATTTTTTACAATTCGTGCTATAAAAAATGCTGAAATCGGAATAACCAGCAAAGAAAAGAAGGTCAGCTTGGCCGAGATATTAAACAACATCACAATATAGGCGATCAGCTGCAAAGGTTCTTTGAACACGACCTGTAAAGTACCCGTAACGGAATACTGTACAACCTGGACATCGGAAGCAACCTTGGAAACGATATCTCCTTTCCGCTGTCCTGTAAAATAACCGACATGCAGATCCATCACATTGTCAAAGACTGCCCTGCGTAGTTTCAACAAGGTGTGAATACGAAAATTTTCCATAATCCGCTGGCAGAAATAACGGAAAAGATTACTGATAAATACTGAAATTACGATAACAATACAAACGTACTTTAATGCCCCATAAGCACCAAGCTGGTTATTTGCTACATTCGCATAGTAATTAAACCAAGCCAGAATATCCGTATACGCTTCAGGTTTTACAACTTCAGTAACAGATTTACCGGAATTAAAAAGTGTGTGGAGTAATGGAGCGAGTAATGCTAAATTTAAAGTGCTAAAAACAACCGTAATCAAGGTGCAGATTACATACGGAATCGCAAATTTCTCAATGGGTTTAGCAAATGATAAGAGCCTAAAATATGTTTTCATTTATTTTGAACTAAGACAAATTAATTTGATACAAAAAAATAATTTGTCGACCTCTCCTCTTCCATTAAAATTCTGTTAAGCGAGGAAATTGAACAAAAATAACAAATTAATCAAGAAAAGCACTCATACAGTTCTATTCAATAAAATTCCTAAGGGTCAGTGTTAAACGATGAACGTGCTATTCATTTGAAAAAAAGACAAAAATAGCTACTTTTAATAGATAATTCCCTAATTTAGCTTCATTCAAATACCAAAATTATTAAAAATAAAATGCAAATAGACGTTGCCAAAAGATTGCAGCAAACTGAAGAATACTACTTCTCGAAAAAACTAAGGGAAATAGATGAGCTTAACAAACAGGGTGCACGTGTAATCAATCTAGGAATTGGAAGTCCTGACTTACCCCCTCACCCGGAGGTAATAGCGACATTGAATACGAATGCCCAACTTCCAAATGTACATGGCTATCAAAATTACAAAGGAGCTCCAGCTTTAAGACAGGCTGTTGCCGATTGGTATCAACGCTATTATCAGGCCACTTTTAATCCCAATACGGAAATCTTACCACTGATTGGATCGAAAGAAGGTATTGTCCATATTTGCATGACTTACCTACAGGAAGGAGACAAGGCTTTAATCCCCAATCCCGGCTACCCGGCTTATGCTGCGGCAGTAAAATTGAGTGGAGCTGAATCGATCACCTATAAGCTTACACAGGAAAAAAATTGGCTGATTGACTTTGATGAACTTCGGAAACAAGACCTATCGAAAGTTAAGTTGATGTGGATCAATTATCCGCACATGCCTACGGGAGCCTCGGCTTCGGATGATTTTTACAAAGAACTGATTGAATTTGCAAAGGAATTCAATATTCTTATCTGTCATGACAATCCCTATAGTTTTATCTTGACGGACAAACCGCGTAGTATCATGAGCGTGGAAGGCGCAAAAGAGGTCGCGATAGAACTAAATTCATTGAGCAAATCATCCAATATGGCTGGTTGGAGAGTCGGAGCATTGGTTGGTAACGAAGAGCGTATTAACCAGGTGTTACGTTTTAAAAGCAATATGGACTCCGGAATGTTTTTGCCTGTTCAATTGGCGGCGGCAAAAGCCTTACAACTGGAAGCTTCATGGTATCAGGATCTTAATAAAATTTATGCAGATAGACGTCATAAAGTCTATGAAATCATGAACTTACTGGGCTGTTCATACCAAAAAGATCAGGTTGGTTTATTTGTATGGGCTCAAATCCCGAATTCCTATAAGGATGGTTATGCGCTTAGTGATGCTGTCTTGGACAAAGCACGTGTGTTTATCACACCGGGAGGGATTTTTGGAGATGGAGGGAATCAGTATATCCGAATCAGTCTCTGTGCGACAGTAGAAGTTCTTGAAGAATCCATCCAACGTATTAAGGATAATTTCTAGACACATTTTTCAAAATTAACATTTCAATCAAATGAAGTATCCGCGATCACAACAGACAAATAAATATAATCCGGATATCTCCTATGGGCTTTGAAAGACAAACACGAATAAATAATTATTCACATATGAATATTGCCATCGTAGGCGTAGGCTTAATTGGCGGCTCAGTTGCCATCCGCTTAAAAGAAACAAAATTCTGCAGTAAGATCATTGGTGTAGATAAAAGCGAAAAAAATCTTGACAAAGCCAAGCAGATAGGCTTTATCGACGAAGTAATGACTTTGGAAGAAGCAATAAAAACCTGTAAGGTACTTATATTGACTATTCCCGTTGATGCGATTTTGCAGGTTGTTCCTCAGATCCTTGATCAGGTGACAGACCAGGTCGTTATCGACATGGGATCTACTAAGACAAACATACTAAACAAAATCAAAGATCACCCCAATAGAGGTCGTTATATTGCAGCTCACCCGATGGCCGGTACAGAATATTCTGGTCCCGAAGCTGCCGTAGCAGGTTTATTCAAGGGGAAGATGATGGTCTACGTTGAAGCCTTTAGAACGGATGAAGATGCATTCGAAGTTACTGATGCGATCACAGATCAACTGGAGATGCGTACCTGCTTTATGAATGCGGACGAACACGATGTGCATACAGCCTATGTTTCGCATATCTCCCACCTTACTTCATTCGCACTAGCATTGACAGTATTGGAAAAGGAGAAATCTCAGGGACGTATATTTGAGTTGGCGGGATCAGGTTTTGAATCTACAGTCCGTCTGGCTAAAAGTTCACCCGATATGTGGACGCCTATCTTCAAACAGAATCGCGAAAATGTACTGGAAGTCTTGGAAGAACATATAAAACAATTGCAATCCTTGCATGATTCAATCGCCAGCGAAGATTATGACAAGTTGCATAAACTCATCAAACGTTCCAATAAAATTAAACGTATCATTAAGTAGCGTGTGAACTGGTTTAACATAGAACAATTGCAGTTCCAGAGGGAACTAAAATAGAAACGGGGCTATCCAAAATTTTGGATAGCCCCGTTTCTATTTAATTGTATTCATCCTCCCCACAGTCTCTATTCAATTCTACTGGGGAAGCTTTTTCTTTTTTATGGCTTTCTTCTATTTATTCGTCTTCCAATTCATTAAACTTATCTAAATCGAGCTTAGCACCCACTGCATCACCGAGCTTTTCTTTGATAGCAGCACGATAAGAATATAAGTCCGAATAATAAGGATTCAAGTCAATAGCTGTGGAATAATCTACCAATGCGCCATGCATGTCCTCCAGTTTTTCCTTGAGATCGGCCCGCAAAGAGTACACATAAAAGTCATCAGGATTCAGTTCGACCAAACGGTCGAAATCAGACAATGCCTCGGGTAGACAGCCCAGACGTTCAAATAAAGAAGCTCGTTCTTCATACACTATAGATGAGTTGCTGTCATTTTCTTCCGCTTTCGCATAATCGTCAAGTGCTTTTTCGGAATAGCGGTAAGATTCAAACACCTTAGCACGGAATACATAGGCAGCAGTTTGATTTTCATCCAGCTCGATCGCCCGATTAAAATCATTCAAAGCCAACTCAAAGCAGGTCAATTTAAGATAGAGACTTCCTCTGAAAACAAAGAGATTACTATCTCCTGCTGTATTTTTATTGATGGCCGAAGTATATAATTCGATCGCCTTCAGATAATCATAACAATGTACATATTCAAGTCCTAATGAATTCAGCTCATCCGTACTGAGTTCTTTGGGTGTAGATTCCAGTTCCTGAATAACCAGATTTTCGGCTTCAAAATAGCTTACTTCGGCTTGATTTTCCTGCCATTCCAATACACTGTGATAATTAAAATCCAATCTTTTGGCAATCTGGTAATCATAAAATGCGCCCTCATCTTCACCGATCGAGCGATAGACTAGGCATCGGCTTGCATAAAAATAGGGTTCCTCTTTAAAATATTCAATTGCCCTGCTATAGACGGCAATTGCTTCTTCATAGGCTTTTATTTTAAAATAATAGAGTCCAAGGTAACTGTATGCCAGCGCACTGTTTGACAACGCGATGACCTCTTCTAGGACTTGCACAGGATCGTTATCAGCAATAATTCCCATCGAAAAGCCCTTTAACAGGAGTTTGATGTCTTCTTGTTGGATGTGATCAAACTCATCCGGGAAAAAGGTAATGATATCCGTTGGAAAAAAAGACGAAATTGGCAAAAAAGAAAATTTAGCAAGCAATACAGGTGTGGGAAGTTTAAAATCCGCCACTGTAACAGCATTGCTCCGAAGAGTAACAGATAGATTTGATATCATTTGCTTCATACCCAAAACTAAGCTAAATTTCGATACAAAAGAAATTTAACCGCCTCCCTTTCCTATTTAAATAGAAACCATTTAGTTCAACTCACCGGTCAAATAGAGGTATTTGTACCGAACGATATCCCTTGAATTCGTAAATCTGACAAGCTTTTCACGTTTAAAGACATAATTAGAAACCTTGTCTTCCATTAAACGTAAGAATTCAACAAACTCCGCGAAAAAGCTTTGGCGTTCACCGGCTGTAAACTGACTATTTCTTACAATCCAAAAAAATTGGTCTTCATTGACATGAAAAGACACTTCATTTTTCTTCTCTTTTCGAAAAATAAAAATCGGGTCATTTTCTTGGTTAATAAATAAAGCAAAACCGGTATTTCCACCATCCAGGTTTACCACAAAAGCGGAAAAATAAACGGTACCTATCTGTAAATTTTCCAGACAAATTAATTTATGCAACATCAGGTTGGCAGTTAGATCACCTAAAAGTATTAAGTTTTTATTAAAAAACAAAAAAAGACCCACAATAATGTGAGTCTTTTTAATACGAATAGGATTTTACTAGAACGTAAATTTCACTGACGCGTTCCAGGTTCTGCCCTGACCGATCAATACAAAATTGGATGTATCAATACCATTCCAGATATTGTCAGCATTTGTAGTCACTGTGCTGGAGGTCGCCTCGGAAATATAGAATTTGTTTAATACGTTATTCATATTAACACGAAAACTCATTGTATTTTTGTCACTTACTTTAACCTCATAGGATAATCCGGCATCCAGTAGATTAAAAGAAGGAAGCTCAATTACACGACCAACTTTTTTACCATCTTCTTCAACTGTTCTATGTCTTGAAGAATATAGGCGATCGTACTGTCTGTAGTTACCATCAACTGAGAACCCTTTGAATACAACGTACTTAGCACCGAAACCATAAGTTGTCTGCGCAGCATTTCCAACGTGCTCCCCAGTCAAATCCACCTCTTCTCTACCTAGTTCAACACGGTTATCATTACGTTCAATAGCTGTTACTTTTCCATCATATTTCCAATCACCGATTGATGCAAAACCAGTTAAAGTAAGCCCATGAAACGGACGAGCAGCAATGTCTAATTCCGCCCCTTTATGATCCTGTTTAACACCATAATTTGACGTATAGATATATTGTCCCGCAAGCAAAACGCTCGGATCATTCTGTGGGTTATATTTAGCTACGTCCTTATCTGTTGCCAGTCTCGAGCTACCTGTAACCCGGTTTTCCCAAGTTGTACGGTAAACATTCACATTCACATCCAAGAATTGAGAAGCAAATTTATATCCAGCTTCTAAACCCAGAATTTTTTCATTGTCAGCATTTTCATTGATATCATTTGCATAATTCATGAAAATATTGTTTTGATAAGGCTGACGGGAATAATACCCTGCGTTAGCAAAAAGACTGTGTTTCCCCAAAGTATAACTTACACCACCTTTGGTATTGTATCCAAAGTTGTTAACTGTTTTGGATTTTTCATTTCCTGGTGTATATTGAAAATAATCGTAACGCTTATTTTGTTGTTCAGAAACTGATCCTTGGAAAAATGCTGTAAAACCATTTTTAGCATATTCCAATTGACCAAATAAACCTCCGTAGCGGATATATTGGTTATAGTCCCAAGCCAGTCTTTCTTCACGAGAATCAGGCTTGCTTGAGAAAGCTTTCCAAGGGTTAGTGGAATATGTATTGGTTACATATACCGGATCAGTAATATTAATATTACCGCCCAACAACACACCATTTGTATTGGCAAGTGGATCCGTTAACTTACGGTAATGCGTACCTTTATAATCTCTGACATCAAAACCAATGTTAAAATTCAAAGACTCTGAAAGTTTACGGTTGTAGTTTGAAACAACACCAAACCATTGGTGATTGTTCACATCGGCTGCTAGGTATTTTTCTTTGTTGTATTTGTCACCTCTTAAGCCTTGTCCACCACCGGCAGCCAAAGAAGCATATACAACAGTAGATAATGAAGATTTATCATCGATGGTCCAGTCCCAGTTTAAGTTAGCAACTGGTTTGTGATAAAAGTTCTTCTGTGGATTCATCATCACCCCATTGACATCTTTATAGTTGTCATTGTATCGCTTACCATATTGTAAGTAATTTGATAATTTAGATGTAAATCCTTGGTTATGCCATTGCGGGGCTCCTGTAATCATCAAGTTAAGGTTGTGCTTTTCACTTGCTTTATAACCTACAGATAGGAAATAGCTCTGTCCTGCACCTTCAGTATGATCCATATATCCGTTACCAGACCATTGCGTAAACATTGCCGAAACAGCAAATCCGTTTTTCATCAAACCTGTATTGTAACCAACAGTAGCTTTCATAAACATGTCGTTACCGACTGTTGTCCGCACAAAACCACCTTCTTTCATTGAAGTGGATTGCGTTACATAGTTTACAGTTCCCCCTACAGATGAAATGGCTAATTTAGAAGCTCCCAGACCACGTTGAATCTGTACCAACGATGCAATGTCCGTAAGACCAGACCAGTTTGACCAATATACGCTACCATTATCCATACCATTGATCGGCTGACCGTTCAATAAAAATGCGGTATTGGATTGGTCAAAACCACGTGTAGTCATGGAAGATTCACCAAAACCTTTGGCTTGACCAGTAATATAAACAGATGGTGTATTGGCAAGCGCTGAAGTAATATCCTGTGCCCCTACTTTTTCCTCTAAATCTCTTTTATGGATTGTAGATACTGCAATAGGTGTTTTTCTACCTACAGCAATATCAATAACACCATGACCAACAACAACAACCTCATCTAAATCCGTTGAAGAATCCTCCGAAAAAGTCGGATTAATATTCAACGATTCGCCCGATTTCAATATGATGTTTTCCATGACAACTGGTTTTTCACCAATGTAGGTTACTTCCACTTTGTAGGGACCGCCCTCTTGAAGATTTGAAATTTGAAATTTTCCTTGAGCATCAGCTGAGCCGCTTACAACTTGTCCACTTGGGATGTGGGTGATTTTAATGGTTGCTCCTTTAACTGTTTGTCCAGTAGCCACTTTTACAACTCCTGAAACCGAACTAGTATTTGCCGTTTGTGCATGAACTGCGCCATAGCTAGCAAAAACAAGTGCAAAAAAAAGTAAAGACTTTTTCATCTTAGATGTGATTGTTTTGTTTTTTGTGCCGCAAAATTAGGAATTGATTGTCTTTTTAACTAATTTTAACACTAGCACAACTGTAAACAGTCCGTTTATATTCACTTCGAATTTTAATCCTCCATAGGTTAAGCTTGATTTTAAGATCAAAACAGCAAATCAAAATTAAGCCCATTAATAGGAATACAACAAAAACATCGTTTTAATGGAAATATATCAAAAATAGTCAGAATAAAATTTTGTCTTCTTTGAATAAGTCAACACATTCTTTTATTTTCGTTTTTTTATCCCAGTATCTACCTGAGACACTCTTTATTACTACAGCAGAGCATAAGGTCTTTGCGTTTTCTAGTCAAACACAGCAGCCCTTAAGATCAAAATGGCTATATTTAAGTATTAATAAAAAACTATGTTGTCCATTGAACAAGCTTACGCAGGTGTTCTTGAACCTGCATTGATTGAAGAAATTATAAAGAACGCTCACATCAAAGCTTTCCGTGAAGGCGATCTCATCATCGATACCGACCAATACATCAGAGCAATGCCCCTATTGCTATCGGGAGCGATCAAAGTCGTCCGTGAGGATGAAGCCAGAGGCGAACTCCTACTATATTATCTTGAACAGGGACAGACCTGTACCATGTCTATCGCCTGTTGTCTGGGTAATAAAAAAAGTGAAATTCGTGCTCGGGCTGAAAAGGATACAACTGTAGCCATGATCCCCAATGAACAGGTCAATGACTGGATGGGAAAATACCCTTCCTGGCGGAATTTCATTATATCAAGCTATTCCAGCCGGATGAATGAAATGCTTCAGGCCGTAGATAATCTTGCTTTCTCCAATATGGAAGAACGTATCCTCAATTACCTAAAAGCTAAAGTAAATCTTACCAACGACCGAATTCTTACCCTTACTCATCAGGATATTGCATCCGATCTGAACACTTCCCGTGTTGTCGTCTCTCGAATCTTAAAAAAACTGGAGAATGAAGACAAAATCGTATTGCTCAGGAATGAGATCAGGGTATTGATTTAGCAACAAAAATAAATTCGTCTCCAGCGGATATAAAGCCTACCAAGGCAGATTTCAATACCCTCTGCTGTCGTCCTAGCTTTGTACCCCATAGATCCAAAAACATTTGTACCTTTATTGTGAGCAGAATGTTCAATTCACATGACACGATTTAATATGAAGACAGAAAACATAGGATTTATAGGATTAGGAAATATGGGGAATCCCATGGCAAAAAACCTTGAAAAAGCAGGTTTTCCGCTTGCCGTTTACAACAGAAACATCGCCAAAACGACAGACTTTGCAGCACAATCAACTGTTTATAGCGAAGTCACGAATCTGATCGAGTCCAGTGATGTGGTTTTCACCATGCTGACAAACGATGCCGCCGTCGAAGAAGTTTACAGTAAAATTCTTGAACAACCTATCAGCGGAAAATTATTTGTGGATATGAGTACCATCGCTCAGCATGTGAGTATCAATCTTGCCAATAAGCTAAAAGCAAAAGGCGCTGCATTTCTGGACGCTCCGGTCGCTGGAAGTACCAAACCTGCTGCCGAAGGTACATTGATCATTATGGTCGGCGGAGAACAGACCGACCTTGAACGTGCTAGACCTTACCTTGAAAAGATGGGAAAATCCATTAAACACCTTGGTGAAAATGGCAAAGGTATTGCCGCCAAACTAGCCATCAATTATTTTCTATCAATCATCTATCAAGGTTTGGCCGAAACCATCTTATTCTCCGATCAATTAGGGATTGAACGCAGTGAAATGCTAGAGATTATCAACGATAGTGCCAGCGGTAGCGGAGCAACAAAAGTAAAAACTCCTTTGCTCGTTGAAGGAAATTATACCGCAGCATTTGCGCTGGATCTGATGTTAAAAGATATCCGGTTGGCACAACAGGCGGGAGCCACCTATCCCCTACTTGGCACCTTGCTCGACACCTATCAAAAGGCACATGAAAACGGCTTGGGACAATTGGATGTGATCGGAATTATAGAGTCAATAAAACCATCCTGAGCCTAAATTTGTTTATAAAACACACGAAGTACTTTCACCGGAAACAGCGGTATTATCTTTAATCACACAGGCCATCTGACGGCTAAAAAAACTAAGAACAGATGAAAACAGCTTTGACATTTTTCCTATTAACTATCGTTACCATGAGCATGAAAGCACAGGAGTTAAAACAGGTATCCTATAAAGATGGAACACAGCAACTAAATGGGCTTATCACGTCCAATGCTAATAAAAAAGGGCCTGCGGTTCTTATTTTACCCGCCTGGAAAGGCATAGACAACGAGGCGAAACAAGCCGCTTTACAACTTGAAAAAGAAGGCTATATTGCTTTCATTGCCGATATCTATGGTGAAGGAAATATCCCTACAGACAACACAGCGGCTTCGAAAATCGCCGGCCATTATAAAGCAGACTACAAGGCCTATCAGCAGCGCATTGCGGCTGCGCTAAAACAATTGAAGGAATCTGGAGCTGATCCCGAAAAAATTGCAGTAATCGGTTACTGCTTTGGCGGAACCGGAGCACTGGAAACAGCACGCGCTGGTTTTCCTGTCGCAGCTGTGGTCAGTATTCATGGTGGGCTCTCCAAATCAGTAGATAGACCTAATACAGCGATCAATGTGAAAGTATTGGTTGAGCATCCTGCCGCTGACAAAAGTGTATCAAAAGAAGATTATGATGGATTGGTTAAGGAACTTAATGAAGGAAAAGCGGACTGGCAGATCATCACCTATGCCAATTCTGGCCATACCTTTACCAATCCGGAATCACCAGAATATAACCCTGTCATGGCCAAACGTGCCTGGGAGCATACTTTATTATTCCTAAAAGAAGTACTAAACTAAAGTATATAAAGACAAAGCTTCCCCTATTCAAATGAACTGTCATTCCAGATCAATAGCGCTCCATCCGATCATTTTCCAGTTATTGGTACTCCTGTTCTGTACGACTGTAGCACGATCCCAAACGATAAAATCAATGGAAATCGGAGCGCCTACCCAGGCGATCCTGTTCGTTACCAATGAATCCGATAAATCAACAGATTTCTCGATGCGTCTCCATGATCAAAAGGCAAATGAAATTATTAGACAGGTTCCCTATAGTACCACCAAACTGTTGGTCTCAAAAACAGATGCCCAAAAATTTACTTTTGTTGTCAACAAGCGTAAGTGGACAGTGGATGTACCGACCCTCAAACAACGAAATGCCATGATCCTGTTTGATGGTCAGAGCCGACCAAAAGTGATCTATGAAAGTCAAAGCTATCTCCAGGCCGCAAAGCAAATATTAACAAACAATAAGCAGACAAGTACAGCTCAAAAAGCGCTTAAATACGGTGCAAAACTATTCTTCGATTCCATCGCAGCTATTCCGTTTAAACCATCCAAGCAATATGCTAAGGCCATCATTTCCCGATCCAATCTTCCGATCTACTCCACTCAGAAAAAAGGCAAATATGACGGAACTTATATTTCGCAGACTTTTACAGGGGAGAACCTCGAAAAACCCAGCGGAATTATAACAACCGTTTATCAGCAAGGCAAAGAACTCTCGGCAAACAATTTGTCTAATGGGGTCAACTATTACACCAAATATTTTTACAACAAATGGGGATTAATCGATTCGATACAACAGCTTCAAAACAGCAAATGGTCCTCTAGTACAATTTATCAATACTTACCGCATGCTATTCTCATTACCGATCCTGAGCGGCGAACCGCCTCCATCCATCATTTAAATGATCAATATCAAGTGGTCCGGGAGGAGTCCATTCATTTCGTTTACCAACGGATGCATTGGGTCGACCACCGTTACAATGAAAATGGGCAGCTTATTGAGGAAGCTTCAGGGCTAAATGACGCTATCGAAAAACGTACACTGTATTATTACGATAACCCAAAAGCAGACAATTTCTCTTCGTGGCAGGTATTTGACACGACGGGGAAGCTCACTGCCGAATCCAAAATAGCTGTGCAAGGCAACGAAAGCACCTACCTGTTTTATCGTGATGGTACATTGGAATTGAAAATAGTCTCAAAAGAACAGGGCGATTATCAATATGAGAGCACTGTATTTGATAAGCAGAATAAAATCACCTCTAAAACAATACAAACAAAGAAAAGTTCCTCCAATTCTCCATAATTAAAACGCGCAAACTGAAATAGAAGGAAGCAATAAACCATCATTTGTCATTAGTGAAAAAACGGAAATTAATAAGTCAACGTCACCCTTTGCTGTATTTTCTTGCTGTCTGGGCAAGAAGGACACAAAGAAAAGCCATTTGGTTACTGGATAATAAAAAGTACACAAAAACCAAATCTACAACAGCACTGCAGTACCGCATCAAAAAACACCAGTCCGTTTTATTAAAGAAGCTGGGAGAAAATAATATGCAGCTGCAGATCAATAAAGTGACCAATCTAAAGATTGCAGCAAAGCAGATCAATGGTATACTGATCCAACCCGGTGAAACCTTTTCATTCTGTAAACTGGTCGGCCAGCCCACACAAAAGAAAGGCTATCTTCCGGGGATGGAATTGTCTTTCGGCGAAGCACGGGCAGGTACCGGTGGTGGGATCTGCCAGATCTCCAATCTGATCCATTGGCTTGTTATCCATAGCCCACTGACAGTCATGGAGCGTTATCACCATTCTTTTGATCCGTTTCCCGATGATGGGCGTGTATTACCTTTCGGAAGCGGTGCAACGGTATTTTACAACTATCGGGACTATCAGTTTACCAACAATACACCCTACACGTTTCAGATCAATCTCTGGTTTACCGAAAAATGTCTTGAAGGTGAACTAAGGATCGATCAGGAGCTTGATTTTGCCTATCACGTCATTGAAAAAGAGCATCAATTCCTTAAAATAGGAGATCAATTCTATCGAAAAAATGAAATTTGGCGGGAAAAATTCCTAAAATTTCAGGGTGGAAAGGTTGTTGATACGGAACTCCTGACGAAAAATTTTGCCCGCGTTACTTATACCCCACCTGACTATACGGAATTGCCAGCTGAAAATGAATATCGGTAAACTTACCAATAGTACACGAGTAGTCATTAGTAAAATGATCAAGTATGAAATCGCCGAAGGTAGCATGATCCGAGTAAACCGAACTCCTGAATAACCTGAAAATAAATATTTATGAATAATAACTTCATCTAAAATAATTGATGAACAAATAATTTATAGGGATGAAAAATAACATTGCACTATTTTCTATCGTAGTTTTAGTATCCTGTTCGGGAAATCAAGCAACAAAACATGCACACCGTGATGATGCGCATATTAAAACAAGTATTGAAGATAAACAATTCAACGAAGTCGGGGATTCACTTTTAGTAGCCTACGATTTTCCAGAAAAATGGTATAACGGAGTTTTCGATGAAGGTCATGCTATGTCAAAAAATGATTCTGTCATTCAACAAAAATTTGACAAGTTGGATTTCTTTGACAAAATTAACGGAAAAAAGAAGCTTGGAAATAATGCTGGAAAAGAATACCTGGAAACGAAAAAAAACGTAAAAATTGATTCAATTATTGAATTTGATTCCTCAAAAATAGGTCACAACAAATTGGTTTACATAAAATCATACAAAACTTTTTTAGATACTACATACGATTTCCCCCCGACGGAAAGAAGTGTCGATATTTTGTTTTATCATAACAATAAATTTCAAAAGAAAGCAAACGTGTATAAGGAGATTAATTACCCCTTCTCGGTCGACATCAAATTAGGGTACTTGAACAAAAATGGAATTTTGACAACTAAAAAATTTGAAATTGATGAAGAAAGCATAAACTATATTGGTACTAAGACTGAAGATTTAAACAAATTTCTCAAACAGTAATTTACGTCACTAAAGCCCTACTTCAGTCTAAGCCCCCGCAGTCATTTTTACTGTTCCCGGACCGAATAAAACACTGGTTATAAAAAGTCCTTTTTTTTGTCTAAATTTGATATGGCTTTGGGGGTATTCTGTATAGAATTGAGATAGTCCCTTCGAACCTGATTCGGTTTATACCGGCGTAGGGAAAAGCAACCGCTTACGTATATTACAATATACCGGACAGCCCATCTGTCTCATTTCTTCCTGACAAAGCCACCAACAAACATAGCGAACAAAAAGGAATGGAAGATTTAATTATCGATCTGTTAGCACAGGTCAGACGACAAAAACCACTTGTACATAATATTACGAATTTGGTGGTGATGAATAGCACCGCCAATGCGCTCCTTGCTCTTGGAGCTTCCCCAGTCATGGTTCACAGTCCATCCGAAGTGCGCGAGGTTGTTGATCTTGCCCAGTCGTTGGTACTTAACATCGGCACATTGAGTGAACTTACCGCCGAGTCCATGCTTGTTGCAGCGGAACATGCCAATAACATTGGCCGCCCTTGGGTATTGGATCCTGTGGGTGCGGGAATATCCGCTTTTCGCAATGACTTATTGGCAAACCTCCTGGAGTTAAAGCCAACTGTGATACGGGGAAATGCATCAGAGATCATGAGCCTCTACAATTTCAACGAGGTCAATACCAAAGGTGTAGACAGCACCGCAGATAGCAAAGCAGCTATCGGCTTTGGTAAAGCATTACAAGAACAATTGGGATCTATCATCTGCATCTCCGGAAAGGTAGACTATATCCTGTCCGAACAGCATACCGCTGAGGTGCACAATGGACACCCCTTGATGACCCAGGTTACCGGACTTGGCTGTAGCGCAACTGCACTCATCGGTGCATTTTTAGCAGTCACAGACCATCCTTTTGAAGCAGCGACCGCCGGTGTCTCCCTTTTGAGCTTAGCAGGTGAGCTGGCTACAGCGCGATCCGCTGGTCCGGGTTCCTTACAGATGAATCTCTATGATGAACTCTATCTGCTGAATGAAGAGCGTATCCGCATGCATCTCAACTTGAAGCATGATGGCAATTAATCCCCTGTTTCCTTACCCCTTGTATCTGGTTATCTCCGAACAGGACTGCTACCCACAATCTTGGCTCCATGTTGCCGAAGAAGCCATAATCGGTGGTGTAGATATTATTCAGTTACGCGAAAAGAACGAAACGCCGACAGGGTTTCTGGAAAAAGCCAAGAAGCTAAAGCAGATTACCGACCGTTACGGAATCCCTTTAATCATCAATGATGCTGTGGATATTGCGATTGAAATCGAGGCATGGGGGGTACATGTCGGACAGAACGATCGTCAACCTATAGAAATAAGGGAAAAATATGGAAAGCGTCTTCAAATTGGCTGGTCGCTTGAAGATAGGACACAACTTGACAGCAAACAGATGGCCGCTGTAGACCATCTTGGAGTCAGCCCAATTTTTCCAACAAAAACAAAAACAGACACCATTACAACCTGGGGAATCAGTGGACTGGGTGAGCTACGGAATTTAACCGAAAAGCCCTTGATCGCCATCGGAGGCATGAACCTGGATACCAGCGCAAGTGCCTGGCTGTCTGGCGCAGATTCCATTGCGGTCGTATCGGCAATTTGCCAAAGTAAAAATCCAAGAGAGCGTAGCGCTCAATTAAAAGAATTATTAACATGAACATAACGAAAAAATATACAGTGCCCACCGTCCTGAGTATTGCCGGTTTTGATGGCAGTGGCGGAGCCGGTATCCAAGCCGATACGAAAACTATATCAGCCCTTGGATGTTATGCCATGAACGTCTTAACGGCATTACCAGTGCAAAACACACAGGGGGTGCGGAATATTTACGAGATACCGACCCAAGCAGTGCGTGAGCAACTGGATGCGATCTTCGATGATATTTATCCCGATGCGATCAAAATCGGGATGGTTCATAACATTGAGCTTGTCGAACTGATCAGCAGCTATTTGAAAGATTACCGCGGAACAATTGTATTTGACCCCGTGATGGTGTCAACAAGTGGTCACAAATTGATCCATGATGACACAATACAGGCATGTATGGACTTGCTTTTTCCACAAGCGACGATTATCACTCCCAACCTGGATGAAGTCAGTGTACTTGTTGGACGAACTATAGCTGAGGTCCAAGAAATGGAAAAAGCGGGTATTGAACTTCTTGAAAAAGGATGTCAGTCAGTCCTTATTAAAGGCGGACACCTCCAGACAAGCGAGCTCACCTCCCTCCTCTTTCAGCAACATGCATCACCTTTGGTATTTAAATCACAAAAAATTGACAGTAAAAATACACATGGATCCGGCTGCTCTCTTTCTTCAGCAATAGCGAGCCTGTTGGCGCAGCAATTCCCTCTTGCTGAGGCTGTCGCTACTGCTTTAGATTATGTCCACGACGCAATTAAGGCAAGCAAAGACCTCGTTATTGGCAAAGGAAATGGGCCACTTAATCATTTCCACAACCCTTCTAAACTTATTTTTCATGAAATGGAGCGATAAAGCCTGGGATGCTATAAGACCAATTTATGCTGATATCTTAGCAATGCCTTTTATTTCCGAACTGAGCAATGGCAGTCTACTGCTGGAAAAATTTCAATTCTATATGCGCCAGGATGCTTTCTACCTGGAGGAATTTGGACGTGTTTTAGCTTTTATCGGCGCAAAGAGTGCAGACAATCAACAAGCCCTGGATTATTTTGAATTTGGACGCAATGCACTTATCGTCGAAAAAGCGCTTCATGAAGACTATTTTAAAGAATTTGGTCTGGACCCGAAAGACGACAACAAGATAGAACCCGTTTGCCACCATTACGTGCATTTTTTAAAAAGTGTAACCGCCTTTGAACCTATTGAAGTCGCTATGGCTGCGACTTTACCCTGCTTTTGGATTTATAAAGAAGTTGGCGACCACATCGTTTCGATCGCCAGTGGCGACCAAAACCCCTACTCCAAATGGATCGAGACCTATAGTGGTGAGGACTTCGCCGAGGGCGTGAACAAAGCCAAAAATTACGTCGATCAAATTTCTGAACAAACTACTGCAACAAATCGGGAGAAAATGCGACAAGTATTTATAACAGCTTCCCGATTGGAATATCATTTCTGGCAGGCAGCTTACGAAAAAAGAATGTGGTAACCACAAAAACAACAGTTAAATTGTTCGATAGCGAACACCAGTTGTTCAAAAATGGGCAATAGGAGAAAACGTCTAAAAGTAAAAAAAGATGTTTATCAGCTATTTACATGGTTTTTAAATTTTGGCACCACTATTATATATGTAAGAAAGGAAATGAGGCTGTTTTTCGAAATTAAAATAAAAATTATTATAGCATAGAATTAAAAACTACTAATAGACAAAACCATGAAAAGAATTTTAACCATCGCCTTTATTTCATTTTTATACGTGGCTCAAGCCCAAGAACGTGAAACCCGCAAGATTTCCGCTCTGGATGGTATCTCAACGGCGACATCGCTACGTGTAGACTATGTTCAATCCAATCGCAATGAAGTTGTTGTTGAAGCTGACAATGCAGAGCACCTATCGCTGATAGAGACAAATGTTAAAAATGGCATATTACATGTACAATATAAACGGAATTCACAGATCAGAAATGCAAGAAACAACCGTGTAACAGTATATTCGAGTAAAATTCCGACAAGTTTTTCGGCCTCATCCAGTGGCTCGATTTTCACCAACGAAACCATCAAAGCAAGCAAAATTTCTGTCAACGTTTCTTCATCAGCCAGAATTACACTTAAAAAATTAATTGCCGATGATATTTCACTTTCGACAAGTTCCTCGAGTAGGTTAACGGCTGATGTAAGTGCAAAGAATCTAACGGTAAATTCAACAAGTTCGTCAAGACAGGAAATTGCAGGAAGTGCGACGAATCTGGATTTAAATGCCAACTCCTCTACTTCAGTGGACATGGCTTCCTTTACAACAACCAATGCGGAGGTCAATGCCAGCACATCAGCCGGTGTTACCTTAAGTGTTAAGGATAATCTACACGGTAAAGTTTCTACCTCGGCAAAGATCTCCTTAAAAAATCAGCCACGAAATGTCCAAGTTGACAAATCGACAAGTGGCCGAGTCGTTATGTAATTTTAGTTTAGGTCTTTAAAAAAGACTGTTTATTTATGTTTAATGTTTAGTTAGCTAAAGGTGGCACCCTCCCCAATGCCACCTTTTTTCTCCCTCCCCTCATCGGCCAGAAAATGGACTAGGCTATCCCTCCAACAGCCTGTTATCAGGAGCCAATTCACCGGATATCATCTGATATTTTCGTATCTTGTGCTAAGAAACACAAGCACACATAACACACAATCCAATGGATAATTTTTTAGCAAGTAGTCTCAAGCAATTTCGGGAATTCAAATCTTTGGGAGACAAGACCTTCGCTCAATTGAGTGATGAGCAATTGTTCTGGCAATTCAACCCGTCTAGCAACAGTATTGCCCTCATTGTGAAACACCTCCATGGGAACATGCTTTCGCGTTGGACAGACTTTCTATATTCGGACGGTGAAAAAGAGCGTAGAGACCGCGATATGGAATTCGAAAATACCGAAATGAGCAGAGCGCAACTGATCGCACAGTGGAACGAAGGTTGGGATTGTTTATTTCAAGCACTTGAATCTTTAAATGAGCAAGACCTGACCAAAACAATCTTTATCCGGGGAGAAGGACATACCGTATTGGCAGCCATCCACCGCCAACTTGCACACTACCCCTATCACGTCGGCCAGATCGTTTACATCGGAAAAATGTGCCAGGATGAGCAATGGACTTCGCTATCCATTCCAAAAGGAAAATCTGCAGATTTTAACCAGGAAAAATTTGGTCAAAGCAAAAAAGTATAACTTATAGCGATCGACTATCGTCGCCCAATCTACAATTGGGCAGCGTTGTCGTCTAATTTTTTCAATTGCAATCGTATACGACAAATCCGTTTAAAACGTTACATGGAAGGTGCTGTTTTAAGTGTTCTTTAGCAAAGAATTGATTATATTTGTGTGATCTACCGTTACTAATTCCTTTACGATTCAATCCCATGGGAATTAGCTTGTTTAGGTTTGCAAAACAAATAGCAAGTGCAGGAAGCTCATTGATCTACTTGAGCATAGACAGGTAATTTATAATTATTTAAAGATGAAAAATTCGATTAAGATCATCAACAATTACGAGTATAAAAAGTTATTCTTACCTGATGTTTCTGAACATAATCTATTTAATGAAAGTAAAATCCAGGTTTATCGAATTGAAAATTATCTCCGGAGCATCTTAATGCCGGTCATTCCCTATCGTACTACATTCAATTTTCTAATTTTCGTAACGAAAGGTTCCCTTACTCAACATCTGGAATCAGCTTCCTATACGCTGACTGAACACCAAGTCATCAATATCAAGCAAGGGAATATCACCGCAACATTGGCGATATCAGACGATGTCGAAGGTTTTTTTGTGGTTTATGAAAACGAAATTGTCACTGATATCGAACTTGGGATCAATGACATCAAATTTTTCAATTCCCATCCCTTCACTACATTAAAGCCGCATGTTGCCCATTGGATTCAGCAAATGCTGATTCTTTTGGAGGAAGAGCTATTTACCGAAGGTCGCGTGATGGAGGTATGCATCTCGATGATGCAGTGCATCTTATTGAAGGTCATAAAATCGGATATAGAAACCAAGGCACCGATGAGCAGACAGTTGGATATTGCATTTCGCTTTCGTGAATATGTCCAAAAGTTCCATATTGACCATAAAAATGTATTGTTTTACGCCAATCTATTGCATATCTCCGAAAACTACCTGAACAAATGTGTGAAGGAGGCAACCAATAAGCCACCCAAGCAATGGATTACTGAAATCAGCATCTTGCATAGCCAGATCCTCTTGCAGGACGCTACGAGAGATATTGCGGGGATAGCTTTCGAATTGAAGTTCCAATCGCCCTCCTATTTTACCAGACTATTTAAAAAAATCACCGGGTATTCACCCAGTGATTATCGAAAACATAAGTTTATGGCAGACTAATGTTTATGGTAAGGCAGGTTCCAAATGAGATCGACCGCCAGATAATGCACGCCAAAATCCACTTGATCATAGCCTTTGATCAGATCATTCATGTAGCCTACATCCAGTCGTAAAGGCGTCTTTGGGATATCTGTCATATAGTAAAAGCCCAAACGTGTTTCCTTGTAACCAAAGCTCGACCAAGCATCCGGTTCATTCAGTTTACTGATCGCAAAAAGACCTTCGGCACTCAGTGCCAGTTCCTGCTTATTTTTATCGGATATTTTAAAATTCACCTGCGACTTCAGTCGCGTTCTAAACTGAAAATTCTCTTCTGCTTTGTGAAAGTCTGCAGTAAAAAATTTCCGGAACTCCTGCCGCAGTGTATTTTTCCATTTCCAGCGCTCAGCCAGCTTAAGGGTATATGCATAACGTCCATACAATCGGAATTCCTGTTCAACTCCTTCATTGTGGTAGGGTGCTGTTTCATCATATACATTTTGACGCCTGTAGCTCAGCGCATAACTATATTGCTGATTTGGTGCAAATTTGTGATAGACCTCATGATTCAACACCCAGATGGCCTGTTTATGAAAAGGATTGGAGTCGTCGGGTGTACTTTTGGTTCCCAGGCCGATATAGGTCAGTGCTTCCTTTGTTCCGGCACTGTCCAACTTGCGTCGCAGGCCCAACACCGACCAGGAGGCCGTTTTGGCTTTACCAAGCCCCGGCGGACTTACCTGCCCATATACGGTATTTATTTGAATTCCCAATAAGATTATTATTGGGAATAGATTTATTAAACGAAATTTCAACATCAGATAAAATTTTAGTAAAAAAAAGACTAGGAAGTCTCCGCTGTCGCAGAAAATTTAGCCACCAACCAATTGTCCAGTCGTTTGACAGGCTCCATTGCCCACATCGCGACCACAAAAGGAAACGTTAGGGTCGTCCAACCATTGTGGATCAGGAAATGGTCAAAATAGGTTGCTATAATAACTGCAATGAGTACATAAATACCATCTCTGACGCGTTGACCGCTCAAAGCAATCCCACATAAAACTGCGTTGAAGCTAAAGATCCCGTTATTGGTCATATCGGTTGATTCATGGCCATGATGCGATATATAAACGCTAATAATTACAGCTGCAGAAGCATATAACGCCGCAATTGGTTTACTGATAAAAACACCTATGAAAAAGATCAGTCCCGCAACTAAGCTACCCTGAAAGATAACCTGACCAAAGGCATGTCCTTCAATAAGGAAATCGTCCATTTCCTGAATATCCACAAAGTGCTCTGGAACGGTCCGTAAAGCCAATTCTGGAATACTCAATACATATAGCGCAATCCAGGTGATCATGATAAATGGAAACGTAAATACAGGAATATTTTTCTTCAGTGCAAAGCCCATTAAAATCGTGGTCAATGCAGAACCGATGATCAAGGCAGCCCATACCCAGATATTAGCCTGAAAATAAAAGACCAACGCAATCCCATATAGTGTGGCATTAAATCCAAAGAGCCCATCATTAATATGGTCCTCATCAAACTTCATCAATTTCGCTGTTATCTCCCCGACAAGATTCGCCAGTATCCCAGCAAATCCCATGAGTGCGGAATCATAAATAATAGCCCCAATAAACAGGACTCCAGTCCAGATGTTACCCTGTAACATAATCTGTCCAAATCCCTTAAAAACAGCTTTAACAAAAGCCAGGATGTTATTTTTCATTAGAATAATTTGTTATTTAAAAATTGTATTCAGTCCCCGTTATTTAATTCAGGAATAATTTTTCCCATAAAGCACTTTGCATCTCTTTAAAAAGAAGGTAAAGTTGCTCAGCACCATAACCCAGCACACGCACCATAAAACCATCGTGTTGCAAAGCACTGATACCAAAGGCAACATCCTTGGTTTCCCCATATTTCTCATAGAATGCTTCGATCCATTCATCTGGACTTAACCCGG
This sequence comes from Sphingobacterium sp. BIGb0165, assembly GCF_024810095.1. NCBI lineage: Bacteria > Pseudomonadati > Bacteroidota > Sphingobacteriia > Sphingobacteriales > Sphingobacteriaceae > Sphingobacterium > Sphingobacterium sp. BIGb0165. The sequence goes on along the minus strand of NZ_JANUEB010000005.1, from coordinate 401,686 downwards.
CACTATTCAGATAGATCAGCGTCCCTTGATGTGTATATCCTTCCAGAATGCCCAATCCCTGAATGGGCATACGGTCGGGTTGTAACAGCACATTATCTTTTACAACCAGTCGACCATTCACATAACATTCCGTCAGGTTCTGAAAATGATTGTATTGAAATTCCTCCCCCGACATTTTCCTTCCACAGGTCACGATTTCACTCAGTAGTAGATGGCAATTGGAAGCAAGATGGATAATGTTGTGACTCAAAAAATGAGAGGAATGTTGAGGTACTACGGGGTGAGGAACATAGGAAAACACAGAATCTTCGCCCAAAGTCACCTGCATTGTCTGCGAAGAATGCCCCTTCATATGAAACAGACGCTGATAAGCCTGCGTCTGTAACTGCAACTTTGCTCCTGGCGCAATATCAATTTTGATCTGATGATCATCACCATCCAACAATCCCGGTGAGGAACTCATGATCATCAAATAAGCCGCATTGTCTTTTTGATATTGACCGACAGGGACAATGCGAAAAGGTTGAGTGACATAAGCATCCTTCATAAAGGATTTCCCTTCACGATGTGCTATTTTGACGGCTAAAGAACAAATCATAATTAACGAAGTAAATTAGGTTCTTCAATATCTTGAAGCAATGCATATTTCTTGATCCAGCCCACAATCTCTTCCAGACCATCGCCAGTTTTCAAATTGGAGAACAAAAATGGAGCACCTTTGCGCATCATACGGGCATCATGTTCCATGACCTCCAAACTCGCTCCCACATAAGGCGCCAAGTCTTTCTTGTTGATCAATAACAGATCCGAACGTGTAATCGCCGGACCACCTTTACGTGGCATTTTTTCACCCTCAGCGACATCAATTACGAAAATGGTGATATCTGCCAAATCTGGGCTATAGGTTGAAGTTAGATTGTCCCCCCCACTTTCGATCAAAATAAGTTCCAGATCGGGAAAACGGCTAGCCAGTTCGTCTACAGCTTCCAGATTCATACTCGCATCTTCACGTATCGCGGTATGTGGACAACCTCCTGTTTCAACACCGATAATACGTTCGCGGGGTAATAAGCTATTTTTCGCCATATATTCCGCATCTTCTTTGGTGTAGATATCATTTGTGATAACCGCCAGATCTAACTCATTTACCAGACGTCTGCTCAATCTTTCCAATAATGCTGTTTTGCCGGAACCCACAGGACCGCCGACACCGATCTTAACATATTTTCTATTTTCCATTGTATTTGATTTTAAGAGATATAAACCCTAGAATATAATCGTTCGTGTTGCATGCAGCGGATATCAAATCCGATATTGCACAGCCCCACTAAATTTCTTTCAACTGCTAAAGTCTCGTGACAGAGCTCAAGTATATCATCGTGCAGGTCAAAAAGAACATCCTGACCATCGAGCTGTCCGAGCGGCACGAGTTTCACGGCATTCGTCACCATGGTGATGGCCGCATTGTAATAAAAACCATGTAATGCTTCTTCCAAAGGAATTTCCAATATCGAAGCTAACATACCATACATCAAGCAATAGTGGCTATCCACTTCCTTTTTCTGAATCAATTTGCCCCAGGCAACAACAAAATCCTGTTGTTGATAACGGCTAAATATTTTGTAAATGCGTACGCCCAGTTTTTTACTGGCTTCCCGGATCTCTTTTGGACTCTTCAATGCTGTACACTCCTGATCCAAAGCGATCAATGCATTTAAATCCGCCGATGAGGTAGCCTCGTAGGCCAATTTCATCAAGGCAGCATCGTTATACTTTAAATTGTACCATAAATTATGGCGCACATATTTGTCAGTAGTTGCTTTATCACAGACTAAGCCTTGCTGCACATAGGTTTCCAGTCCATTTGAATGGGTAAATCCACCGATCGGTAGAGTCGGATCTGCGAGATGGAGCAACTTGCCCAGAAAAGTATTTTTCATTGACATAAATTATTTATTCATTATTTGTTGATGCGACCGCCGGCGCTGTACCATTATCCTCTTGTTCTTTAATGAACAGGGGAATATTTTTTGTCGAAAATTTCAACTTTTGATGATGCTTCGGGTCTACGTTTGCATGCAGTGGATTCAGCAGCTGATGCATACAGCATATAGGGTCAAATCCATTTTTGGTCAACCACTCGTACATGGAGCGTTCGTAAGGCATCAGCAATTCATTTGCCTCTACGAATAGAGGCAAATGTTTGTTTCCGATTTCACTGCTGACAAAAGCAATCTGAAGGAAATCAATTGCCATCACTTTGATAACTTCACAGGGTCTGATGATAACCACAACTATTTTTTCTTCATCTTCATACAAGATATCGCCGTCCTGCAAGCAGGAAGTATTGCCCAATAATTTTACAGCGATATTCATCCCCTCCGCTGTACGAAGACGTTGAATACGTTTGGTGGATTCATACCATTCAATCGATAGCAGATCATGACGCTTATTGGTCTGCTCGCAATTGATATTCCTTGTGATTTCTGTGATAATCATTTTCGTGCTTTAAAAAAATAGATTTTTTGACAATCCCAATCCCACAGTTGAGCCATTGATTCCCGTAATCACTTCGTGATCATTTGGAATAACAGCATCCTTGCCATGCTTCTTCTTGTAAGAGAGCTCCGCGACTTTTGCTTTCAAAGCCCAGCCTTTTCCAAGGTCAATACCCACCAACGGATACACTCTGAACAGGAAACCATTGTAGCTTCCATCCACCATGCCTCCGGATGCATTAACAACATGCTGGTCGCCCCAGATGTAATGTGCGTCCACTTGACCGATCAACATAAAATGTTCTCCTAACGGCCAGGTGTTGCTGTAGAATGGACCAACTTCATGGGAATGATCCGTAAAGTCAAGCGCCTTCGTATAGGCGTTGTTGAACCCATAATTTAACCCCACATTCATGTTGTCATTAAAAAAATAGCCTACACCCACTGGTGCTGCACTAAATTGGTGTCCAGCGGTGGTTTCATGGTAATTGAGCGAACCATACAGCATGATTCCGCCTTTTTGAGCAGAAGCCGATTGTATCGAAAAGCATGCTATTGCCAGACAACATCCCAAAAATGTTTTTAAATTTTTCATTGATATATCGTTGTTTTTAAGGGCAATAAAACGATCATGAGCCTTACTTTGCCCATTGATCATCAGCGCTACTTTGGGCTCATGACCGTTTTATTAATGTGTTTTTCATTTATAATGGCCTGATGCAAGATCAAGCCATGGTAGTCACCATTCAGATTAAAACAAGAAATACAACTGTCCTAAAGAAACGGTATCAACCGGCTGTGAACGCAAAATTTCTCCATCCAGACTTACTTCATAGTTCTCCGGATTAACGATAATTTCGGGTGTAGCATCGTTGTGGATCATATCTTTTTTGGAGATATTTCTACAGTTTTCTACAGGAAGTAAGCCTTTTGCTAAGCCATATTCCTCTTTAATACCGTTTTCGAATGAAATTTTGGAAACAAAGTTGAAGCAGGTATTATGAACAGCTTTTCCCAATCCGCCGAACATTGTACGTAAGATAATCGGTTGTGGTGTAGGAATGGATGCGTTTGCATCTCCCATTTTGGACGCGATGATCATACCGCCTTTGATAATCATTTCCGGTTTAGCACCAAACAAGGCTGGGCGCCAGATGACCATATCCGCGATTTTACCCGGTTCGATAGAACCTACGTATTTTGAGATACCATGTGCAATCGCTGGGTTGATTGTATATTTTGCGACATAACGACGTGCACGGAAGTTATCGTTGTTTTTTCCTTCGTCTTCAGGTAGCGGACCCACTTGTTTTCTCATTTTATCTGCTGTCTGCCAGGTACGTGTGATAACCTCACCTACACGACCCATTGCCTGTGAATCTGAGCTCATGATGCTGAATACACCACGATCTTGCAATACATCCTCAGCAGCGATTGTCTCCGGACGGATACGTGAATCGGCAAAAGCCACATCCTCAGGAATTTCCTTACTCAAGTGGTGACAAACCATCAACATATCCAAGTGCTCATCAATCGTATTTTTTGTAAATGGGCGTGTCGGATTTGTGGAAGCTGGCAATACATTTGGATACATTGCCGATTTGATGATATCCGGAGCGTGGCCACCACCGGCGCCTTCTGTATGGAAGGTATGAATTACACGACCGTTGATCGCCTGAATGGTATCTTCTAAGAAACCCGCTTCATTTAACGTATCGGTGTGAATGGCAACCTGTACATCGTATTTATCAGCTACCGTTAATGCTCTATCAATCGTTGCGGGTGTTGCTCCCCAGTCTTCGTGAATTTTAACCCCTAAAGCTCCGGCTTCAATCTGTTCAACAATGGGTTGTTCAGTCCCAACATTTCCTTTTCCAAAGAAGCCAAAGTTCATCGGTAGATCTTCCACCGCTTGCATCATACGACGGATATTCCATTTTCCTGGTGTTACGGTGGTTGCGTTTGTTCCGTCCGCTGGACCGGTACCACCGCCGATCATGGTGGTAATACCACTGTATAAGGCTGTTTCGACCTGTGTAGGGCTGATATAGTGAATGTGGGTATCTATACCACCCGGTGTTAGAATATAGCCAGATCCGCCATGCACTTCGGTAGAAGCACCAATAATCATATTTGGCGTAATGTTATCCATTGTGTCCGGATTTCCAGCACGGCCGACACCGACAATCTTACCATCCTTGATACCGATATCACCTTTCACAATTCCCCAGTGGTCAATCACAATAGCATCTGTGATCACCATGTCCAAGGTACCTTCATCACGTGTGTGAACAGAAGATTGACACATACCGTCACGTACGGTCTTACCACCACCAAATTTTGCTTCATCGCCATAATAAGCGTAGTCCTTTTCAACTTCGATAATGATATCGGTATCTCCTAAACGGATTTTATCGCCACTTGTCGGACCAAAGATGGCGCTATAATTTACTTTGCTAACTTTTAAACTCATGATACTCTGTTTTTAAAGCCTTGTTCTTTCACTTTTTTCATTGCATTTTCTTTCGCGACTTCGGTTTCGGTATCACCGTTTACCAAGTCGTTGTGCCCGTAGATTCTTCTGGCACCTGCATAAGGAACCAATTCTACATCTTTGGATTCCCCAGGCTCAAAACGCACCGCTGTACTTGCGATAATATTCAATCGCTTGCCAAAAGCTTTTGCACGGTCAAATTCCATCATCTTGTTTACTTCAAAGAAGTGAAAATGTGAACCTACCTGAATTGGTCTGTCTCCTGTGTTTGTTACGGTAATCGTCGTAACTTCTCTACCTTCATTACAGATGACATGGCCATCCGCTATAAAAAATTCTCCTGGAATCATAAATTATGTTTTTAACAATTATCGAATCGGATTATGAACGGTCACCAATTTGGTACCATCCGGAAAAGTCGCCTCAATCTGCACGTCGTGAATCATTTCGGGCACACCTTCCATGACATCTTCACGTGTCAATAATGTCGCGCCATACTGCATTAAATCAGCCACAGTACGGCCATCACGTGCGGCTTCCAAAAGCTCACTGCTGATCAATGCAATAGACTCCGGATAATTTAGTTTAAGTCCTCTAGCTCTACGTTTTTTCGCTAGTTCACCGGCAAGATGAAGCAATAGCTTCTCTGTCTCTCTAGGTAATAAATGCATATAAAATATTATTTAAATTGTTGTTATTTCAGTCGAAAACAAGTCAGTACAAGCCCTGACGACTTAAAAAAATCGTTCAAAAAACCTGATAAACGAAGCCCATAGCAAATGCTTACGGCATAGCGTTTCAGTTCTCAGCGTTGTAAGGAAAGGATTATCCCTGAAATGGGATCTTTAAACTTTGGAAAAGAATGTATTTTGGTGGTAGGACCAATCGATCCATGTAAGGTGTTCTGTTATTCCGCATGTTGAGACATACAGGATAGCAAAATATAAAAAGACAAATGTACACTACGGTCCAACCGAGGAGCTTACTCCATTCATCTTTTAAGTCGACCTGTTCACTGACATCATAAAGGTCATGATCGTGTACAGCGGCAACTACATTTTCCCGTTCGGGTTGATCAGCACCTTTGTCAATTTGTTTATGGGTGCTGGACAAACCGAGATAGGTACCCGAGGAATTATGAATTTTAAGCTGTTCAGAAATAGTCATTCCTTTCAGGAGCAGGACGCTCAAAAGAAAAACTAAAAAAACTAAACTATGCCTAATCATTGTATTCACAATCCTATTATTTGTTGTTCAAATTTACAACCAAAGCAGGCCACTTCACTAGTACAAATCTTGAATTAAATAGTCTAAATTTGTCGAAAAACCTGCTTTGATTGCTTTTTTTAATTAAAATGAATAACCAATTGAAACCATAATGTTTCTTGGTGCCCCTGCGAAGGCACGTGTATAGTCAAATCCCCCTAAAAAATAGTATTTATCAAATACATTGTTTAGGTTAAGCGCCATTTTCATGGCACCGATATGATAATAAGCCGCCGCATTAACTGTCGTATAAGAAGGCCATTGTCCCCAAAGGGCATTTCCTTCACTATCCTTCCCAATGCTATTGTCCATGCGTTTGCTATCAACATAATAAACACCAGTACCAAAGCCGAGTCCTTTTAAGGAAGTATTGGAGAATACATATTTTAACCAGGCGCTGGCCATATTTTTAGGTGCTCCCGGTAGTGCTTGTCCAACTTCAGAAGCAACAGAAGAGGCCTTCACTTCGGTATGGTTAAAAGTATAATTTGCCATCACCTGGAATTCTTTGGTCAGCTGCCCGCGGACATCCAGCTCCACTCCCCGTGACAATGCTTTTCCAGATTGTCTATACTCTGGCAATCCCGAGTCATTGATTGTTCCTGTCGCAATAAGCATATTTCTACGCTCGATCTGAAACAAGGAAAGATCCATTTGCAGCTGATCCTTAAAAAAGCCCGTTTTCAGCCCTGTTTCAATTTGAAAACTGCGTTCAGCTTCAAAAGCTTTGTCCGCACCATAGTCTTTATAGTTCTGGATAAAATTAGCGCCTACCGGTACAAAACCCTGCGAGTAGCTTGCGAAGTAATTAATCTGCTTGTTGATTCCATAAGTCAGACCAAAACGGGGCAATAAGGCATTTTGTGTAGCATGAAAGCGATTCTGTCCATCAATAGTTTCCGAAGAATAATGTTCATGCCGCAACCCCACAATTAATTTCAGACGATCCGCGATGCTGATCTGATCCTGTATGTATTTACCGGTCGTTTTATAGGGACTCAAAAAAGGATAAGCGACCTGTGTACGCCAGACGTAGTCGGTCAGATCATGTGTGGTATAGGTCGGGTTGTTCAGGTCAAAAGTCAATGGCACCACTTTGCCATCCAGAGTTTGCTGTCTGGCTTCCCGTAACTGATTTTCTTTGTCACCACGATACTGTGCAAAGTCGATCCCCGCTACGATATGGTGGTCAATTTTATCTCCTAGCAAATCCCATTTGATATATCCGACGACGTTGTCGGTATAATCACGGCCATGACGGTCAAAGAAACGCATATTCATGATGGTGTTATGTGGAGCATCCGCAAAAGTATTTAGCGTACGGTGCTCGTTGACATCTTCCTGATAGATGGATTTCATATAGCTCAGGTTCAGGCTCACATTTTCTGCCAGTCTTTGCGCCAATCGTCCACTAAATGAAAAAGTCTTGGAATTATAGAAATCAGAAGGCTGACTTAAAGTAAACGAACGTGGCAGGGCATAAAAGTTATTTTCCTTTATTCCCATTCCCCGATCCAGATAACCATTGAATTGATTGTATACCACATCGATGTCTACGGTTGTTCCTGCAGTGGGCTTAAATGTAAATGAGGGTGCGAGCATCAACCGTTTTTGACGGTTCACATCACGAAAGGTTTTGGTATCTTCATAGCCTGCATTGAAACGATAGAGAATTCGTTTTGCACTATCCAAGGGACCGCCGAGATCTACTGTTGTGCGCATCGTTTCAAAACTTCCAGCAGCAAAGCTGACATGACCTTTAAAATCTTCCAAAGGCTTTTTCGTCGTCATATTGATGGTGCCACCAGGTACGATGTCGCCAAATAGAGAAGCTCCAGGGCCTTTCAGCACCTCCAGGTTTTCGAGATTGATTGTTAGTGGGGAATTATAATAACTATTGCCGTAACCATAGCCCGAACGTAGACCGTTCACCAAACGGACTCCGGTTTCATAACCGCTTTTAAAACCACGGATCACCACATCATCATAAGATGAAGCCTCAGTGACACCTGCAAGGTCCTGCACCAGTGCCGCTGTTGTAAATGCTTGCTTATCTTCGATAAATTCCTTACTCAGTACAGCCACAGATTGTGGTAGGTCTTTCAGCTTTCCAGCGAACTTACCGCCCAACTCCATGTTATTTGTCAAATAGGAATTATTACGACGGCCGGTAACCAATACTTCATCCAAGGTCCGCCCTCCCTCTTCCATCATGAGTCGAATTCCTTTTTTCGGATTCCATGTAGTCTCATCAATAAGAATAAGTTGTGATTTATAGCCGATCGCTTCGGCACGCAATTGCACCGGAAAGGTTATCGCTGTAGTAAAAGCAAATTCGCCATTCGTGGCAGTACTGATCTTTTGTCCTTGGTTTTCAAGTGTCAAAGTCACTCCTGGAATTGGATTTCCGTTTTCATCCTGGATCTTCCCAAAAATCATAAAGCTCTGTTGGGCGTAAACAGCCACTGGTGTGACGGTACTTGTCAATAATGCGAAAGCGAGTGCTTTCATTGTGTTTTTCATCTGTATAAATTGTTTTTTCAATTGTGATGAAGCAATCAGATTTATTCATCGAGTGTATGTTTTATGCGGCAGTCATGAGCTCGCTTTGCTCGGTCTGAATAAATCATGATGGTTTCATCCGTATGTTGTTCATTAGTCAGATGGCACATACCCTGTTTAAAACTCACCTACGATGATCTTATTGAAATAAGATTCTAAACAGGGACAGTTCCTCTGGAATTATTTTTTATCTGCTATTGCTGATTTATTTTATTTCTTGCATTCAGCGTGAATTCAGTTCACAAAACTGAATAGCCTTATTTTGACAATTCCAGTTCCGCTGAACATTTGAGTTTACCAGGCTGCCCCAGCAGTAGTTCCATGTGAATTGTCGGAAAGCCCGATTCATCGCAGCATTCTTTGAGATAGAATCCTTGTTTTAACCAGAATTCATGGGCTCCCTCCAAAAAAGGATGGGTGTGTAAGTAAAGTCTTTCGACCGCTTTCTCCTTGGCCACCTTTGTCAATTGACGGAAAAGTGCTGTTCCAAGTCCAGAACGACGATAATCGGGGTCGACAAAAAGACGCGCGACCTCGACAGTCGTCCGGGCGTCTAAATCTAGATGCGGAAAACGATAGTCATAAGCGAGCATACCGATCACACCAACCAGTTTTCCGCTCTTGTCCCTTGCCTGTAGAAATGTTCCAGTTTGTCCATCCAGATACAGCTGTTTAAAGTCCAGCAAATCTCTGGGAATCTTTTGCGGGTCAAGCATGGGAAACAGCTGTTTCCGAAATTCAATAACATAAGGTAACACCGTTTCCAGATCCTGAACAGTGACTGTACTTATTGCGATATTTCTGATTGAATCTGTCCTTTGCATGCCTATTTTATTCATACTATTTTCGTTTTTAGCGTCCATACCGCCACTAGGATCTGTACCTTGTTCGCACATTGTTTACAGCCTTTATAGCTTATTATTTACGCCTTCCAGTTCAAGGGATTTTATCGAAGTCCAGTCATTTGCATGAAGCATAGGTGCAAACATCCATTTTCCTTGGTTTTCCAAACTGATCAATGGCAACTCATAGGTCTGTTCCAATACTTTCCGAACCTGCTCTCTGTTCATCCCTTGTAGATCCACCAGTGTATTGTCCTGCATCAAATAAAAGTGGTCGCCAAAAAGATAGGCCATATTGGGGTCGTGCATAACACAGAGCACTGTTGTTCCCTCCTTGACCAGTTCTTTAGCGGTCTGCAAAACGGCAATCTGATATTTCAGGTCAAGATGGTTTGTCGGTTCATCCAAAAGCAACAGATCAGGCTGTTGCACCAATACCCGACAAAGCAAGACCAGCTGCCGCTCCCCACCTGACAGGGAAGTATAAGATTTATGCTTTAAATGTGCGAGATTAAATTTCTCCAGGATTGCATCCACAGCCTCAAAATCTTCACGCCGTGGCGAAAAGCGGGAGAATGATGCACGTCCTGTTAAAATAACATCTGCCACCTTAAAAGGAAAAGTTGTCTGATGAAACTGGTTTAAAAAACCCAGTTTAAGCGCATTTGATTTACCGACCTTCCAGTTTCTACGTTCCGTTTCACCGATCAATACCGATCCCTGATAGTGTTTCTCCAATCCGGCAATAACATTGAACAAGGTCGACTTACCGCTACCGTTCCGGCCCAGAATAACCGAAAGCTTTCCTTCCGGGAAGGACACATTGACGTCCCGCAAAATAGTATCCTTACCATAGGCAAAAGATAGGTTTTTGATATGGATGGATTTGCTCATGAGTTCCAGTTAATTTCGTTCCGGCGCATCAGGTAGATAAAGAGTGGAGCGCCAATAATCATTGTAAATACCCCTATTGGAATTTCGAAAGGCATGACTGCACGGGAAAAATCGTCAATCAATAACAGGAATGTCCCACCGATACTGATATTCGCCCATACGACAATATTATTATTGGGGCCAAAAATCATACGGCTGATATGTGGAACAATGAGTCCAAATAAGCTGATCACGCCTACCGCAGCAACAGCTGATGCGGTGATCATGGTCGCAACCCCGATCATCACCAATTTCAGGAGTTTTGGATTCACCCCCACAGCAATTGCTTCCTGATCTCCCAATGCCAACAAATTCAATTTCCAACGCAATAAGATCAATATGATCAACCCGATCACTATCGGTAAAAAGGCGTTCTGCACTTTTGACCAGGAGGCGGTATGGAGATTTCCCATCGTCCACTGCACAATAGCCTGTAATTTATAAGGATCACTGATATATTGTAACAGGGTAAGCATCGCTGTAAATACCCCTGAAATAACCATTCCTGCCAAAACCATCCCAATGATGGATGTTTTTAAACCGGCATTGGATACAAAGTAAGTCAAGGCCACAGCACAGACACCAAAAAGAAATGCCGAAACATTGACGGACAAAAGTGGAAACAGCATGGCTAAGGCGGCACCGAAAGCAGCACCGGAAGATATTCCCAACGTAAATGGGTCTACAATAGGATTTCGAAAAATAGCTTGTAAGGTCCCTCCAGATGAGGCAAGAGCGGCACCGACCATAAAGGTCAATAAAATCCGTGGCAAACGTACTTGCCACAAAATGGTATCCATGCTGCCCATCAATACTGCCGTATCATTTCCTTTATAAATCCCTAATTCCAATCCGATACGCTGGCAGAGTTCAATAAAACCAATATGCTGACTTGAGCCGATCAATAATGAAAGCAGGAGCAGCACTAATGGCAATATCACCAGCAATAAAATCTTTTTTAATTGAAGTATCATTGCAGAAGCCCCGCTTTACCGTATAATTTGTCAAAAGCCATTGTCATATCCTGATCGAGTTGTTCCTTGGTATAACTCGGGAAACACCAATGCCGCACCTGTTTGGCGAAGAGCATAAATTTCACGGTATGTGGATCAAAAGGAAAGGATGGTGACATCACAAATACCTGTTTATTTTTTACGGCAGGCAGTGCGGCCAATTCCTTCAGATTATAAACATCAGAACTTTTGGAATTCCATAGAATCATGAGATCGGGATTCCACTTGTAGATCGTTTCAGCCCCTACATTTGGTGCTTCCATTTCCAAGGGACAGGCATTTGCAGCCCCCGATAGACGGATGGCCATATCAATGAGGCTACCTCTTCCCGAGGTCGAAAGCACACGTCCTTTGGACCAGGCATAATAGACCTTCTTTTGCGATTGATCGAGCGGAGCTGCCATCTTTTTGACCTCATCTCCGACAAATTTCACAATTTCCTCAGCTCGTGCTTTCTTGTCCAAAAGCGTTCCCATTCCGATCAATTCGTTAAAGATACTGGTTTCATCTTTCGATGAAAAAGTGAAGACGGGAATACCCAAATTTTCGAGCTGTGTGATATTATCCTGATCGGTATTGAATGTCAGAACAAGATCGGGGTTCAGGCTTACGATGCTTTCTACATTGTTGGCCTGACCACCAAAAGTTGGTGTAGCGATACTTTTCTGAACGATACGTGGGTCTAATTTCGATAAAAAAGCATAGGTATCTTCCATTTGATAGACTTGCTCAGGAATGCCGACCAATCGGTCACTGGCCTGTAGCATATAAACCTCATCCACAAGAGAGGGATACAGGACAACAACACGTTGGGCTGGTCGCTCCAATGTGATTTCCTTGCCGCGGCTATCCATGGCCTTCACCCCATTTTTACTTGCATTGGACTGTTGGTTTTGGCAGGCTTGTAAGCATACAAGCAAGACCAGTGGCAACAGCAATGTATATATTCTAATTTTCATGCTTTCTGCTATTCTTTAGCTGCTGGCGAATCCGATTTTCAGACAGCAATATCGCTTCCTCCAATTGGACAGACGCACCATATTTCGCTGCAATTTGCTCATACAGTCGACCATCATATGGCAAATGGAGAGACTGGAGCTGATCGACCTGGAATATCGGTAGATGTCGGTTACCGACGAAATAACCAAAATCTGCCAGTTGAACCAAATCCGAAGGGTTAAACCTGATCGCCAAGGTCGGCTTAACAGTGACGATTGCCTGCAGTTTCCCATTGTGGTACAGCGCATCTCCATGATGCCACTCCTGCCCCTGCTCCAATTGCATCAAGATCGTATTGCCAGACAAGGTATTTCTGGTCAAACGGCGTTTATTAATTTCAAACCATTCGATGTATACCCGATCTACCTGATCAGTGATGGCTTGGTACTGGGGCACAATGGTATCTATCGTTACAGGCAATCTATTCATTGTTATATTAGGGTATATCATTCAAACTTTGCGCTGTGATCAACCATCGTTCCATCTGATCGTTGATCACCTTCGCGCATTTACTATTTCGCCGCAGCTACTTTCTGTTGTTGTTTTTTCAGTTGGACTTTCTCTTTTAACCAGTCACACCAGCTATCTAGGCCATCTCCATTCAAGGTACTGATCGTAATAACTTCGAGGTTTGGATTGACTTCACGTGCATCTTTTGTCACGGCATCTACAGAGAAAGGCACATAAGGTAACAAGTCTGCTTTTGAAACAAGCATCAATTCGCTGGTCAAAAACATACGTGGGTATTTTTTTGGTTTATCATCACCTTCGGTTGTCGCCAATAAAGTGACTCTGTAGTCTTCACCTAGATCAAAAGCGGAAGGGCAAAGTAAGTTTCCGACATTTTCGATAAATAACAAATCAATGCCTTCGATATCGATGTGATCCAGTGCCTGCAGAATCATTTGTGCTTCGATATGGCACATACCGCCAGTAACGATCTGCAACGCATTGATTCCAACATCACGCATACGGATCGCATCACGTTCCGTTTCAGGATCTCCCACTAACACAGCAATGTTTAGATCTTTTGAAAGACGCTTTCCAGTCTCTTGCATCAAGGTTGTTTTACCAGAACCCGGAGAAGAGCATACATTAATCACACATACATCTTTCAGTCTGTCGCGGATACTTTTAGCGACAAAATCATTTGCCTTTAATAAATGTAGGGTTGTATTTTCACATTGAACCGAACCGACACGGTTACCTAAACTTTTAGGATTTTGAGTATTGTCTGACATGATAAATGATTTTTTAATCGTGTTTAAAAATTACTTTGGAAATATAGAGTTCATTTCCTTGAACAATTGTACTCGAAGGTTGTCCACAATCGCAGACAAATCGGTGAAAATGAACAGAAAAATTCTTCTGACAGTGCTCACAATAGGCGATGATATCATTTACCACAACCTCCATTTCCATATCCCGGTAATGGGTATTTTCGGTGATAAACGCGTCAAAAGCATTTTGGATCAGCACAGGCTGCACATTGGACAATAGTCCGGCTGTCACCTGAATTTTCTGGATATCATCCACTCTGGTCTCATAATGCGAGGTCAGGGTATCGAAGATATCCTTTACTATACTTAGCTCGTGCATTGGTATATTTTAAGAAATCAATAAAATAAATTTAGAAAAGAAATACGATTTTTCGTTCAATTTCCGTTAAGCATGAAAGCTCAAAATCGCTAAAATGGGATTTTTATTTGCTCAAAAAGCAGGAACCGTGCTATGGGAATCGGTTCAATATCCAAAATATGCAGATAACGGTAGTCGTTCTGCAATGCTGAAGGCCGTAATTCATGCCAGAGTAAATCGACGACAACCACCCAGCGGTCTGTTAACCAATCCTGATTATTCTCGACGTCCAATTCGGCGATAGATTGCACCGATGGATATAAAGGATCTAAATCTGGATTGTCTAATTTTTGAGGGGTAGAAAGCGAAAAGTCAGCTTTATTTGGTTCAGTTTTTAGGGAAGATATCTCGCGGTGAAAACTATCACTTTTCGGTACAATACTGTTTGCATTTAAACTTTTAAATGAAACAAACAGAACTGTAATTAGAAAAATAAAATGCTTCCACATAGCTGTAAACTAACAAAGTAACAAGTTTCCCTTTGAAAACAACACAAAGTTACTACCGATCAAACAACAAAAAGTAGCACAAATCTTGAATTTTATTTCACAAAATAGGAAAAGCCCAAAGAAAATTCCATAATTATTCATATATTAAATTAAAATTTGGTTAAAGCGAGATTAAAATGATCTTAGAGGCATAAATTGATGATTTTGGTACAAAAAATTAAAACAATTTTAAGAGATTATAATCATCGTCCATGGCCTATACCAACTAGCCCCTGGTGTTACTATCAGGAATGGCTTGATCTACTTTTTTTACATTTTCAAGTCGATTATGATCTACTCCGGCCATTAGTTCCTGTCGAATTGCAAATCGATCAGCACGAAGGCAGCTGTTACGTATCTTTGGTTGCTTTCAAGATGAAAAATATCCGTCCCAGAAATTTGCCTCCCTTCCCCCCCATCTCGGACTTTTATGAGATCAATGTACGTACCTACATCGATCAGCATGGTAAAAAGGGTGTTTATTTTATCCATATTGAAGCAAGCAAATACTTATCCGCGTTGGTCGCAAAAAAGTTGTCGGGACTTCCTTACGAAAAGTCCACGATGTCGCGAGATGCGCGAGGATATCACAATCTTAACCAAGAAAGGGGCTTTAGGTTGAAAACGATCTTTGCGGTGACCGATGAGATCAAGATAAAATCCAGCCTTGATACCTGGCTTACCGAACGCTATTGCCTTTACCTGAGCAAACCCGATGGAATATATTATTTCGACATCCATCATCGGGAATGGCCCTTATTTTCAGCGCAGCTGCAAGAATGCCAGTTGAACTATACAGCCGGTGATATTCATCTCCATAACGAAAATATTGCGCTTATACACTACTCTCCTGGTGTACAAGTGCTGGCCTGGAATGCTGTAACGATCAGGGCTCAGCAACTATAAAAATAGTACCTACATTCATGTTTTCTGGACAAATTCATCTGCCGAAATGCAAAACCTCAGGAGAAAACTATACTTTCCTTTCGAGGAATTTTACCCCTACTATCACCCTTTAATTTTGTATACAACACAAAAAAGGCCTGTACGACTGATCATGTACAGGCCTTTATATTATTAATCGCTTGTCAGGCGCCGCTACTGTGCTTTGAGATTACATTAGCGAGCGGTGCTCCGTCCAGTTATCTGTGTAAATCAAAACGATCCAACTCCATCACTTTATTCCAGGCAGCGACAAAATCCTTAGCGAATTTTTCTTTCGCATCAGCACTACCATAGATTTCAGCGACTGCTCTTAATTCAGCGTTAGAACCAAATACCAGATCTGCGCGTCCAGCAACCCATTTCTTTGCTCCCGTTTTACGGTCTGTTCCTTCAAAGAGTTCCCGATCTTGCGAAACCGCTGTCCAAGCTGTCCCCATATCCAATAGCTTCACAAAAAAGTCATTGGTCAACTGTCCAGGGCGTTCGGTCATCACACCTGTCTGAGAGCCATCAAAATTAGCCTGCAATACACGCATTCCACCGATTAAAACGGTCAATTCCGGAACAGATAAGGTCAGTAATTGTGCTTTATCAATCAATAATGATTCTGTGGAAACAGTGTAGGAACCTTTCCGATAGTTTCTAAAGCCATCAGCAATAGGTTCTAGATATCCCATTGATTCTACATCAGTTTGTTCTTGAGAAGCATCCATGCGTCCCGGATTAAACGGAACCTTTAGCGCATGTCCGCCAGCTCTTGCTCCTTGTTCGATTGCTGCTGCACCGGCAAGGACAATTAAATCAGCCAACGATACTTTTTTACCACCTTGTTGTTTACCATTAAAATCCTGTTGGATCTGCTCCAGCACAGTTAGCACTTTTTGCAATTGTGTTGGGTTATTAACCTGCCAATAACGTTGTGGCGCCAAGCGAAGACGGGCTCCATTTGCTCCACCACGCATATCCGACCCCCGGAATGTAGAAGCCGAAGCCCATGCCGTAGTCACCAACTCCCCGATACTAAGACCTGAAGCCAAAATAGCAGATTTTAAACCTTCAACATCGTGTTCATCGACCAATATATGATCTACGGTTGGAATAGGGTCTTGCCATAACAATTCTTCGCTAGGTACTTCAGCTCCAAGATAACGTTCACGTGGACCTAGATCACGGTGCGTCAATTTAAACCAAGCGCGAGAGAAAGCATCAGCGAAAGCATCCTGATCTTCATAGAATTTACGGGAAATCTTTTCGTAAACAGGATCAAAACGCAAGGACAGATCCGTTGTCAACATCGTAGGTCTACGTTTTTTATTTGGGTCAAAAGGATCGGGAATACTTGAATCAGCTCCTTTTGCCACCCATTGATGCGCACCTGCGGGACTTTTTGTAAGTTCCCATTCATTTTCAAAAAGATTTTTAAAAAAGAGGTTCGTCCATTCGGTCGGTTTTTGAGTCCAGATAACTTCCAAACCGCTGGTAATGGCATCAGTACCTACCCCCGTACCGTAACTGCTTCTCCATCCGAGCCCTTGTTGTTCAATCCCTGCAGCTTCGGGCTCCTTACCAACATTATCAGCGGGTCCGGCACCATGTGTTTTTCCAAAAGTATGTCCTCCGGCGATTAGCGCAACAGTTTCCTCATCATCCATCGCCATACGACCAAAAGTGTCCCTAATATCCTTTGCCGCTGCAATAGGGTCCGGATTTCCATCTGGTCCCTCTGGGTTCACGTAGATCAATCCCATCTGTACAGCTGCCAAAGGTTTTTCGAGATTGCGAGAATGCTCTTTACCATCAGCATTATCATCCGCTGATAAAACACCATGCGATTCAACCACACCTTCAGAACCATGTGCATAACGTACATCACCACCTAACCACGTTTTTTCTGATCCCCAGTATACATCCAATTCCGGTTCAAAAGCATCCACACGTCCTCCTGAAAAGCCAAAAGTTTTAAATCCCATTGATTCCAGTGCAACATTTCCCGTTAGGATCAATAAATCTGCCCACGATATATTCTTACCATATTTTTGTTTGATCGGCCACAACAGTCGACGAGCCTTATCCAAGCTCACATTGTCTGGCCAACTATTTAAAGGTGCAAAACGCTGCTGTCCAGAACCTGCACCACCGCGACCATCACTTACACGATAGGTTCCTGCACTATGCCAAGCCATCCGAATAAATAGGGGACCATAATGTCCAAAATCTGCCGGCCACCAATCCTGTGAATCTGTCATCAATACATGTAAATCTCCCTTAACGGCTTCCAGATCCAATTGTTTGAAAGCTTCAGCATAATCAAAACCTTCATCCATTGGATTTGATTTTGTCGCATGCTGTCTCAAAAGATCCACACGAAGTCTATTTGGCCACCAATCTTGATTTTGGGTTCCCCCTCCCGCAACGGCGTTGCGCATAGTTCCATTGTGAAATGGGCATTTGCTAATGTCTTTTTCGTTGTTGTCCATATTAAAAGAAAGTTTATTTATATAATACCTTAAATGATCAAATTGTTTGACTTTTACTTTCATAAAATTAAACAAATACAGTATCCCCTGCTCATCGAATGATTCGATACAATATAATCAAAATCTATAAATAGAACTAAACATTATAAAAACAAACAGTTACAACGAACACAAGACGCCATCTATTCCGACCGTTCAAAATAGTTTTAAAACAAAAAACACGTTTTTTTTATTCTATTAATAGATAGAACTAAGCATTCATTTGTCATGGGGGAATTATCCACGTACCTGGTCAGTGCATTTATTGGTATTAGTCTTGCTGCGGCAACAGGCTTCCGAATTTTTATGCCCCTGTTTTTGCTCAGCTTGGGCTGTCGTCTGGAATTATTTCAGGTGGGTAATGAATGGGCTTGGGCAGGTTCCAACTTGGTACTGATCACCACAAGCATCGCGATGGTTATCGAAGTTGCCGCTTACTACATACCCGTTGTTGACAATATTCTGGATACCATATCCATTCCTTTGGCAACGATTGCGGGAACATTACTATTTGCGGTACAGTTTACAGATATTTCTCCGTTTTTCCGCTGGTCAGCGGCCATTATCGCCGGAGGGGGAACTGCGGCGACGATCAGTACAGTACTGGCTGGTACAAGAGCCGCTTCTTCCATCGGTACTGCGGGTCTTGGCAATTTCATTATTTCGACCATGGAGACCATTGGTTCTACGATTTTGACTATTCTGGCCATATTCGTTCCTTTTATGGCTGTTTTGGTCGTTTTCGCCTTATTCTATTTCTTCGGAAAGTTTGGAAGAAAACAACTGCAAAAGAAGCTCAAAAAAACATAAAGGGAAAAGCCTCCAAAAATAAAAGCTCCCTTAGAATTGAGTATTCGAAAAGAGATTATAGGGAGGGTGCCAACTAAATTAAAGAAAAAGGGGTTGTCCACAATGCAGACACCCCTTTTTCTATGCGCTGTAAAAGCGTTACAATCCGTTAAACCTAGTCTATAATGACTTCTTGTGGTCTTTTTACCTTGTCAAGGTCCTTGGGAAGAATGACGGTTAGTACACCATCTTCGAAACTGGCATGTACGTTATCTGTAAGCACCTGTTCATTTAATTGAAATTCACGCTCAAATGCAGTACCCAAATGCTCCTTATAGATATAAGCTGTCGCATCGCTTGTATTTTCTGTACAGGAAATCGTTAAGATTCCTTCATTTATACTGACCTGAAATTGCTCTTTCTTTCGGCCGGCAGCAAACACCTGCACTTCGTAGAACTCAGAATTTTCAGAAATATTTACAGGAACAAATTGCTGTCCCTCTCCGCGCTGTCCTGCTTCGCCCTCAAAAAAATGCTGTTGAAATTTTTCAAAACGGTCTTTGAAATGTTGACCGCAAAATCTATTTTGATTTGAATATCCGCTGGAATAATGATCTCTTTTAAACATGTCTTTATTTTTTTAATAATGAATATTGTGTATTGCGCAATGAGCAGTCCAAGGGACTTCACTATCGCCTTTATTTATGTTATTTGGTTTTCTACCAAGTCCTGATATTAATATACCGGAACAATTGTTGCATTCTTAACCCGTTGTTGTTTGTGTAAAGGAACGATTGCACTATTCGTCCTCGAAGCACTGTACATTCCGGGATGGACCGGAGCCTTGTCCATTTTAAATGAACGCATTTCTCTCCTGCGCATTTTGGCCATTGCAAAGCTTCCTATTCCGAATAAGATCGTTGCAACCAACAACAGCTTAAAGATCGCTCCCATAATCAAGCTGGCTAAACCCACTATTACCGTCAATGCGATCAAGCGGGGTAATATAAATCGAATTTTATTTTTCATTTTTTCTTTAATTTAATTGTTCTTTAAACCCAAAATCTGTCAATCCACTTATTGGTAATCCTATTCGTTATTCGATATACTTCTTTCGTTGTCAATTTCTCAACCCGTATAATTGTTGTATATCGCTAGTAACAGATCATCGCGTCCTGTCATTCCCTTTACAGTGTTTCCTCAGCTCTTGGCATAAAAAAAGGCGCCTTTATAGAAGAAGACGCCTGTATCAGGTTTTTACTTTAAAAAATTTACTTTTTTTTTCAGAATCCGCATCGTCCGCTGAAACGACGTTTCCATTCCTCACGCAAGCGCTCCCTTTCCTCTTCCGAAAGATCTTCATGGCGGCCCATATCAGGGGGAAAATTTTTACGGAATCCGCCTCTTCCCGGCTTACCAAATCCACGTCCAAATAGAATCCGTGATAGCACAAACAGTCCGAACGCCTGCCAATACGTGATTGCCTTCAAATTGAAAATATCACACATCAAAGTATTCCACAGATATTGCAACAAGGCTACCAGCAAGAAAACTCCAATGATAATGGCAACAAACACAAAAGCAAATTTACCTTTTCCTTGTCTTCTCATTCTTCTATTCATAGCTTTATTTTTAAAATTTTAATTCTTCATACAAGTTCCGCAAACGTAAACGCAGATGTTTTACAGCATAGCCCTTTCTGCTTATTATCGTTTTCAGATTTTCATTTTCCATGTCGGCAATCTCCTGCAAGGTTTTATCTTCAATTTCATTGAGCATAAAAACCCGACGTTGTTTTTCGGGCAATTCTTCGAGGGCTTTCATCAATTCATCCCAAAAAATGTCTTTGAATAATTTAAGTTCAGGATTGTTCGAATCATCGGCCAGTAGAAACTGACGTATCGGAAAGGGCGTATCCACTTCCTCTCCATCCGCCATTAAATCATCAAGTGACTCATCTTTCTTCTTTCGATAACTATCTGTAATCTTGTTTCGCGTTACCGCATACAACCATGCCCCAGCATTTTCCAGTTCGTCCATATTGGTCAAACGACTGAATTGATACCAGACCTCCTGCAAGATATCCTCGGCATCTTCCGTTTTTTTGACCTTTCCTTTTACAAAACGCAGCAATTGACTCCCATAAGTCTTGACGATGTCTGTAAATGATCTGGAGTTTTTTTCTGCCATATGATTTTGGTATGCAATGTCCATAATTACATAGACGAACCAACAAAGCTTTTACTCTAAATTATTTTCAGCTGTGATGCAGCTATCTGATTTATTCATCGACTGTATGTTTTAAGCGACATTCATGAGTTCAATCGTTCGGTTCACCCGCTGTAAAGAAATCATGATGGTTGCATGAACATACAGGTTGTTATTTAATAGGATTACTTGCGTTTATCCCGGACAACCTTTCCTTTGTCTGTAATAAAGATAAAACGATAATTTGGGAAATTACGGATTATTTTCTTTCCTTCTTTCTCACCCAGCACCATAATGGAAGTACTCAGGGCATTGGCTATTTCTGCCGACGGTCCATAGATTGTTACCGAAGTCAGTCCCGTAGCTGGATATCCGGTGATGGGATTAATAATATGGGAATAACGTTTTCCATTGATTTCGGCATATTTTTCATAGCTGCCCGAGGTAGCGACAGCCATTTCATTCAAGCGAAGAACCCGAACCATCTGATGTGATTTGAAGGGGTTATTCACCCCAATCTTCCAGGGTTCACCATCTGGTTGGCTACCCCAGGTAGATAGATCTCCGGAAGCATTGACGATTCCAGCAGTGATTCCATGGGCTTTCATGATTTCCCTTCCCCGATCGGCGGCATAGCCCTTCCCGATCGAGCCAAAGCCAATTTTCATGCCCGGAAGTTCCAAGAAAATAGTCGAAGCAGCACTATCCAAAACAATATGTTTATAGCCAACTTTGGCAACCGAATTTCTGATCGCATCCTCAGAAGGCATTGTATCCATACTGCCATCGAACTTCCATATTTTATCTAAAGCCACAATGCTAATATCAAAGGCTCCTTCTGAATTCCGGCTATATTGAATTGCCCTTTTGGTCAGGTCAAATACTTCGCGGTCAACTTTAACAGGTTTAATCCCTGCATTGCGGTTGACCTCCGAAATCTGCGTATATGGACGCCACTCCGAAATTAGGTTTTCGATACGTTCAATCTCTGCAATGACTTCGACAATATGCTGGTTGGCCTGTACGCTATCCTGATCAACTAGGGTGATCTCAAAAACAGAACCCATAAGGGTTACCTGTTTTTTGAGCATTACCTGTGAAAAACCGTTAGCGACGGCGATCAACCAAAATATTGAAATCAGTAGATACTGTTTATAATAATTCATCACACATTGTCAAAATAAATGATAGCATAAGATTGTCGTGTTTAATAACAATCTGTCAGGATCTGACCATTTTCTTTGTAGATGTTGATCGATTTGCCTGTACTTACCAGCAGTATCTCGTCTAAAGTTGCTTCGACATCCTGTTGCATTCGGAGTGAACCACACAATAAGATCCAGCCCTGCTGTTCGAGCAATTCAACAAAGTACGGACCATCCTGACGGATCAGATCCATCACATACTGCCCCTGCTGTTCCCGTGAAAAAGCCAGCTGTACATCGTTCAGTTGTCCCAATTTTTTTTGTTCATCGGTAAATTCCAAATATTGTGCCGTCATCTCATTGTTCTTACGGAAGCCTGCATAGAGTTTGACAGGTATTTTATACTGATTTTCTGCAATCATACCCAAAAACGGTGCAATACCGGTTCCATTTGCAATCAAGGCTATAGCAGGTGCTGCCTTTGGAAAATGAAAACTTGGATTGGCCATGACACGCGCCTCCAGAACCTGATCAGCTTTTAGTTGGTATAGAAATCCCGAGCCAAAACCATCAGGAAATAGCTTGACGACTAATTGAACCATCCCATCCTTGCATCCAATGGAATAGAAACGTTCCCGTTGATCCTGCGCCGGATAGATAGCCAACAAATCTCCGGACTGTACTTTCATTTTTCCAGGTGGTTTCAATAAAAGTGTAAAGGTGCTGTTGCTCTCCGAAACAACTGATCGGGCTATCACTTTAAATTTCTTCAATCCAACAACTTTGGAACTGTATATCGCTGGAGCAGAAGCCAAGGCAATATTGGTATGTTCACTCCAATGATGTACCCATGAAATCAGTTCATCAACACTTTTGTCATTGACCGTATGTGGGTCTATCAGTCGGGAAGCCCATGCTTGCTCACTGAGCAACTTGTCTATCGCATACGCATAAGCACAAAAATCAGGGTATGCTTTCGATCCAAAACCGAGAACAGAGAAATGAATCGACTGCTGCTGCGGATAGGCCAACAGCTTTTTCTCAAACTGACTCGCATTGGAAGGCGCTGTTCCTAGACCGTAGGTGGACGTAAACAGCAAAAGATGTTTTGCTTTTGGAAAATACTGATAGTGGTTCATGCCAAGCAAAAGTGATTTTTTACCGTCCGCCAACAGCTGTTTGTGAATCTGATTGGCAAAAAACAAGGTACTTCCATTTTCAGTACCTACCAGAATAACAATTTCGGCGTCGGCCGCCTTATACTTATTCTTAATCTTTGTTCGCGTACGTTTGAAGGTAATGACAAAACCTGTATAAATAAAAAACACAATATTCAATGATGCAAGCCCCAAAATAATGGCCCATATCATATTGGTCTTACCCGTGTGAAGATCGAGCGAAAATTGTTCTGCAAGTGCAGTAAAGGGATACTTGACTTCTTTATGTACAGCACCGTTCAATTGATTTACGGTCAACTCCCGATCTTTCAGTTTGAGAACATAATATTCGTCAGGATCTCCTTCCATAAAAGGAAACTCTACCTTCACGACATCGTTAAGCTTCGTTTTTTTGAAGATCGGAAAATCGGCTATCGCCAGCTCCTCGGTCTCATTTTCCTTCACTGGATATTCAACCGTTTGGTTTGTCTTCTTTAACAGTTCGATTCGGACCATAAATAAATAGGTCCCCGTCAAAGCCAAAATTAAAATGGGTATCAGAAACAACCGTCCTGAAACAACATGAAAATATTGTGCGAAGAAATCCCGATTGATCTTGGCAAAGAAATGTCGAACGCCCTGTTGACGTTTGATAATCAACACCAAACCTGAGATTGTAATCAAAAATAGTAGAAAAGAAGCGATGCCAATAATGATTCGGCCTGTTACCTTTAAGAATAGGGAACGATGCAGGGCCGTAATCCATTGAACAAACTGTGTTTTGTTCTTTTGCTCACCCAGATATTTGCCGGTTTGTGGGTCAATATATCCTTTTACAGTATTTCCCTCAGCATCTATGGCGTCAATGCTCACAAATTCATTGTGGTCAACGGAAATTTCAATAATTTCGGGATAAACCTTTCGCAGACCAGTAATGGTCTGCGAAAGATCCAAAGAATCTATATTTTCTATTCGATAGGGTGGTATTTTTTCATTGACGGCATCAATGGCCAAAATTACTCCCGTGACCGATAATAATAGTAAAAAAACAGAAGAAACAAGAGCTAAGGCTAAATGTGCATACCTCCAGACAGATACCAACATTTTTTCTTATTGTACTTTATTTAATTTGACAAGCTTAATGTATCCCTTACCATTTGCTTTTTCAGTGATAGCCTCTTTTGTTAATGGGATTTCTACATCTGCAGTATGATATTTCTGTTCTTCGACAGCGGATTCAAAGCGAAGTTTATACCCTTTGTTAAATTTAGACTCATCTATTTCCAGGGTACGCATCGCACGGTCACCTCCACCAACAGAAGCACCAGTAACTGCACTCAGCTTTTCTTTAGTTTTAGCCTGAAATTTATACCATTCTTTCAATGTATTATACCATTGTTTATCTGGCCCCAATACGGCAAGCGTTTTTTCGTATGCTCCCTTCGGGTTTATGAGTGAAATAACAACATAAGCTCCCTCCCCTTGATAAGCGTTCATTTGGATCATACATTTATACTTACCCGTTTGGGCAAATGTGCTGACAGAAACTGCAGAAAACAAAAGTGTGATTAGCGCGATCTTAATTATAGTATTCATCTTATTATTTTAAAAAGTCCAACTGTACATTTCCTTTTGACAAAAAGTCATTTTCTTTGGCCAAATCATATGCGGTTTCATCAAATTCGGTTTTCAGTTCTTTTTTTGCTCCCAAAGCGACCAATGTTTTCAATAATGAATCGTCTTTGGCAATCAAAGCTGCTTTATGTAGTGCAGTGGTTCCTTCTTTATCCTGTGCATTGATGTCTACCCCCAATTCGCTTGCTTTCTGGATCAAGTTTGAATTTTCCTTGGCTACAGCCAAGTGATAGAGTGTACTACCATTTTTCTGTGGTGCAACGACATCCAATCCTCCTGCTTTAAGTACACCTAATTTCTCTTTAAAATCATCTACCTGAGGGCTATTGGATTGCGTAGCCTGTTGTGGGCGTCCACCCTGCGGAGCTTCTCTAAAAGAATTAAACCAGTAAACAGCTAAGTTGTTGCCATCCTTGTCCAATAATTTGGTATCAGCACCGTTTTTAATCAAGAGTGCTACGACCTCAGCTGTACCATTACCCACTGCTTTGGTCAATGCGGATTCGCCTTTTTCATTCACAGCATTCACATTCTTTGCTTTGGAAAGTAGCAGTTCCACTAATTTTGCGTCTTTGCCATTCGCCGCAACCATAAGCGCTGTATTGCCTTCGTTGTCTGCTTTTGCAACATCAGCTCCCTTATTTAAAAAGTAATTGACCACCGTCATATCTGGGCGGCGTACAAGTGCATGTAATAAAGTCGCGCCGTCTTTATTAATAGCCTTAGGATCCAATTTCAGTTTCTCTACCAAATAGGTATAGGTCTCCAGTCCATTTGATGCTTGTCTAGATCCCTGTGTAGCAAAAAACAACGCATTGTTTGTCGGTTTTACACCACGGGCAATAAATTGTTCGACCAATGGCATGTTACCTAATTTCGCCGCATAATCCGTAACGACACGGCCGTATTCATCTTTATCTTGTATAGAAAGTCCCTTCTTGATAAAGTAATCTGTCAATGCAAGATCTTTATCAGCAGAAGCTGCCAGCATCATTAACGTGGCTCCACCTTCATATTTTTGTTTTGGGTCTACTCCAGCTTTAAATAAAGCATCATAAACAGCGGTATTGGTATTTCCTGTCGACGCAGCATAGGCGATGATCGGGTAGCCATGGCTATCTTGGTAGTTCACATCGGAACCTTTTGCAATTAGATAATCCACCAGTTCAGCATTACCACTTGAAGCAGCCCAATGCAGATAGCTCCGGCTATGATGGGTTTTCTTCGTCACACTGTTTCCTTCTTGTTCAATCATGAATTTGACAACATCTGTCGGAGCTCCATTTAGGATTGCCATCGTTACGGGATCAAAAGATGCCGCATTAGGTTGTGAAGGGCTATTCCCTTTTGTAATCTCCTCCTTAACTATGGCCAAAGTAGGTTTACCTTTCCAAAACTCACCATTCATCAATGAATTTGTCTGTGCTTGGGCATAAGATGCCGCTAAAAGTAAAGCTGCTAAAAGTGTCTTTTTCATTAGAACGTATTTTTTATTGATAATGAAGTCATCATGAACAATCGCTATTCCCGCTAGCTGTTTGTGAATATCGTATGGCTCTTGCTAACCTCAGCTGAATACAAATATTAAACCGAAGAACTAATCGCTTATTTAAATTAATTCTAAATTACTGCAAATCTAAAAAATATTCTGATACTAAAAAATTAATACCGGCTAAATTTGCTCATTATACACCTCTTTAGGATTTTTTTATCCAAACCCGACAAGCCCAACTTGCAAATCCAACGAAATTATCTTAGTTTACACTAACACTAAGGAAGCGACATAATGAATACGGTATCGTCCAATCTTTTTCCAATAAATTCTTTTGAAGGTAAACAAGGCCATAAACTCTTCTACAATATATTTGAACCTGTGAACCAAAAGGTATTAGCGACAATATTGATTGTTCATGGCATGCAGGAACATAGTGGCCGATATCAAATGCTTGCGAATCATCTGGCTGACCGTGGTTTTGCTGTACTCAGCTATGATCAGTTGGGCCACGGGAAAACGGCCGTTACTACAGATGAATTGGGGTATTTTCAACAATCTGATCCAGCAGAACAACTTGTGCAGGATGCATTAACAATGAGTGCCGTATTGCTACAGGGCTATCCCGATCAACCACATTTCATCTTGGGGCATTCAATGGGATCTTTTGTTACCCGTTGTGCCTTACAACAAGCAGGAGATCGTTTTAAAGGGGCAATAATCGTTGGAACGGGCGCGCGACAAAAAGGATCCACAGCTTTTCGGATGCTATTGGCTGTTCTCAATTCCTTTGCACCTAAAAAACGAAGCCAGTTGATTAACAGTATATTTGATCAGCGTAATAATGCGGGATTTAAAAATGAGCCAAATCAAAATAACAGCAACTGGCTGAGTGTTAACAAAGCGAATCGCATTGCTTTTATCGAGGATCCACTCTGTGGTGGTTTATTTACGAACAATGGCTTTTATACTGTATTGAGTTTATCGCTAAGCGCGACAGATAAAGAGCTGACAAAACGCATTCCGAAAGGTTTACCGCTATTATTTATTAGTGGACAAGATGACCCTATCGGAGACTTCGGGAAGGGAGTGGAAGATACTGCCGCCCAATTACGTCTACAGGGACAGACTGATATTACTGTAAAACTGTATGAAGGAATGCGTCACGAAATACTCAACGAAGATTGCAGGGAAGAAGTCTTCCAATTCATTGATCAATGGCTTGACGAGCATTTAAGCTAATCGTCGCCCAAAGTATCTGCGGATTGGTTCATCGACATATTTTAGCAGTAAATACGAAAAAATAATCAGTAACAGTGTCCCCAGTGTAATAATAAAGGACATTTGTTCTAAATTGGGCTGTTTGAGTTCGACATAACTCATAAATATCCAGATAAACGGATAATGAATGATGTAAAGTGGATAGGAAATCTCCCCAAAAAATCTACAACAGGCTTTAAATCTCCCTTTCAAGTCCTTTGCTCCTATCCCCAACAAAATTAACAACGGAAAATAAAAAATAACCAGAATTGGATCTATAATTTTCCCATAGGCTTCAGAAAAGGGAATAAAAAAGATGAGACCTAGTAAACCTATGATCAGCAAAGGAGGTAACTTGTTTATGATTACCCAATTTGATCTAAAAATAAGTAAACCCATCGAAAACGAAAACCATAAACGGATTCCACCAGCCCAGAAATTATCTGCACCAAAACCTACCGCCAAATAACCGGATTGAAATGCCACTATGCACAACGCTGAGGCAGACAAAATAACGAATCCCCAAAGTACTTTATTGGAAAGACGCACCAACAGGAGTCCATAAAGGAAATTTGCAATATATTCCCAAAAGAGGGTCCAGGTGGGTGGATTTAAATGAAATAGATTAAAATAACGTTCAGGCACTGCTGGATAAGGTATCAATGTGCCACCACTCAAAAACATTCCTAACTTTTGAAAGACTGAAAAAGATGCAGCAAGATCGCTAAAAGGATCATATACAAATGCCAGTAAGCCAATCAGGCTACCCATCACAACCAAGGGATGCAACCTGATCAAACGTAATGCAAAAAATCTTTTAAGACCAATGCGAAAAAGTTTATGATCATAGGCATAGGCGATCACAAAACCAGATAGGCAAAAGAAAAAATCAACGGCAAGGTAACTGCGCGGGATAAAACTATTCCGGTAATCTGGTTGAGCTATCTCCATAAAGTGAAATAAAACGACAGCTATTGCCGCGACTCCACGCATTCCATCCAGCAATTCGAAATGTTTTTTTGTTTGATTCAGCATGTATATTTTCCGAGGGAAACTGCAATGGAGACGAAGTCTTTGCCTAATTACAGTTAAAGGTTAAGCAACTATTATATTAAGATCTATTTAAATATGGGAGCCTCTTTGGCTATGACACTGCTTGTCTCGCCTTCAATCCTCGGCCAATCTTCCGTCCAGATTACCTTATCCAATAATAGCATGCGACGATTACCCCCTGAAGAAACGCGTGGTCGTTTAGGGTCCATGGCGTGATAAAGTAACCAATCATTGCCCTGATCATCGGTTATAATCCGGGAAGTATGCCCTGTCCCAACAAATTTATCATTCCCCTTCAGCAATAAGGTCCCGTTTCCCCTCTGGGCTAAATCACGACCTTCCCGATCCAAATAAGGTCCCATCAATTTTTTCGACCGACCAACGAGTACGTGGTAACTACTTTTTTCACCTTCGCAACAAGATCCCTTTGAGCCGATAAAGTAATAATAGCCTTTTCTTTTATGAATCACCACAGCTTCAAAATCACCCGCTGCAACTTTAAATTTCTTATTCAAATCTGGTACTTGCGTCCCATTGTTATCCAGAGATACTCCATAAGTTCCTTGTGTAGCGGCATCGCTAAAACTTCCCCAGAAGAGGTAGTTATGGTTCTTTTCCCTAAAAAAATAGGGATCTATCGAATTAGGCACATCGATCGATTTACTATCGAACAGTTTGCCCCGATCTATAAATGGCCCTTCGGGTTTATCCGCTACAGCTACTCCAATACCTGGATTAGGATCACCCCAGGTGGAGTACGCATAGTACACCACATATTTCCCATTCAATAATACCACATCAGGTGCCCAAATCCCACCTTCTGACTTCCAGTTTGGTTTGGCCGAGAATGCTGTCCCGATCCAGGTCCAATGTACCAAATCTTTGGATTGCAAAATAGACACTAGACGCTGCCCTTTGCCATCACCCCAGTTGTCCGCTGTTCCATAAGCATAAAATAATTTATTCTGCGGATTGCGTACTACTGTAGGATCCGCAAGTATTGGTTCAAAAACAGGATTTATATAGGTCGTCTTCTTTACGGACGTCCCTGTGGTCTGTACAGTTTGTGCACCCGAGCCTGAAGAACTTTTACAGGAGCTCAACAGGCACAGGTACAAAACTCCACTCCAATATTTTAGCATGGTTGACTGCAACATTTTATCATTTTCATTTTATCCTGATACTTCCACACATTGTATCCGGAAAATTATTTCTAAGCCGCTACAGTCTCCATTGATGGAGTCCAAGCATTGACTGACTTACTTCGTTGGCGCTTTATATAGGGCCTGATGGGCAGTATTTAATTCCGCTTCAGGCATTTTTACCACCTTACGATCATAGGTCATTAAACCATTGGTTTCCACCTCCACATCTGTCGTCTGTGTATAAACCGCAGCCGACAATCCCATTGGAATTAGTCGCGTCAGATCACGGATGAGTTGCTTATATCGTTCGAGAAGTTCGGTTTTATTTTTAAAGCTCTGGTAGCCCCAGTTATCCTTTTGCTGCCAGGAATGACCATCTATGGGCAGCCCCAGTCCACCAAATTCACCCAGTGCCAGCACCTGATTTGCACCAAATAATTTTGGATCCGGCATCGCTGCATCCGGGTAATTGTGTATATCCAGTATATGACCTGTTTCCATAAAATTACCACCACTGGCACTGTTTACCAATCGGGAAGGGTCATTGGCCATTGTCCATTCGGTAATCTCCTTTGTCTTAAACTGGCCCCAGGCTTCGTTAAAAGGTACCCAGATCACAATGCTCGGGTAATTGTGCAGTACGTCCATGATGGTCTTCCATTCTTTTCTGTAGTATCCTTCAGACTCCTGCGAACGCACTTTATCCCGATTTCCACCTGATATTTTTCCAGGTTGCATATCCCAATGATTTCCCCCCAGGTCACCACTTGGCATATCCTGCCACACAAGCATACCGATGCTATCACAATAGCGATACCAACGTGCAGGTTCAACTTTAATATGCTTACGGATCATATTGAAGCCCATTTCTTTTGTCTTGATCACATCAAATTTTAAAGCTTCATCTGTAGGAGCTGTGTGCAAGCCATCGGGCCACCAGCCCTGATCAAGTGGTCCATATTGAAAAGTAAACTTGTTGTTCAACAGCATGCGTTGTATCCCATTTTCGTCTTTCCCCATTGAGATCTTACGCATGGCAAAATAGCTTTTTGCCTGATCAATGACCTTACCCTTGCGAAGTAACTGAATTTCCAGATCATAAAGTTTTGGATTACCCGGTGACCAAGCCTCCAAATTTGGGACAGAAAGATCAAAGGCCGCATTTGGTTCCCCCACTTGTTCCTTAATGACCTGAGTTCCATCCAATGCACGAACTTTAATCTGATCACCGGCCTGACTCCCTTCCACTGCAGCCTGAAAGGCAAGTACACCTTCATCTAATCTCGGTGTTTGTTTTGTTCTCACAATGTAAGACTTTGGTACGCTTTCTAACCATACCGTTTGCCATATCCCTGTAACCGGTGTATACCAAATACCATTGGGACGGTTAACCTGTTTACCGCGTGGCTGCGGCCCATCATCGGTAGGATCCCATACACGAAGGGCAATTTCCTGCTTGGCTCCTTTTTTGAGATAAGAGGTCACATCCATCGTAAAAGGATCGAAACCACCTTCATGTCTTCCGACCAATTGATTATTTACATATACATCACATTGCCAGTCCACCGCGCCAAAATGGAGCAAAACATTGTTTTTATTGACAGACTTGTCCAAAGTAACCGTATTCGTATACCACAAGGCTTTATCCTTGCCAACTTCCTTACCTACCCCAGAAAGTGCCGATTCTATAGCATAAGGAACCAAAATACTTCCATCCCACTGCTGAGGAATTTCTTTTGTATTTACTGGGGTAATGGCATATTTCCATAAGCCGTTTAAATTTTGCCAGTTATTGGTTCTCACCAGTTGCGGTCTTGGGTATTCTGGATGAGGCTTCTGTGCTGTTACTTTTTCACCCCAAGGCGTCAGAATGTGTGAACCAACAGGTTTCCACTCCTGCGCAAAATTCAGTTGAGCAGCCATCATCAGACTGGCAAAAAATAAGGTTTTCTTCATCATAAAAATCGTTATGTCATTTATATCTTCAATTACTTTACTGTTGGAAACGCCGCGATACGTAAACGGGCGGCACCCATAGGAATCAGTTCAACCTCCTGTACCGCAGCTTGACTTGCTACAGGGCTCAATGGCAATACCCCTGTCAATCCATTTTCATCTATTTTCCAACCATCAATTTTTTTTGCTTTGACCATAATGGAAATGGGTACTGCATCTGCCTCAAATGGAAAAGCGTCTTTTGGCCAAGCCCGCTTGATCACCTTCAATTGATCCGGTGCTGTTAACTGATTTTGAACAAGACCATAATTCCAATCACTTGCCGGAAGGATCTCATAGGAAGGCCATTTTGTCGGATCAGCGGTTTCCTGCCATTTTGAGTCTCCAATAGCAGAAGCTTTACTATCCTTCTGCACATAATTCTCCTTGATCTTCAAAGCGTAGGTCAATGGTCCCCGTTGAATACTCACCGCATTTTTATTCGCTGTCCAGGTATTCAATACAATGGACATCGGCAGCGAAAGTTCGACCTGATCGTTATCTTTCCATTTTCGGTCAATCCGGATATACTTTGCTCCCGATTCAACGTTTTCTGTCTTTCCATTAATTTTGATCTGTGCCTGTTTTGCCCAAGCCGGAATCCGCAAGTAAAATGGAAAATCAATTGTCTTTCCATTTGTTCCGATGGCAAAGCGAATAGACTCTTCAAATGGGTAATTAGAGCTTTGTTGAATTCGGATCTTTTGATTATTTCCGACCTTAACATCCGCATTGGATGCTGCATATAATACCGCGGCAACACCATTATCGTTTGTTGCCATATAGAGATGCTCTGCGTAATACG
Organism: Sphingobacterium sp. BIGb0165; assembly: GCF_024810095.1. Taxonomy (NCBI): domain Bacteria; kingdom Pseudomonadati; phylum Bacteroidota; class Sphingobacteriia; order Sphingobacteriales; family Sphingobacteriaceae; genus Sphingobacterium; species Sphingobacterium sp. BIGb0165. The sequence continues at coordinate 368,808 of NZ_JANUEB010000005.1, read as the reverse complement.
GCCATCCCTGACTATGGTTGTGCTGGCAACAACGTGAACTAAAGGGATTCATCATCAAAAATGGACCATTGTTATCAATGCCCGGGGCATGATTATGGCTATCGCTAATGCTCATATTGGGGCTGGTGATATAACGTAGTGCCTTAAAATCTGCGGTTACGGCTGCGGGATATGTATTGAAGGCCACATCTTCAGCATGATCAGCCCAAAAAGGATCTCCTGTTATCCCTAGCAGGATCTCATTGGAAGCCATTTGTTCAACCATACCACAGGTTTCGACGCCCTGCCGTGGATCGGTATACCCTGGGCGGGCATTTTCATCAGCACCAAACATGCCTCCCGGCACCTGACCGAATACCTGCCTGACAAAGTGAAAATTAGCGTAGGTCGCCTCCAGGTCGTCGCTTGATTGGCTCTTAAGATAGTAGGTAGCCGGTTCCCTGAAACACTGTGCTATATTGACATTGTGCCAATTGGGTAAATCATTCTTTTGTCGCCAATTTGCTGTATTGCGATGGATTTTATCGGCCAAATCCATAAGCCATTCATTCCCTTGCGTCCTATTATAAAGCCAATAGACTGACAATAAATTGTCTCCACCACGACTGTTCTCCCAATAATCTTTTAGAAAAAAACTATCAGGTAAACTTGCCTGCCACTTAAAATAATTGGTCATTAAGGTCAGAACACGTTGATCAGCGCTATATTCGTAATAGGACTGCAAGCACCAAAGCATAATCATATTACCCCATAAATCCGGTTTATTATTGCGCAGCATCAGGGGGCCAAAGTAGCCATCCGGCCGTTGACTTTTAATCGCTGCTTCCAACCATATTTTTGATTCCGCTATTATTTTAGGATCTTTCAGAATATATCCTAGGTTTGCATAACCTTTCAACCAATAGGGAACTTCCTCCCATCCGTAGTCTCCTTTTCCATCCGAACTCAACCAGGCGTTGTTTTTTTTGGATAACCATGCGCTAATCTCACCCAAATGTCCCGTAAGGCCATTTTTCTGTAATTCCAAATATTTCCCCAACCAACCTTGAGGAACAATGCTGCCTACAGGCAGTTTCAGCAGCGCATTCTGTTTTAATGGTAAACGGTTATTAATATAGTTTAAATTCTTCCCTTCAACCGGTAGCTGATCCACAGCGATTACGGCATTGTTTTGCGCTGAACTTAGAAAACAAATTCCAATTAAATAAGATAATAGGCCTATTTTTTTTGTCATTATTGGCTTGATTAGTTTTATAACTGATTACCCAAAATTAAGTTTTAATCAATGAGTTGGATGATTGATTTTTCTCAAAACACTGCCTATTTGTATCAAAAGAAGAAAGCACATCTCTATCGAGATGTACTTCCAAAACCAATCATTATTAATATGTATTATTTTACCGAAAAACGATACAGGGATTTCGTTTGATAGACTTGTCCAGGACTTACAACTGTCGTTGGAAACTTGGGTTGATTTGGTGCATCTGGAAAATGCTGTGGTTCGAGACAGAAAGCTGTTCGGAATGAATCCTTTTTCCCGTTTTTCAACTGCACTTGCTCATTCATAAAATTGCCGCTATAAAATTGGATCCCCGGTTCATTCGTCAAGATATCCATAACAATACCGGATTTATCACCTACAACATGTGCGGCTTTATACCATTCACCCTCTTTGTCATTGTTCAATACAAAATTATGGTCATAACCTTTCCCATAACTGAGTTGCTGGTCATTGGTATTAATATCTTTTCCGATAGCCTTGGGCGCAGTAAAATCGAAAGGAGTTCCTTTCACTGCTATCAATTGGCCAGTAGGTATCAATGTACTGTCAACGGGCGTATATTGATTGGCAAACAATTGAAGTTGATGGTCTAGTATTGTACCACTACCCTCTCCATTCAGATTAAAGTAAGCGTGATTCGTTAAGTTAATAACTGTTTTTTTATCGGTTTCGGCACGGTAAGCAATCATCAATTCATTATTGTCATTCAGTGAATAGGTAACTTCCATCTGAATATTACCCGGAAACCCTTCCTGTCCATCCGGCAATGTATAGGCGAAAGTAAGGGATGACTGATCTGCCTTCTTTAAGATCCAATGCGCAAAATGTACGCCCTTAAAACCGCCATGCAATGTATTAGGCCCATTATTTACCGCCAATGTATAGCTCTTATCATCCAATTTAAATTTCCCTTTTGCGATCCGATTGCCAAAAGGCCCGACAATTGTTCCGAAAAATGGTTCTTTGGGGTTATTGTAATCACTGGCCTTCGCGAATCCCAAAACTACATCACACAATTTCCCCTTTTTATCGGGCACCCAAAGGCCTACCAGGCGTGCGCCATAATTTGTAAAATAGGCCTGTACACCATTCTTATTGGTTAATTCGTATAAATAGATTTTTTTCGCATCAATCGTTGTGCTAAATGATGAAGTGTCCATCAAGGCTGCGACAGTGTCGTTTGGGGTGGTTTTTGAACTATTCGTTTGTTGACAAGACAGGCAACAATAGCTAAGTATACCAGAAATACCCAGCAACATCAATTTTCCTTTCATTTGTTATGATTTAATAGTTTATAATCTTTATTGAATGACAAATGTGTTGTTTTCTATATTTTTTATAATTTTATTGGTTACAATACAAATACTAAAATCCTAATTTTTTTTATTTTTCTGGGATTAAATTGTTTCAATTTTGAGCTATTTTGTATCAATAACCAAATGATCATGATCAACCTAAAGCCGGTCCGTTTTCTATCTCTGTTGCTGCTGTTTCCTTTTCTGATCCAGGCACAACCCTATTACTTCAACCATTATCAGATTAATGAGGGGCTTTCAAACAATGCAGTGATCTGTAGTATGCAAGATAGCTATGGGTTTCTCTGGTTTGGCACGAAGGACGGCTTAAATCGCTTTGATGGAAATAGTTTCAAACATTTTGATGCCTCGGCTTCTGACAAGAATAGTTTAGGAGGCAATAATATCATCTCCTTGAAAGAGGATTTCAAAAAAAGAATCTGGATTGGTACCGATCAGGGGATCTATTGTTACAATCCCATCGACGAACAGTTTAAGTTATTAAGCAAACAGTTTGAGCATGCAGATGTACCCGTTATCATTACGGACCAAAGAAAAAGGATCTGGTTTATATCCAATGGGATGCTCTACTACCACAATCTGATCAACAATGAAATCAAACAGATTACCACATCTGATCTTTATATTACCGCTGTAAGCTGCACAAAAAATGGGACCATCTTCTATGGTACTCCAGAGGGTAAAATATTCCAGATCAATAGTTCGGATAAGCCCTCACTCCTATTGGATTTTCAGGTAAAATATGGTTCAAAAGATTGGTTCAGCATAGAAAAAATCACGGAGAACCGTAAGGGGGAACTCATGATCGGCACCTCTAAATCTGGCGTTTATGTTTACGATTTTAAGGAAAAAACTTTAAAATCTATGCTAGGTCCGGACCGACTTAAGCAATTTCTTTATGTCCGGGATATCCTCCAACCGAATGATACTGAATATTGGTTTGCGACCGAATCAGGGTTATTTATTTATCAAATTGCTGACCAGAGCTTTATCAATATTCAAAAAGAACAGGAAAATCCATGGGGTATTTCCGACAACGCTGTTTACAATATCCTGCAGGACAAAGATCAAGGAATCTGGATCGGTACTTACTTTGGTGGAGTCAACTACTATCACAAGAACAATAGTATTATCGAAAAGTTTTTACCTCAGGACAAACCCGGTAGCTTAAAAGGTTCTGTCGTACGTATCATTACCAAAGACCCGAAAGGCAAGGTCTGGATCGGAACCGAAAATGGTGGTTTATCCAGGCTAGATCCGAGGTCAGGACAGATTCAAAATTTCTCTGATAAAAAGGGAAATCTGGCGAACAATAATATCCATGGAATCCTCCCCTTTGACAATAAATTATTGGTCGGAACTTTCGTCAATGGCTTAGATATTTTCGATCCCATACAGGAAAAAGTTGTTTACCATATCGATCGAAATAGTTTCCCGAATCCCGAGTTACAGAGTAATTTTCTCTTTTACCTGTATAAAACTACGAAGGGAGAAATTTTAGCAGCTTCCACCCGAGGTTTGTATCGTTTTGATTTCGCCAATAAATCCTTTCATTTGATACGCAACGTTCCGGAATATATGTTTTATACGACCGTGCTTGAAGATAAACAGGGAAATATCTGGTTGGGTACCTGGCGAGATGGCTTATATTGTTATAATCCCAATAACGGAGATCTCAAGCATTATACGCATCAAAAGGACAATCCGAGTTCTCTTCCCAACAACCGTATCAATAGTTTATTTGAAGATTCTAAAAAACAGATCTGGATTGCCACAGAAGGTGGTATGGCGAAAAAAAATCCCACAGGTGAAGGTTTTGAAAAGATTGGTATAAAAGAAGGAATGCCCAGTAATGTGATCTTGGCCATTCTCGAAGACCAGCAAAACAATCTGTGGGTAAGCACTTCCAAAGGGCTCGTACGTTATCATTTATCGAATGGAAAAAAAAGGATTTTCAACCTGGAATCTGGCCTACCTTCCATTCAGTTTAATTACAATTCTGCATTTGACGATGGCTATGGTCATTTTTACTTTGGCACTATCAATGGTTTGATCCGTTTCGATCCAAAAAAACTCAATCAGATCAATTACAATACCCGGGTCCCGATCTATGTCACCAACCTTTACATCAATAACAAAGCAATCAATCAGTATACAGACCGACATATCCTTTCGAAATCCATTTTATTTACGGATAAGATTCAATTGAAACATGATGAATCATCCTTTAGTCTCGATGTGGCGGCACTTCATTATCAGGCCCCCCATTCTGTTCATTACAGCTATAAGATGGAAGGTCTTGATAACAATTGGGTTGATATCACCGGCAATCAACGGGTGTATTTCACTAAACTCGCACCGGGAAGTTATGTTTTTACCGTCAAAGCTGAAGATCCCAATGGAAATGTCATCCCCACTGCTGCAAGTCTTAAAATTGTTATTCTGCCACCTATTTGGGCAAGCATACCAGCCTATATCTGCTATGCGCTCATTCTCATTGGCCTGATTATATTTATTATTTATCATTTTAATGAAAAGATAAAACAACGTAACCGCCAACATTTGCTGACGGTGCAGAATCTTCGGGAACAGGAGCTCTATCGGGCGAAAATCAATTTTTATACGGATGTAGTGCATGAGATACGTACACCATTAACATTGATTAAAGCACCTTTGGAAAAACTCATGGACAAAGTCGAACACAATCCCGTAACAGATAAGCTGCTTTTGACAATGCAGAACAATACGGAAAAACTAATTGCACTCAGTAATGAGTTACTGGATTTTAGACAGGTCGAAACTGAAGGTTTTAAATTACATTTTGAGCTGGCAAATATTAGCCAGACAGTGCAAAAAATCAGCAACGATTTTGGTGTGACTATCCAATCGCAAGAAAAGAGTATGCAGGTTTTAATCACGCCTGACATCATTGGTTCCGTTGCGATAGATGCTTTTGAAAAGATCTGTTATAACTTGTTCAATAATGCCCTAAAATACTCGTCAAAGGTCATTGAAGTGAATTTAGAGGTGGATAAACAGAAAAATATTGCTATATTGACGGTGAAAAACGACGGTGCATTAATTCCTTCGGAGGAAAGGGAAAGAATTTTCGAACCATTCAATCGCTTAAAACAAAATAAGAACATTCCAGGCAGTGGTTTAGGCCTGGCGTTAACCAGGTCCCTGGTCTTAAAACATCAGGGTAGTTTAGTGTATGATGTTGAAAATTTTCAATGGAATGTATTCCGCCTAACTTTACCACTAAACCACAACTCAAACCAATAATTATGAATGCAAAAGCCAATTTATTAGTGGTAGATGACCATGCTGAATTACTTGAATTTATTGCAGATGACCTCAATGAGGATTACCATATCACCACCAGTACAAATGGAAATGAGGCCTTGGATCTACTTGCATCTGAATACTTTGATTTGATCATCAGCGACGTGATGATGCCCGAAATGGATGGCTATGAACTCTGCCAAAAAATTAAAGAAAACATCGCTTACGCACATATTCCTGTTATTCTATTAACAGCAAAAAATAGCATAGAATCAAAGATTCAAGGCTTGGAATATGGTGCTGATGCATATATCGAAAAACCCTTTTCGCCCGCATTTTTACGGGCACAAATTGCCAGCTTGCTAAAAAACAGGATTAAAGTCAAGGAATTTTTCATCAAGAATCCGATGTCTCAAATCCAGCAAATCGGACAGAACCAAAACGATCAGGATTTCCTGCTCAGGATAGAGGAAATCATTATGCAACATTTGGATGACCCGCAATTTAATGTCGATAGAATGGCGGATATACTCTGCATGAGTAGACCAACACTGTATCGAAAAATCAATATGGTGTCGAGCCTCTCGCCAAATGAGCTAATCAATCTGACCAGGCTTCGGAAAGCGGCGGAACTGCTTAGTTTACGACAATATAAAGTCTACGAAATTTCCAATTTATTAGGCTATAGCTCGGCGACACATTTTTCCCGAAATTTCCAAAAACAATTTGGACTCAGCCCGACGGAATTCCAGGAATCGCAATCGAAATAATATTCTTTTCGCATGGTAGCTTCGGTTAGAATCGCGATTTCCGTTAAAGATACCCTCGCCTTCGAACTGAAAATTTAACCGCGGATCATTGTAGGTATCTGATTGAAACGATCGCAAAGAACCTGCCTTGAAAAAGGTTCAGACTGGTATTCTGAATTCAGTTGTCCACAAAAAAACCAGATGCACTAGGATCTGGTTTTTTTTGAAATCTAATATGGAAACTAAGGCTTATTTCGTCCCAAGTTTACCGCATCGTGTTTGATATCCTCCTTTTTATATGGATGGCACACTCTCTTTCATTATACTAAAATTTAAGCGATCTAACATGCTACCATTTGATATCCACGTATACACCCTCGGGGCTATTTTCAAATTCCAGCAGATAGGTTTTTGTTTTCGTATCCCAATTTGCTTCTGCAAAAACTTCCTTTTTATCCACGACAAGACTCTTTGGTTTGCCGGGTAATAATATCCGCGAAATGTTTGTGGTATTGATTGGGCTTTTAGCCGTAAATGAGTATTGATGGCCAGTCGATTTTTCATCGTAAATACGACTGGCCGATGCCAATACCTGAGGCTTTTGTTTATTTACAACATGATCTATATTGACAAACAGGCATTGTTCATTCGGTTGGATATTTTTAGAGGTAACAATTGGTAGAGTCGGATCAAAAAGATCGATTAAATTTCCCTTAACCTGATAAGGCTGATTGCTTACACTTTCATCCAATACAGCGATCAGGTCGTAAATACCCCTTGTCAATGTAAAATAGTTTTTAAATTGAAGTTTCCCGGATTTGCCCTTAGCTTCGTAAAGATTTTTAGTCAGGTCCAACAGTTTCTGACTGTTGTTCGGCTTGACAACAAATTCTTTGGGATCTGAACGCAACACATAGAAAGTACCTTTCCCGTAGCTATATTGCCCTTCCTTAGCCATTCCGTCACGTAAGCCCATTTTTTCAAATAAATGATCTGATGGTCTCTGATATTGGTTGCCATTTGTATTCCACCATTCCTGTACGGATTGAAAGGGATCGAGATCCGTTGCACAATAAATAAGTATGCCTCCATTTTTTACCCAGTCCGCAAGATACTGATGGGCCTCGGGAGCCAAGGGTTTCATATTGGAATACGACATCAACAGCACCTTGGTCTCAGCTAAGGCATTTTTGACCGCCAAATTCTCCAGGTGAACTGTTTTAACGGGAACACCACGTTTTAAGAAAGGAAGAGCAAGTCCGTAAAAGTTAGCCAATTGTGGATCGTCATATCCGGCATGTGTCGGAAAACGTTGGAACATCAGTGAATTTGCCAACAGGATGCTGATCCCTGTCGATCCGGACACTTTACTGGTCGTTTTGGGCATGCTATTCAGACTATTGATCATCACCTGCATCTGGGTCGAATAATGCCGTGGTATTTTTTCCTTTTGGTCACTCTTGGCGCTTGTTTTATACAATCCCTCATAGATACGTTCGGGCCAGGGCATCACTTCATAATCAGCAATATTCGGATATAAAAGTTGCGCGGTAAAAGTAGCCTGATAATTTTTCTTGTAATCTGCCCAGTCACGAGGCCAATCTTCGATCGGATCCGTCAGAAAAAACATCTTTCTTCCGGTCGGTGCTGTCATGGATTCCATTGCGCCGTACTCTAAAAATGCTGTTTCGAAAACACGTTCTTTCGCCACACCATTAAAATAATTGGGTTCACGTGAAGTTCCTGTCCATACCTGTGCGATATACCCGTCGACACAGGGTAGCGAGGCCAAGCTTGCCTCAGGACTGACAATCATCCATTGTGAATAATTGATCAACGAGTGTGTGGGCACATAACATTTTACATCCATACCCTTGGTTTTCCCATAAGATTTGGCGTAAGTAAAGACTTCATTCAGTGCATTGAGGTACAATGCGTACTTTAATTTATTGGATAAGTAGGTATTCTCAGGCGATTCGTGCTGTGGGCGCCAATCAAAACCGTAATACTTTTTCCATTCCTTCTTAAATGATTCGCTATAACCTGCCCTTGCCCAGAATTCGGGTTCCTCCATAAAAATGGCATCAATCCCCGCATCAATAACGCGTTTGACATGCATCTCTTTGATGTATTTCAAATAATTTTCAGTCGGGACAATATAAGGAACCATGTGACCATGCCAGATGGTATCACCTTTTACATCGACTTGTCCCTCATCCAGGTGCATTTTTCCATCCCATTTTCCCGTAAAATAATCCTGATACTCCCCCCAGGCAATACCAGTCATAAAATGCGTAATATACCCCCTATCACGCCAGGATTTTACCCGTTCTTCAAATGGAATTTTTCGGGATTTGTCGGAAGGGTTTCCCCCTGTTCCATATATCATGACAGCATCTGCACGGTTGTCAATTGTCGGACGCCATTCTCGGGAACTCTGAAAGGTCGTCTTTACAGGATCTCCTTTTTGAGCGGTCGCTGTGAGCGCTGCCAGCAACAATAAAGCGAGTATATTCGTTTTTATCATAATCTATTGTTTATTTTTCACCTAGAAATAATTATTGATTGAGCATCTGTAATTGTTATTTTAAATGAGCAGGTTAGTTCTTTTTATGATTTGCCCAAATGGAACCCCCTATTTAAGATTCATTTTCATCCAAGAGACCTTAAACAGGACGGTTCAATTCTTTTATGGGATATCCACCCGTTTGGCTTCATTGTAGTTCCACCTACGGTTGCCCGTTCCACGGGGAGTATCATAGTTGATACGGGAGGCTGCACGAACAAAGACCGTACGTCCTTTGGGAATTTCGCCAGTAGACACAATATCAATAACCTGCCCCAACTTTGTCTTGAAGCTGTCGCCATTGTATTCGATTTTGCTCGACCAGCGTTCATCTCGTGCACGATATCCAACCGTAGCGGAATAACTAACAAAGAGCTGTATATCTGTAACATTTAAAAAATCTGGATTATAATTTCCTAGTGGCTCGATCTTATCGCGAAAAAACTGCTCAGTTACAGCACGGGTGACCTTGATTTTCGCTTTTATCTTTCCATTTTCAACAACTGGATCGCCAACCCATTCCACTTTAAGAAAGGGGTGAACTTCCATTTTTATTTCATGTGAACCATTCAGCTCCATATTTTTGCTATCGTCTGACAGTACCTTACCATCTCCGTCGGTGCATACCAAAGGAATAAAAGGACCATCTACGGTGATATTATAATTTCCCTTAAACAGTTTTGTGTTTTGAAATGTTCCATCAGACATGCAATAGAAGTCAGGATTGTGTTCCACATTATCTCCCCAACTAAGCTCGGTCAATCGAACTCGGATGCCTTCACTACCCTGATCGGTCAGTACCGGAGTCCCCGTTTGTGCGTCCACGACTATGCCTTTCAATTCCACGGAGGGGGCTTCGTAGTTATCAGCCTCAAAAAGACTACACGAACTCAACATACACAGTATGCCCAATGCGCTTAAAATGCTATTTTTCATTTGTTATACGTTTAGTGGTGGCCCGGACTTTTAAAGTTTAGTTCCACCAGTTATTGTTTTATTAAATTTCACTCCTTCCGACAAGCTGTGCTGGAACACTAACATGCTCAGCACAATTTCTTGTCTATCGATTAGGCTGCTGATCTATTTTTGGACTTTTAGCCACCTCGTCACCTGGTATTTCAAAATAATAGTCTACCGGTGTGTACCGAAACGTTTTGGTGCTTACCCATTGAAACCGTGCATCAAAGAAATATTTCCCTGTTGCTGTGGAAAAAAACGGATACAATCCTCTGAACCTAAAGTTCTCGTTGTTACTGTATAGATTTTTATCCTTTTGTGTTCCCCAGAAACCGTCCCGGCCTTCAAAATGCAGTACACGCCAGCGACGTAAATCCCATTTCGCTTTATGTTCAAATGCTAGTTCCTTGCGACGCTCTCTTCGAACAATATCTCTGCCTATATTATCCCCTGAAATCGTGCCTGCCAATAGATCTGCACCTGCCCGTGTACGAATTTCATTGACGGCGGTCGTTGCTGTCTGCAGTAGATCGCTTCCATCTGCCGGACTAGCACCCAACATTTTCAGTTCAACCGCTGCTTCGGCCGCATTCAATAATACCTCCGCGTAACGCATCAAAATAAAAGGTTGGTCAGACTTTCCTTCTCCAACTTCTTTTGCTGGATTTGTATTGAGCCATTTACGGACATAAAAGCCTGTTAAGGTTGCTTCACCATTATCAAAGAATGGTCCTTCGTTGCCAGCGGCATTCATTTTTTGTCCATTGTAATCCACTGTTTGTTGTCCGCTACCATCTCTTGGACTCAAATACAAGGTTTTTGGTGATCCTGTGTAGGCACTCAACTGTTGATAGCGCGTGTCAGCTGTTGCATAGGAATAATCTGTAAACAGAGGTTTTACAGGAGTTTGACCAGTATAAACCCCTGCTCGTATATCCATTTTTCTTTGCTTGAAAATATCATCCGGAAAAATAACATAGGCACGTAATCGAGGCTCCGCATTTTTAAAGAAATCCATCGGTTTGTCGTACAGCTTATATTCCCCTTCCCTGTTGCTTTGTCCAGTGGTCACTTTGACTGTTCCATCGGGATACTTGTCAAATCCATCAAACAATTCCATAAAATCTACTGTAGGACAGGTACCCGCCGACAGTGGAGATCTAAATGTGAAAGGCGAGCTAAAGGCGTCAAAACTATGTGTCAACGTTGGATAGACATATTCTTTGACGTAGATATTTTCAGGACTACTGAGGTCACTAAACATATCCACCATATTTTGATATTGTGCCTCCTTATCGTTCGCTGCCCATTTCTTTTTATAGAGTGAATAGCCCCCTGCTGTCATCACCTGCCGTGCAGCCGAATAAGCTTCTGAAAAATACTTCTGTGATGCTGCCTTTGCTGTGCTGGCGTCAAATCCGATGACGCGGACACCCGTTTTTCGACCTAGTCCTGTCAGTCGACCAGAAACCGTTTCGTTGTACTTGGCCACACTACCCGCATAGAGCATCGCCTCTGATTTAAAAGAAAGCGCAACATATTTATTGGAATAGCCAGATTTAGGGCCTTTTGGAAGCATTAATTTGATTGCTTCATCATAATCTTTCAAGATTTGGTTCCAGGTATCTTCTTCACTCGAACGGGGTATCTCCAAGTTCTCCAATGTATTCGGGTATTGTAGTTCCTTGGTCACCAAAGGAATTCCCCCAAAACGTCTAGCCATCGCATAAAATACGGTCGCTCGGACATAATATCCTTCTCCCAAGTAATGATTATAAAGTTCTTCTGAGAATTTGTCCCGGTAATTGGGCAAGGTTTCAATCAGATGGTTTGCATCACGGAGCAATTCAAATGCTCTTCCCCAATAAGCGGTCCTTTCACCGGTAAAAGAGGTACTGATACCATCCCGGGTCACAGCCTCACCGGTTCCTTCAATGCCTATGGCTGCCAACCAGCCATTGAATTCAATCCCCCATTGTGCCATGTATTTGAAATCTTCAAAAGGCATTAAGCTGTACATCCTGGCCATATAAATATCCATACCAGCTGGTGTATTCAATAGGTCTTGATCCGTTACAATATTTTTAGGTGTAATATCTAGATCAGCGCAACCTGTAAGTCCGATTGAGCTAACTAGTGATAGTATAATGAGTATTTTTTTCATTGCAATATTTTTTAGTGAATGCTAAAAAGTAAGTGATAAACCCAGTGAATAAGTCTTGTTCAATGGATACATCCGACCTAGGTTATCATCAGGATGCTCAGGGTCTACAAATCGTACACCTGTAATCGTGAATAAATTATAGGCATTGGCATAAACTCGGAGACGCATGGATGACGAAGGTTTTAAATTTGAAAAGGTATAGCCCAATTCTATACTTTTTAAGCGTAAATAGGATGTACTCACCCGATTGAATTCAGAATTTGATTTCGGGTATCTACCTGTAAAACCATAGTAGCCTTTCACCCATTCTGTCGCCGGATCGTAGGGATCAGCGGAAGGATTTACAGGATGCCAGCGATCAAGATACTGCTCCAACGTTCCGCCACCATTCGATCCCCAGATCGCATAAAGTGGTTCTTTGTATTCCATAGAGCCCAAAGCCGATCCCTGAAACAATATATTCATATCGAAATTCTTGTAAGCTGTTTCGAGATTCATGCTATAGTTAAGCCACGGAGTCTGGTCGAATGCAAAAGGATGTTCGTCCTGACCGTTAATTTCGCCATCTCCATTCCAGTCCAGGTATTTATAATCTCCAGGTAAGACATCACGTTCCTTATAAATCGGGTAACTCCAAATATCTTCCCAATTCTCAAATCTTCCAGCCGATTCATAACCAAATTGAATCCCTTGATATCTATTGTTGAAGTTGTCATTGCGCCAACGGTCATACGAGTTTTTATAGGGGCCATTTTGGACGGCGGTCAGGTACTTATTTCTGGTCACAGTCGCTATTGCTCGAACATTGTATGAGAAATCGTTGATTTTATTGCGATGCTTCAGTTCCAATTCTAATCCCATATGGCGATCGCTATTGGCATTTTCCATCGGAGCCGTTGCACCGATCACGGTTGGAAATTCACTCGTGCGACGTTGAAATAGCCCCGATCGTGTGCGTTCAAAATAGTCCAATGTAAAACCAAACAGCCCATTCCATCCCTCGAAATCTAAACCAACATTGAATGTTTTCGCTTTATACCAAGTAATTGATTCATTGGCGATAGCCTTCCGACTCACGCCTGTGATATATTTATCACCAAAAATATATCCTGGTGCATATTGATTATTGTAGCCATTTTCAGCATTTCCGCTCGTCGCAGGATAAACATACCCGGGTACCCAACCAAAATCCCAAGAAGAGGATAAGTCATCCCCTAGCACGCCATAGCTACCCCGGAATTTTAGTTGATTGACAAAGGAAAGCGCGTCAATAGATTTGAAAAATGGTTCTTCGGATATCCGCCATCCCAAAGAAGCCGAGGGAAAAAATCCCCATTGATGTCCTTTGGCAAAACGGGAGGATCCGTCGTATCTAAATTGGAATTCGGCAATATATCTGCCCGCAAAATCATAATTAACCCGTCCAAACAGGGCCGACTTTGCTTCATTATAATAATCACTGATACCACCATACATGGAGGTCATTTGACCATCTTCTACACCTGCGAGCAATTGGTCGGAGCCAAAAGCAAGATTTTTCAGTCCATAGAAGTTATCGCCGTCGTTCTTTTGTGATTCCCATCCCACAAGTCCCGATACTTTATGCTGATCACCAAATGTACGATCGTAATTCAATATCAACTGACCTAAGACTTGTTGTTTATCAAAAAACTCCCGTTTCATTTGATTTGGGCTACTCAAGTTATAGAGTTTCTGATCATATTTATTGGTCGTTTTATTCAAAGCATATTGATAATATTCCTTTCTGAACATGGAATTGTTATCTGCACGGTAATCGTAACCAATCAATGCCTTTGCGGAAAACCCTTGAAGAATTGGAGATAAATTACTCAGGTCATAATTCAATGCAGCTGAGGATTGAAAGGTTTTCTTTTTGAATTTGCGATAGCCTGAAATATCCGCATCCATCATCGCCACGGTATTTTGTTCCAAATCTAGACCTTCATAATTTAATAAGGTATTTTCGGGATCTGCATACGCGGCAAACAACATGCCCTGTTTCCAATAGTTTCGAATAATGTCGACCGAACTTGTGTAGGGACTATTTTGCTGATCGGCCATCCCACTGATGTTCAAATCCAATTTCAACCCCTTGGCTAATTCTGCTGAGATATTCGAACGCAAATTGTATTTATTGTAGTTGAGATCACCTGATTTAAAGAAGCCTTGTTGATAGGAATAGCCACCACCAATATAGTACTGCACTTTATTGCTTCCACCTGAAAAACTAATATCATGTTGTGTCTGTGGTGCATATTTTGAAAAGATTAATGAAGTCCAATCCGACGAGCGTCTTGTTCCATTTCTAAAATCCTCAAAGTCTTTTTCGGTATACACTGGACTTCCACCATTGATGTTGTTCATGGATTTCTCATTGTAGATCGTCATTGCACTGATCGCATCGGCCAATACAGGCATGCCAGAAGGCTTTTGAAAAGTATAGGAGCCATTATAACTGACTGTGGTCTTCCCTTCTTTTCCTTTTTTTGTCGTGACCAACACCACACCATTTGCAGACCGCACCCCATAAATAGCCGCGGATGCATCTTTTAGAACCGAAACCTCTTCAATATCGCTCGGGTTTAGGCGCTGAAAATCTTCGCTTGTACGTGGTACCCCATCGATCACAACTAATGGAGCTCCGAGACCACGTATATCGAAATTGGCACTATATGCTCCCGGTTCGGCACTTTTCTGCCATACGCGAACACCGGGGATACGTCCCGCCAACATATTTTGTGGGTTTTCATTCTTCGTCTGCCTCATTTCCGTCCCCTTCACGGAAGCAATAGCGCCAGTCAGCGATTGCTTCCGCTGCGTACCGTAACCGACGACAACAACGGTCTCCAATTGCGTATCATCGTTTTCCAGGACAACATTAATCGTGGTTTTCCCATCTGTAATCTCTTCCTTCGCACTAAAACCTAGCGATTTAAATAAAAGCTTCTTCCCTTCCGGAACTACGATCGTATAACTACCATCGGTGTTGGTAGTAGTTTCCACACGTGTACCCGCATTCTGAACAGAAACCGTTACCCCAGCGATAGGCTTATTGTTACTATCAAGCACCTTTCCGCTGACATTTTTCTGCTGCGCCCAACTCATGGACGGAATACCCAGCGCCATCAGCACAAGCAGTGTGCTAAGTCGCCGCCTTGATTTCCCTAAATCCTTTTTCATATTTATAATTTGGTTTTAAATAGTGATTAAGCTATCTGATGTATTTTATAGGCTCGCAAGCCCAGTTTTATTGGTATTCGTTTTTAGTATCACAATTGTTTAAGTTGATCTTTTTGCTCATCTTGCTATTTTTCGATCTCATATTGGGACAACATTGCATACTGTGCCGCATAGGTGAACATGAACATTCCCTCCAGATTATTTTTGTCTTTGTCTATATGCCATCCCCCAAGAAGATCCGGCGGCAATAAACCGGAACGTAAAAAATGGGTATATCCATAATCCAAATTCTGTTGAAAGGAGTCCATATAACTTTTGGCTTTTTCGAAGACTGGAGAAATCTGGAAAAATCCCCTTAGTAATACGCCATTAAACCAATTATTGAACCCATCGGAAGCATAAGTATAATGCGCGGGCACCTGTGAACCTAGTTTGGCAAAATATTGAAAACTGGCATCGCTCAGCTTCTTTCCATCTTCCAAATAGATCTTAGATTGTGTCGCACGGTACAGATCAGCTGCCCCAGAAATCATGGTTCCACTGTTATAGGAAAATGAGGTTCCAACGGCTTTCCTTAATTGGGTATTTTTGCGATACTTTATACCATCGACGATTTCGTAGACAATACTGCAATCTGGATAGCAGTCTCCCATCATATCATCGTACACACCTTTACTGTTCAATAAATGATCTTTTTGCCAAGCATAAATCCTTTTAGCAAAATCCAAATAAAAATCAGCTTTTCGCAGCATTTTAGAACGACGCGACTGCCTATCCCCGGCATCGATATAGTTGGATGTGATCTGATCGTTCTTTTTCTTATAGATTTCATGTAGCCAAACCAATGGACTGATCATAGGTGCATTGCTACAGGCATGTTTGGTCACATAGCCCGGTCCCCAGGGAATTCCACCATTTTCAATACCCTTATCATTTAGGGTGCAATCCCAGCCATCCAATACATAGGTGGTTAGGTATTCCGCCTCCTTTAAATAGCGCTCTTTTCCTGTCAGGTGATAGGCTTCAATCAGTTCCCGAATTAACCACATTTGATCATCATAGACATTTAATACCCCAGTTGCATTTGCTGCACCCTTTGCTTTTGCACGATCCACAGCATATACTGTCCAGTCTCTGGTCTGTGTAAAAGAAACAAGATTAAATGTTCCTAAATAATAAGCGGCATTTTCGTGAAGCTGGGCCAATAAATCCGCGTAACGCTTGTAATGTTTGTCAAATAGGTTATGATTTCCTCTTTCTTTTTGAGCTTTAAGTCCATGTAAGATCGCATTGACAGCCTCTATCGAAGCTGAGTACATCCACACACTGGCCTTTTCTTCTGGGCGCACCTTCGTATCGGGATTATAGAAACGATGCATAGACTGTCCGTCTGCGGAGAAATAAACTTCCATTGACCGGTCCAAGAGCGCCATCGCACGTACTAAGTTTTGATCCTGCCGAGCCTGATCGCTTTTGATATTGTCAACGGAAAAAGAAATTTGGGTTTCAGCTTGAACTTGCCGCACCATCATCATGGATACGGAAGCAACAAAAATAAATTGCAGCTTTTTAAAGACTTTCATAAGTAAGATTTCGATTTATAATTAGTTCGAATTTCTGCCGAAAATATTGGCAGGAATTCTAACGCAAGGTAAATTAGACTGATTAATTTTTGGGTTATAAATGGGTTAAAATGCAAAAATAAAACGATAACCCTCTATTTTATTTCCTTACCTCCCATCAGTTGGGAGGTCAATACAAACAGCAATTGTAACATAGCTTTTATTTTATTGAGCGCATTTTTTTGCATACTTTTAAGTCCTGTAAGATATTGATAAGGGATATACTAACCGTTACTATATTTCATAAAAAGCCGACAGCGGACAAATTATTTTGAATAGGTCTTTGTCGATAACTATTGGTTTAAGTTTTTTTTTGATTGCGCTATGCGACCCTGTATATTATATATTATTTTTTTGCTTTTAATGCCCCTACTTTCCCAATCCCAGGGTCTCAAATTTAGAGGTGGACATGAGCCTATAGACAAACGTACCTCCTACGAGTTATTTGACAAAATAGCTGTTTCTTTTGAACAGGAGTTTACGCTAAAGTTTCAACTTTCCATTTATTCATCAAATTCTTTGGGCAATATTTTCCGTGTCAAGAATAAAGACAATAACACGGTTTACAATTTATTTTACGATGAGGAGGCTGGTAATTGTATTTTCCGCTTGAACGAAGAAGGTAAAAGCAGTCTAATCATCGCAAAAATAAACCAGCAACTATTATTCAAGGAGGAATGGATCACGATTCAATTGACTTTCGACCTGCAAAAGCAATTATTTAAGCTTCAGATACAAAATCAGATTTTTCAATCGCCAAAAGTAAAACTGCCATCTCAGTATAATCCCGAGGTGATTTTTGGAAAAAGTGATTATTTGATTGATGTTCCGACCATGTCAATCAAAAATGTGCAGATTGGAAATACAGCCAAAAGCTATTTATTCCCATTAAAAGAAAGCAAAGGTCATATCGTCCACGATAAAAATGGCAGCGCTTATGGTTATGCCGCCAACCCAACCTGGCTCATTGTGGACTCTTACAAATGGAAAAACCTCTTTGCAAGCAGTTCCTTATCGCAGGCTGGTTCCAACTACAATCACCGGACCAAAGAGATTTATTATTTCAATCAAGATTCCATAACCATATACAATGTAAAGACGAGTCAGACAAAAAAACGGGCCTTTCAGAAACCATGTCCTGTAAAATTGGTTTTAGCAAACAATTTTATAGACGCTACGACAAATAAACTGTATGTCTATGAACTTTTCTATACCCAGCCTTATCAAGGCCCTACGGTAGCTAGCCTGGATCTGGAAACTTTCGAATGGAAAGTCGAAAGTGACGACCTGATGAAGAAAGAATTAAATCATCACGGTTCTTTTTATGATGAACAACAGCGACAATTCTACATTTTCGGTGGCTATGGAAACATGGCCTATAGCGGCCAGTTTGACCGATATGATTTAGATTCCGGCAAATGGCAAACTGTTGACGGATGGACAGGCGATAAAATTTTCCCACGCTATTTTCTTTCGGCTGGCCAAGGGAGCAATAATCGAATCGCTTATATCTTTGGGGGTATGGGGAATGAATCCGGCGAGCATATTGTGGGCCGAAAATACCTCTATGATTTCTATCAGATAAATTTGGACACCAAAGAAATTACAAAAAAATGGGATGTCCTTTGGAAGGATAAACATATCGTACCCGCTCGTGGTCTGGTGTTCCCTGATAGCAACCACTTTTACGCCTTATGTTATCCAGAATATCTGACGAAGTCCAATATCCAATTGTATCGCTTTTCTATCAAAGATGGAAGTTTTGATATCCTAGGGGACTCTGTTCCGATCTATTCAGACAAAATAAGTACACATGCCCAGCTTTATTATGATCAACAATTGGGTAGGCTTTTGGTACTGGTCCAAGAATCAAAAGATGATATACAGTCAACATTAAAAGTCTATTCGTTGAATATGACGCCAATAACCCCCAACGAATTAAATGGCTTTTCCTCATCTGGATCCAACCGCAAGGTATTCTTACTATTGTTGTTATCTACGGCCTGTGGAGTTGGCCTCTTTTTCCTTTGGCAACGAGGCCGACAAAAGCGAAAAATAACAAACGTAACTAAAAATACAGTCCTCCAGGTTCCGCCAATAGCAGATACTGGAATCATACAAACAATTCAAAAAGACGAGTTTGTACGGGCAAATGCAATATTTCTATTTGGTGAGTTCCGTGCTTTTGACCGCAACAAACGAGATATCTCCTATTTGTTCAGTACAAAGCTGAAACAAGCTTTTTGTCTTATCCTGTCTAACAGCACTGGCATTAGTTCACCATATTTCAGTCAGATCATGTGGCCCGACAAATCAGAAGATAAGGTAAAGAACTCAAGAGGAGTCACGATCAATCATTTACGAAAAGTGCTAAATGAGTTTGCAGGAATTGAACTTGTACACAAGCAGGGAAGATTCCTTATCGAACAGCGCGCTGAGTTTTATTGTGATTACGTTGATTACATCCAATTGCGAACAAATCCTTCAGGCACTTATGAAAGTAGATTAATTCAGATCATTCAAAGGGGTAAATTCTTACAGGGATTGGATCTGCCTGTGTTTGACACATTGAAGACCGAGGTTGAACAAAATTTATTACCCATTTTACTGGCAGAACTTCGTAAAACTGACATTGCACATCTGCATAAAAAAACCATTGAGATCGCGCATACGATATTCTTATTGGATCCGCTGAATGAACAAGCATTATTTTCCGAAATGAAAGCGATGTTTGCTTTAAATCAGCACAATGAAGCCCGCATTAAATTTCAACAGTTTTGTCTCAACTATAGACAGCTGATGAACGAGGACTTCCCCTACAGCTTAGATAAAATCATATAAATAAGGCCAATCATACAAAGATATGATTGGCCTTATTTATAATCTACAAACGAGAAAAGCTAGGAAACCAATACTTCCCGATGACGTTTTACAAATTGTTTTTTGAGCAGATATAGTTTATAATGATCGTAAAGACCAATAATCAGCAATACAAAACAAACCACATAAAATGTCTTATTGGACAAGTAATTAAAAGAGATTCCACTGAGTAAACCTCCCAACAAATAACCTGTCACAATCGTCAGCAACAAGTGAAATTTATCAACCAACGCTTTGTTTGTCCTATTCGTTTCTTTGGTAAACATGGATATTAAGATTGCCAGATCAGTTGTTAATCCAGTCAAATGTGTTGTCTTTACAACTGAATTGGATATACTCGCTGTCAATCCGTTTTGCAGACCCATCGCAAATAATAGCGCACCGACCAATATCTCGGTTTCCTTGAGTGAATCTTCGTAGAAAACATCGAGATATATCCCGACAAACAAAATACTTAATATCTCCAGCACCAAGGGTATAGAATGGGTCAGGTATGCACTGAACTTTCCTTTACCATGGATGATAATCAAATTGGAAAGCATACTTCCAATTAAAAACAACAGTATCCAAAACAAAACGACAGCACCTTGATACCAGTTTCCTTTTGCGATCTCCTGTGCAAAAACGGCATAATATCCTGTTACATTAGATGTAAAGGAAAAAAATACAATAACTGAAGCGACGTTGACCATACCAGCAGAAAATGCCGTTAGTCCTCCCAGTTTTATATTATCTTGAATTGTCCTATGATTGCTATATTTTCTTAGCATATTTTTCCTTTCCTCCTTTTTTCAGCACGATACGTGCTATTCCCTTGGTCTGCATATCCAGGTTGAGATGCAGGACCAGCTGATTTTTGTTCAGTTTCTGTATGACGAAACTTTCCACGAGTTCGTTATTTTTTCGTAGCTCAAGGATATGTCCTCTTCCTTTCAAAAACCAGTTATACTGCTTATCCTTGTGATGGGCCACAAAATTCTTTTGACCCATTTTTTCAAAATGCCATAGGCCATCCTGTAATGGCGGCAAATGCGCGATGGCGGCATCTTTGATCCCTTCATGGATAATCGCCTGTTTTTTGAAGGTTGGCGATTTCTCCACCTTTTCAAAGTACCAGCCCTGTTCTTCCCACTCTCCTTCTAGAAGTCGTTCGGGGTTTTCATAAAGCATGACCATCGCTGATGCCCCAAAAAGCAACAATGCCAAAAAGACAAAGTTGAATTTTGCCAGTATTTTTCTTTTAGTAGTTAACATCCCATTTTTTATTAAAAAATAAATCCCCCAAGACATTGCTTCCAGTTTTGTGCGTTGCCGGTTTTTCAACGATGGCCACGTGCCTACGCTTACTTTCGTTGAGGTGCAACAAAGCCTGCCCAACATCAAAGAAATGTCTTGTTCTTTTTTCAAATTGATAATCTGTCGGAATCTTGACCTCGTCAATTCTCGCTCCACTCAGATAATGATGTAAATAATTAGGATTGTCGGTACCGATAATATCTGCATAGATATTCAGTTTACGATTTTCGTATCGGTGGCAGATCATCTGGCAAGCTTTCAAAAAATCCTCTGACTGAAGGTCGTTGAGTTGGTCCTCCAGTGTGATTCCTAATAATTCGCTGATTGAGGTACTACTTTTATTTCCATAAACCAAAATAACGTCAAGCTGCTCAGCCTTCGACTGCTCAATACTATGGATTACAAAAAAAAGTGAATCAATTGTAAAATCACTTGGAATCAATACTCGTGTCGCTTTTGCCATACCCAATTATTTTTTCAACAAAGTTAATGGGTGCACATGGCAACGGAATGAAGCTAGAATTAGCTTTTCATTAGAATTTTAAGAGACTTATTAAAATGAGATTAAAAATAACGGGGAAATTAAAACGGGATTAAAACCGAATGTATGTTGGCAATTCAATCTCTACAGTTGTGCCTTCCCCAACGACGGAATTAACCTTTAATGTCCCGCCGTGGAGCTTAATTATATTTCTCGCCAGGGGCAGGCCAATGCCGTATCCATCTATTCCATTGGTATTGGATGCCCTAAAATAAGGATCATAAATATACCCCAATTCTTTTGACGGGATACCGATACCTTTATCTTTTATTAGGATAAACACTTTATTGTTTAATGCTCCCAAGGCGATATAAGCAGTTCTATTGGAGGAATACTTACAGGCATTACTAATGATATTGGATAATGCAAGCTGGAGTAAAATAGCATTTCCATTGACTTTGAGTCGCATACTGTCATCGGGCAGCAAACTAAAATCTGTTGTAATTTTAAATTTATCATTGATGGCTTTAACAGTCAACTCGGCATCCATAACAATCTGGTCTATACGAACAGGATTAAATGTTGTCGAATTGCTTACAAAACCAGTGCGGGCCAACATCAAAAGCGCCTTGGTTTTCTTTTCTAAATGCTCCGCAGATTCAATAATTTTACATAAGGTACGTTGATATTCCTCAACTGTTCTTTCTTTGGACAGCGCTAAGTCAGCCTGCCCTATAATCGATGTCAGGGGTGTATTCAATTCGTGTGAAGCATTGCTGATAAAATTTTTCTGGGTTTCAAAAGAGGTTTCCAAACGTGTCAGCATACTGTTGAATGTAAATGCCAGATCATGGAGCTCCCCCTTATATTTCTCATCATCCAGACGCTTGTCCAGATTTTCAGAACCAATCTGCTGGACTTCCTTCATCATGGTCAGGATAGGTTTTAAAAATGAACGTTTCATGAAGACAGAAACCACCAAAATAAAAAGAATACCCAAAATCAGACTAATAATAAGCAGATTGCGGAGATAGGCAAGGTGATGTGTATAGAAGTAATTTTCCGCCGATGCACCGACGATATAATGCTTATTGTTTTTTGAAAAGTACTTTGTCGAATAGAATTGGTGCCCTGCTTTAAAGTTTGATGTTCCGTTCTTGTTGATTTTATCCCACAATTCAGAATAGAATCCTTGGCTTTGAACAATTTTTCCATTCTTATCAAATTCAACCAAAAATTCATGCTGATTATTCAGGCTTTCTATAAAATCCAGGCTCCATTGATCTGTTTGCGAAGCGGATTTACTATTGAGGAACTTTTCTGCTGCAATATTTCTTCGTAGATCCAGACGTTTATAAAAATCGGTAAAAGCAAAGTTTGTGATGGAGTAAAAGATAAAGCCAACGAAACAGCTGACATATATAACTAATATTGCTATTAGATAGATGAGTTTCCTATTGTAATTATTCATTTTAACCTATTCAGTCTTCTTAATCTATTCAGTCTTCGATTTTTAACACATAGCCCATTCCGATAACGGTATGAATGGCCTTTTTGCTCGTTACCTTCTCGATCTTCTTCCGCAGGTAATTAACATATACATCAACGACATTTGATCCGATATCAAAATTAATTCCCCATATTTTATCCAGTAACTCACTGCGCTCAAATACTTTCTTGGGGCTTTGAATAAATAATAAAAGTAAACGATACTCTGTACTGGTCAGGTTAAGTTCTTGACCTTCACAATAGGCAACTTTCTTATAATCATCAATCGTTAGAAATCCATAACTGAATGTATCTTTTGGAGGTTGTGCTTCGCGTTGGGTCGCCTGAACAATGGATTGCTGTCTACGAATCAATGAACGTATTCGGGCTTTAAGTTCGATTAACTTAAATGGTTTAGAAAGATAGTCATCAGCGCCATTATCAAGACCAAGGACAACGTTTTCAGGGGTTCCGAGTGCCGTAAGCATCATAACAGGCAGATCAGTATAGCCCCAATGTCTGATCTGTTTGCAAATATCAAGTCCATTGGTGCCCGGCAAAAGAATATCCAAAAGAACAAGTGCTACATCTTGTTTGGCTAATAGTTGCTCAAGCCCTTCGGCACGCCCCAGATGAATGACTTTATAACCTTCTTCGCCCAATCCCTGTATGATCAAAT
This sequence comes from Sphingobacterium sp. BIGb0165, assembly GCF_024810095.1. Lineage (NCBI taxonomy): Bacteria > Pseudomonadati > Bacteroidota > Sphingobacteriia > Sphingobacteriales > Sphingobacteriaceae > Sphingobacterium > Sphingobacterium sp. BIGb0165. Next base: position 344,842 of record NZ_JANUEB010000005.1, on the reverse strand, counting down.
CCGCAACGTCTTGCTCATCTTCAACCAGAATAATTTTTTGCTCCTCCATATGCATCATAATGTATCTTTCCCGTTATCGCTCATCGCCAAACCATAAAAATACTGTTTTGATCCTACAGACACAAATCTCTTGCCTAAGATATACTCGGAGGTCACAATAGATATGTCAAAAAAATGATTCTTTTCACCATTATCTCATGATAAACAGAAGTAAAAAATTGAAAAACTAGATTAGCGAAAGCAATGAGGCGATAGCAGTGGTCTCGTAGTTTGTCTTATTTATGAATTGACCTCCTCGTTCTCGTTGTGTCGTTCACCGGCAGATTTATCTTCTGAAACACCGCTTTTCCAATAAGAATAGGCATAGAGTTCCTCCCTCTTCCATCCAAGATCGTTGCGCAAGTAATTGCGTATCTCCCGAACGGTAGAATACTCTGCAGCAATATAAGCAAAGCGATCCGTCTGAGGAAGAGACTTTATCTTCACCAGATCCGCCAGCAGACTACCTTCCTGTGGAGTATCATTATGCAACCAGATAAATTCTATATTCGCTTTTGTATATAATTTTTGTACATCCTCCCGGCCATGCACCTCGATGATGCAGGTTCCTTTTGCTGATGTCGGTAAATTTTCCAATATCGCACCTAATACCGGAAGTGCCGTTGCATCGCCCGCTAATAGATAGTTGTCTGTCAGTGGAAATAGTTCGGTCTTACCAGCTCTCATAAGGACACCCAATACATCTCCCGGCTTTGATCCTATTGCCCAGGCAGATGCGGGGCCTTCATCCCCATGTGCAACGAAATCTATCCAAATTTCGTTACGTCGAAGATCTATCCCCCGATGCGTATATGTACGCACCGTTGGCCGAATACTGTCGTCCATGGTTTTCCATTGCCCTTTTTCAAAATCAAATTCCGGAAAATAGACTTTATTCAATCCCATAGGGGGAATCAGAATCTTATTGTTAACACCGATGGTTGTGTCCGCGATTTCTGGGACAGCTTCTCCTGTCAGATAAATCCGGATGTAATGTGGGGTCACATATTCTTTTCGACTAACAGTCAATTCCGCTTGTATAATTTTCGCTTCAGCTCTACCCATGGTTTTATAAAATTTAAGGATAAATGATCTATCAATTTTTTAATAGCTATTCTTAGCCCGCATTGTAGGTCGGGTAAACTATCTGTGTGTCTTTTTTAATTTACTTGGTGGAAATCCAAATTTCCGTCTAAAAGCATCGGAAAAATGACGCTGATTTTTATACCCAATGGCATCAGAGACTTCACCAATGGTCATGTTTTTGTCTAAAATGAGCTTTTTGGCATGTTCCATTTTTGCATCATTCCAAAAACCAAAAACTGTCGTACCAAACAACTCCTTAAACCCCTTCTTTAATGTAAACTCATTTGTCCCGACCAGATGGGCCAGGTTGACAAGCGTATTGTTTGAATCCATATTATCCAGTAAAAATTCTCGGACCGCATAGATTTTATCAACATCAGGCTTTCTGAGGGTCGTATTGGAGATGCTGTTGTCGGCTAACTGCTCCAACTGAAGCAGCAATAATTCCATGATCTTGGCTTCGAGAAATATTTTTTTAAACACACCCTTACGTTCACAATTTATGATACTATCAATAAGAGCATGCATTTCATGGGTAATTCTTCTATTAATATCTGTCAATAAGCCAGATTTCCCCTTTTCAATAATATTTCTGAAGTCATTAAATAAGATGGAATTATCGGGTAGAAATTTCTTAAAAAAATCTGGAGACAAATTTATCTCACATAACTGGAATTCTTCACGTTCCCATTGCATCTGGCCACAGATCGAATTGCCGTAAAGGATATTGTGCTGGCAAGTTTCAAAATCTATGGTAGCGGCTAATGTCTCCCCAGCTGCCCGACTTCTACCCTTCAATGCAAAATGCATTTCAACCGTCTCAAAGTCACTTTCAAAACGAAACAGTATCCGTTCATACAGATTTGCATGACCAAAGCCAATATGAATTCCATCAAAAAAGATCTCTTTGTAATAGCCATCACCAAATGGAGCGCCCAGCTGCGTGACGCATTCCTGAATACCGGCATCGATTGAAAAGAAAGTCTGTGGATAGTTTTTTTCCAACAATAAACTAGCCGAATCAATATCATAAAGTCTTAATCCCATTCCATATTTCTTTAAGTTTCAACTATTCCCTTTCACGGACTTTTTACTCCTCATTACATACCCAACAATGGCACTACACCTATTATCTTTGGCTAAAATACAAATTTATTTAGAATGATTCTTAATTATCTAATACAAATAAGCACATGCAAAAGAAAAAAATTAAAACTAAGCTGTCATTAATTCAGGATATAGACAGCCAGCTGCTCCCTGATAGCATTTATAATAATATCAAAATGGGCAATCCCCTAGCTAGTAAGTTGGACGTAATTCTTGCAGCAGAGAAAGCCATGGTACTGGACTTTGCCTGGGAGTTTCCGAATGGTCTGGACACCTTTGTCCATGATGAACGTTATCCACTTTCAGCCGATCAAAAGAAACGTATCAATTTGGCCCGTATATTTTTAAAAAATACACGAAATACGATATCTGATGCTAATATCTCGAGTTCCGATGTATTTTAGTGATTTATCTAACGGGGTATAAAAAGGTACTGAGGGGGCTGATTTTTGATCGCATTTGCGTTTCCAATAAATTAAAAAGGCCTATATAATTACAAGCGCGTCCAAGCTTGTCTATATGCCTTCTCATACACACTTATTACACTCTTAAAGCACAATTTCGCCTTGTAACAAAATAGTGCTTTATCCGTGCTTAGCAAGTGCTACATCTGTGCTGGGGAATTACCTCGTCTAATAGGGAGCAATTTAATAGCTATAAAAATATTATATTAACTATAAAAACTAATTATTTACCAAAAAAAACGGCAAAATTTAACCCCACTTGACTCTTCAAATGGGGTTAAGTATAACCTGTTAACCTAAGGTCTATTCGGAGATTTTTAGCAGGGAACGGTGCACTGTTAACCAATTTCTTGCAAGTGCTGCTTTCTCTCGGGTCCCCTCCATTTGTGCTAAGAGATCTGCCATTGTTGCATCATCAAAATGGATCTGTGAAAAGAGGCTTGCCAATTCTGGTTGATCTTTGCTAAAGTCTCTGCGTGCAAAGATTTTAATCTCTTCAGCGCTACCCAATGTTTTTTTGGGATCATTTAAAAACTTCAATTTCATCTTAGCAAACATCCAATGGGGCTGCCAACCCGCCACGACAATCCATCTATGGTCTTTAATTGCATTCTGCAGCTCAGTAATCATCGCTACCGTGGAAGAATTTATGTGTTTATAATTCAGGTTATAGTCTTTGATAACCTGATCCACAGCCCTTGTGATCCCCGCGCCCTTTTCGATCCCAATAATTCTATTATTGAACTGCGCTTGGTGCGCTTTCAATTGCCCAATATCATCAATGGATACATAATCCGGTACAACAAGACCATTGCGGGCGGAAGCATAACTCGTACCAATTTCCTGTAGATTTGGGAACTTCGCTACCTTAGCACCATGTGTTAATGGCAACCAGACATCCATATACAGATCTGTATCGCCATTATTCATAGAAGCCAAGATCATATCTGGGGTAGCACGTTGTATCACAACATGGTAACCTTTCTCCTCCATGATGGCTTTGGCAATATAGGTCATTGCGACACCCTCTGCCCAACCGTCAACCATACCGATATGAATAATATTCTTATTCCTGCTACTGTTACAAGCCGAAAACAAAAATACCAGTATCCAGATTCCTATTAACTTAATTTTCATCATTATCTTATTTCTTGTTTACAAAACCTTGTGTTATCCGGTCTAGTATAATTGCCAAAATCACGACAGACAGACCACTTTCAAATCCAAGGCCAATATCCAGGTTGTTTATTCCTTCGAGAACCCTTTCACCTAAGCCACCGGCAGCAATCATCCCAGCGATAACAACCATTGACAACGATAACAATATGGTTTGATTGATGCCCGCAAGAATTGTTTTGGTTGCTAAAGGCAACTCCACTTTAAATAAAATCTGTCGATTGGTTGCTCCGAATGAACGGGCAGCCTCGACAATATCCTTCGGTACCCCATCAATACCCAGGGTGGTCAAGCGAACTGCTGGGGGCATGGCAAAAATGATGGTAGCAAAGGCGCCGGGTACTTTTCCGATACTAAAAAACAATACTGCTGGTATCAAATAGACGAAAGCAGGCATCGTCTGCATTAAATCCAATAAAGGCCGGATGATCTTTGCTGCAAATTTATTTTTGGCCGCCCATATCCCAAGCGGTACCGAAATAAGTAATGCGGTCACCGTCGCGACCAGCACCAAAGCCAATGTTTCCATTGTTTCCATCCAAAATCCCATCAGATAGATCAATGTCAATCCCAGAAATGTGGTCAGTGCAACGCCTTTACCAGATTTCCACCAGGCCAATGCTGTAAAAAGTGTGATCATTACAAAAAACGGAGTCGCGATCAATAACCATTCAAGACCAAGAATAGAGGTGTTTCCTGTATTTTTGATCAGGTCAAAAAATGGTTTCAGATTGTCTGTCAACCAATTGACAGCTATGGCTATATATTGTCCTATGTCGATTACTTTATTCATATCTATTGATTATTTGCTTGCTCTTTTAATTCTATGATTTCCTCTTCGTTGTATTTGGTCGCCTCAATGATTAATGAAGTCTGGGTTACGATCCCCAATAAACGGTTGTGTTCATTGACCACAGCGATGGGCGATCGCACTTCTGAAATCAGTGGTAACATTTCCTCCACAGTTACTTCTTTTGATACGGTGGGAACATTTGCGTGAATGATGGCCTCAACGGTCGCTTCTTTACGTTTGGCTGACTGGATCACTTCATTGATATGGACAAAACCAAAAAAATGATCATGCACGTCCACTACAGGTAATATATCTATACCAGAAGCGCGCATTTTGCGCAGAGCACCTTCGGGACCGTCTTTTTTGAATCGTACAACTGTTGGTTTTTCAAACATCAGGGAGCCTGCGGTAATAATTGCTTTCCGATCCACTTTTTCGACAAAAGCTTTTACATAATCACTTGCAGGGTTTGTCAGGATATCCTCAGCGGTACCAATCTGTTCAATTACCCCGTCCTTCATAATGACGATACGATCGCCCAATTTGATGGCTTCGTCAAGATCATGCGTAATAAAGACAATTGTTTTCTGTAGCGTGTCCTGCAGTTCAAGCAGCTGATCTTGCATTTCGGCTTTGATCAGAGGGTCCAGTGCTGAAAACGCTTCATCCATCAGTAACACTTCGGGATCATTGGCCAAAGCTCGAGCCAATCCAACACGTTGCTGCATCCCGCCAGAAAGTTGAGCCGGTAGCTGCTGTTCAAAGCCATTCAATCCAACAATATCAAGAGCCTTTTGGGCTTTTGCCTCACGTGATTCTTTGTCCTCACCTCTTATTTCCAGTCCAAATGCAGCATTACTCAGCACGGTATGGTGTGGCAGCAAGCCGAATTTTTGAAAGACCATACTCATTTCGGTCCTACGCACTTCCAAAAGCTCTTTATTATTTTTCCCGGTAATATCTTCGTCATTGACAAATACCTTTCCTGAGGTAGGCTCATTCAATCTGTTTAAACAACGAAGTAAGGTCGATTTACCACTTCCTGAAAGCCCCATGATCACAAAAAACTCACCTTCATAGATTTCGAAATTTGCTTTGTTAATTCCTATTGTACAAGCAGTTTTTTCTAATATTTCTTTCTTCGAAAACCCCTCGTCCAATAATTTCAAAGCTTGTTTTTTCTGTTTACCAAAAACAATGGTCAAATCTTCAACTTTTACCTTTACCTTTCTAGTTTTATCCATTCTTTAATTTTTTTAAACATAAATAAAACAAAAGAGCATGAGTAAGCCACTAAGGCTGCACACCTACGTAGTTTTCATTCACATAAAATATCCCTACAGTTGAATTCGTTTGATCGAAATTTTAAACTTCAGTTCAATCTACTTATTAACTAACACGCTTTACTCTCGGTTCGATAAGAGCAACGATGAAAAAGAAACTAATCTTTTAAAGATGAGCTATGCTAAACACAGCTCCAAAATATACTTCAACAAGTACAACGAACAACTTCGACTGTGCCTCAAAAAGGCTCCAGTCCTAGCGGAATAAACTCACGCCATTCTGTCTTTTGACAGCACAAAGGTACGAAAAATAAATTAAACGCCTTTTTAACCACATATACAACTCACTGTAAGTATGTTACAAAAAACACCAAACAAAGTAAAAATAGGCATTTGTAGACACTACCGCGGCAAGCTTTCAGGACGTCGCATCCGATAGGAAGTTGCTGTGATGGCATGTAAAAATGCTTCGATATCTTTTATTTCCTCTTTACTAAGGTTCAAAGGTTGCATTAAAGGATCTGTAACTGGATAAAGTGGATCTTTGGCCTTCTGTTCTGGCTTCGCAGAGTTCATTTGCATCCCACTGTTATACATGTTCAGCAATCCTGTCATATTCCAGAATAATCCATTGTGCATCCATGGATCGGTATTCATCACGTCCCGCAGCGAAGGGGTCCTAAAACGCCCTACGTCAGCTGGATCTTTGGTAATTTCATACCGGCCCAAGTCTTGATATTTACGTTTGTAATAAGTCAGTCCGATGTTATGATAAGTGTCGTCCGTTAAAAACTGACCATTGTGACAATTCATACATCTCGCTTTTGTACGGAAGAGATGTAGTCCACGTACCTCTTGCTCCGACAACACCTTATAATTACCATCCAAAAACTCATCAAAGCGACTACGTCTACTTGTTAAAGTCCGTTGAAAAGCACCTAAAGCCTTTAAAACCTCTGGCATGGAATAATCTTCCTCCCCAAAGGCTGCTAGAAACAGCTTGTTATAGGCCGGGATAGCTTTCAATTTTGGAATCAATTTGGTCAGATCCATGTCCATTTCATGATGTGCTTCAATGGGACTTAACGCCTGCTCTTCCAGCGACTTGGATCTTCCATCCCAGAACAATTCTTTCCGCGCATACACATTCAGTAGTGATGGTGTATTACGTGTCCCCTCCAAATGATCATTGCCAACCGGAACCGTCAATTTATCAGCCCATGATGTCTGGGGATTGTGACAGCTGCTACAGGAGATCTGATTGCTGCCAGACAGTATCGGATCAAAAAAAAGATATTTTCCCAACTTGACATCCGGCTTTTCCATCAAAGAAAAATAACTTGTATCAACCTTGGGCAGTGACGTAAATTCCTTCCAGCTGACTCCAGCATCAATCGTCGGTTTAGGCCACTCGCTTATCGGTCTTCGATAAAGCAACTGCAGTTCTTCATACAATGCTTTTTGTTGATCTTTCATAGATAGTAAACCAACAATTCCAATGATACTGACCAATACTGCAAAATGTTTTTTCATGATTAATACAACCTTAAATATGCTTAAAAAATGCCTGCTGTTCCTACACTGGGGTATATGATCTCATCAGAAAATATACGAAACACCCAATTTACCTAAAAATCTATCTTTACCCGGCACAGCAGACAGGTCATAATTCAATGACATCAAATCGCCCCGATGCTGATAATCTAGCTGAAACTGTACACTCCAGTCCGTTTTACCCCGATGAGTCACCCATACCCATGATGTTGTCCAGGTACTACTTGAGACAGTCTCATAAACGTAATCCTGATAAAGAATCTGCTTCGCAAAATTACCTGTATTCAAATCCGACACAATTAAATCATTCGCGGGAGACCATTGCCTGAGATAATAAACAGAGCCCAATAGATCAGATCGCTCACTTACTCGAACTCTGCGGTTTAGACCAATCCCTGCTTTGATCTGATCTACATCCATTGCATTACCAGTCACTCCATCTTTTTTTCTAAGATTTCGCACAGCTATACTCCCTTCGGTATGAAACTGACGAAAACCAAACAGGCCCTTGATTTGCATCTGATTTTGCTGATAGGTATAATTGTTGGATAAATAGGAATAATTAAAATCTTTCCCTTCCTCAATCTGCCCAGTTAATGCCAGTTTCAATGATTTTTGGTTCTGCATCTGACGACTCCATAAAAAATCTATTGAGCTAATATCCTTTGTATAATCATTTAACAATAAATAAGTCTGTTTAGAATTATCATTTCTTCTAAAAGACTGCTTTTCATTTATATAGCGTCCATTTAGGTAGATCTTATCCGCTCCATTGGGTTTTAACAGCAGATGTCCCCCAATTCCGGCCCGACTGATGATATCATTGTAATTTATCTCGCTTATCCTTTCGCGCGCATTTCCAAAACCGTTCATTATCCAATTAACATACAATGGATCTTCGGTGTTTTTGGTATATTTTTCATTTTTATAGCCTACATTTACCCGTTCAGAACCGTAGCCCCAAATACCCGAAAGATGATAAGAAATTTTTGAAAGATTGTGTCCTACACTCAATTCAAACTGTAAATTCATATCTTTAACATCACCCCTTGGATCATTATTGGAGTAATGAGAACCTAATCTATAATCAATCCCTAAGGAAATGGGTAGGCGATTATTTAGGAATGCATGTTGAATTCCAGCATCTAGTTTATATGTTTCCCGATTGTATTTATTTTTTTTTAGGGAGCCAAAATAAACTGGAGCGTCTTCATTCCATCTAGATTGATGACGCATGGCAGTGCTATCCTCCGAACTGCGGTCATAGGAAAATCGTCCCCAGAAATTAGTCTTTTGCCATTGTGTTTTCCCCTCTGTGTAAATGTGGGTCTGTTTTAGTCCATTGGCGCCCTGAGCAGGCTGAAAACTTCCTTTAGCAATCGTCTGTTGAATCCCCAGTATAGAAGACTTATTCTTCATTTCCTCTGAAATCCACACCCTATTTCGAACAGCCATATCATGAGACATAATAGATGAAGGTTGGTACCAGTAAGATGTCGCTGTCAATGAATCTACCGTTGCACTGGATTTTATCTGTCCTTGCACAGCAATAGAGCTTAGGAAAAATACGGTAGTGGAAGCAATATATTTAATACTTTTCATCTATTTAATTGTTTTATTGATGACCTGCTCAAGGTATAAATGAGCGTTCAGATCGAAAATCATCTGGAACGGGTCAACAGCTATTATTTCAAATTCCATCTGCTTGACAGTAAGCAGATGGAATAGAATTGCATTACGCATTTTAATCCACAAATCCGAATGGGTTTGCTTTTATGACAACGAAATCCGCTGTAGAATTATTCGTATCCTTCAATTTTCGGACACCATTCGTGGTTTTGTCAGTTTTGCGCATCGCGGATTGTGATGAGTAGCCGCCGAGTGTTACGAATGTAAAGCCCGCATCTAAAGCTGGTGGTAGTTTTTTAGGGATTCTATCATCTGTCGTATTGGGTTGCACATCTACGGCATCCATAATCCAATTAACAGGCAACTGTCTGTATTTTTTTGCTGTAGAACTTGGTGGATTTATGGACGGTTCAGGGTAGCTAGGAAGGTTCGCTACTACGGCGCGATCAGCATGTTTAAATATCACGTAAGCATCTCGTCCTAAATTATCTAAAATCCAATCGTTGCCCACATAATCCAAAATTTGCACATTAGGTACCTTTGGGTTGTCAATATCAGACGCGAATGGTTTATTCCCTGGAATATCACCATAATATACTTCGAAGCTTGCGTTGCTCAGATCAACTGTCAGTTCAGGTTTTTTAATGGCCACTTCTTTTCCGTTATTTCCTATAAATGGCACCTTATGATTCAGTGCATTTTGCGCAATCACGATGCTCTTGCCAGGCTCCACTGGATAGCTTTTCCCATTTCCCGGAATCATAAACAGATCTCTTAAATAGACATAGTCTGTATTCGCGGTTTCGCCGACAGTCATCCCCATTGATTTACTCCAATCCAATTGTCCATTGGCCTGATAATGATCAGGATCATTTGTATTCCGTTGTCTTCCCCACAGACGGCCAAAATAAAGACTATCCGCATATAAAACCCGGTCCGTATTATTATAAACTTCAAAAAACTGATCTCTATAAATAGCGCCTTCTTTATTGTCTGATCCGGCATAATAGATCTGTTTTATCACAAAATTGCCCAGAAGACCAGCAATTAATTCAAGGTCTAAGCTTGAGGAGCTGGTTAGGTTTACTTTTTTTATCGCCGCATTAAATGTGACATCCTCAAAAATTGCTTCCCCAGTTGAGTTAAAATATTGGTCTTTGGGGATTGTAATGGAAGCATCTATATCGTATTCGCCGGGCATAATGGATACCAGATTGACCACACCTTGGCTCGGAGAATAGGTCATACTGGTCTTTGTTGACAGATTGGTCACTTTAACAACAACCTTGCTCAGATCTAACTTGCCATTTAGTTCCGCAGATGCGTATTTTAAATTTAATTTAATATCCAATGGTTGTACACCGGGTGTATTATCTTTTTTACAAGATATAAAAGGTAAAAATAAAAGAGGAATCAAATAACGTGTTTTCATATTGTTTAGTTTTTGAGTTTAGAATTTATAGGTAACCTGCGCGCCATAGTTCGGCGACGAATTGGGGGCTTTCACCCCAGTCGCCCCTTCTCTATAAAACCGTGGCTGATAGTCCAGGAAATTATACACATTAAAAGAGAGATAGATATTCTTGCCTATCTCCTTGGCCATATTGAGATTAAAATTCCAATACACATAATTATTATCGGCATTGACACGATCCGCATCGACTTTTCTTTTCTCATAGAGTTCGAGATGTTTTGGATTCGTTATATCAAATTGATCAATCACATGATATTCGTAGTCGCGGGTATAATATCCTACGGGTATAATATCCTCATAAGCTGTTTTGCTATAATTATACAATTCACAGTCAGCGCTCAATTCGATGATTAATCGCAGCGCCGGAAAATGTGTTGAGCTTCGGAGTTGCGCTCTGCTCAAATAACTTTTGGTAGACTTAGCCGGGAAAAAACCGATTACAATATCATCCATTGCTGTTCGTTCGGAACTAAACTGAATACTGTTTAATGTCGAAGAACTTGCATTCGCAAACGTAAATGCAGCTGTTGCCGAAAAAGTTGTCATGAGAGATGGAATGCGAGGAGTTGAATACATGACCTCAGCACCAAAGTTGGATGAACTATTCCTGTTGTCAAAATATAGATTGGACAACAGATACCGCTTTGTTCCAGTCTCCCTGATTATTGGTTTAGCGCCCGGAACCGGGGTTGCCGAATATGCGGGTAAGTCTCTCACTTCATATTCAGTAGCGGTATTGATACTACGTGCATTTTTTTTATAGAAAAGATTAGTCCGTAAATAATGACCATTTTTGTTCCAGGACAAGGAAGACTCTAAGGTCTGTCCCATACTGCTTTTCAAGTTGCTATTATCTTTTTCGTACCGTCTCAGATAAATCAAAGCCGTGCTCTCATCCTCCCTTCCATTATAAGCATTCAACAGAATAATCTCTTCAAACGTAGGTCCGGGATACAACTGAGCTAATCCAGGAGATTTAAAAGACAGACCGTAAGCCAGTCCAATCTGCGTGGATTTGGAAAGTGCATAATTGATATTTGTTCGGGGGGAAAATGAAGAATGGCCATTCATTAGGTCCCAGCGAACACCCGCTCTTATGGATAGGTCTTTATCAAATAATTTCATCCGAGCAGCATCCTCAGCATAGAAACCGAAATTTTGTAGGGCATGTAGCAACGAGAAGTCGTAATATCGATCTGATCTGCTCCCTAGGTCCTTTTTTGGCATAGAAGGATCCGCCAGACGCCCTCCACCCCGATTAATATCGTAGCTATAATTTGCTCCAAAATTTATTTTGTGTGTCATATGCCCTGTGATTGCAAAAGCATTCGCTTCGAGCCGGCCATTTAAATTTAAAGGTCTATTATCCACAGCATCCACTGCCGTGTATTGCCCCGGTGCATATTGTCCTTCCACGATACCTGTCCGGACAGAATCGGTATAGAGCACCATGGCATCATTATAATAATGTTCCCGGTAGGTATTCTGTTGACTGGAACTTATACCTACATTAAAATTGATGTTTTTGAGAAATCCATAATCCAATTTGTAACTTGTGCGGCTAGCGGCATTCCATCCCCAACCACCAAATGAAATTGCATTAGACTGCGGATCATCCGGATCTTTGTTCACCCGGTCAATCACTTTATTGTAAGATCCTGAAAAAGTTTGTTTTAACCTTTTTTCGGTCCCAAAGTAATTTGTCCAGATCAATGTCCCATTAACGCGATCATATTGCTTCAATTTATCCCTATTGTCCGCATAGGATTTAACATAACCTATATCAGCATTGACCGTTCCCAAATTCTTTCCTAGACTCATACCTTTGGATAATCCATAGGAGGTGGCATTACTACGAACCTGAAGTCGGAAAAAAGCAGGGGTTTTGCCAGCCTGCCTTTCAATAATAACTGCACCGTTGGATAAATCACCATAACGTGCCGGTGCGACCCCCGATATTACTTCCAAACGCTCAATATTTTCCACAGGGATTTGACGTAGATCTATCCCCCCAAAAACATTCTCGCCTGAATAAGATTTTGTTGTCCCCGGACGCCCTGTCAATCCATAATCTGAAGGTTTGATCGAATTGGTTGCTCCTGACATTCCAAATATACCGGGGTTACGTCCTTGCATATTCCCATTATTTCCAAGGGTAATATCATCCATAACAATTGCAACTCCAAAAGCATTATTGAGTTCATTCGGATTCCGTGCGCCAACAGTAGTTTCTTCAAAGGCCCCACGCAGTGTCAACATTTGCATATCTTGCACAGAAGGAGCTGTGTTTTTGCGGTTAGGAAGGCGGTTTAATAGGTCATTTACACTGAGAGCGGGATATCTTTCGATCATTTCGCGGTCAAATACCAAGGAGGAATTACTCAGTTCCCCTTTTTTCGCCTGTACAGCCACCTCATCGAGCGCAAGGCTCATGTCTCGCAAGACAAAATTCTCAACCTTTTTTACTGAGTCCAATAAAATTGTCCGCTCTATCCCCTTTTTCCCTAAATAAGAGACCGATAAAATAATCGATTTCCCAAACTGCTCGGTTGGAATGTTTAGACTATACTCGCCTCGATTATTGGTTATACTAGAAAGATCCAGTTGATTCAACATTACGGTGCTTCCCGATAATAGACTTTTCCTACTATCGGTAACTTTTCCCTGAATTAAAACGGATTGCCCATACACATCCATAACAAGACAAAGTGAGGCAAAAATAGTCCAATATTCTTTTTTCATAAGTACGAACAAAAACGCACCTAGAAATGCGCTTGTTTAAAATCGTTCTAAACAATTGCAAATATAGGCTATTCTAAAGCATTTATTCAAATTATTTTTAATAAATCTAAATTACATAGCGCAATATAACTCAATAAATAAATAAAAAAACGCACAAAAACGAATACTAATATTACCTCCACAACTTAATAATAGGTTATAAATGGGGGAATTTAAGGGCAGGTAAAAAACGAAAAAAACTGTTTCGATGACGGGCGCTTCGTCGACGAAAACAATCCGAGAGCAGTTAATTAGGAAAAATTACCATTAAAACCTGGGTTTCATCGGTAAAAAAAGGTCTGCCTTAGGAGTAAGAACAGACCTCGAATGCACGGCAATTAGCGTAGGGGTGTTATAGTTACTTCATCAATAAGTTTCCCCTGTTGGTCAATAATTTTAAAAGACCCTTTAGCAGCTAAATCTACTTTAAGCAAATTATTATTGGAGTTCACGATAACAGGAAAATTGACCTTCTCAGACACCTGTTTAATAATATGTCTATGCAAATGTCCACACAACATAATTTGCGCACCGGATCTATTTAGAATAGGAACAAATTTATCCAGAATCTCCTGTTCGCCATGCCAACCGCCAAATGGTGGCATATGACATATGATTATCTTATATTTTGCATCTTTATAATCCGGTTTTTCCACGGCTTCCTCCAACCATTTTGCTTGTTCTGTACGATAATTATCCATCTCCACGATGCCACTGTATTCCATATCAGAATCTGGCTTATCCTCACCACAATCCAACACGATAAAAGCAGTTTCACCGTGCTTAAATTGATAATAGAGCTTTCCTGTCGGTGTCGGGAAGTATTGCGGATAGGTAATGGCAAATGGTCCTCGGGTTTCATGGTTCCCTCTTGAGTAGAACATAGGTTTCTCACTTGCAAATCGTTTGATTGCCGTATCCATAAAACCGTCAAACATCTGTTGTTCACTCAATAAATTATCGACCATATCACCATTAAAAACAATAAAATCCTGTTTAGGGAGATCAGAGAGATCAAGTAATTTATTCAACACATCATTACGACCATGAATATCATTAACCACAGCGAAGCGGGTTACTTTAGCCGGTCCGAGCGTAGTAAATGCCAACGGTTCCTGTCGATATACATTGGTTGCTACAATTTTTCCGTATTCCACATTGACACCAACGTGTTTAGTTACCTCTTGGCTATATACTCGATAACGGTATTTTGTTCCTGGTTTTAATCCATTTAAATTCACTTGGTGAACAGTCCCGACTTTTTTAAAACCATAAGCTGCAGCATAATATTTGGATCGTTCAATATGATAAAAATGACTCGAATCATCTGGCGCCAATTCTACCCAACCTGTTGCTGGGCGATTAGTCGTCCATATAATGGACACCGAATGATCTGTCAAGCCTTGGATATAAGGTAAATGTGTCAAGCTAACTTTTTCATCCTGTTGTGCATTACAGTGCAAGGTTACAAACTGTAGTGAGAAGATCACTGCAATACATTGGAAGTACTTATACATAAGATTTAAATTAGGTTTAAAAACTAAGGTCACTCATCAGTGACGAGTGACCTAAAATACGAAAATTCTTAATTTCCCCAACCGGGGTTTTGCTTTAAGTTCTTATTTAACTGCAGTTCTTGCACTGGTATTGGATACAAATAGTCTTTATTTTCATCGAATGCTTTTTTAATCAGTGGATTGACAATTACATTTCCTTTATTCCCATTTTCTAGGGTAATTTCTGACCCGAGTTTCAGTAACTGTATTCCCGGGGCAGTAGGCTTGTCTCCCTCATAGATCCAGATATCATCTTTACCATCATTGTCCAGATCAAATTTGCCTGTACCAGGAAAGTACATTCCTTTAAACTGCCTTGTCACCAACTTCCCACTTTTCCATCGCAGAATATCATCCCACCGAAAAGACTCCATCACCAGTTCAATACGACGTTCTCGTCGTATTTCAAGTATTACGCCTTTCAGATCACCACTTACATTTTTATAATCTTCCTCCAAAAATGTATCCGGTTTTAATTTGGCATGATCTAGGTTCATGTTAGGCATACCAACCCGGTCACGAAGCAACTTGACAGACATATCTAAATCACTTTGGTTCAAGTTCCCCAGCTCTGCTTTAGCTTCTGCGTAGTTTAGCAACACTTCCGCATATCTAAATATAGGCATATCATTTTCAGACCGGTTGAAATTATCATATTTCACGTCGCCGACAAATTTAATCAATTGATAACCGGTCACAGAATTTCCAAAACTAGGTGCAACAGGTGCGGCACCACCGATTCGCCTATATCCAGGAGTACGTATAGTCTGGCTTAAACGAGGATCGCGATTTTGCACTTCCTCTTTAAAAGTCATCGTCCGATAATTTGGTTTATCCGTAAATCTGGTCCCATCGTTCATCAGATAGGAATCCACTAGGTTTTTATCCAGCCCGGGCTTTCCATAAGAAGCTGTAATCGTATAATAATTAACATTATGCCAGATCTGCAGGGCATCTGAAAATTTCCGAGCAAGGATGATTTCGCTTGAAATACTATTCACACTATTGAACAGAGCGCCATAAGAATTCATACCCGCACCATTATAAATACTATACTTCTCACTTTTTATCACCTCCAATGCGGCACCCGCGGCCTTTTCTAGTAATTCATTTGCCCCAGGCAAGTTAAATTCAGCATGGTATTTTCTAAAGGTCCCTTCAAAAAGAGCTACTCGGGATTTTAATGCCAATGCAGTCCATTTTGTTATTTGTTCCGTATTGGTCTCTTTCTTTTCAAAAGGCAGGTAGTTGATTGCATAGTCTAAATCTGCAATAATATTAGCAACTATCACTGTCCGAGGATCACGAGGTTTATTTAACTGTTCCTCATCGTATTGGTCTATTACTTTATCATACCAAGGCACATCACCAAAACGCTTTAATTTATCGAAGTAAAAATAAGCACGAAAGAATCTAGCCTCCGCAGCGTAGGGTCTTGCAGCAGCCTCCGGAACAATATTAAAACAGTTTTCCAAAAAATAATTAATGTTCCGTAGATTAGCCCAACTCCATCCGCCCCCGCTGATAGGCACCTGTCTTTTCCCAGTCAGTTCATCATCCAATGTTGTTTTAACAATATTATCAACCGACTCATTATAGACACCTTCAGCCGAAGGCAAGGCCGCATCGTAAAATGATTTTGTAAATAATGAGAGGTCTTTCTCTGTTTTAAACGAGTTTTCGGGTCTAATAGCGGACTCCGGTAAACGTTCCAGGTAATCTTTTTTACAAGCTGTCAAACCTGTACTCAACAAGATGTATATAAAAAATATTTTTTTCATGATATTAAAAAGTTAAATCTAGACCAAAAGAAAATGTTTTAGAGACAGGATAGGATCTTCCATTTGCTTCCTGTGCAGACTGTTCAGGATCTATATATTTGGAGCGAAGCTTTGTTGCAGTCCAGATATTTTCCCCCGAGATATAGATTCGTGCGTTGGCCAATTTCACACGTTTCAACCAGGCTTGGGGCACGGTGTATCCTACCGTTAAATTCTTTAGGCGTATATACGCTAAATCCTGCAAATAACGATCTGATTTTACATTTAGAGACCCGCGATCATTCAAAGCGATATAGCCCCTCAGCAATGGGAAGTAAGCATCCGTGTTCTCAGGCGTCCATACATCATTTTCAAAGTCTTTAGGTACAAAAGAGTAATATGGTCTAGAATAGGGTCCCCAGAATTTGTCCGCATTGGCGCCAGGCCACCAATGCTGCCTGCCAATCCCCTGAAAGAATGCCGACACATCAAAACCCTGCCAATTTGCTCCCAGATTAAAACCAAAATTATAACGTGCCCTGCTGTTACCTATAATCAGCTGATCTCCAGGATTCATCAGGGTATTATCGCCGGCATCAACTTTTCCATCCGGAACACCGTCTTTACCTCCAATATCAACGAACCTTAGATCTCCGGGATGTAGTTTCACCCAATCTCCCGATGCGGCCAAGCGTTGTTTATCAACATAGTCCTGGTTGACCTTCCAATTATCAATTTCTGATTGGGACTGGAAGAAGCCATCTGTCTGATACCCCCAGATATCACCAACTGTCTGACCTACATAATAATTATTCAACTGCATTTCCTTGTTATCAAAGCGTGTGATCTTTGCTTTGGAATCCGACAGGCCAATCCCAATATTATATCCAAAAGGTTTTCCATTCAATTCAAGCTGATCTCGCCAGGCAACGGCAAGTTCCCAGCCTTTATTCCTTAAGTCTCCCGCATTTGTTCTTGGCGAAGCTGCACCATATACAGCTGGCAATGTTTTGCCTGGAATTAACATATCCAATGTATTTCGGATAAAATAATCAGCAGAAACCGTCAGCTTACTTTTAAAGAATTCCAGATCTGTACCGAAATTCAATGTATTTGTTCGCTCCCATGTTAAATCGGCTGAAATTGGAGCGGGTGCCCTCAAAAACTGGGTCTTTGTGCCATTGGTTATATAGTTGGACAATCCAGCCTCCAGCAATTGGATATAACCATACTCCGTTGCTTCCTGCGCATTTCCAAGCGCGCCATAGGATACCCTAAATTTTGCTTCGTTCAAAACCGGCTTCAAGCGCTCCATAAATGCCTCTTCCGACAAACGCCAACCGCCCGAAAAAGATGGGAAGAATCCGAGACGCTGATTCGAGGGAAATTTAGAGGTTCCATCGTAGCGACCATTAACTTCCAGTAGATACTTCCCTTTATAATTATAATTCAACCTTCCGAAAAAGCCGCGCAATGCCCAAGTATTTGCATTTCCAAGCAATTGCATTTGCCCTGTTCCTAAAGCAAAATCATTCAGATCTTCTGACAATAAGTTGTTGTGTGTCCCTCCAATACGCTTATAACCAGTAGTTTCCTGGTTAAAGCCTACTGTAGCACCAATCTGATGATCCCCCAATTGCTTATTATAATTTGCAAAAAGATTCAGCGAATGCTTTGGCTTGTTGATAATGGTTTCGGTATAAGTATCGTTGCCCAAATAATTGATTACACCAGGAAAAACCGACCAGGGAGCTGTGGTTCTTCTATTCCAATTATGAATCGGATTATACGTGAAGGTATAGTTCCCCGTAACTGTTAAATCCTTTGTCAACTGAAATATAGCTTCAAACATATTGATAAATTCATATTTATCCTCCCCTCCTTTTGACTTCCCATGCAATAAGTCTGCGTATATTCCATCGCCAATGTTGTAATTATTAAGTTCGGTTCTATACGTTGCAGTACCATCTGGGTTCATTGGCACGTAAGACGGTAATGCATGTACGGTGGTCGAAATAAAGTTATTATTATTGTCGGGATTGGTAGCCCAACCTGGATAGGTATAGTTTTGATAATTAAGCTGTGTATTAGCTCCAACTTTTAACCAGGGCGTAACCTGTGCATTTATCCTTGACCTTACGTTGTAGCCATCAAATTTGTCCTGATTAATTTTCATCAGTCCACCTTTCTCGTAAAGACGTCCCGAGATATAGTAATCAATTTTTTCGGTCCCTCCAGAAAAGTTCAAAGAATGTTCCATCGACGCCTGCGTCTTACGGTACATCTCGTTCCACCAGTCTGTATTTCCGTAGTATACATATTGATCCTTTCCTTTTCTATTTTGGATCACGACAGAAGGTAAGGAAGGGTCTGTTTTTCTTTTCAATAATTCCGCATAATCCTCTTCGGTATAGCCGGTATAACTATTACCGGTAGCCCGGATAAAAGCCTCATCATTCAATCTAGCGGCATCGTATCCACTTGTCATAAAATCAGTTCTGACCGTAAGTCCAGACCAACCGAAATTATTACTATAATTGATATTCATTTTACCGGCCTTCCCTCTTTTGGTTGTCACCAACATTACGCCAAATGCCCCTCTTGCACCATAAATAGCTGCTGCGGACGCATCTTTTAGGACAGAAATTGATTCGATGTCTCTGGGATTGATGGTATTAATACTACCTGGTACCCCATCAATAAGAATAAGTGGCTGTGCATTCGCAGAATTGATCGAAGCGAAACCACGGATATTTACATTTCCTTCACCACCAGGTCTTCCATTCGTAAATGTAATGTTTAAATTAGGGATTGCTCCCTGCAAGGCTTGCGTAGCATTGGCAACAGGTCGATTTTCAAGTACCTTTGAGTCAATTTGTGTTACCGCTCCGGTCAGATTAACTTTCTTTTGTTTACCATAGCCTACAACAATAACTTCGTCAAGTGATTGATCCGTAGATACCATTTTAATCGTCAATGCCGTTGATTCGATTTTTAGTTGCTGCGTTTCAAATCCAACTATTGATATTTTCAACAGTTGTCCAATTTTCCCTTGAATAATAAAAGCACCACTGGCGTCTGTTTGGGTAGATTTTCCGGTGGATGTGTTTAATATTGAAGCTCCAGCAATCGGTTCGCCGGCAACATTTTTCACAAGACCACTGATAGATTCTTGAAATTTGGAGGGAATTTCAACATTTGGGATAGCTGTCAGAAAGAGGGGCCTGCTCTTCGCCCAGCCGCTCAAAGACATCCCGATCATTACAGGAAGTAATACGTGTTTCGTTTTCATGATTTTGGTTTTGTTTTTCTTCGGTTACAAAGAAAGGTTATTTAATATTTGTAAATTATTAATAAAGTATTACTAAACAATTAAACTACAACTGGTTAAGTCAATGTTAAGATAACGTATTTTTAACACAAAATAAGCCCTATATTTTTATTTATACAGATAAAATTTACCTAAAAACATCAATAAAAAACACAAACTACTGAAAAACAGATATATATAAATAACCATAATATTAACACAATAGCTTATTAGCCTAAAAACGAAATGTAACATATTTGACACAAAAAAGAAGCTAATACAAATAAAAAACAAATGAATACGAAATTATTAAAAAGATTAAAAGAGGTAGTTAATCTAATATTTTTATTAATTTAGAATAAACATTTAATTATGAACAGGCCTGCTTTCGTGTTCATCCTCACCTTTTGGGCAATCAGCAATAATTATAGCCAAAACATCCGGTTAAAATTTAAAGTCTATGCTTACACCTTACCAGTATATAGCTACATATTGATGAATGAAGATGTCTTCAAAATGGAGATTAAAAACAGCACCGACTACCCAATCATTGATTTTTGGGGCGCATGGCGCGACCCCTGTATAGCGCAGCGGCCTGAGCTACAGCACATCGTTAATAAGTATAAGGATAATGGAAAATTTAAATTTGTAGGTATAGCTGTTAATGACAAATTTGCAACCTGGAAGCAGTATTTGGAAAAACATGTGTATACCTATGAAAACTACATATGTGAGAACAGGGATCACCCTAACCTTCGAATTGAATTGGGCATATATTCATTTCCACGCTATGTTATCGTCAATACAAAGAAAAACAAGGTTGTCCGATCCAATTTTCAGATCGATCAACTTCGTGATATATTAAATACGTTGTAGCTATAGCTATGGGAAACACAGCAAAATGGGAAGCAAACTATGATAAAGAGATCAACACAAAAGACTATCCCGCAATCCATATTGTGAACACAACGATTTAGCTTTATCTGCAAAAGCTTGACGATAGTAGCTTGGTAATTGACCATCTGCGCCAAATAAACGCTGATACTTTTGTATTAGATTCGGATAATGCTTTTCAATAGCGCGCATGATCAGCGCCCTATTGTCCGCCGGATCATTCCCATATAAGGCAAGTGTGGCTGGAAAAATATAACTGGCGCCAATAGTCTGAAAAGTCTGAAATAGCAGTTCCAGACTCGCTCCGGTATCCGATATATAGGGCAACAGTGGCATCAGACTGACCCCACTATGGAGCCCGTGTTCACGCGCTTGCCTTAATGCTTCCAATCGTAGCGAGGGTAACGGGGCTCCGGGCTCAAAAACCCGGGCGACACGATCATCTATAGTCGAAAATGAAAAGGTAACAAAAGCCTTATGTGCTAATTTTGACTGGAGATCTTCAGGAAGTATTGCTTCTGCGTCAATCCGTTTCAACACATCAAAATCTCGGGTAACTAAGTTCGATTTCGTAATAATATGCACCGGAAAACGATAGTGTAAGATTACGTCCAATAACTGTCTGGTAAGCAATTCGGTCTGCTCCATTTGCAGATAAGGATCTGTTACAGAAGAAAGGACAATAATTCCATATTGTTTTTTACGCGCACGTAATGCCAGCTGCTTTTCCAGCAATGCGACAGCATTGCTCTTCATACTCAGCTTTTCAGCCATATTAATCCCGTACTTACTTCCCCGGATATAACAATACAAACAATTAAAAGAGCAACCACTATAGGGATTTAATGTATAATCGTCAAGAAACCAAGGATCTCTTTGTTTTGTCTTATTCAGGATGGATTTCGCAATTATACGATGCATAATAGCCTATTCATTTTAAAACTTTCTACCCATACCTCTCGATGCGGGCCACACTTCCTTAAAACCATATTGCGCATAGAGCTGGAAAGCCAGACCATCAGCTATCAAACTGACATAGCAGCTATCTGGCAGGTTCGAATTCATGTATTCATCAAGTTTCTGCATAATCAGTTTTCCAAGTCCTTTTTTCTGATGTTCGGGGAGCACACAGATATCAACGACCTGACAATGGCAAGCACCATCGCCAACGATCCTACCCATACCTACTATTTCATTATCGTTGTCCTCATCCAAAATAGCCACACAGCATAAGGAATTTTCCATTCCCAAACGCGCAGCTTCGTCCGTTTTTGGTGATAACCCGGACTGTTGTCTTAAAAATTGATAGCGTTTATAATCTATCTTCTGATATACGGCTTGATAGTGCATAGTAAAATGATGAGTTTATTCGTTATGAAATTATTCATAATAATACATTTTTCAAAACCGCATTGATTATACACTAACAAAAGACACATACTTAGTTATTGTAAAACTCGAATTCCAGTCAGGGATCAACAAACTATTTATCCGTAGATCAATCAACTGACTTGTTTTCGTTGTATCATGACAACCAGAAAATCATTTCAGAAGAGCTAATGCATTAAAAAAATCTCTTTATTCATCGGATAATCGCAAATATTTAATTTTCAATGCATAATAAATATTTTTCATTACCTTTATAGCATTGAAACAAAACTCAACACCAGCCATGTTTATCGGCGCTGTCAAATGGTTCGACAATAACAAAGGATTTGGTACCCTTGCGTTACCTTCCGGAGAAGAACTCTTTGTGCATATACGCAGGTTTAAAATCCCTCCAGAGCATATTATCCAGCCTGGTGAGGTAATAGTCGGAGACAAGAAATCGGATCCCAAGCGGAACGGTTACTTAGCCCACAACTGTAAAATCCTCAAAAGGCCTGAAGATTGGAAATTCGTTATCTCCCTTCTGGACAAGGACCATATTGTACTCATCCCCGATAACCACGGCCACGAGCAAAAGCACAACCTCACCTCATTAGCAGCAAGACAATTACTACGAACCCAGGGCAAAGACAATGTAGTTTCTATGTTGACTTCTCACTTTGATTTCCGGTTCAACTGTTCCATTTTCATGGCTTATGCCGAATTACTTGACAAAAGCATTTCGGGCACCTTCGAAAAAGAAACAGCAGCCGTACTTCTTTCTCAGGTATTTAAATACTTCGGAAACCACGTCTCACATCAGATTCTATTTCGGGTATGGAAAGAAAAAATGTTCAGATATATCGGCTATCCAGCTGATGGTGATTATGAGATTCCTGAAGAGGTGCTGAACCTGAACGCAACGGAGATCAATTATGATGATTTAGCAAGAATCAGAGACTACAGTTTTGGTAAATCCTTCTGTAACGAATTTGTAGAGGCTTTATTTGATGATTTAGAAACAATGGACAAGCAGGATATTGAGCCCCTGATCCCTTATGTTGATTTCCTTGAAAACGAAGATTCTATTGAGAAAATTAATCTGATCATGCAGTAAGATCAGCACCATTTTACTGCTCTTCTTCCTACTTGCTTATCTATTTATCAACGGATTCGACAGTAGGAGAACACCGAAAAAAAAGCAGAAGAATTAAATCAAGAATAAAACAACAACCTTTCAAATATTAAGATAAACAAGTAATTTAGTTAGCACAAAGCAATCATTAAAACAAGATAAAGCGGTAAGATTAACTAAATTAAAATAATGCAAGAATTGTTATATACATTACTATTTCGACAGCTATCCGATCATTTTTATCTAATAGATTCTTTCCGGAACGATGATAATTTTATAGCGACCTTGCTCCTGATGGGCTCACTTGTTTTTCTGGCACTCGCGGTAATAAGCATCCTTCTTGGCTTACTTTTTATCGTAACAATCATCCTACTCATTAGTGCGGGCATTATTTCAACATCTGTTATCGTCGGATTACAACAGCGCTCCATAACCAAAGGTTTCAAAACCTTATTTCTTTCCTCAGCCATATTGGGCAGTAGCATTGTTTCCGTTATATTTTGCATTTTCCTAAATGCAGTTTATGACTGGAGCAGCAATAACATGGCCATTCTAATCGGCGTTGTCCTAGGGATTATTTTGGGTACAGGCTTAGGCTTACTTGCCTTTAGAGCCATGGCCGGACTAATCCGGTTTTTGACGAATAAGTACCGAAAGTAATACCCATCTTCGCAAATCCCCCTTCCTATTCCACATATTTAAACCGAAGAGCGGTCAGACTCGCCTTATCACCATTGCCTTCGATCAACGAAACAGTTATTTTATATCGTCCGGCATTTTCAAATTTCATCCAGCCCCAAGGATACCAGTTATAGACATGGGCCGATTCTTGTTGGTTTTGAACAACCTCGCCCGCTGAATTTTCAATACGCCATACCACCCTTCCGTCGCCTGCATAATTCATATCCACCTGATAATAACCCGGTTTTTTAACAGCTATTTCATAAGAGAACTTACTTTTTTCTGTCCATTTACTGACCTGAACAACATGTTTCCATTCACCAAATTTTTCCATCCACGATTTCCCTTCTTTATTACAACCCTCCACTTCTCCAAAATCAACTGGGATAATCGTTTCCAGAACCGGATCAACCCCCAGCATTTTTTCGACCTGAGGTGTACCGCTTAACTTAATCTCGATGACAGATACCATCTTTTCGGGAGCAACTTTCGGAATGTCAATTTTAAGCCAGTCCTTTTCAAGTGTATAATTCAATTTTCCTTGATCTTTCGAACCCAGGAGTTTAATGGACTGAATCCCTGTTGTCAAGCCCGGAACATATAAGGCTCCATCAGTAGGCCAATCATAAACCAGTAAGGAAATGCGATCCCCTTGTACGGTAGCATCTCCCCAAGGCAAAGCATGCTTCCAGGGTGATGCTTGCGCGCCATAAACCGTTTCGGGATAACGTTTGATCCAAGCACCGGCATTGCGCAGAGCCAAACCTGCCTGATCTGGAATAGAACCATCCGGTTTAGGTCCTACATTCAGCATATATGTTCCCCCACGTGCGACAGTTGATAGTGTACGTTGCAATATCTCCTGGCTACTCTTCCAATTATTGTCATACCAAGCATAGCCCCAGGAATCATTAGTCACATCAACCGTTTCCCAAATACCATCCACATTCTCCCGAGGCACTTCCATGTCACCAAGAGTAGAATAATCTCCGAGCCCATGTCCTACCCTTCCTGACACATAGGCTCCCGGTTGATTCTTGTGTACCAGTTCAACAAGCTTCTGTGCGTATTTTTTATCCATTCCACCCGGCGTATCAAACCATACCAGTTCTATAGGACCATAGCCTGTTGTAATTTGCTGTACCTCAGGATAGCATTTCTCCCAAAAGTAATCGTCAAAAGATTTCTCTTTCCCCTGTGCATCAACCTTTGGTCCACCGTTTCCACCGGGATAAGTCCAATCCTGATTTTGAGAATAATAAAATCCAAAACCGATGCCGCCTTCTTTACAAGCTTGCGCCAATTCGATCATTGGATCACGTTTAAAATTCGTCGCATCGACAATATTGAATGGGTTGACTTTCGAATGAAACATCGAAAATCCGTCATGGTGTTTACTGGTAATAACGATATAACGCATTCCAGCATCTTTTGCCAGCTGCACGATCGCTTTGGCATCAAAGTGATCCGGATGAAAGGAAGATGCTGCCAACTTATATTCTACGGGTGGAATATTCGCCATGCTCTTGTTCATAAGCCATTCTCCTATTCCATAAAAGGTTTTTCCCTGCCATTTATTTGCTAATTGGGAATAGATCCCCCAATGAATAAATAGGGCATATTTCCCCTCTCGAAACAACTTTCCCCTATTTTGTGAAACAGCACCTTTCCCGCCAGCACCATCCCACATCTCTTCCATTCGTTGCGCAAGGACATCCTGCGTGCATAGCGCACTGATGACTGTCCCCAATACAATCTTTTTAAAACTCATCTATAAAAACTTTTGATACATCTGGGCACAACATTATACCTTAGGCATACTATACCCATTTTGATAACTTTTAGCCAAGTAGCGATCTGCCTCCCTATCATTGAAAGTTCGCTTATTTTTATCCCAAAACAATTTTTTCTTGCTACGATAAGCAATATTCCCCATTTGAGAGAAAATGGCAATATGGGCACCCGCTTCGATCGGCGCATGAAGTCCTTCACTGGATTTATTTCGAACTGCCGTTATAAAATTGACCATATGTTTATCGAGCCCATTATCTTTTGAAGGTTGAAAAGCAACAGCTTCCATACGTCCTTTTTCAGGAATAACCTCCCAGCCTTCACGATTGACGATCAACGTACCGTTATTACCGATAAAAGCGACACCATGTGTTTTTTGATAGGGGCCAAGATCTATTCCTGTTGCCTGTTCCCATTGGACATTGAATCCATCAAACTCATACACTGTTGTTAAACTATCCGGTGTTTCGGCTGCATCATCGGGATAAGCAAACTTTCCTCCGGCAGCCATAATGGATACCGGATCAGAAACCTTCATCCCGATCAAGGCATAATCCAACATATGGACTCCCCAATCTGTCATCAAGCCACCAGCGTAGTCCCAATACCACCTAAAATTGAAATGAAAACGATTGGGATTGAAAGCCCGTTTTGGAGCTGGTCCCAGCCACTTGTCATAATGAACACCTGCAGGAACGGCGGCATCTGCCAACACAGGAATACTCTTCATCCAACCTTGATAAGCCCAAGCTTTGACCAAACGGATTTTACCCAGTTTTCCACCATGTACAAATGCCATTGCATCTCTGAAATGCTGTTGACTACGTTGCCATTGTCCCACCTGTACCACACGTTTATATTTTTTTGCAGCGGCAACCATGACTTCACATTCCCGAATGGAGTTTCCAATAGGTTTTTCAACATATACGTCCTTGCCTGCTGCAACAGCATCTACCATCTGCAAGCAATGCCAATGGTCGGGTGTGGCTATGATAACAACGTCCACATCAGTTGCTTTAAGCAAATCTTTATAATCAATATAGGTTTTGACTGTAATATTTGGTTTTTTTAATTCCTCCACTCGGTTGCTGAGTATATTTTCATCTACGTCACAAAGTGCTGTACATTGGACACCGGGGACTTTCAATATTGCATTTAGATTGGACCAGCCCATACCGTTTACACCAATCAGTCCAACACGGATAAGTTCGGATTGAAAACCGAAAACACGTGTATTCGCAAATAATGTTGAGGCAGTAAGAATCCCTGCATTACGGATAAAATCTTTTCTTTTCATTGCTTAGTTTGGTTTATTTTGATTTTTCTCTACTATCTTTTTAGTAAAGACGATTCATGCAGCACTTTCCCTAGAAATAACTAATATAAGATTTAATCTTGAAGATTAGGCAAAATAACGACAATCCTTGTGTCATCGTTAAGGTTTTGACGGCATTAATGAGAAACTACTGGGTTATTGGCGATGGGCTTTACCAGCAATATGTTTTCCCGCTTTCATCCCAGAAAAAATACAACCACCCAAAAATGTCCCTTCCAGTGCTCTGTACCCGTGCATACCACCGCCTCCAAAACCTGCCACCTCACCAACCGCATACAATCCTTCAATAGTATCATCATCCATCGTCAAAACCTGCGCATCAAGATTGGTTTTAAGCCCGCCCAACGTCTTACGCGTCAGCACATGGAGCCGTACGGCAATCAATGGCCCATTCTTTGGGTCCAATATCTTATGCGGAGCCGAAACCCGGCCTAATCTATCACCAAGATATTTCCGCGTACTACGGATATAATTGACCTGCGTGTCTTTAGAGAATTTGTTATCCAATTCCCGATCTCTTGCTACGATCTGTGATTCAATAGATTCATAATTTAACAGATCATCGCCAGACAGGAGGTTCATTTTGCGTACCAATTCCGACAATGTATCTGACACGATAAAATCGACTCCATTCTCCTTAAACGCTTCAACTGGACCAGGGGCCTTTTTACCAAAAATTCGTTTGAGGAAAAGTTTATAGTCCCTATTGGTGATATCTGGGTTTTGTTCCGAGCCGGAAAGTGCAAATTCTTTTTTAATGATTTTTTGTGTCAGAATAAACCAGGAATATGAATACCCGCTATCTTGGATATGTTTTAGCGTACCCAACGTGTCAAACCCTGGTAAGAATGGCGCTGGAAGTCTATTTCCTTTTGCGTCAAACCAAAGTGAGGAGGGACCGGGCAAGATACGTATACCATGATTGGGCCAAATCGGATTCCAGTTCTGAATACCTTCGGTATAATGCCACATACGGTCTTTATTGATCGTGTGTGCTCCGACTTCTTCAGCAATACCGATCATCTTACCATCCACATAGGCTGGAACTCCTGAGATCATCTGTGCCGGTGCTTTTCCCAATCGTTCAGGCCAATTCTTCCGGACCAGCTCATGGTTGGCTCCAAGTCCCCCCGAAGCAATGATAACATCTGGGGCACGATACTCAAATGTGTCGATGACATTTCTATTGGTCGCTGCCCCCCTTTGCTGATCATCAGCTTCTAAAATATCGCCGGACACACCTGTTACTGTGTTATTTTCCGTTATTAGCTTCGTCACACGATGCCTAAATTTAAATTGTAATAGCCCGTTTTTTTCGGCGGCATAAGCTTTTTCTATAAATGGCCCGACCACCCCTGTTCCGGTTCCCCAACTCACATGGAATCTGGGAACCGAATTGCCATGACCAGAAGCTCTGCCATCTCCGCGCTCGGCCCAGCCTACCATAAACATAAATTTAACACCTAGCTTGGTCACATACGCGTATTTCTCCCCAGCAGCAAATTTCAAGTAGGCTTGCGCCCATTGACGGGGCCAATAATCTTCGGCTCGATCAAATCCTGCGGTCCCTAACCAGTCTTGCTGTGCCAGTTCCAGGGAATCTTTGATTCCCATGCGGCGTTGCTGTGGTGAATTGATAAGAAATAGACCTCCAAATGACCAAAAAGCCTGTCCTCCAATATTTTCTTCAGTTTCCTGATCCAATAAAAGCACCCTCTTCCCAGCATTGGTAATTTCCATTGCTGCTGTTAATCCTGCCAGACCGGCACCTATAATGATGGCATCAGGTTTAAATTGTTGCTCTATTCGCATACTGTTTATATCAATGGATTCGATTTTCTTTAGGGCTTCTTGTACGTAAGTTCATTTTTGGTTCCCTTAAATTTAACTTTTCTCCTCTGATGTACAAAGAGAAATAAAATTCAACCTGTGAAAAAGGAATACAAACTATAATTAAAATGATACACAAATACAATTTAAATTATTTTAATGATATAAAATACTATTCTACCTTTGTTACATCACAAACTCAAATAATAATATTGAGTAAGTCACTCCTTTTTGATTAGATGAAAATATTCAGAGGGTAACAAAGGTTAAAATAACAAAATATGGAATACAGAAAATTAGGAAAAACAGATTTAGAACTTTCAGCAATTACCTATGGTGCTTTCGCCATTGGCGGAAATATGTGGGGTGGTAATGAGAAAAAAGACTCTATCGAGTCTGTTAAGGCTTCCATCGATCATGGAGTTACCACCTTAGATACAGCTCCTTTCTACGGCTTCGGTTTAAGTGAGGAGATGATAGGCGAAGCGATAAAGGGTTACGATAGGTCTAGAATTCAGTTGCTAACAAAATTTGGGTTGGTATGGGACGGAAGTAATCAAGGTAAAGGTGAAGGTGAATTTTTCTTTGAAGCCGAGGAAAAGGGTAAAACTATCCCTGTTTACAAGTATGCATCCAAAGCCAGTGTGATCAAAGAAGTAGAAAACAGTCTAAAAAGCCTGCAAACGGACTATATAGACTTATTGCAAATCCATTGGCCAGATAGTACTACGCCCATTACTGAAACAATGGAAGCTCTAGATCTGCTTTTACAGCAGGGAAAAATTCGTGCAGCGGGTGTAAGCAACTATAGTATTGAACAAGTTTCGGAAGCTCAGAACTCAATCCAAATCGCGAGCAATCAGGTAGGCTACAGTATGCTAAACCGAGGTATTGAACAAGATCTTGTGCCCTATGCACAACAGCATGATTTGGGCATTATTGTTTATAGCCCAATGGAACGTGGCCTGCTTACAGGCAAATACTTTAATGAAGGTAAATTAAAAGAAAATGATCACCGCAACGGCTACTTTCAGCAATTTGATCTCAAAAAGGTAAAAACTTTCTTAGATACCATTAGTCCGTTGGCAGCTGACAAAGGCGTCAGTCTTTCACAACTTGTGTTACGCTGGACCAGTCTACAACCGGCAATCACTGTTGTATTGGCAGGTGCCAGAAATGCTGAACAGGCTATTGCAAATGCAGAAGCTACAGCAATCGATCTCACAATAGACGAGCTATCATTTATCAATACTGCCTTGTCTAAGATTTAAGATATAGGCATAAAAAAATTACTCTTATAACAATACTCCTCTTCAGGATTGTTCTGTTATAAGAGTTGAAATCTATTGCTAACCGACCACTAGTCACTTATTTTATCTCAGCAAAACAACCAATGATTTTCATGAGGGTCAAAGCTTCTTCCATCGAAGCAGGGTTTGGCCCTTTACCTTCAAAAAAGGCAACTGTACTCGCAATCATTGGATATTGTATATGCTCAGGATGCTCAAATACAAATTCTCTTTCTCCCTGATCGGATCTTATTAAGATGGAATTGCCAAATATCGAAAAGGTGATTTTTCCCTGGCTACCTACAATTTCACAGCAATCTATGTTATCTTCTGATCGGACATTAAAACACCAGCTCCCGTTAAAGATGATCTGATTCTCAAACAATATGGTTCCGGTCGTTTGATCAGCAACAGCACTTGCAGCATCCTGAATTTGGCTAAATCCATCATAAGAAATAGGCGTTCCAAAGAAATACAGCATCAGATCCAATTGATGTGGTCCAAGATCAAAAAAATATCCCCCACCCGATATCGCTGGGTCTGTACGCCAGTCTGCTGCACCTTTAGTCACCAATTCCGGCGCCCGGCTCTGCCATAATCGAAGTTGGACGGTTCGGATATCACCTATCTGTCCTGCCTCTAGCAATTCTTTAACTTTGAGAAACAAGGGTAATTGTCTTCGGTAATGCGCAACGACGAGCTTGCCACTTGTTTTTCTAACAGCCTCTAGCAACAATGCGGCTTCATCCGCATTTAATGTAACAGGTTTCTCCACATAAACATTCTTTCCGGCTTCTAGCGCCTTCAATGCATAGTCATAATGCGAAGACGGTGGAGTCGCAATATAAATCGCATTCAATGCCGGATTGTCCAACAAGTCCTCGACCTTCGAATACCAATTGGTAACTTGGTGTCTCCGGGCATAATCGGCGGCTTTTGTAGCGTCTCTGCGCATGACAGCAAGTAATTGACTATCTTTAACCTTATTGAATGCCGGTCCGCTCTTTTTCTCTGTCACATCACCGCAGCCAATGATCCCCCATCTTACCTTTGTATTTTCCATTCTATTTTTTATGATCTAATCTTCCAATAAATCTTTTTTATCAGGGTTTTTCGCGCCCAATAAATCGATTGTTACCAAGCAAAAATCCAATTGCTTTTTCAATATTTTTACGCCGGCTGTCGTCGGTCTTTAAAAAAGAAATATAACGGATAATCTCTTTTCTTTTTGATGGTGCTAGACGGTCAAAGACAGTTTTGGCTGCTTCATTTTCTGCCAATGCCTGCTCAAGTTCGGGGTGCGGAACCAAGCTTCGGTCCGTCGGATCAAAAACAACGGATAATTCCAAGATTTCACCAATTCGTTTAGGTGAATTTGGCAAGATCTCCGTATTGATATACAGTCGCCACGCTCCCTGATAACGCAACAAAGTCTGTTTGTAATCTTTCCCATTTACCGTTCCTTTAATAGGTATATATCCCTTGTTGACACCAGCTTCTTCAAAGAGTAGATACAATACATCATCTGGGACAAAAACAAAGGGATTGATTCCTATTAGTTCAAGTTTAGCTTTAAAGACCGACATAGGCGTTGAAATTTACCATCCAGCAAAAAATTAAGTTGTAGCAAGAATATGTGCTATCTGATTGAGTTCCGAAGTACTAAAGCTCAAATTGTCGAGCGATTTTAACGAATCAGTCAACTGTTCACTGTTTCGTGCTCCGACCAAAACCGAAGTCAGGCGTTCGTCTTTCAATAACCATGCAATTGCCATCTGAGCCAGCGATTGTCCGCGTTGCAATGCAATTTCGTTCAAAGCAGACAATTTTGTTATCAGTTCGGGTGTAATTGCAGTACTCTTTAAAAAATGTTCTTTTGAGGCCCGAGACTCGGTTGGAATATTACCTTTTAAATATTTATTGGTCAGTAATCCCTGTGCCAAGGGAGAGAAAGCAATCATACCCACCCCCTCTTCATCCAACACGTCCAACAGCCCATCCTCTGGGTTACGCACCAACATCGAGTACTTCGGTTGATGGATCAGACAAGGGCATCTAAGATCCTGTAATATAGCAATTGCTTTCTTTGCTAAATCCGCAGGGTAGTTTGATAAACCGACATAGAGGGCTTTCCCCTGTCGTACAATATCACTTAATGCACCCATCGTTTCTTCGAGTGGTGTGTGCGGGTCAGGTCTGTGATGATAGAAAATATCAATATAGTCTAGTTTTAGACGTTTTAAGCTCTGATGAAGGCTTGCCATCAAATATTTACGGCTTCCCCAATCGCCATAAGGGCCATTCCACATGGTGTATCCCGCTTTGGTCGACAACAAAAGTTCGTCCCGATGTCCTACAAAATCTGAGCTCAGTATAGCGCCAAAATTTTGCTCCGCACTACCGGGAGGTGGGCCATAATTATTGGCGAGGTCAAAATGTGTGATACCATTGTCAAAAGCCGTACTTAGGGTCTGCCTAAACACTTCTTTCTGATCGATATCACCAAAATTTTGCCACAGACCAAGGGAAATAGCTGGAAGCTGGATACCACTTTTCCCACATCGCCTGTAAGGCATTATATTATATCGGTTTGGATTGAATGTCACGTTATCAAGTTTATGTGTGCAAAATACAAAACTATTTTGAAGAGTCTATGCAATTGCAACGGTCAATCTAATCGAAATATTTCGATACGAAACAATTTGAATTAAAATTTATACCAGTCCACTCAACAGATACCATGCTAGTATCACAAATATTTTTATATTTTTGACTATAGTCCAATAATAGCACAACTTTAAGAACGTCCCCATGATCAGTAGATTCTTTAGAAAATTCTATTTACATATTGTGATATGGATCATTCTGCTCTTACTGCCTTTTATTACCTATCTCTATCAACCTGATAAAATCGCAGATTTTAAAATCTATTCGGCACTATCCCATCTGGCCAATATCATCTTTCTGGCAAGCAATTTTTATCTTCATTGTTACGTTGTCGCACCGCGGTATTTCTTTGGCCGTCGAAAGATTTTTGTCCTCTTCATCGCGTTGGGGTTTATCGCTTATGTCCTGCTCAATTATGCGATCGTCTATTTCAATCCCAATGGAGAATTAGCTCATTTTAAAAAGGAGAATATACTATTTGTACGACTCGTTGTAGGTCCGGGAATTATCTACTCACTCTGCATGATCACTTCGTCCATGATCTTTCTTTATAATGAACAGGCCAGACAAAAGGAACTTAATAAACAAATCGCATTAGAAAAGACAACTGCCGAACTGACTATATTGAAACTTCAGATCAGTCCACATTTTTTATTCAACACGCTCAACAATATCCGTTGGCTGATCCGCAAACAGTCACCCGACTCCGAGGGGACAATAGTCAAGCTATCTGAAATGCTGCGCTACATCCTTTATGAAGTGGATGGACCGAAGGTCGAACTTTTCAAAGAAATTGATCATATGCGTAATTTCATTGCTTTACAAACATTAAGGCTTCCCATTGCGGGTGAAGTTGATCTAAAAATAGAAAGCACCCTCAAGAATAGAATGATCCCACCGCTATTATTTATTCATTTTGTAGAAAATGCTTTCAAATATGGAGTAGATAGTAAAAATAACCCTTACATACAGTTTCAATTCGTAGATATTCCGGGTGGGCTTATTTTTAAATCGGTCAATAAAATATTACAATATACCGAGCACCGGCCAAATGAAGGCATCGGATTGACGAATGTGAAACGACGATTACAGTTGCTTTATCCCAATCGCCATGAGCTCAAAATCAAAAGGACAGCAGACGACTATTTTGAAGTTGCACTCAGATTAATGACAGATGAAGATTAAATGTATACTCATTGACGACGAACCATTCGCGCTTAATTTGCTGGAGGACGATCTGTTGAGTTTTGACCAAATTGAAATTCTACAGAAATTTCATGCCCCTGTAGATGTTGTTGACTACCTGAAGAACCATTCGGTAGATCTCATTTTTCTGGACATCCAGATGCCGGAACAACTAGGAACACAATTTGTCAGGGATCTGGAAGATCCACCGTTAATCATATTCACAACAGCCTATCATCAATATGCTGTTGAGGGATTTGAATTAAATGCAGTAGATTATCTTTTGAAGCCTATTTCAAAAGAACGGCTCACGGCGGCGATTCGAAAAGTAGCAGATATTATGACACTACGCAACAAACAGATTGTTGAAAAAGACCATATTGTCGTGCATGTGGAATATAAAAAGACCAAGATATTTCTCCAGGAAATCAGTTATATTGAAGGTTTAAAAGATTATGTAAAAATCTATTTGGTTGACCGGCCGGTTCCACTGCTAACCCGGAGCAATTTACGTGGTATGGAAAAATTGTTGCCGTCAGGCAACTTCCTCCGAATACACAATTCCTTTATCGTCAACAAAAATAGGATCGAACATTGCACAGTTGCAAAACTTGCATTACCTGAAGTGGAACTGCCGATTGGCAAAAAATATGTCAAAAATATGGAGCAGTTTCAGACAAAAGGGCTAGTGAGCAAAGATAACGGCATTCGATAACAGCCATTCGTCTACACATTAGGCCCGTCGGTCTACAGATAATTGTGTAGAATAAAAATCATTTACAAATTTGCTTGGGGTCAATTTGTCCAACACCGGCTATTGATCCGTATAGCAAAGAAAAAATGAAAAAAATTATAGCAGCACTCTTATTGGCAACCGCTGTTGCCTCATTACATGCCCAAACAGCTCCCAGTGGCCGTCCCAGCAATTTCTCTGTCACTGAAGGCAAACTTTCCGGTCAACTGATAGACCTTCAGGGCAAACCAATCGCACAGGCTTCTGTCAATCTGCTACGGGTGATCCATGATCAGTCTACGGACAAAGAGCGGGAAATCTTATTCAAAAGCACGAGTTCGCTTGAAAATGGAAAATTTAGTTTTACGGCACTATCCACCAAAGACAAATGGAAGTTAAAAATAAGCTCAGTAGGTTACACCGCTAAAGATATTGCAGTCGAGTATGGATCTGATAGCAAAGTTTTGGATAAAGATCTTGGTGCTATCACATTGGAAAATGATAATCGAAAGCTAGACGAGGTAACGGTCACTGGTCGTAAAGCTTTACTTGAAATGGATATCGACAAAAAAGTATACAATGTAGAAAAGAATATTGTAGCAGCGGGTGGTACTGCCATCGATGTTATGCGCAATATGCCTTCTGTACAAGTTGATATTGATGGGAATGTCAAGCTCCGGAATGCTGCACCAACTATTTTTGTAGATGGCAAACCGACAACACTAACGCCAGACCAAATACCTGCTGACGTGATCGAAAAGATCGAAATCATCACCAACCCCTCTGCTAAATACGATGCTTCGGGGAGTATGGCCGGAATTTTAAATATTATCCTGAAAAAGAATAAAAAAACAGGTTACAATGGTATGGTTACCCTTGGAGCTGATCGCTTTGGCGGAACCAATTTTATGGGAAGTCTCAATTTGCGTCAAAACAAATTCAATATATCCCTTACAGGAATGAATATGCGTATGCGGACAAATACCGAAGGTGATAGCTATCGGAACAGCACAA
The DNA here is from genome assembly GCF_024810095.1 of Sphingobacterium sp. BIGb0165. Classification (NCBI taxonomy): domain Bacteria; kingdom Pseudomonadati; phylum Bacteroidota; class Sphingobacteriia; order Sphingobacteriales; family Sphingobacteriaceae; genus Sphingobacterium; species Sphingobacterium sp. BIGb0165. The sequence goes on along the minus strand of NZ_JANUEB010000005.1, from coordinate 308,907 downwards.
TTGGTGGCGTTAATTCTGAGGTTAACCAGGATATCGAAGGAAAAACCAAGGGAATGATCAGCTTTGGAAGACTCGGGTTAGATTATGACCTTAGTCCCCGCACGACCGTATCTGTTGCTGGAATCTTTGTTGAAGGTAAATTTCGCCCCAATGAAAACACGATGATAACGACGGAAACGCAAGGCAATAGCAATAGAATTTCAGAGTCCGAACGTAGTTTCAAACCTAGGGGTTTACAGGCAGGTCTTGTTCAGAAATTCAAAACCGAGGGTGAGGAATTGACCGCGGACTTCAATTATTTCGGTGGAACAAACAAATCTAACGGCACTTACACCACCAATTATTTAGATAACAGTGGAATCATTGGTTCACAGATCCAAAAGAACAGTGGATCTGGCGACAATAAATTTATGACCGTACAGGCAGATTATGTTAAACCATTCAAAAATGGGATGAAACTTGAGACGGGAGTTCGTGCACAAATCAACAAGCTCAAAAACCTGAATAGCAACACCCTTAAAGCCCGCGATGACGATGAGTATAAAGATATCAGTGCTGCGTCAGCCAATTACGACAATAAGAATACGGTCTATGCGGCTTATGCTTCACTTGGTGGCAACCTTAAAGATTGGGTATCTTATAAAGTCGGTTTACGTGTCGAGAATTCCACCTATGACGGTGAACTAATCAACACAAATCAAAAATTCCACAACAACTATCCGGTCAGTCTCTTTCCTTCACTTTTCCTGAGTAAGAAACTGACAGAGAAAGATCAGTTACAGATGAGTGTCACGCGTCGTGTCAATCGTCCCAACTTCTTTCAGTTAATTCCATTTGTTGATTATACAGACAGCTTAAATATTACTCGTGGTAATCCGGACCTCGTCCCGGAGTTTACAACATCAGGCGAATTGTCTTATAGCCGAACACATGGTAAAGGGACCTTCCTGGCTTCATTTTATTACAAATATACCACGAACCTGATCACCCGATACCTGACACAGGAGCTCAATCCCATTACGGACAAAATGGATTTCATCAACACCTATATTAATGCAAATTCCAGCAAAAACTATGGTGCAGAGTTCACCTACACCAATAATTTAAAAACATGGTGGGATCTGACAGCTGACCTCAATTTCTACAATTCAAAAATTGAAATCGATGACAAGACACCATCAGAAGGTATGTGGACCGTATTTGGAAAATTGAATAATACGTTCAATTTGAAAAAGAACTGGAACCTTCAGCTCGCATTTGAATATCAAGGAAAAACAAATATGCCGGTCACACAAAATCAAACCTTTGGCCCGCCGATGAATCAGGCCCAAAGTTCCTCTCAGGGGTACATTAAGCCTTTTTATGGGATCGATTTTGCCATCAAGAAGAGTTTCTTGAAAAATCAGGCTGCTTCCGTGACATTGGCGGTAAACGATATCTTTAGAACCCGTGGAAATACCATAGTCTCTTCGGGTGATGGTTTCTACCAAGAGTATTATCGTCTCTCCAATCCGCAGCTTGTCAAATTGAACCTATCTTATCGTTTTGGCAAAATGGACATGAACATGTTCAAGAAAAACAAAAACCAAAATTCCATGGAAGGTATGCAGATGCAATAGACACTTGCATTTAAACGATATATTAAAGCAGAAAGAGACCGATTGGATGGTCTCTTTCTGCTTTATTTCATTTTATACGAACTTAATTTCATTAAACCACCTGACTTGGGATATTATATTTTTCTATAATGGGTACAATTTCCAGTAGATCATCAATCACGTAATCCGGATTAGCTGATTTTAGCTGATTAGCATGATGGGCTCCTGTCGTAATGCCAATGCTTAAAGCACAACCAGCATTCTGACCCTCCTTTATATCAATAATCGAGTCCCCTATTTTCACTACTCCTGTGGGGTCTGTTATTGCAAAATTTGCTCTTGCAAGATCGATCATATCCGGATAAGGTCTATTTTTAGTTACATCGGATGCTGTGATCAATGCATCAATATCTTGACCTACAACCCAATTAAGTTTTTTCAAAAGAGATTCCGCTGTTTTGCGATCATATCCCGTATTTAATACCCGAAGTATACTCATCTCTTTCAAAATCGCAAAAAGTTCATTGGCATTTGAATTCGGATAAATTTCTGCTACTTCATAGGCGTTTTCAAGTGCTTGCAAAAATGATTGGAACATCTGCTCAGCCAATTGATCGTCAACAATATTGAGGCAATTTTTTAGTACAGTCTTAATGGCCTGTAACTTTTCTTTGCCAGCTCCGTGTTCCAACACTTCTGTCAATGTAAGTTGATAACCACCAATGTGATTTATCACCTGTTGAAGTGTCTTGTAAACTATATTATCCTCATTTACAGTAGTACCTGCCATATCAAATACCACCATCTTGATCGCTTCTCTCATTTATTCACTATTAAATGTTTAGCAAAAATAAAATATTGTTAAATAAAACTAAACTTTTCAATATTAACTTATTGCTATATTTAAGTTAAGAAGAGCGTAAATTAACGTAGCGCAAAATAATAAGTCCAGCCGATCAGCAACAGTTGAAATGGAATTCTAAACCACAGATAGCCTGGGCCTTTTCCATCAAAAGTCGCAGTTTCATAGTTCAGGTGCCTCATACTCGCATATATATTTGTCGGTAGTATCAGTATAAAAAAGACAATTAAAAGCATCCCTGTAAGACGACTTAAAGATGGTATAAATAAACCGAAAGCCCCCATGACCTCCAATAGTCCGGTCATATAAATCATTTCTTTTTTTAATGGGATAAAATCAGGAAGCATCAACACCATGCCTTTTGTGTAGATGAGGTGTCCAAGGGAGGTAAACAATAATGTGGCAGCAAGCGCTATTTTTCCAGCCAAATGGTAATCCATATCGCCCTTTTTCCAGCCAAATGGTAATCCATATCGCCCTTATACTGTCGTATAACTAAATTGCTGATGAGAAATACTGTAAGTAAAACAAAAAGTGGTTTCATAATCTTTTTTATTCAAAGTTATGGGCCTTTCTATTCCCTATCAATGAACAATTGTTAAGAAATTTCCCTCCGGATTCTGCTTAGCGATTGTGGTCTAATCCCAATATAAGATGCCAAGTATTTAAGGGGGATATTTTTAATTAACTCAGGCTGTTCCCGCACGAGATTGACATACCTCGTTTTGGCTGAATCTTCGAGTAAGGTAAATTCACGTTTCATTTTCTTCAAAAAGATATCTTCGATAGCCTTTCGTCCGATAAAATTCCCCACCTCTGTCGTTTTATACACGGTATTCAGATCATCATAAGATATCCGCCATAAGACACAATCTGTAATCGCTTCAAGATTATAGGACGATGCAGTTTGGGTCAGGAATGAATCATAGGCACTCACAAAGGAGTTTTCAAAAGCAAACCCAAATGTAAAATCATAATCTAATTTTGGAATATTGAACCGGACAATCCCCCTTTCAATAAAGGAAAGATAGCGCTCGGTTTTACCCATTTCCAGAATCAGTGATCTTTTCGGAAAAACTGCCTTGGTAAGCATTGACGAAAAAATATCCCAGTCCTCCGCCTCCATCGCAATGAGCGAGTCAAAATAATTCTTGATTTTATCCATGCTATCCAAATTTTAAAACAAGATAAAAACTTCTGGTCAATACATATCTCAAAAACACCTTTTTCTGATACAGAAAATAGAAAGAGCAGGATAAAACGTGACTATTCAATTTTATCATTCTTTTTTTTTATATACTTGGATAACACATAACCCTATTTAACCTAAAAAAATGTTTGAAACAGGTATCGTCAAAAAAAGTGGAGATCTAAAAAAAGATCATGAGACGCTCTATACCGAATGGCAGGGACGGCTCTATAGAACAAGAAATTTTCAGAACGATGAATTTATTATCACTCTGTCCGAATCAAAAAGAGGTGCCCACCATATTGATTTGGAAAAACACATCATGCGGGGATATCAGCTACATCTTGTTTTTCCTGGACAGCGAAGCCATTTCAGTATTTTGGATTATACGTTTACCTATCAACTTAAGATTTCCAAGATAAATTTTGAAAAGGTTTGTACTGCATTACGTTTTAGCCAACATTTATACAGGGTATACCCTGTGCAAGATCTTACGCAATCGGAATTTGAGACACTCCTCTATGAGTTAAGGAATATCGGGAATGAATTGCATATGGATCGACCTCTACTTGAAATCATTTGTTCACGGGCGCGTATCACCTTACAGGAAATCAGTAGGATTTTAGAGAAGCGTATCAGTGATATTAATTTATTTAGAATACCATCTGTTTTATTTGAATTTTTGCAGCTTGTAAAGCTCCATTACAATAAAGAGCATAACGTCACATTCTATGCAAAAAAATTAAATGTAAGTCCAGATTACCTCGCGATCCTGACACGAAATCATCTAAATGTAACACCGACAAAAGTAATCAAAGACGAGATATTGGCAGAATCCAAGCGCCTATTGAGTCTCGTACCCATTACAATCAAAGCTGTCATGTATCAACTTGGGTTTGAAGATCAGGCCGTCTTTACTCATTTTTTTAAGAGCTTAACTGGTATGTCACCAACTGAGTTCCAAAAGAGCACAATAACCTTTTAACAAAAACAGGCTCCATGTATTGATTTTTATTCAACTACATGGAGCCATATTTCCATTATTATGGTAGGATAAGTTTCAGTTATTTTATTTCTTCTTTACTGTGATATTATCTAAATATATGGTCTCTTTACCTGTGTTCGTAAAAGCTATTCGCACTATTTTTTTATTTGGTTTGATTTCCTGACCAGTCACAAAATTAATTTCTTGTTTTTTACCTTTCTTACCCAACTCCAGTGTCTGTTGCTTTAGATTCGACAGTTCTCCGGTCACAACCTTTACATCGTCTACTGCTACGGCTATACCGCCACCTCTGCCCCAATACCTAAGGTTAAATTGTTGCGCTGGGTCCAGATAAATGTATTGTTCTATCTTTTTCCCTTGAGCAAGTACAAGAGCCTTACTCCCCTTTTCACCTATGCCCTCCTCAATCGTACCTTCTCCTTCCCAGGGCTTGAGACCAGCTTTTCCCTCAAAATCGGGATTAGGGAGCTCATTTCCATCACGCAAAGGCCAGTTATAGGCACGGATATAATCGACCTCCATATTTACCCCACCTTCGGAACCGTATGCGCCTAAAAACACATTCATAAAATGGTTGGGTGAGTAGATTTGATTTTTATTGTCGTACTCTTTAATTAAATCACCATTGATATAATGTTTAATACTTGTTGGAGCCCACAACACACCATGGGTAACCCACTGGCCTACATGCTCATATCCTTCGGCAATATGTGTGGCAAGATTACGTTGAAATCCCCCTTTCGCATCGACATGTCCGTGGATGACAAATTGAGCCGTGATATATTCAAACACATCTATTTCAAACAATTGGCCTTTTGGACGTATTCCTTTTATTCGTTCAACCTCGGCTCCCTCTTGAAGATAGTAACGAATATCTGGTCCTGGTGAATCGAACCAAAATGCAGTATTTGTTCCTTTCGGGTTACCTTGACGATTGCGTCGTACTTTTACCTCAAAATAACCACCTTTACTATTGTCCAACAGGTTTTCATTCGTTTTCCAATCATAAGTCTGAATGGACGAAATCTTTTGGTTTCCACCTTCTGTAAAGATTCGCTTTGGTATGGTATCATTCACATAGAGGTTAATTGCAGATCCGTCAAGCGTATAGGCAGGCTGGGGTAATTGATTCTGTAACATTTCCTGCTTTGACTTTTCATTTAGATAATTCAATGAGGAGAAATAATTGGTGGTCCATTTATTCCGGTTTAAAAGTCGATCATTAAACTCGTCCTGCCAAAAAACTTCCATACCGACAGGAACAACAGCTGAACTTGGATTTCTTTTCTCTTCCTCGAGCTCGGTATCATCCAAAGTCCAACTTTTAGAGGTATAGGACTTCCCTTGCGCCAAAGGCTTGCCAGCTACAGATTCCACCCAAACATAATAGGTTGTCTCGGGATCAACCTGCTGGATATAATAGCGTTTGGTACCCTCCGCGAGTACCGCATTGGCAACAGCAGGCTTCCTATGCGTCTTTGACCAGAACAGCTTGGCTCCCGAAAGATCGTTCTTTCCATCTTTCATATCAAGTCGTATCCAACTTCTTGTTCCCAACAATCGTAATGGAGCATCGGACTTGGTCGTTTGCGCTGACAATAATAGAACGGACAACATTTGAGCTGCCGCCAGTGATATATATTTTTTCACTTTATCTTATTTAAGTACTCATTTACTTTAGCAATACGATAATAATGAGAATTATTAGCATTGACAACTCCGATCAAAACGCAACCGTTTGTTTAATTTAGCAGCACAAAGGTGTAAATTCCATAGTACTTTTCTACAAAAATGTCGATGGCTCGCTATCCGCGGAGTACATGAAACTAGACGGACATGGAAAGATATACAAGATTTCGGCCCATTATAAGGGCATGTAATTAAAAATAAATTGCTACAGGACGACCTGTAGCGATTTATTCGCTTAGTTTAACGTGATACTGATAGCTTGGTTCTTTAAAATCGTTTTTTGAATTGTCGTTCCATCTTGTTGTTTCACAACAAGGAACTCTTGTTTGCCTCTCCGAACTACTTCAATATCAAACACACGGTCAAAGGCTCTTATGCGCCTAAGTCGCATATACTTCCATTCCTTTGGTAGACTGGGATTTATGCTGAACTTGCGTAACCCTGTGGGTACAATATGAAATAAGCCCTCTGTTATGACACGACAATAAAGGGCACTCTCGGCACTTAAATGTCTTTGTCCACCCTCAGGCCAAGCCTCAACTGGATAAGGGACGTGATCACCCAAAAGGCGCATCGAAGAGTAATATTTAAAATAGGGAAGCGCTCTTTCCGTCGCACCCGTCATAAAAAATCCCTTAAAGGCATACAATGTTGCTCTATCCCAGAATACCTTATCTCCGGATTGTGTCAGGATACCATTATTGGTCCAAAGATATTTTGACAACAATGCATCGATTGTTCCGGCACTCCGCTCGGTAATGCCCATGGTCATTGGCAAACATATCCAAGCCCTTAAGATGCTATTTCCATCATAATAACGATACGTGGAGTATCCCTGCACGTCGGTTCCAAAGTACCTAACAATCGCACTCCGAAGTTCTCCAGCACGCTGTAGGTATAGTTCTGAAAGATCATCCTTACCCAACTCACGGGCCAGATCCGCAGCACTTCGATAAGCACCATAAGCAATACTATTCGTCGACAGATTAATCTTTCCTGCCGGAGCTCTGCCTTCCAATTCGTCACTGTCTGAGCGGTATACGCCCTCATCTGTCTTCTGTCGCTCAAGATACTCAAAACACCAATGAATCAATGTCCACAGCTCGGTAGCGATATCTTTCTTACCCAATGCCAAGGCATAACGCGATGCCCCGTAGGCAATCATCGCCATATCCCCCCTATCTTTTGCTCCATTCCAATAACTGTCACCTTCAGCAACTATTGAACTGGGAATCGGTTTATAATCTGAGTTCATAAAACGGGCAAAATGACGGAAGGAATTAATAGCACTTTCATTGCCGTTGCGATTGCCTAAAAATGGGAAGAAAGGATTGGCATATTCAGCCTGATCATTTGCCCATATCGCGGCATAGTAGCTTAGGCCCCCAGGACCATGCATTAATCCGCCCTTTGTATCATAGATACTTTCTGTTGCACGAATCTTCGCAAAGGCAAATGCGGTATTGATCGTATCATTGGGTGTTTCCAGAATAAGATCACCAGCTAAACTTTTCACAAAATCCTCCCTTTTCCCTAATTCATAGGAGGGCGAATACTGATAAGCTGGTTCGGTAATTTTCTTCCCTTCATACACAATATTGAATTGATAAGACTGTAGTGGTTCAAGTTTAGGAACGACGCTGTCTCTTAGTAAAGCCTGCACGACATATTGCCCATATACACTTTTTTCAGGGTCGGAATAGAATTTTGAATACTTGTTAATCAGATCAATCTGCAAGGGTTTATTCCCTCTATTAACCAACTTAACCTGCTCAATCAAAACAGGCTTATCAACTGCGGGAAATAAGGTCCGCTGTATTTCCAATGGAGAATTCGTTTTTGAATAAACACATAATTTTCCATCGAGCCCAAAGCTCAACGGATACTCGTCGACCACTACCCCATCTACTTTTATCAATAAAGACTTATTATCTTGAAAGGGTACGGTTAGACTTGCATGTGTATTGTTAGGAATTGTTCGCAGCATGGGAAATACGATCTTTTTGTCCAATAAGAGGCGACCATTGCGAACACCATAGTAAACGACAGCAGCGGTTTGTAAACCTGCCATTTCAATATGATCCTCTTGATTCTCTCCCTCTCTAACCTTCCATTCAATCCTATTCCCTTTCAATAACGTCCATTTTTTTGAATTTTGAGCTAACGATGAACTCCACTGCAGTAGGCTAATTGCAACAACACCCCAATAGTATAATTTAGTTTTCATGATTTATCTATAATTGAGTCGTTACACTGTATTGCTTATCTCCCATAATCTTCACTACGATATAACTGTAGGTAATGCCATTTTTTTCGCCAATGCTACTTTTAGTCTTCTTACCATTACAGTAGAGATAAGGATGACTTCCCTGAAAACCAGCCTGCCAATACTGTACCGCTTCTCCTCCTGTGTAAGACAAGATCGTTTCCGATACAGCACGTTGCTCCACAGTATACATTCCCCGGCCAATCTTGACATTCGACACTTTCACCCGACCAAGTTCTTTTGGAAGATGGGAATAGGTTTCTACAGCGTTACCTTTCACTCCGGGATTAACGCCCATCATATCCTGTACAATATTACTGACCAACACAAAAGAAACCTCAGGGTAATCGCCATTGTTACCAGTCAATGTTGCCATGGCATGCACTGTATTAATTTTTGAAATAATGTATTTCAACCATTTCCAGCCACGCTCATTCTGCCCATATTTAAAAAATAGCTCCGGCACATAGGTAATTGCTTCTATATTTTCGGGTAATCCTTCTTTGGAGCCGAGCTGTTCATCGATATAATTCAAATACTTCAGATGTCTGTCCGATCGTGGGTCTGTAATTTCTTTCAAGGGAAGAAACCAGGAGTTCTCCTTTCCCCAACCAGCAACAGGGAGCTTATTCTTATCGTAGCCCCGATTATACAATTCTTTATTATCGACTATCCCCCATTCCTTATTAAAATAGTTCCACAATGCTTTGGCCTTTTCGTTATAGGTCATGGCCTGGATGTTGTTGCCACTTAATTCTGACAGCTTTGCGAAAGCCAAATAAGCTTGATATTGACTCCCGATACCATCGCCTGCTTCAATCAAAGTCTGGTCACGATGTTCATTATAGGTGGCGGTACCTTTGAAGATATTGCCCGAGCCATCACTCTCTGCAACACCGTTCGGGTTTTTAAGATCATGCGCTAGCACGAAGTCACTTACAGCTTTAGCATTGAATTGTCTTAATGCGGAGTCGGTCAGATAACGTTTATCTTTGGTCCAGTCATAGAGCTGAGCATTCTTTTCCACCAGTTCAAAAACAGCTGGAATTTCGCGCACAAAGTTATCGTCGTTTTTATAATCTAAGGTGTAAGGTGTCCCATCAAAATTAATAGCCCATAAAGGGAACCATTTTCGGCTAGGGGTAGCACTCGCGGCAAAAGCACGGAGCATAGTGAAATTTTCAGCTTCCAGTCCTAATAAATGAGCTCCAATCGCTTGATGACAAAAATCACGTGAATAGAACGCAGTGCGCAAAGGATAGCCTGCCCAATAGCTAGGTAAATAAGAAACGGTAGCTGACTCTTGGTTTTTCTGATGGATATTGACAGGCCCTCTTTTTCCTGTAACAACAAAAGACCGCGCTTTCTGTGTTGCCCACACAAAGATGTCGTTTAGCTCTTTATGATCTGTATCAATGGAAATATCATTTTTTTGCGCGAATAAACTTACAAAAAATAGGGTCTGCAGGGCGAGTAATAGGATCGCTTTCATAAGGATTAGCTTTTAATGAACCCAGGATCTGTACATGACAGACCCTAGGCGGTAGGTTGATTAGTCGTAACTTGGGTTCTGTTTCAACAGTGCATTTCGTTGAATTTCACTCCTCGGAATCGGAAGCAGATAATGCTGCGGAAAGAACTTCCGCTCCTGCAACACCTCGATTTTATAACTTTTCTTTTTCGTTTGGTCATCCCGTACAATCGTGATTTTCCGTGCTGGTTTGTTTTCGGTCTGTTCAGCGATTTTCCAACGTCTTACATCAAAAAAACGATGATCTTCAAAAGCAAGTTCTATGCGGCGTTCCTGTTGTATTTTTCCCAAAAGTGCTGCTCCGGTGCTTGTGATGGCAGGAAGTATACCAGCCTTCCCTCCACGTGCCCGCTCTCTAATCTTATTGATGTAAGTACGGGCGGCCTCCTCGTTCCCCAACTGATATTGGGTTTCCGCATAATTTAGGTAAATCTCACCCAGACGCATGTAAATCCAAGGTTGTGCGCTCTTATCGTTCCAAGGATTGCGCAAACTTTCGTCCATAAACTTGCGGATCGTGTAATGGGTCTTCGAAGCATTCCAATCATCAATACCGAATTCGCTGTCTTTACCACTATTGGCTCTGTTTCCGGTAGAAGATACATAGAACTCAATCTCTCTTCCTCTAAATTGCTGGCCATCGCAGACAACAGAAGCATAGAATCGAGGCTCACGCCCTTCCCAGGGTTTACCATCCACGTACTGTTGTGCTGAAGGCATTGAACCGTCCTCCATCTCATAAGCATCCACCATGTCTTGGAGTACACAGGTTCTTGACCAGCCTGTAAAACCGTTCGGAGAATCAGTCCAGTCAAAGGAGTGCCCAAATTCCGTATTGAACTGCTTCATGAAAATAATCTCTTTACTCTTGTTGCTCGTAAAAAGCTGTTTGTAATTCGGATCGAGCTGGTATTGATTGAGATCCAGCACAGCCTTCGCTGCATCCGCAGCTCTTTGCCATTTGGACTTATCATTAGATGGGTTCCAGTAAGCGCTAGCGGCATATAATGTTACCCGTGACTTCAGTGCCAATGCAGCTCCCTTAGTCGCGCGGCCAAAATCCTTTCCCTCATAACTGAGGGGAAGTAAGTCTGCTGCTTTATCTAATTCTTTTACAATAAAATCGATACATTCGTCATAGGAATTCCGGGGCACCATCATATCACTGTTCAGATCGAAGGTTTTTGTAATCAGAGGGACACCGCCAAATCGTGCAACGAGATCCGCATAAAAAAATGCTCTCAGAAAAGTCATCTCCCCAATCAACCGATCTACCTTCCCTTTGTCCGCTTTAAGCTGAGCAATATTATCAAAGAAAATATTACAGTTCTTGATTCCTTCATAATACGCGTTCCAGGTCGAGTAGTCACCAAATTGATCTGCTGTTACCTCGCCCCGATTATATAAGTAAGGATTACCCGAGTTGAAGTTGTGATATGCCTCATCGGAAATGTAGCGTAAACCGAAATTTCCAAACCCATCCCGTAGTTCCGTATATCGCTTGTTCACATAAGCTTCCATTAAACTGACGTCCGAAAATATAGCCTCTCCGGTAAAAGAGTCCAAAGGCTTGACATCTAAATAATCAGCGCATGATGTAAAACAAGCTGTAAAAAAAATTGCTATATATAGTTTTATCGTTGTTTTCATGTAATCTATCAATTAAAAACTTAAATTCATACCCACACTATAAATCCGCTGCTGTGGATAATACATGCCACCAGCTTGTATCCCTTCAGGATCCTGGATTTTGATCTGGTCGATGGAAAAGAGATTGAAACCGCTAATAAAGATCCGCAGATTTTTCATCTTGATCTTTTCAAGCATGGCTGGTGATAGTGAGTAAGCCAGTTCTACATTTTTCAGTCTTAAGAAGGAGGCATTTTTCAACCAGAATGTTGAGTTCATGGAATTAAACGTATCATCGCGATCAAAAGCTCTGGGATATAGCGCATTCGGTGTTTCCGCTTCTGAGGTCCATCTATTTTCAAAATATGTCACATCTCTATTATAGCTTCCCGGTTTGATAATCTGTTTCGCGCGGTCTTGCCCCGACCATAGGATATTTAAATCGAAATTTTTCCATTTCGTCCCCATGGTAATACCATAGGTAATTTCGGGTATCGGACTTTCGTAAATCCGGACCATATCATTACTTGTAATCTTTTTATCATCGTCAACATCAATATACTTGATATCGCCGGGTTTGGTATTCAGTAAATGCGGAGAAGCATCTATTTCGGACTGATTTTGATAGATACCATCGGTTTTGTACACCAACCAGGAATCTATGCTGTGGTTTGTTCTACGCTGCCATTCCGGCGTATTTTGTGCCTCATCAAAGAAATGAATCTTATTGCGTACAAAAGTGAAATTTCCGCCGATAGAATAACTAAAATCATCAACCTTATTACGATATAGAAGGCTACTCTCGATACCTCTGTTTGAAATCTCACCGATATTCTGATCGGGCAAGGTCAATCCTGTATATTTGGGTACAGAGGCCTGCTTTGGTGTTAAAATATCAGTTCGCATCGAATAGAAATACTGTAGGTCAAAAGTCAACGTGTTTTTAAAGAAAACAGACTCGAAACCTATATTTTTCGTATCCACTTTTTCCCAGGTAATATTAGGGTTGGCCAATCTTCCTACCGTAAAACCTTTCCCTCTCTTAGGGTCAACACCAAACATTGCTCCATCCCCGAGTACATAGGTACTGATATACTGAAAAGGACTTACGCGATCATTTCCCAATTTACCCCAAGAAGCTTTAATCTTCAATTCATTGATGAACGGAACATTTTCTTTAAAAAAATCTTCCTGGGAGATACGCCAACCTGCTGAGACACCGGGAAACCAACCCCAACGGGCATTGCTGCTGAAGTTTTGCGAACCATCTCTCCTCAATGTGAAGTCGGCGAGATACTTATCTTTAAATCCATAACTTACCCGGCCAAAGTAATTCTGGCGTGCCGAGATTGTTGCTTTCCCATCGTTATTTTTTTGATTGTCACTTCCTGCGAAAAGATAATCTACAGCATCACTTAAGAAATCACGGCGATAAGCTGAAAACCAATCTCCTCTGTTCTTACTTTGCTCATAAGCAAGAAAGGCATTAATACTATGTGCATCAAATTTTTTATCATAGCCAATTTTAAAATTCCAGGTTTCGATGCGATCGTTATCATTTCTTTCGGAGAGGTTTATATTAACATCACCTGTTGTTTCCCGAATATTATCATATTCTTTGGTTGCTGGATTATAACGATAGGCATCCCACATATTGTTGAGCTTCTTTTCATGCCGATATCTCGAATCAAATGCAGCATATCCTGAAAAACTCAATCCATCCAACAACCAAGGAGTTTTGAGGTCGAAGCCAGCTTTTGTATTTATAAAATTATCTTTTATATGCTGATAACCTGTTTTTCCTGCAGCGAGGATTGTCAGGTTATTACCCCAGGAAAGTCCCGGGCCTGGTAATCCGTTGGGATAGTAATCTGGTAAGAACGGATAAGCATGGAACGCTTCCCAAAAGAAGGTCCCCATATCATAATTGGAATTGTTTCGATTTTCCTGTCTTGTAGCGACTTCAATCAATACCGACAGATCTTTGGTGATCTTTGCATCGAGGTTGGAGCGGAACTGCACAGTTCTGAAATTCAGGTCAGTATTTTTGAAACCCGGTTTTTGATATAGGTATCCACCCGAGACATAGTAGCGTACTTTTTCATCACCACCGCGCAACGAAAGCGAATGCTGTGTTTGCGGAGCTGATTTAAATACTGCTTTCATCCAGTCTGTATTTGCATATAGAAGCGGATCGATACTTCCATCCAAATACTTTCCTTTTATATCCTTATACTTTTCAACTCGACCAAAATGAGCGTTGATTTCATCATCATAGACCATAAACTGGTAAGAATCCATCAACTTAGGTGTACGTGTATGCTCGGAGAGTCCATAACTTCCATCGTAAGAAATTGTCGGTTTATCACCATTTCCACGTTTGGTCGTGACCAAAATCACACCATTTGCGGCCTGTGCACCATAGATTGCAGCGGAAGCATCCTTTAATACGGAAATAGTTTCGATATCGCTCGGATTCAATCGCTCGATGCCACCACGGTTGGCAACCCCATCAATCACATACAATGGACTATTGTCTCCCAAGGAACCTTTACCGCGAATAAATATTTCAGAATTATCGCTCCCGGGCTGACCTGAACGATTGTTGGCCACCACACCCGGCATTCTCCCGGCAAGGGAATTGGACAAGTTAGGTGCTGGCGACCGTTGCAACTCGCTCCCCGAAACCTGACTGACCGAACCCGTCAATGTTGCTTTCTTCTGGGTTCCGTATCCAATGACAACAACTTCTTCCAATTGGGCGAGATCTTCCTGTAACACCACTGACATCCCTTGTCGTTGATAAGGAAGCTCCTGCGTGAGATAACCCAGATAGGAAAACAACAGTATGTTGTTTTCGTTCTCGACCACAAGTGAGAATTGTCCATCACTATTGGACTGTGTCATCTTGTCTGTTCCTTTTACTTTCACAGATACCCCCGCCAATGGTTTTCCATGGCTATCTTTGATTGTACCCGATGCTATTTTATCCTGCGATCTGGTCATCGAACGAATGATAATACGATTTTCACTTACTATATCCATCTCCAAAGATTCCTTCGCTAAGATTGGTAACAATAGATCGGTCCATTTTTTATTGCGTACATCAACACGCTTTACTTTAATATCATGAATACTATTATCGTTATAGATGAAATTAATCTTGGTTTGCTCTTCGATTGAAGTTAAGAGATTTTTGAGCCGAACCTCTTCAAATCGTAAAGAAACCGTTTTCTGCGCTTTAGATTCTTTCGCTAGACCAGTTGCAACACATGCGAATAAGAAAATGATTAAAAATTTGGCCATTAACAACCATTTTAGGTAATACGAGATAGGCACATGATAAAGTACATGTGATTTTTTTTTCATAATTTTGGTATTTAATAATAATCGATTGGCATCCTACTTTCCTAGGGTCCGATGCCATTGGTTAAAACGTATGGGTATTGCTCACTATGAGGGATACCCTTTTTTAATTTTACTTTACATAAAGTGTATCATTTAGGGTATAGTAATTTAGTTTTATGCCGGTTCGCTTGATCATATCCAAGAATTCCTCGCTCGTTGTTTCTTCAAATATGCCGGTGACATGTTGTTCCGCCAATCGCTCTGTTTTGATAACAACAGGTTTTCCAAACCAACGTTCCATCTTTCGGGCAACGGCATTAAAATCATCACCTTTAAGCACCAGACGGTTCTTCATCCAGAGTGTTTCCGTAGCTTCAGTCTCGACTATATCAAGTTTTTCAAAAGCTACCTGCTGCTGTATAACAGCATGCTTGCTTTTATTATGGCTTGGCTCCAGCACCGAATTAACCACAGAGATTTTGTTTCCCGGTAGGAGTTCATAGGTTTTTGTTTGCTTATTCTCCACGACTTTCAGTTGTACCTTACCTTCAATTAGCGAAGTCGTTGTTATATTTTCATCTGGAATCGCGCGGAGATTAAATTTAGTACCCAGTACCAGCACCTCTGCATGCGCTGTTTTAATCGTCAAAGGCAAATTTGGATTCTTGGCAATCGAGAAGTAGCCCTCCCCTATTAATTGCAATACCCGGTCAGTTTTTCCAAATCCACTTTTCAGTCGCAGGGTGCTTTCATTATTAAGCCAGACCTCAGATCCATCACTTAACTTGATCGATTTACGTTCTCCCTTTCCTGTAACAATTGTTTGCCATTCTGAATCAATATTTTCCTCTTTGTCTCTTTTTATAGACCAAAAAGTCAACAATCCAAATACCATCAAAATACTGGCTGCAATGGATATTATTTTTATTTTTTTGTGATTTAAAAAGGGGTGGACATTAGAATCCCTATCGGCAACCAATTCTATAGGTTTTGACTTTTCATAGATAATCTCGGCCTCGATATTTTGCCGTTCCTCCTGCTCACTTTCCAAGAAGGCAATGAATTGTCTTTTATTTTCATCTGCTCGCAGTAAATTATCCAAAACGATCCTTTCCTCTGCTGTGAGCGTTCCTTCAAGCAATCGATTGGCTAAAAATAAAAAGTATTCTTCTTCAGATGAAAACATGCGCATTCGGTGTATTTGTGATAGAGACACCTAAGCAATACAAAATCCCCAATAAAAAAATTATTTTTTTTCTTTCATGCAGGCCCATAGTTTTCCAAGGGCTATTTGAATATGTCTATCTACAGTTTTTTTAGATATTCCCATCGTTTCCGCAGTCTCCAAATAGGTCTTCTTTTCTTCCTTCACCAATTTAAACGCTTCTTTTGTTTTTGGCGGCAAACATTCTACAGCCTGTTGGATGCGTTGGATGCTTTCATTAGATATCAATATATCTTCAGGTGTATTGCGATCGATTAATGTATCTTGATATTCAATGCCATCTGTTAGCACGAGCTGACGAACCCGGAGCAGGTTCAGGCATTTATTTTTGATCGCCCGGAGGAGGTAGCTTTCGAGACTCACGATATTCATAAGATCCGGTCCCAAGTACCAGATTTTCCAAAGTACTTCAGAAACTACATCTTCAGCCAATTGTTTATCTTTTATAAAAGAAAATGCATTACTTTTTAGCACCCCATAATTAGCCAAAAAATAGGCCTTAAAAGAGTTTTCATCTCGATGAATAGCAATATTCCTCTTATTTTCTTCGGATAAAGGTTTCAAATACATTGGTTGTGTCACAATTCGATTGGCAATTTAAACAAATTCAGTTTAAGATTGCAAAAAAAAAGTTACATAACGTGGTTTTCTCAGCTTTAATCGCAATTAGACAGCTGTTTTTCTCCGACAGGAAATACTAATAAAAAATCTTAGATAAAAAAAATCGCTCTATTATCAGATTCTAAAGGGTCATCTAACAAGAGAGCGAGTACAATTTATAATTAAAAAGATTTTGTCTCTAATCAAGGAAAATGGTTACTGTCATAGGATCATTCTCTATTTTCACCTGTTTTTCCACTGCTCCTTGTTTACTATTATACTTAAGTGTATATATTTTGTTTTTTTCTACTGCAAACTGCAACCGGTCGTTTGCATCTTGTCTTGCATCTTTGGTAGAACCTCCGCCTACTTGATCCTTTCCTTGAAAGATATCGACATTACACTTTTTCCGATCTTCGGGTGTGGTCTTGTCCTTACTTTCGTAAGCAATAACATAAATTGCCGTATGCTTATTGTCTATGTTAATTTGTTGCTGCTGCTCGTTATATAAAGCTTTATAAGTAGGCGTTACGTTCACCCCATTCACATATTTCAAGTTTGTATCCCAAGCTAAAGGAAAGTATGTTTCTGCCGCTTTGAAAGAAGAAGCATAAATGGCATGCTCCCGGTTACTTGCATCTGCTTTGCCCGCATCCGCTAAGAACCAAGAACGATTCAACTCTTTATCGGGGTAATATTCTGTAAAATACCATTTCCCATCTATCCAAACTTCACACCAGTTGTGATTTCCACGATTGTCAAACCAGTTTAAGGTTCCCGCTACCCTGGATGGGATACCCACTGCACGAAATGCATCAGTCAACAAGATTGACAGCCCACTACAGGAAGCCATCCCTTGATCAATTGATTCCGAGGGAGATTGATCAGGCCGTTTTCTTTTTGTGTTATAATCAACCATAACTTCGTCCCGAATATTTTTATTGACAGCGGCGATGGCCTCACGAAGTGTCTTACAAGACTCCACATACTTTGAAAACCTATTAAAGAGTTCTTCACGCCATTCGTCCCGATTTTCATTGAGCACGGCATAAGGCAATACCTCATTTAAAAAAATGGAATCTGGTAGTTGTTTCGTCCAAGAGAACTTCTCTTTTGCCCGATAGGCTAATTCAATATTGCGCAATAAGAAATCGCTTCTTAAGGATTCCAGATCCCGTTGTGGCATATAGGAAATTAAGAAGACTGCACCTTCCTTCATATTTTTGGGCACGTCTTTGAGCACTTTTTCCAATGAAGCCCTATTTTTCCCTGCTTTGGAAAGGGCTATTTCAAGAGGTTTGTCATCCTGTTTAGCATTGGTGTGCGTATCTGCTGGCTGCGCTAGACATAAGTTAAAAAGTGATACCGATAGGGCAAAAAATAAAGAGCGTAGTTTCATAGTAATTCAAAAAAATAAAGCTACTAATTTTTGCTGAGCTATTGCAAGCCATCGCCGCAATAAAAATGGCATGAAATTCGATAGATAGCGTAATAATTAACTATATAAATAAAAATGAAAAGAATCAAAATTACTTTTTTAGCCTTGGTAGCCAGTACGCTGTTGATTACATCATGCGGCAATAGTACGGTATACCCACAGAACGAAGATGGCGGTAAAGCTGTCAAACAAATCATTGAAAAAAACTTCGATCCGGAAAAACAGGTAGAAGAATTACAAATCAAGTCAAAAGAAGAACTTTATGGAGAACTTGGAGAAGTAAAGGTTGTTTATTGGGATGGAGATAAACAAATGGAAGATATCTATAGTCCTGCCGATGGCATGCAGAAATCCAAAGAATCCTTTGCTTCAGAGAAAAAAATGCCTTTTCTAAAGAAAACCAAAACAGTCGCCGTTAAAAGCTTTGATGTAACCCCTATACCTTATAAGGTAGGCGAAGCCACAACACTTATTCCGCAAGAATATGAGAATTATTCGTTACATGAATATACCTTCTCTGTTGATGATAATGGAAAAGTAAAACAACTATTTGCAGTAAATGCGACCAAAAAGGGTGAAGGTAAATCACAACAAGGTCGTATGGTAAGCCAAAATTATTACACATTTAAATTTACCGTGGACGAAAATGGTAAGGTAGCTCTAATTCCCTAAACTTAAGCGTAATATTATCAGTTTATCCACTTTTATATATCTCGCTAGCTTGGCATTAACTTTATCTCGTTAATGCCAAACTAGCAAGATAAAGAGGTATTCTCTGTCAAATTAAAAAACCTTAATTACCTTTTTCCTCACGGGCAAGAAAATCATAGGAATACCAAAATTTCAAAGGTGTAAAGTTGTCTAAACTTCTGAGCGAATAGCTGATGGGGAAATCAAATGAATTACTTTGTTTTTCAAACTCTTTTTTAAATTCTGTTATCAGCTTAGTTATTTCTTGCAAACCGCTTTCGCGCCTGATAAAGCTTTCTCTCTTACCACCACGTAGATAGATTAACAGATCCGAAGCGTTCAAGATCGTTTCCTCCTTTTCAGTCAATGGCTGACCTTCCAATAATTTATCAAGTACATTTTTGAAATCAATCCGAGGATAATCGCTTTCTCCCATCATAATCAAATGTGTACCGTAATTTACAATATTTGTATAATAGGGATTAAAACCAGCTTGTTTTAGCTGAGCAACATCTTTACGGCCAAAAGCTGAAGAAAACTCATTGAATTGTGCCATCAATGAAAATGCAATATTTTCACTACGCATCAAACAGCTATATGCTCTTTTGATTGTTGTTGAATCATGGTGTTCGACAAGCTTTAAAACACTATCTACGTCAGGGCTATTATTGAGATGGTAACGTATTGATTCATAATCAAAGAAATCTGTTATGGAAAAACCTGACATTGTCACCTCAGTGCTTTTATTTTTACGGGCATAGGAACGAATTCCGTCGAAGGTTGGAACGATCTTCGCATTTGAAATAGCGGAAGTGGTAGGCACAATTGTAATTTTAAAAGGCTTATAATGACTACGAAGGGAAGCTAGCTTCACCGTGGGTATAGTATCTTTCAATCCCCATACTGTTCCCAGGTAAAAATTTTTGTCTATAGTTTGATCTACATAAATCTGATTTACTGAAAAACCAACAGAGCGACCTATAAATTGAAACTTTTTGGCTAATGCAGCACCGTCGATCTCCATGGAGTCTGGATCACCTTCTTCCTTGTCACAACTGGACAATAGGAATAAACCGAGCAACAGTACAAAAAGATATTTCATAATTCAAAAATTACTCGTTCCCCAAAAGTCAAAATATCTCCATGTTAACAGCGGAAAGGCTAAAGGCTTTTGGTTCTTTATCAAAGATATATAAAAATACCTATCCAACCTATATAAAAATCAGAATAACAAAGAAATAAGATAAAGTGATTTTTATTGTAGGATAGCAGTAGTGTCATGAACAGCCAGTTCAGCGGTGGAAAGGATTATGATTATACAAATTTGTAAAAAGTAAAAGCCGCTGGAATGGGGAATTCCTAACGGCTTTCTTCTAACCTAATGAAAAACATCGATACCGTGATCGGTACTGTGTTGATCTCCTAATTCCAAATATATCAAGTCTATTTATCCTAGGTATCATTCATTTACAATCCGCGCTTATGATTTACGATTCGTAGTTGTTAATAACAATGCGACATATCATTGAATATCAATACATTAAACACCAAAAACAAGCAAATATCCCAGTATTATTACCTACAATAGTATTGCATAAAAGGTATGTTATTTTTTTATTTTAAATCAGTCTAAATAACTAAATTAATTGTATGTTTGCGCCGACAAATAATTTAGACTAATTCAATATTAATAATGAAAAGATCTTTTCTGGGGCTTATCTTAAGTCTGGGATTGGTAGGAGCGACACATTTGGATGTTTCGGCTCAAAGTAAAGGGGTACATGGACGCGTCAAAACCAAAGATGGCGCAGCAATCGAGTCAGCTACAGTAACCATTACAACACTTGGTAGATCAACTTCAACCTCCCGTGATGGCAGTTTTCATTTCTCCGATCTTCCCGATGGGACCTATACCATTCGAATCAAGAGCATAGGCAACGCTGTTGAAGAACAAACAATAACTGTTAAAGATGGTAAAGCGCAAACAGTTATTGTAGCGATGAATATTTCTGAGTCGCAATTGGAGCAGGTTGAGGTGTTTGGGTATAATTCCCATAATAATAAAACGGTCAATGTTGGGAAAGCAGGTATTATCGATAAAGACCTGCCGCAAAGTGTGCAGATTATTAATAAGCAGATCATTACCGATCAACAAGTCAACAGATTGAGCGATGCGCTCAAAAATGCGAATGGTGTAGCCATGGGGGCAAATCGTGGTGGTGTAAATGAAAACTTCTATGCGAGAGGTTACAGCTTGGGAGCAAACAATATCTTTAAAAATGGCGCACGCACAAATAATGGTGGTTCGATAGAAGCCAGTACATTAGAATCCGTTGAAATCCTTAAAGGAAGTGCTGCATTACTATATGGTGGTGTATCCGGCGGTGCGGTCGTTAATCTGGTTACCAAAAAGCCTAAGTTCTCCTACGGCGGAGAAGCTTCAATGCGTGTAGGTAGTTATGACTTTTATAAACCTACAGTCGATGTTTACGGCCCAATTTCAAATAAAGTCGCTTTTCGCATGATAGGCACTTATGAAAAAGCTGGCAGCTTCAGAGATCAGGTCAAGTCAAAACGAACCTATGTTAACCCGTCTGTATTGTATAAGATTTCCGATCAAACGGATCTAAACTTTACATTTGATTACTTGAAAAGTGATTTCACACCAGACTTCGGAATAGGGACTGTCGACGGCAAATTAAATCAATCTGTTGGAAGAAATACATTCTTAAATGTACCTTGGGCTTATAACAATACAAATACTTCAAACGGTCAGATCAATTTCAACCATAAATTTAACGAATCCTGGAATTTAAATGCGATCGCAAGTTATCAAACCTACGATCGTGACTATTATGGGTCTGATCGGATCCAGGCTGACAAAAATGGTATTGCTCCCAGAAATTTGACAAGATCCAAATCAAACGAATTTACAGCCAACCAGCAGTTAAATTTAACAGGTACTGTAAAAACAGGCTCTATTAAACATAAAATTCTAGTCGGTGCCGATGCAGATCAATCACATGCAAATGCATACGCATTTTTTATGGAGGGGATTAATTATTATGATGACAAAAAAGTATTAAAAGCAAATCCTTACGATGCGATTTATGTTTTCAATCCGGGTCAAACAGCACAGCATACGACTACAGGCAACGGATTGAGAACTGATATCCCAGGAGCTGATTTGTTGACAAAAACCACAACAGATATCTATCGATACGGTGTATTTCTACAGGATCTAATTGAACTGAATGAGAAGTTTAAAGTTTTGGCCGGAATACGCTATTCGTATCAGCGTACGCCTAATTCTGAGCGATTTACTTACAAGGAAAATAAAACAGAAGAAATTGTTACAAAAGATGGGCAAGGGAATCCAATGGGAGCCAAAGTTGATAAAGCATGGTCACCTAAATTTGGCTTGATTTATCAGCCAATACCTTCATCGAGTATATATATCACTTATGCGAATAATTTCACGTCTAACTCCGGCTACGATATCAATTACCAGCCTCTAGCACCATCAATAATTGATCAATATGAAGCCGGTGTCAAGAATGATTTTTTCAATGGTCGTTTATCTGCGAATCTTGCCTGGTATAGAATCAATAACAACAAATTCGCTCAGCAGCTACTACTGAAACCGGATGGTTCCGAAAACGGCGATGCCAACATGAAGGAATTCTCCGGAAAAACAGCCTCTGAGGGTCTAGAAGCTGAAGTAACGGGAACATTATTACCTGGTCTGAATGTAACAGCTGGATATTCCTATAACTATATGCGTTATACCCATACGAATCCTATTTCAAGCTATACAACAACAGTTGGAAATGACACAAAAACTGTAGAAATTTCTGGAAGTGAAGAAAACGTACGCTTAGTGGGCACCACTGCTCATACCGCAAATGGAACCGTATTTTACACTTTTCAACAAGGAACTGTCAAAGGATTAAAACTGGGCTTCTCTGCATTCTATACGGGTAGACGCAATGCAGGATGGAACAATACGAAAGTGGATGTGAGAAATGGCTTGAACCGTTTAATTTCAGTCAGTCCATTTACCACAATTGACTTTTCTGCCGGATACACCTATAAAAATTGGAGCATTCTTGGAAAATTGTCCAATATCAACAAGGCATTTAATTATTACATCCACGAAAACTATAGTGTAAACCCTATCCCACCGCGTAGTTTTATGGCAACACTTTCGTATAAATTCGAAAAAAGATAGCGATTATTTTTTCGATCTAAAAGAGGGCCCTTTTACGTAAAAAGGGCCCTCTTTTTTTCTATTTTCCGAATTTCAAACAATAGGACTTTATGCTTCGTTTTTATTTCTTTTGAAAAGATCAGTTGACAATAAAGCAGTAATGGATGCCGCAGCCAATGCAGAGATTCCAATATTTAGCGTACTGACCAAAAAGTGATCGGAAAGTGAATACTTAATACCATAATAAGTGATGATGTAAGTAGCCAGATAAGTGATAAATGCTTTAATAATTTCCATAAACGAATAATAGGATACAGCTAAAATAATTTTCCTATACAAATATAAAGCGCCATTCACGGCTGTTTTTCCTCCTCTTACAATTCGCCCCAGATGATTTATGATTCGTAGTTCTCACAGTGATTTTTGCACAGAATTTTAACTTTATGAGTAAATAATATAAAATATAATACCTATTTTCAAACCAAATTAAAAACAAAAAGATGAAGTCATTCAAACATCAATATCCTCTATTGTTGCTGATGCTATCATTTGGTATGACAGCATTTTCTCAAACCAAAGAAGAACTCAAAAAAAAGTACGAGAACAGCAGTATAGATCAAGAGCTCAAGAAAAAGATGGCTACGGAATTCGTCTTTCCTGACAGCTTAATATTACCTCCTTTACACTATACCAATTCCTATTATGTATTGGATTCGGCAATCAATGATTTCCAATCTATTTCCATCGATATTATAGTGCAGGACGATATACCTGATCACTATTCATTTTATATTTCCCCTTTTAATATTGCGCTGAACGATATTCCTTTGTATTGTGGTATTCAATCCGCTGGTGGTGGTATCAGTGTGAAGACAGGCAAGGAGCAAGAAATCAAATTTAATGGTATCTTTTCACGCTGGTTTGAACGGACAAAAAAGGCATTAAAAACAACAGGATATTATGCCAGTTCAGACGCCGAGGGAGACTTTATCAGCGTCCGCAATACGGTAGGCTGGCATAAGGGGGCTTATCGGATAACGCTAAAAAAAGATGGTTATATCCCGGGCAAGGCAGTACCTGATTCAATCAATCACAAAGAGACCTATTTCAGCTGGGGAGATTATGAGCATTCCTGGATCACCATGTATGTCGAAGATTTAAGCAGCAAAAAGATCAGCAATGTGGGGTCTTTGGCATTCCCAGGTAAAAAGATTAAAATGGAGAAACAAATCATCTCGTTCTTAGAACAATACAAATACTTTATAGATTTTGCGCAAAGACCGAGAAATCTGGAAGGGATGACTGTGATACATTATGACAAATTGCCTAAAGTAACCATTATACAGAAAAATTTACAGATCAATGGTAAAACGGTCCATCTTGAGAAGGTGCCCACATCCCACAACCGTACACATAATCCTGAACAAAGTAAGGTAGCCGGAGAAATGCCCATCTTATCAAAAGACAGTTATAATCCTTCCACTGGCGAGTTAACATTAGAGACCGGCGTGTTCGTTGGCTGGCCGGAGAAACGAGAAACAGAATAAATGGAAAAATTGCTAAAATCCAAAACCAACAAAACCATTCTTAAAGAATGGTTTTGTTGGTTTACCTCAAACTTAGATTAGGTTATTTGACCATTATTTTTACGGAAGCCAAGTTTAACTTTTTACATTTTGCTTTAATACGGATTTCACCCTTTTCTCCTTTTTTCGCCTTCACGATGACCAATGCCATACCGTTGTATGCTTTACGCGAATGACTTTGGAAAGAAGTAAAATCAATTGCATTTCCATTATCCGTAGATACTATTTCTCCTGCACCCTCGACCGAGAAATCAATCAGAGCGTCGGATTGGGGTACCAACGTTCCCTTTTTATCCGTTACTTTAACAGAAACAAACACCAATTCCGATTTTTCCCCATCAATCGTTACACGATCTGCCTCCATTTGAAGTTTTTCCACTTTGCCCGCGGTTTTAATTTCGGATTTAGCCCATTCTTTACCATCCTTATAAGCAACCACTTTGACCGTTCCGGGTTCGTAACGAATACTATCCCATTGCAATCTAAAATCTTGACCTGCCACTTTCTTTTTCCTCCCTTGGCTTCTTCCATTCACGAAAAGTTCAGCTTCGGTTCCGGAAGTATACACGTGAACAGGTGTAATCTCTCCCTTTCTATTCTCCCAAGTCCAATGTGGCAGGATATGTACTATCGGCAATTCTGGACGCCAATGTGATTGATAGAGAAAAAAGCGATCCTTTGGAAATCCTGCAAGATCAATAATACCGAAATAGCTGCTTCGCGAAGGTGGATTTTTCTTTTTCAATTCTTCCAGTGCAGCTTCTAGTTCAGCACGTTTTGTGGGATCCGTCCTAAAGTTCAACAAATTGGTTTCAGCCGAATTATATGGTGTTGGCTCGCCTAAATAATCAAAACCCGTCCACACGTATTCCCCCAGCAAGTTTGGATATTGCGTCAATATTCGAAACTGGGTATCTGGCGAACAGCCCCAGCCTGGAGCCGCCCTATCGTAGGAGGTTACCTGCCACCCATCGTAATCTGTTCCAAAAAAATATTCTCCCCGAGAAGATACACAAGAAGAAGTCTCACTTCCCAAAGTAGGCATATTTTTATAGCGTTCATCTTTATCCCAGCGCCCCTGCTGGCTAAAGAAATAATTAACTCCCATAATATCCAACGCTGTCGCAGCACCCGATTCCCGACCTCCATCGGGATCATTATAACCATTGGAAACTGGTCGTGTAGGATCCGCATGACGGATAATATCAGCCAAATGCCCAGTCATCTCAATATCTTGCTGTTCAAGCACTTCATTACCGATAGACCAGATGAAAACCGAAGGATGGTTGCGGTCGCGATGAACCATCGCCAATAGATCACGCTCGTGCCATTCATCATATAATTTGTTGTAATCTTTAGCACGTTTACCTGTTCGCCATGCATCAAAAGCTTCATCCCAGATCAGGATCCCCATTTTATCCGCCAATTCCAATAATTCAGGCGCTGGTGGATTGTGCGAGGTACGCAAGGAATTCATACCCATTGTCTGTAACATTTTAAGCTGGCGCTCCAATGCGCTTTTATTGAATGCGGCACCCAATGAACCCAAATCATGATGATTACATACGCCTTTTATGTCTACACGGCGACCGTTTAATTTGAAGCCCTCATGTGCTGTAAACTCGATTGTCCGTACCCCAAAAGGACTGTAATATGTATCGCTTACTTGACCGTCAACGATTATTTCAATCTTTTCCACATAACGATTTGGAGACAGGATATCCCAGCGTTTCGGTTGATTGATACGTGTTTCAAGATTCATTTTGCCACTCGCATTGGCATGAAGGTCTACAAATCCACTGGCAGTCGCCACTTGTTTTCCAGGTTTATCTTGCGCATCCAACTCGAAATAGGTGGCTTTTACCTCAGCATGTACTGGAAAAAAACGGAAGTTCTCCAATGTTACTTCGTTCTTTATCGTGGCGTATTGATCGTTGATAACCGGTGTTATAATCGAAGTCCCCCAATGTGCAACATGCACAGCAGAAGTACGCACCATCCATACATGACGATAGATTCCTGCTCCGCTATACCATCTTGATTCCCAATTTTCCGTATCCAAACGTACAGCCAAAACATTCTCACCCTCTTTTTTCAGATAGGGTGTCAAGTCCATACGAAAGGAACTATAACCATAAGGCCAAGTTCCCACATAACGACCATTTAACCAAATTTTGGCATTTGCCATAGCACCATCAAAATCCAGATAAACACGCTCTCCAGCTTGAAGGTTCTCGACTTTAAAATGTTTTCTATACCATCCTATTCCTTTATAGGGCAGCTTTCCAGATTCACTGGCCAATTCTATACGGAATGGTCCCTCTATAGCCCAATCATGCGGTAGATCCAGGCTACGCCAGGTATTATCACTAAACTCGGTCTTATACAAATCATTCGGTTCCGCCAATTGATTACCATCAGCCTGCAAACCAAAGCGGGAAAACTTCCAGTCCCGATCAAAAAGCTCAACACGAGCGTTTCCCATGCGTATAATTTCCTGCTGTTGTCCAAATAAGGAGAAGGATAACAGTATTAGTATCATTCCGAGAATTGCTTTCATTTATTATTATTTATTCGTTGATTATTTAAAAATATGGACCTATACAAGCCTGCTTCTATTTTGCCTTAATAAGGTCGATACGCTGTTCCTTGCATTGTAATTTCACGCTTCCCTCCAACAGATTTCCCCGGTTGACCGCCACCGATATATATTTTCACAGATCCCGTTTGTTGTATCAATTCACCTTTTTCGTTGACCAGGGCCAGGTCTTCGGCTGTCAGTGTGAAGGTTATCTTTTGAGAACGTCCTTTTTTGATGAACACGCGCTGAAAGCCCTTTAAAGCACTGTTTGGAACCTTATAGTTCCCTTCTTTCGGATGAACAACATATAATTGTACAACCTCATCTCCATCACGCTCACCCGTATTTGTAACTTGTACCGTGACTTGAATATCTGTTCCCGTTTCCACCATCGCCGGAGCATTTAGCTGATCGTATTCAAAATTAGTATAGCTCAGGCCGTAACCGAACGGATAACGTACTTCACCTTTAAAGTAACGGTAAGTTCGGTTTGCCATCGAATAATCCTCAAAATCAGGCAAATCGGCATCGCTCTTATAGGTTGTTAATGGCATACGGCCCGCGGGATTATACCGACCAAAAAGCACATCGGTAATGGCATCCCCAGCAGCCTGTCCACCATACCATGCCTGCAATATCGCATCGACATGTTGCGACTCCCAGTCAAAACTCATGACGGACCCCGACATATTAACCAAAATAAGAGGTTTTCCTGCCTTCCTCAGTTCTTTCAAAAGCGTAGTTTGTACCTCAGGAGAAGCCATAGTAGAACGGTCGCCGTTCACAAAAGCACCATAGCCCGCAGCCCCTGCATCACCTGCTTCTCCTTCATAATCTGCAGTTATACCACCAACAAAGACAATAACGTCTGCTGCACTAGCTTTTTTAACAATTTCTTCAAAAGAAGGACCACCATCTATTTTTTTCATGATTTCAGTTCCTGCGAAATAGTCAATAGCGATTTGCTTACCATAACGTTTTTGTAAACTACTCAATGGAGTGATGATTTCTGAAGGGGTACCAAAATAATTGGCTAACTGCGCATGTCCATTATTGGCATTGGGTCCGATCAAAGCAACTCTTTTTATTTT
Source organism: Sphingobacterium sp. BIGb0165 (assembly GCF_024810095.1). Taxonomy (NCBI): domain Bacteria; kingdom Pseudomonadati; phylum Bacteroidota; class Sphingobacteriia; order Sphingobacteriales; family Sphingobacteriaceae; genus Sphingobacterium; species Sphingobacterium sp. BIGb0165. The sequence continues at coordinate 280,368 of NZ_JANUEB010000005.1, read as the reverse complement.
ATTGGGGTCAAGGGGTAGGATACTGTGCTCATTTTTCAATAGCACCATAGACTCCTGTGCCATTTTATAAGCATGTGCTTTATGTGATTTACTTTCGATAACCTCACGGCCGATCTTCGCATAAGGCACGAGCGCTTGTGGATCAAACATGCCCAATTGAAACCAGATCTGTAAAAGTCGGGTCAAGGATACATCGATATCTTTTTCAGATAAAACACCTTGCTTTACCCCCTGTTCCAGCAATTGATATAAATTGCCACATTCAAGATCTGTTCCCGCTAATACGGCAGCACTAACGGCTGCTGTATTATCCGGATGTGTATTATGCCCACTGGTAAAATCATTAATACCGCCGCAATCCGATGTCACATAACCTTTAAAGCCCCATTGCTGACGTAAAATATTATTGAGCAATACATTATTTCCACAACAAGGCATTCCATCCAAACGATTATAGGCGCACATGATACCATGTACCTTAGCTTTTACGACCAATTGGCGAAACGCCGGGAGGTAGGTATCCCAAAGATCATAAGGTGTTACTTCGGCATTAAAAGAATGTCTGTTATGCTCAGGTCCGCTATGCACAGCATAATGCTTGGCTGCAGCAACTGCCTTTAGATAATGTGGATCATCTCCCTCCAGTCCCTGAACAATTGCTGTTCCGATCTGTCCCGTTAAATAAGGATCCTCACCATAAGTTTCCTGTCCCCTTCCCCACCGTGGATCGCGAAAGATATTGATATTGGGTGTCCAATAGGTCAAGCCACGATAACGTTTACCTGTTTTTCCGGCCTTTAAATCTTCATTGAAAAGCGCGCGTCCCTCAGTCGACGTATAATCGCCCATCTGTTTGACCGCAACCGTATTGAAGGTTGCTGCCATCCCTATTGCCTGTGGATATACAGTTACCTTTTCTGCTGTACGTGCGACACCGTGCAGTGCCTCATTCCACCAATCGTATGCTGGAATGTCCAATCGTGGAATTCCTTTAAACTCATGTTTCATCAGCTGCACTTTCTCTGATAAAGTCAGTCGTGCAATCAGATCTTGTATACGTTCTTCGCGGCTCTTTTTCACATCTAGAAAAGCATAATTTTTGCTTTGTGCCATAGCCTGCTTTCCTCCACCTACAAGCAATAGAAAAAGTATAGTCAATTGCGAAAAACAACAGTTAAATTTCATCGTTTTATCTATTAGTCAATAATGATTTTCTCTTTTAAATTGTTCCAAAACGGATTATCTGCATGTCCACCATTGCAAAGCCGAACCGGCTAACCACCCCTGTTGATCAAATCAAATTGTTTCGTTCCAGGTACCAACTACGCGACAATGTATTCTAGCGAACAGCCACTAGATAAAAGTGGTCTCCTTTTTTTGTATCTATTTGTAGCCGGTTTCCTTTCATTAGCCATGTCTTTTTTCCATTTTTATGGCAGGAAACCTGTTTACCCGGCCAGGGATTATCCAAGATTAGTGGCTGTCCCTGTTCACTTGAAATTTCGACATAATCGACCGCCCCATCTCTGAGGTTCGATGATACTAAAAAAGCACCGTTGACACGCAAATTGGCAAATAGAGCATTCTGCTGTTTTGGCCATACAGGAAACAATTTTAAAACCGCACCATGCGTTCCACATAACATCTGATTTATTGTAGTCGGTACCGTGCTGCAATTCTCTATTCCATGTGGATTATCCAACTGAAATCCATTAGGATAAGTATGTCTACTATATTGGTTGAGATGTTGCAAAATACGATCGGCAGAATATCCCACCCGTACCGCCGCAGGAAAAAAACTATTGGTTCCATTGTTATCAGACCATCGTCCCATTTCTTCAATGGTATTCCGTGCGATATCGATTAGGTTCTGTTCGCTTTCCAGATCAATTTGCATGGCAGGAAAAATATGTTGTATGCCCAATGAATTATCGTTCCACCAAGCGGGTCCTTTTTCAGTATAGCGAAAAACCTGTTTCCCATTTCGTTCCTGAACAGGAAATACGGCTAAATTCTCTTTCACCTCCGCCCATTTTAGTGCTAACTGGTCGTCCATATTTAAATAGGCGCTTAAATCCATCGCAAGCTGTAATGTTTGCCTAGCAAGCCCAAGACTTAAGATCGGATTACTGTCTCCCACCGTTCCCTCATGGATGGCATCGTTGAAAATCACATAACGACCGTTGGCATCTTTCTTCACATAACTACTCCAAAACTGTGCTGCTCCCCGCACATAAGAGTATATTTTCCGCGCATAGCGACGATCATAAGTTGTATAAAATGCTGTAGCCATATTGGTCACACCATAGGATACATTACTCTTCTGTCCAAAGAACAAGCCTTGATACTCAACCTGTCCACCTTTGATGTATCCCCCAAATGTATTTTCCATAATTGCATTTTGACGGGTTGTCTCCATCCCTTTGGGACCTATCCCCACAGGATAGAGTAAACCGTCCGTAATCCCAGCAATTTCCTTAGAATAAAACTTACCACGTTCCATAAAATCAAGTAATGGTTGTTCATATGAACTAGCTGTGCCAAGATGATTGGATGAATAAAGTCCATAATAGGGAGCGATGTAATTGTAGTTCAAATGATAATCACCATTCCAATTTGGAATTTCCTTGGTGATCCATGTCCCGAAAATTGGGGGAGCAAATTGGGTATCCCGACTACAGGAGCCCATCAAATAGTGTGAGCGGTAATATTGTTTTTCAATTAGCTTGTCGGGGATTTCAACATAGGACTCAGCCCAGAAGTCCGCCCACCATTTTTTATGGGCATTTTCTAAAAACCTCAGCTTCTTCGCTTTCAATCCATTCACTGTTTTTAGTACAGCTTGCGCACAATCTTTATTTTTGAAATTGGACGACAGTGCACAAACATAGGTTAACGAGTCTCCCACCTTCAAGTTGAAAGTAGGTTGCTGCCGTCCGAGTATCTTGCCCGCTGCTGCAGCTTTTGTCGGAATATCAACCAGCGTATCGAAGCCCCTACTGATCAATGTCGTTCCGTTCGTTCCATGTTCCGTTTTCGTGACCGCTGGGAAAAGCATTTCCGCTGGTGGATTATTTTTAAACTGATCTTTATCGGGGAGAAGGAGATCTATTTGTCCATTAATTGGTAGTGTCCCTTTATTTTGAAGATGTAAAATCAGACAGTCATTTTGAGCTGAAACAAAAGATTTAATCACCAGTAAGGCATCTCCAGACTTGAACGTAGAAGTCGCAATCGCTGTATAGAGATCAACATTGACTTGATAACTTGCTTTTTTCAGCATGGGCATACTAAGCTCTACCTTACCTAAGACTGCAGGATAAGATTCATTAAATCCAGATTTCAACCGCCAGAAATCGTTTCGTGCCAGATAATAGCTTTGCTTTTCAGGAGGGCCAGCAATGGCAACTCCTGTACTTCCATTTCCCAATAACGGTGCGTCGACCGCTACTTGAGAGGGTATCCGTGCCGGTGGCTGGTCAAAATTGGTGATATATTGCGACACGATGGCTTTACTTTTTTTCAATAATCCCTGTTTTGACAGAGCTTCTTGTGCTATACTCATGTTGCTAGAACAAAAACTCAGGATACAGCCAAAGAAAACAATCTTAAGATTTGACGATTTTATCATAACACTTGATTGGGAAATTATCGATTAATGTAGTAACTTTTTGGATTCAGACCATATCAATTGGGGTTTATCCCTTTTACTGATAGATTCAAAAGGCCCCGGAAATGGGTTAGACGACTTTCTTTTTTCACCAAAATAGTCGCGATCAATCTGAAGTGCTGATCCATCATGATTCTCGAAAGGCAATTGCGAAATTACCGTTGGCAACAATGATTTAGAAGTCACCAGGTTCCTTTTTTGTTTTGACCATTTTTCGGAGAATGGGAATGCCAGATAAACTTCACCATCTTTTTCCATTAGCTCGACGTCAGCTACCTCTTTCATATCAATTAATGCGTCCTTTTCCACTACGGCGTGCATTACATAGGATTTCATTTGCTGTTGGGCATCGGCATGAATTTCGCCCATTCGTTCATTGACCTTATTGGTCGCAACCCCGATACTGCCCTTTAAATAAATATTTCCATCTAACAATACAGGAAGGTAGGCTTTGTTATAATCGCTAATATCTGCTCCTTTTGCAAAAATATTATTGATGAACTGTACGTCGCCACCGGGATTATCTTTTAACGCGACAAGTCCTGTTGAATGCGGTTTAAGATAGGGTGTCAATCGGCTATCGTAGGCTATTACTTCGATTTTTCCAGCAAAAAGATTATGTACAAATGCTGCTCCTTGCGCATTCATTGATAGATTTTTTGTAGAGAGCATGACGTTATTGGCCAATATAGCAGGTCCATGCGTCACCTCCAAAAATACATCAAGATCATTGTGGTCAAATAAGTTGTTCGTGATCTGTGCTCCCTGAGCCATCCAATCTAACCAAATCCCCATATTTGTCCGGAAAATGCGATTATTTCTGATACTCACATCTACGGCTCCGTGAAATTTTATTCCGGCCATTTCCGCCCCGGTAAACAGGCGTTCGATATGGATATCATGGATGGTATTGTCTTCGACTGTACTAAATGCACAGCCCATACTCCCGACAATACCAGCCTGCTCACAATAGGCAATCTTATTATTGCCTACATAATGGCTACCGATACTATCCTTGTTCCACCCGAAAGCTAGCGCTCTTTTTATTGTGCCGACATAGCCTTCGGCAGACTCCGTATCTTTATTATCGTAGTCATCGCCATATTTTCCCAATGCAATTCCAACACATTTAGAGTACTGTATAGTATTGTTTACGATGCGCCAGCCTTTGCTCCAATGTGTACCCAAAAGCCCCTCCTGCTCGGCTGTTGGCGGAGCCCAGTTGGTAGCAGCTTGTTCCAGTACAAAACCGTCCACGGTAATGAAATTGACAAAAGGTTGGTCGGGGTAGAAAACCCGACGGCGTACATTAATCTCTACTTTTCGCTGATTAGGGTCGGCATGTGGAAATCGAGCCCATATTGATGTCTTCTCCCGATCTACCGAAGCCCACCATCCCCCCTTGGGAGAATGATCTTTCAAGAGCTGTTCTTTGGAAGTGGCTTCCATCAACCAATGTCCATTGAGATAGACTGCTCCTCGATGATATTTACGTTCTTTGGGTGTGGGCCAAAACCAGTCCCCCCGAATCTCCTCCTGATAGGGATTGAAAGCACCAAAGAATGAATTAGGTAATTCCAATTGCCAGATATCGTCTTGTAAAAATTTCCAGCCTTTCACTTCTTCTGAGCCCTTGATGACGACCTTTTCGCCCTTCGCCGCACGGTAGATAATCCGTTTTGTCTCCGAAAGCCCACCTCTTGGCGGAACAATATGCTCTCGGTAAACTCCTTCATGGACCGTGATGATATCACCGGGCATAGCGAGCTTCGCCGCCGCCATAATGGTTCGGAGTGGCTTTTCCCGTGTACCAGCCTGTCCATCTTTACCCCCGATAGCAACATGATATTCCTTAGATTTCGAGTCCGTTTGAGCGACCAAAGAACCGATACTGAAGAGGAAACTACATACAATCAAAAACTTTACTTTCATTCGCATCATTTAAATTTTAGTAAAAGCCTGGATTCCGCTTAAACAGAACACAGGCTTTCTTTTTAATAACCTTCAGCACGAGTCAATTTTGACAGGAGTTTTTTACCTGATCCATCTTTATTCAGGCGATAAAGATTCCAATGATCTTTATCCAATTCCTCCAGCCTAAAGCTTTGGCTTGGATCCACCAGATTTTTTTTCACCCATCTCGGAAAGGCATTTGCAGCACGTGCATTTTCCCAAGTACGGATTGTCTTGAAGATAGCATCCTTCTGCAGACAACTTTCCACCTGTTGCTGATTCAATTTCAGACTATAAGTCGAGCCAGTCCCCACAGACATCGCCTGGATATGTTCATACTCTTCGACAGTGGATTTTTCTGTAATTGGGAAATTTCCACCCATACCTGCCGGAAAGAAATTGGCATAGCAAACGTCACGTAAATCTTTTCCCTGACTTGTCGCGCTCCCCCATTCCCGCGTCTGCGCATCGTACAGGTTCTTTCCTCCACCAACATTCCATATACTCTGGTAATGCCAAGATCCCTCTGATAAAGTAGCACCAGTAAAGCGAATATCCGCCAGGCCATGTTGTTTCGCCCTTTCAAACATTTTGCGGAAAAAACGTTTTGCGGAATAATAGCCATGACCATTGTTAAATAGAAATTCCTGACCGTCAAAATCATAATAGCCCAGACCGTTGATCGCACATACATCGGCGTAATATTCCGCTATTTTATCCTGTAACTGTATATTCGGGATCAGGCCATCATAACCATAGTTAATTGTTACCTGCAATTTATACAAGGTATCGTTCGCTTGATGTGCCGTTGCTTTGGAATCCCAATAACCACGTTTTACATTCAATAGTCTATATGGTTTGGTGTCGCTTACACCCAAATAATGGATAAGTTCTTTTCCGATTTTAATCATATTCAAACTTTTGACATGCCCTTCCCAACTTCCGATCTCCTCCAAATGCGTAGGGTCGTCTACATAGATTAAGGTATCGGTAGCACTGATACCTTTTGCTAGAAGTCTTTTTTGCTGATACCAGATACTGTCACTTGGAACGGGGCTCGCATCTTTTGTTCCTGGAGCCAGGGCATTTGTAATCGGTGTACGACCGATCACAATATTATGTTTAGCGGCTAATACAGCATATTCCTTATGAGAAAGCGCATTCCCCTTCGAGAATTTCAACGGTTTATGTTCAAAGTTTTTACCATCAATGTACCCCTCATTACCACGGTCTGGACGTAGAAATCCTTGGTCGTACAAACTGATTGCCTTAAATCCCAACCGATCTGTATAATTGATCATATTATCGTAATAGCCGCCTTCGGTCAATATATCTGGCACATAGGCCGCTGGATCTTTCACCCACTTGCCATTTACTGTAGGGTACGGTAGACCTTCTTTACGCACAATATCTTGTACCACATCCATCAAAGCAGTACTATCCGGACTACCCCAAAAAGCGACCGTGGACCCGATAAAGTCGACTCCGGGAATAGGCTGTACCTGCAAATGATTCGGCTTGTTGGAAGGCATATTAGGAATCAGCGAATAGTAGACTTCGCGTGGACTCCTACGATCACGGGATTGGTAAGAAATTGAAATTCGTCCATTCTTATCGACCTCGGCCGCATTTCCATACATAATTCGATAATAGGGTTCCTTATGTGCATAAAAGGCAACATCACTGATACCGTTCCCCCCTAAAGTAAACACTTGTCCTTCGTGTAAATTATTTGGCAAGGGAAAGCGTGAAGCATCCGGTGAATGGATAATATACTGAAACGGAGCCGCATCACCCTGAATATCTGCCGTCCCGCCCAAAGTATTATCATTTAAGGCCAGCATACCGATGGCATAATTAACAGATTCACTTGTATCCCTACTTACACCGATAATCTCCCCCAATAAATTGGTAATGTTTGTATGGTAAGAACCCCATTGAATCGCCTCAATTTCCTCCGAATTTGTCAACGAGAGTAATTTCATCTTGAAATATTTCGCCTGGGGTAATATGCTGATCCGTGCTGTAGAACCGTTCGGATAGCGTAAAGTCATAATCTTATCACTAGCAGAATAACTGGCTTGTTCCGGATAGTTGTATAGTCTTTTCTTGGCATTATAAATCACCATTAAGGGCGAAGGTTTGTCTGCTGGACTAAACTCACGGTTCGGTTTCTTTGTCATGTTCTGCATGCTCGTGATATAGCCCTTCTGGTCTATCACAATCTTAAAATAATCTGTTTTTAATGTTGTCTGACTATAGCCTGCAGCCGATAGTGCCATCAACCCGAGACATAGTAATTTAGTTTTCAAAAATTTCATTAGCTTTATTTTTAAACATCTTGTATCTGTACTGCCCCTCCTTATATCGTTATCTGAACCGTGTCCCCAGCTTTAATTTTAATTTTTTTACCCCAGTCCAAAAAAGCGTTTTCTCCCAAAGGTTTAGTTGCTTGGACGGCATCTTCTGCCAGCAGCGAGACATTCGCGTCATAGCTTGTTGGATTATACAATGTCATAGCTAAACCCTGACTTGTTTTCTTGATCGCTTTCACGATAATATGATCAAAGGCATAAGCAGTCCCTTTGTCCTTGCGAACGTAAAGTCCCGGTATCTCCAAGGCCATTAACGCGCCATTGGTTTCATTCCATCCTGTTTTTCCGCCATCGCCACGCGATCCTCGACTATCTGCATCACAATACGTCAGGCGTTCGGTAATCTTTCCATTTGGTTGGATACCTTCAGCGTGAGCATGAATAACATCGCGGATCAGGTCAGCATATAAGCTTATTCCCGTTTCCCGAAAAAGTTTAAATAGCACATCACCGGACTGTGTACAAAAGCCTGGAGCACCATGCTTATTTTGCGTGCTGGCCCATACAGCTCCTGTTAGGTTAGCTCCCAATTTAGCGAGAGCTGTATTTTCGGGTAGCTGATAGGGAAAAGATACCGTCCATGAAGCGGTGTAATTTGCTAGATCTTTTGCCTGTTCCAGATACATCCGATTTCCGGTCTGTTCAAAAAGTGTCATCAACGAAGTAGTCAAAGCGATTGCAGTTTCGGAGTCCGCATTTTGAAGTATATCGCCACAGGCCCCCGAAGTAAAACCAACCAGTGCAAAATCATCGTAATATTTTTTTGCAGCCTCTTTTGCTATCAGCAGATAATTGTCGTTTTTAAAATAAGAGGCCGCCAATGTGAGTCCCGCGACAGCCATCGCTCCCCCTGTTGTATTATAAGCTGCAACTTTACCAGATTCAACGGCCAAATAATTACCCCAAGTTCCTTCCTCATGCCAAGTTTTCACAAATGCATCCGCAAGTTGCCGGGTTGAGTGTTCCCACTCTTTGACAATCAAAGAAGATTTACCCTGTTTTTTCAATAACATAAACTGCTTCACCATCCAGTACAGGACATCGGCATTTTTACGCGTCAATCCGATACCTGGATTTAGTTTGGCGCCATCCCGATAAATAACCTGGCCATCTGCACCAAGCACATCATAGTAATAACCGCTGGCGCCACGCCCCTGAGGAAGTGCAAAATTGAATGTGCTGTTCACTCGTCCAAAATGTACACTATCGCCCAGTGCAAGCATAGGATAGGTATTGATCAATCCACCAACCCAGCCATAGGACATCCAATCTGCATTTTCAGGACAGTAAAATCCCACCTTATCTTTTGAATAATAACGTTCATCAATATTTTTTGCCATGCGGGACAGGACTTCACTCATCGGCATTAAATTACGGGGAGATGCTTCCCTGAGGTGTAGTTTCCGCTCCTTCATAAAACGATCGTAGAGGCTAGCGACATTCTCGGCCTGAAATTCTATCCTAGTGACCCGAATCTCAAGTTCATCACCTGGGGCTACAGTTATCCCACGATCGGGGCTATCGCTAAAACCGATAAACTCGGGTTTACGTGATCTTACTCCAGGAGCACTGACAACAAAACTAGCCACGCTCCGATCTGAGCTTTCTTCAACAATTAATGCATGGTCTTTCACCTCACTTTTCCATGTGATACCTTGATCTGTAAAAAGAAAAACTCCTCTTTTTTGCTTGCGGTCCAGGTAGGCCATCAGTGGCGTGGTAGTATTACTTATATTGACCTCCAATTGGGAGCGTGCGCCAAATTCAGGGGAAAGCTGGGGAATCGGATTGGATGTTAGTGCCAAATCCTTTCGATAATAATCCGTTATGTCTAGCCCTGTCGCATATTCGCGGTTAACAATACGTTGTCTATTACCATTATAGACGACAGCAGGGATCATAACAAAATTATCGCTAGACCAATCATATGCATCAAAAGCTACGGCTACCCCCACATCTTTCATGGCCTTTTTCGCCTTAAAAATAAATCGGTAACTTACCGCATTGCCCCCTATCTTTTTCAAAATCTCCTGCTTAACATCCCAGTTGTCGGAATGTATGCCTATAACAGAACTTTGCTTTAATTTTGCACCCTCATAATGGCAGTCCAATAAACGGAATACCACTTTTTTATCCTGCTGTTTGGGTAACCAGTCCTGAGAGAAACTATTGAATGTATTTACACAGAGCAACAGGCTTCCCACTATTTTTTTTAGTAGTATATTGTATTTGCTTCTCATCTATTAGATTTATTATTCTGCTCAATAGTCGTTGGATAACATAAGTAGTTGGGTCGTAATAATAGCCCAACTTCCACACAGGTCAAAAGGTACTCTAAATTATACCGCGACTTTTTCATTTTTATATCATACAGTGTATGCAAAATTACTTCCGGATCTTTCCATAGATCTGCTCTATCACTTGATTCACAAAATTGCTAAACTCATGAAATTCACATCGAGATCATCATTCTATTTCAATTTTACTCCCTGTACGCTGAATTTATACTTTCCGGGGCCATAAACAAGCGTATTCTATTGAACTGGTTATTTGTATCATTTATATAGCTCAGGTTATCTGTAAATTTCGCGATTATATAAAAACCGAACCACCAATAAATTGCTCTTTTATTATGTTATTTTGCATAGGAGATTTGATACATGTGCATCTTAAATGCTATAAATTAACAAAAATTTTCTCTACCTTTAACTAAATTATGCAACCGGTTGCTATAATGCAAGGATTTTTAAACGATTTAAAGCTTTTATTATGATGCAGCATATTTATGAAAACTTTACATTTCCACCTGATCAATCATTTACCGTCCGTAGTGAAGAACTCGAAATCAAAAAATACACTTCGTTAAAGTCGCACTTGAATTTTGAAATTGCACTCTTGGAAAATTGTATCGGAAAACGATTTATCGGCGACCATATCGAAGACTTCGAAGGAGATGAACTGGTACTATTAGGCAGCTATCTACCACATTGTTGGCAATATCATAATACTGTTGAGACAGACAAACCAGCAAGTGCGACCATCATACATTTCTATCCTGATTTTCTGGGAAAAGATTTATTGACTAAGCCAGAGGCTATCCTCCTCAACCAGTTGTTTATCAATGCTGCAAAAGGAGTTATATTTTCCGGCCCTATCGTCAGACAGGCCAAAGAAATCCTCAAAGAGATGTTGCACGCAACAGGACTATCCCGTGTTGTATTGATGTTACAACTTCTAGACAAATTAGCCTTATCTAGATCGTATAAAACTTTATCTTCTCCTTCTTTTAATATCATTGAAAATTCCAGTGATGCGAATCGGATCAATCGAGTTTTTGACTATATATTCCAGCATTTTAGGGAAGATATCACTTTACAGGATGTGGCTTCTGTTGTCCCTATGTCTTCTTCGGCCTTTTGTCGTTTTTTTAAAATGCAGACCAATCGAACTTTAGTAGATTTTATAAAAGAAATACGCATTGGTCATGCCGCTAAATTATTGATGGAGGGAAGATATAATATTACAGAGACCTGCTATAAAAGCGGTTACAATAATATTTCAAACTTCAACAAACACTTTAAGGATGTCAAAGGTAGTTCACCCCGTGAGTTCTTAAAGCAATACCGTACGCCGGAAGCTATTTGTTTTTAAATTCGTAAAAAAGATCTGTTTCTACCCATGTCTGTTTTTCGCTGGTTCCACGGACCCCATGCTGATAAGTATTCATGAGGAGGTTCCATTCAGCACATTTTGGGCTGTAGGATTCGGCTATCTTACCCATCTTTGCCAGATCGGCACCCGAAGGTACACGAATTGTCATAACAATCAGTTTATCGAAACGATAAAGTGCAATCCGCTGGTAACCTGCTTTTTTAAACCCAGCTTCCACTTCAGGCCAAACCTGCTTGTGATAAGTCAAGTATTCCTTTAATTTCTTGGCATCGTCTACAATATTGACAACAAAGACATGCTCATCATAGTCAGTCAATGGAGATTTTGAGACCTCCCCTTTACACATTACAAATAACACAGCGGTGCATAGTCCTAATAGTCGAATAAGAATTTTCATTTCCAATTTGTTTATTCCATCAGTTAAATGGTCGATATGTTGAAACCAGATTAGATCGGATACCAATTCACGAATAATGTCAATTAAAATAAATATAAATCATGATCATAACAATTGCTAGACCAGCCCAACTCAGCCAGACAGATTTAGACTGCCCTCTTGTCTCTCCTGCGTGTTGTTCAAACAAAGTTGGTATTTCCAGATTATCTTTGGATTTGGTCAAGAGTGACACCGCAACAATAACAAGGCTCAATGCGACAAAAATATAAAAAGAAAGCATTAAAAAATGCGGCCAGTAGCCCTGATAGGGATAATTTAGGACATGACAGACACCCAGTACTAAGCAGGCAAGGCCGCCACCATAGAGTACAACTTCGGCAGCAACACCATTGACACCACGCCAGATAACTCCCCAAAGAAAAACTACAGCCAGTGGCGGAGCTAGAATGGACACCAAACCTTGTGTCAGATCAAAAAATCCCTTTCCGGAATAGGAAAATAACATCGCTATTCCAATCCCTGCCAATGCGACCAGTACTGTTACCCACTTCCCCATACGTCTTTGCTGATTACTGTTCAACACTTTAAATTGCTGAACCACATCTAATGTAAATACCGTACAGAACGAATTTAAGCTGGAGGATACCGTATCCACCAATGAAGCGATGAGTGCTGCAATACTCAAACCCAATAGACCGTGGGGCATCAATTGCTTGATCATGGTAATATAGGCATTGTCTGGAGCAGTATCCCTAAATAGCACGAAGCACATAATACCCGGCATAATAAATATAATTGGCATAATAATCTTAAGTGCGCCGATAAATAAGGCACCATATTGTCCCTCCTTGAGGTCTTTTGCTGCAAGCACTTTTTGCACGATCGTCTGATCTGCACACCAATAATAGATGGCCACCACAGGATATCCCAATACAATACCTATCCATGAATACTCGGGATTAGATGCCGGAAGAAATAATTTCCAATAAGATTCTGGAGTTTGACTGACCAATGCTTCAAGAGAACCAATCTTTTGAAAGCCAAGGAAGGTTAAAATAACAGAGGATATGATAATGATCACAGACTGAAAAACTCCGGTACGAACGACAGCCTTCAATCCGCCTATTGCGGTAAAACTTGTAGCTACTACAGCGATGATTACGATGGCTGTAAATAGCTGGCAACCGAAAACACCAGAGATGAGCAGTCCCCCAGCATACAAAGCACTACCCAACCATACCACCAATATGGACATCAAACTGTATACAATCAGGAAATTATAAGATCTTTTGCCAAAACGAATTAATAGAAACTGTGGGATCGTACTTATTTTGGCTTTCAGGTAGTAAGGTAAGAAAATCATCGCCAGCAACATCAGAAAAAACCAGGCGAGCAGCTCGAAATTACTGGCTACGATACCATGGGAAAATCCGATACTCGCAAATCCGATCAACATCATTGGCCCTGCATTGGCGCCAAAGATAGAGAAACCGATCTGCCACCACTTCAGCGACCGTCCACCCAAAAATATATCTTGTTGACTTTTCTCCTTTTTACTGAAGCGAAAACCGATATAAAACAGAGCTATTGCATATAATACTAAAACCAGATAATCAATACTATTAAATGTTAGGCTCATTAGATTCTATTTTTATGGTGCTACATGCTAACTAGTGGATTATATCCTGGTACGTCCTGCTTTAACCAGACCTGCTCCCGTACGATTTTATTTTCCTTAAAACAATAATCCCAATCAATCCTTACAGGCAATCCTGCTGATTCTGGTAAATGAAAATGCCCCTTTTCCAATGTCGGTCGAATCATAAAATACTTTTCCAAACCATACATCAGGGAATACAAATATTCGATCGTACTGTCTTCGCTTGCTGTTGTCATTAAAAAGCTCGAATATAAGGAATACCCGCCAGAAGAGAGCTGCAAATTACGCTTCGCACATAAGTCCCGAACTTCCATCCATTCTCTTATGCCACCAAACTGGGTTGGTACCGGTTGTAAATGCTTGACACCACAATTAGCCAACATGGGAAAAATCTTGGAAGTACGCTCAGATTCACCATAGGCCACAGCTACCGATGTGCGCTTGCAGAGCTCTTCAATCTGATCGTATGCCGCAGAATGTAAAGGTTCCTCAAGCCAACATAATTCATCTTCACCAATGGCATCTATAAATCTAAATACATCTGCTGAAGACCAGATCTGATTAACATCCACAGCCACTTGCATCTGATCCCCCGCCAATTTACGCACATGTTTTACCCGATCAATATCGGCGGCCATATTCGTTCCAAAATCCTTACCGATCTTCATTTTATAGCAATCTACTCCAGCATCCAAAAATAAGGCAACCTCATTTTCTAACTCCTGCAATGTATAATTGGTTCCCCCTCCACTGCCGTAGATCTTTACCCGATTTCTTTCCCCACCGATATAACGATACAGGGGTACACCTTGCCTGCTGGCCGCCAAATCATGAAGGGCCATGTCGACCTGTCCCAATAAAGCAGAGGCTGCACCTTTAAATCCTTCATTTCGGATAGACCAATACAACTTTGGGAAAAACTCCTGGTAGGACATGCCTTCACAATGAAATAATATCGGAAATAGGCAGGTTTCTAATATATTGTTATAACTGTTATATACAGGAGCTTCACCAACATAACCATCAGCATCCTCAATACGGATGATCGACAGGCCGAAACTCGGGAAAGGTCCCATTGTTGCATCTTGAAAAGGAGTTATCGTCGCGACTGGTTCTAAGACTCGAATACTGATTTTTTGGATATTAAAAATCTCCTGTTCTATTCTATTCATTTATTCTCGTTAAACGTTTGAAGTATTTCATTATAAATCGCGACCGGCAGAGCACCGTAGCTAATCGCATTAAGGGAACTATTTAGTTGATATTGATTTGCAGCTCCTATTACAATTTTAAAAGATGCGGGTATTGTGTATAAAAATCGTAATGCCATTACATCCAACAGCATACCATACCGTTCCGCAATGGCGTGCACCCGTCTTGCCTGTTCCACCGCTTTGGAACCAAGCCAGTCGGGTATTGACTGAGAGAATTGCCTAAAATTACATCCCAACAATCCCATATTCAGCGGGCTCGCAGCATAGTACTCTTTTTGAGCTTGCACACATATCGGAATAGTGCTATGAGTTGCATCTAGATTACAGGCATTCAACCTATTATACTCCATTAAAACATCAAATTGCCCCTCTACGAAAAATGGCCTGAAACATTCCGGCAGGTTACCACCTAGGCCGATCTGCTTCGCTAGGCCCTGTTCTTTAAACCGTAACATCTGACGTACGACCCCTTCGGCCATTTCTGGTGCTACAACAGCAGGTTCATGTAAAAAAAGTACATCAACCTGTGGTACTCCGAGTCTAGCTAGACTATCCTCTAGACTCCTTTCCATCCCCCTTTTCGAATAGTCATAACGAGCCTCAGTAGCAGTATCCCCTTTTAATCGGCCTACTTTGGTACTAATTGCAGGCTTCACTCCTGCCCATTGTTTTAAGGCTATGCCAACAAAATGTTCTGCGCGCCCATAGGCCGGGGCTGTATCCAATGCCATAATTCCATGGGACAAAGCGTCAAATATGGTTTGAACAGACTCTTCCTCGTCCACAGCTCCCCAGGCACCACCCAATCCAGCTGTCCCCAATATTACCCTATCTATTCCTTGATTGTACATGTTATTTAATCAAAAATCCAGTATCTAAAATACTAAGAAGCCAGCATATATTCTTTCAGGTTAACCGTCAATACTTTAAGCGCTTTGGTGATATGATACTCCACCCCCTTTAGTGAAATCCCTAATTGTTGAGCGATTTCTTTACCACTAACATAACTTAACCGGCTCAATTCAAAAACTTCTCTCGTCTTCATAGGCATTGTATCCAAGGTTTGCTGCGTTATTTGCTTAATTTCTTTTAGGAAAATTTGTCCATCATTGACTTCGTTTGAGTTGTCAATCCGCAGCTGCTGTTCCCACTCGTCCCAATTATCCAAAGATTCTATCAATTGCCGATGTATTCGCTGATGCTTCAGATAATCCAGCGCTTTATTTCTAATTACCCTTAGCAGAAAGCTTTTTGGTGATAACAAATTCTCCTCCTGCATTCGTATCCATGTTATCATAAGTGCATCAGCAGTGATATCTTCGGCAACCACATCGATATGAACAAAAGATTTTGCGAATAAAAACGATCGGTAATGATACGCTTTAAATAATTGATCAAAGTTGTCTGCTATCTGTTTCATTACATAGTTTAGAAATATGGAAAGCTTTTGTCTTCATTGCAATGGAGTTTTATCTCTCCCTACCTAACAAATTGTTTCTTTCTTATCTGTAAAGTTTCAAATATGTCCACACTACAACCACGTCAAATTTGACTATTATTGGTGTTTTCTTTGCAGCCCTTTAAATTCATCATCATTTGCCAAAAGGGTAAAAACATAGATTGAGGCTAAAATAAAATCAGCCATTAATGTCAATGGCTGATTTTAAAAGTATTAAAGATTGAGCGACAGTTATTTCAAGGTATCTACAATCAATACGGCCCCTGCATTAGGTGGTAGCACTGTAGCAAATGTTGCCGAATTTAGCTTGAGCTCCTTTTTATTTACGATGTTATTGATTAGATCCTGTGTATCTTGACTCCATAAATGTGCTTTGAGACGTTCCGGATTCCCGGCAAAAGAAAGGTCTATTTTGATATCTTGTTTTATATTTGCGCCAAGCATGGCAATATACCAGCGATTTCCCGAACGCCTGGCGATAACACCACATTCTCCAATATCCGATTTCAAAATTTTGGTTTCATCCCAAGTTACAGGGAGACCACGATAAAATTCTAGGCTATTTTCAGATTCATCAATCAAGCTTTCGTGTTCTCCTCCTGCGCCACCAGCTTTATGCGGTGCATCAGCCGGACGGTCGTACCAATAGATAAACTGCCATGGGCTATAGATCATAATTGCCTTGGCCATTTGGGCTGCCTTCCCTCCCATTTTGGTATTTACACGAACGGCATGATAACAGTTAGTATAATCACCAGCACCTGCAATGGCACGTGTAAACATTGTCGTCAGACTCTGTTCAGAGCTCGGCGATTCCTCATCACCACGAATACCCTCCTGTGTCATAAGATTTGGAAAAGTGCGGGAATACCCCGTAGGCCGATATTCATCATGTACATCAACCATCAATTTATATTTAGCGGCTTTACGAACAGCCTCATGAAGCCATACCGTAGCCTCTTGACTACCCACATTAACAAAGCCAAATTTAAGGCCTTTGACGCCCCATTTTTGATAAATTGGTAGGATTTCATCCAACTGCTTTTCCAAGGCTTTTTTATTGACGTAAAGTAAGATACCTACATTTTTTTTATTCGCATAGTCAATAATATATTGCAGATCCAAAGGGCCTTTGGAACGTGCGAGATCAACGTTTACCTGAGAGGCATCCGAGGTAGTCGACTCCTCAGGCCCATACCAGCCTGCATCAAATTCTACATAAGCAATCTGATTACGTGCTGCAAAATCAACTGCTGCAATCCCACCATCAGTGGTCAAAGTCACCTCACGCAGCACTTTGCCGGGCTTTATCCAAGAGGTATCTTTAATCGTGTTAGACTTGTTGAGGTTAAGAACAAAATAATTATTTTCAACCAATTTTCCAGCCGAATTTCCCACCATAACATAACGCCAAGGACTTTCATATCCAGCCTGATCTAAATCAACTGCTCCGGATATTGCAGACTGAACAACATAGCTTTGTTTTTCTTCCTGATAAGTAAATTTCATACGGGCATAATCCACCAAAGCTGCCTCTCCAATGGCCATAAATAATTGTGGCGCAGGAATGACAACAAGCGGTCTCTCGAACTCACCTTTTAACTGACTCAGATTCGTTTTTGTATAAGCACTTTGTGCAGCGCCAGAAACCCAAGTCGTTGCATCTGTCCCGAAACGAAAGGCTGTATATTCAGATTTAATAGCAGCGCCAGAAAAATCATTGGCATCAAAACCATACTTTAAGGCTATTCCCTCATCATAAAGTCGTATATACACATAGATTTTCTTTTTATTTCCACTAGACTCCAATTGCAGGTCCAATTGATTATAATAATCTTTGATATTATCACATTCTCCAAAAACAGGTTTCCATTTCTGACGCACTGTATTCTTATTACTTTTGGATAATCGCCAGTCTCCTTTTACAATATTCTCAGTCCAGTCAAAGTTTAACAGATCAATAGTCGTAAGCACCTTCTTAGTACTGGACAATAATTGTATGGAATTTTTCTGTGAAGTAAGCTTTACCTCAGCCTGCAATACAGCTGTAGGGCTCTTCAAATTTATCTTTTGTGCATGTACAATAGAAATCAGCGGAATAAAAAGAGCAAGTAAAATAACCTTTATCATAAATTTGATTTTTTATCTAAAGAATAACTCTTTGTATAAGACGTGTAGAATCACCGCAACCCTAGTATGCTTCTAAAGAAAATAAAATCTAAGCTATTGCGATCATTGCTGTGACTGAGTTTTCCGCAAAATATCAAATACATGTTCTCGCCGCAGGAGCCACATACCGAGTTTTTCTTCTGCAACACCATCTGCAAGATGGTAGGTAAACAGGAGTCCTTTCTCCTCATCTAGCCTGACAGCCAAGTGCTTCATTACGGTGGTTCCTCCAGCTAGCAAAGATGAGATTTCAGTGATATGGGAAGATAATAAGAATACACTATTGTCAAATTTGTGAAGACAGTTAATGAGTTCCAATGTTGCCTCACTGGCATCATTGTGATTTGTGCCCTTAAATAGCTCATCCATCAGCACAAACATCTTTTTACCCGCAGCAAGTAATTCAGCTAAGTGTTTTACACGAAGTACCTCATTAAAAAAATGGCTCGCACCCGCATTGATATTATCGCCTAGATTTATTGTCGCTGATATCCCATCAAACAACACCGTTTCCATAACATCCGCAGGGACAGGAAAGCCAAGATGCGCCAAATACACACAGGTTCCAATGGTTTTCAATAAGGTAGACTTGCCCGTCATATTCGCGCCCGTAAGGTACCATAAGTTACCACCTCTTTTTATTTCAATATCATTCTTGACCGGATCTTCTAGAAAAAGATTATACGCTGCCCCTATTTTTATCATATCGGAACCTAAATTTCGATCGTCAATACTAGGGAAATTAAGGGGCTTACCTTTGGTAGCTTGAGCCACACCATACAAGGCGTCCAGTTGATATAAAACCTCAAATACTTCCCGTATTGCATTTCGCTTTATATTCCTAAACTGATAATCATATTTAATCATCAGTTCCAGGGACAGTTTATTTTTCAAGAGGTTATCAAACTCAGCCTGATCGATATCTTCAAGTACACAATCAATTTTATCGCAGTAATCGGCTATAATACTTCTGGTGGGATGCTGAGACTTAATGGACCCGAGAAATACGTTGAGATAATCTATGATTTTAGCTATTTCATAAATAGAGCGTCTGATTAATAGATCGCGTTTCTTGAAATCTAACGAAAGAAAATTTGTCGATACCAGTTCCAAGTAATAGGATGTTTTGGTTGCTGAATAGGGTTCCAATGGTAACGATAAATATTTTTCCAGATCTTGCATCATATATTTATCCAGAATATCCGCAATATCCACATCCTGCATAAAACGAATAATCCATTGTCTATCTTCTATTTCCGATTTGGCGGAAAGCGGTTCAAGAAAATACGTGTACAGGGTATCTCGACCACCCCATGTAATTGTACGGTCGAAAAAATCAACCATGTCTCTATACTGACTGTTCGTAACATTTAAATCTGCTAAGGTCTGTTTGTCAACAATATTCATATTTTCTCACGGGACTGCTTCATACGTGGTTCTTGGTACTGTTTTCTAAACTTACTTAAAATCACTGTCATTGCCAATACTGTATCAGAATAGTTATGTGTTTTGCAAAAAGCAACAAAAAAGCCCAGCATCGTCAAATGATACTAGGCTTTCGTGTAAATATAAGCTATTATTTTTAAACCATATTTTACTTATTGGTAAACCTAAACCAGTTAAAGTCGGCATAACCGTCCACCCCTTCAACACTTTTACTATAGTTGAACAGTGCAAAACGATTTGCTGTCCAAGGTAAGCCGAGTTGCATGGTTAAATCATTTCCAATGACATAAAAGTTTTCTCCATCTGTACTGTAATAAAATTTCGCAACAAATCCCTTATCGGTCACACGCGCCCGCACCCATAGTTTGTCACCTTCAAAATTCTCTTTGCGCTCAATAATCTTATCATCATTGCTCATGATAATTTTTCGTTTGCCATTGACCTGTTCCACAGCGACGAAAGCATAAGGAAATTCAAAGATACCAAAGCCAGCTACATTGCCATTTTTCAATCCCTTCAGATCAATTTCAACAGTACCTTCCGAACTCGGCCCCTGCACACGTTGTGTCAAGGTATTACGGGCCGTTTTTAAAGAATCTGCGCGTGAAGCATGTAAACGCATATAACCTTTACGTTCTTGCAGTGACCATTTGTTATTGTCAGGGTTATGATTCCATTGCCATTGTAAGCCCAGTTTACTTCCATTGAATTCATCTGTCGTCGCTGGAGTTTTTACAGCATAGGTCTTTCCGACATTGGGTTTCTTATAGGTAATGACATCCTTGTTACCTGTTCCGAGCATCGGCCATCCATCTTCCCATTTGACAGGCAGAAGATGAGGGACCCGACCTATGGCGCCACGATCCTGCATGATCACAAACCACCAATCTCCGTTTTTCAACTGTACCATACCACCCTGATGTAAACCGTTGTCGGGATAAGAACTATTATCATTGAGAATCAATTTGTGTTCATAAGGACCATAAATATTATCGGAACGCAAACAGATCTGCCAGCCCTGTGTTCCACCTGCCGGACAGGTGATATAGTACTTGCCCTTGATCTTGTACATATGTGCTCCTTCCATTCCAAAATGTCCCCCAAGTTCGTTGGCATTCTTGAAACTCCCTTGCCAGATTTTGACTTTATCGCTCTTCACAGATTTAACATCTGCATTTAGTTCTGTTAGGTATAATGTACCTTGACCATGCACGACATAAACTTTACCATTATCATCAAAGAACAATCCCGGATCATAAAGGTATTCAGGAAAGATAGTCCGTTTCCAGGGACCTTCAGCTTTATCTGCCTCACAGATGGAAAAATTACCTTTTTCTCGCCCCCAACCATATGGTGTACAGAATCCAGCGTAGAATTTCCCATTATGATGCTTCAAAGTTGCTGCCCATGAACCATTCAAGTACAAAGTTCCTCCTTCCATATTATAACGGGGATCTTCTTCATAACGATCTACGGCATAACCTACCATTTCCCAATTCACCAAATCTTTAGACTTCACAATCGGTGCACCCGGGACATAGTGCATACTCGTTGAAATCATATAAAAGTCATCACCAACACGGATAACATCCGGATCGGGCCAATCACCCCAAAACAAAGGGTTGGTAAACGTTCCATTTCCATTGTCAGGACTCCATACCTGTTGTGCCGACACCTGGCCAAAAATTGATAGTGTCAAAGCCAGCGCAAATCCCAGTTTCGTGGATGACTTACAGTAGCGCTTCATCATAATAGTAGTATTTATCTTAATTTAATTATTAATTATCGAAACAAGGTTACTTTGGCCAAGCCCGCTCTACCCTCAGAAACCTCCAGCATATTGACCCGAATAAAATCACTTTCGATACTCACTATGTCTTTACTCAATCTGCTATCTTTTCGTCAAACTTACCGATTCACCTTTCATCCGTGTATTGTATCTGATGATAACCTCTGGCTTTTCATCCCCATTATTGTCACAAGAAAATGCGATAGCAGAACCACCTTTTGGCAGCATGGCGGTCCCCTCCACAGATAAATCCGCAATAAGACGATAATTCTTGTCTGTTAATATTGCTTTTCCTTTATGATCCAATAGGATATACTGATCTTTTTCTAGTTTCCCCAAGATTTTGACAATCCCTTTATCTGTTTTAATAGAAGGGTTTTCGATCGAACCATCGCCCTCCACCTTAATTCGTAAGGCGAATGTGCTTTCTTCTGGCGACTCCCATGACCAGTCAGCTCCCCCTGGTTGTCCTGGCTGCATCGAAGAGAGGTCACAATGGAATCTTTTGGAGACAAATAATGGATAAAGCATAAATTTAGTGTCATCAATCTTTTCCAAATGCCATTCGGTCTTTGGATCCTTCAGCCTGAGTTTTTGTTCGGCAGTAAAAACATCGGCCAATCGCAGTTGATCCCAATTCTTCATGCTTTCCAATAACAAGTCTATCTGTCCATGTTGTTGTAAAGTTTTCATATCGATACTCATAGCATATCCTGAATCAAAACCTGCGGATTCGGAGAGTGCCCATTCCAGATCTTCCAAAGAGGTGGCTTCAAACTTTCTATCCGCTAGTCGTACCAAAAACCAACCCAACATTCGTGGGAACAAGTTGCGATAAAAATAAGCTTGGTTCTTGATCCGATTTTCGACCTGCCCCGTACGCATTTCTTCGCCCCAAGGCTCACCCCAGTTCATCCGGGTATGGATATGCCATAAATAATGGTCGAGACGACTGGCATCATTGATGAGACCAGTTTTATTTTCAAGACCTTGATAGAAATCAGCCACAAATTTGCCCGTTGCATAATAATCCTGTCCGGTATACATGCAGCCCTCCAGACCATCAAATGAAATCTGTTTCACACCTGTTTTATTAAAAATTGTGGTCAGTCTTTTGGCGTATTCATCCTGAAGTGTTAAATCCGGAAACAAAGTCTTATAGGGATAATCCCATAATTTATAGACACTTTTCTCTACCCCATGGCTTGTTTTTTTGGTACCAAACGCTCCCCGCACACAATTGGTCAATATCCATTGATCCCCCTTCTTTTCGGCTTTGCCATAAGTGATCAGTTCGTCCTCTATCTGTAGCGTATTGAGTGTCAGCGGTAGAGAAAAAAGCTCACTATTCTGAACGGTGATCTCTTGCTGATTAGCATCCAATGCAGCAATGAGTTTCAATTCACCCTGTTTGAGGAGGTGCTTGCTGGGGACTGGTGTAACATAAGGATCATTCGTTGTCGTAAAGTTAGACAAGGTATGGATACCAATATCGATTCCTCGCTGCGCAGCCCTATCAACCAATTTTTTCATGCCAGCATCGGCTTCTGTACTCAATTCTTTGCGCCACTCGAAATGTCCCCAATTAAGAAAAGGATCGGGATGGTATAGATTTTTAAATCCTGCGAGTTTTGTCTTTTCTAACGCAAAATCCAAATTGGTAGCGGAAAAGTTTGTAATCAAGTATGAACGCATCGCGTCACGCGATAGCTTAGCCCATTCTCCTTCAATCATGGGATGAGGCAAGCCCTGTTCCACCTCCACTCTTCCGATCCGTTTTAATATCTGGCTTCGTTTATCACCAAAGAGCGCTACTTTAGCTCCAACGATTAATCCATCGGGACCTTCAACAGGCAAGGTCATCATATTGTTCAATCCTTTCACCTGTTGCAATTCCCTCTCACTCCGATTTTTGGCAGACAACTGAAATACAGTTCCATTTCCAGCATCCACTGCTGCAAAATGACCAAATGAAATACTGGCTACGGATAGATCACTATTTGCTCCCTTATAGCCAAAAGTTGTACTATAATTCCCAATATAATCCTCGGGAATACCGGCAACGGTTTTAACATGTAAAGACTGCATACCAAAAGCCAGATCCTCCCCTTGAGCTACTCCTACGACCTCACCAACAACCTCGTGAAGCTTAATTTTTACAGGGCCAAACACCAGTAACTTATAAGCCGGTGATAGCTTTAGAACTTCATAGGTAATCGCTTCCTTATGCTGACCAACTTTCAGTTCGACAGCCTGACCGTCCTCCATCGTTAGTGAAAGACGATCTCCATTAACCTTAAGCCCTTTTGGCTGTATGATTTTTTGACCTTTATAAACCGACAGGATTGGATATTTACCAGTCTCAAGAAGCTCCTTACCGTCTACTTTAATTGAAGTATAGTAGCCCTGTTGATCAAAATGTATATGCGTTAAGTTCGTTTTTACTTCCTGAGCCAATGCAGGAAATCCCAATCCTGAGATCAATAGGCCAACCAGAAACGTAATATTTTTCATCGTATATAATCTGTTTAATCGTATATAATTTATTTATATGTAAATAACTATTCATTTGTATTCAACCTCAGGACGTTTATTTTGCTTTCTGCGGTATCCATTCAATATCAAATCGGTATGTCATTGTACCACCAAACCACATTCTAAAATTAGTTCCCCAAACATTATTAAATAAGCAAAAATGCAAGCCTCCATTTATATTCGGTTGACGCACTGAATAATTTAGCAAATCCCGCTCGCCAACGCCTACCAACAAGGCATCTTTACTACGGATACGTATTTTACCTACATTCGTCACAATATCCACGTAGTGATCCAATCCATGCAGTTGCCTATTCCCTCCCTCAACAACATCCAATACACGTACTGGTTGGCCTACTTTTTCAACGAGTATATCCAGGACATCCTTCGGATAGAAGCTCAGCCAGTATGCTTCCGGTAAACGGTTAGCCGGTTTATCCACCAAGGTGTAGCTCAACTGGATATGATTTGTTGTTTCATTGAAATGATAACTGCTATAGATCTGTTTTGGGAGTACCTGTTGTTCGACCCTATCTACCCCAGTTAGGCTCAAGAGATTGTATATTTCATTTTTAGTTTTATTATAA
This sequence comes from Sphingobacterium sp. BIGb0165, assembly GCF_024810095.1. Taxonomy (NCBI): domain Bacteria; kingdom Pseudomonadati; phylum Bacteroidota; class Sphingobacteriia; order Sphingobacteriales; family Sphingobacteriaceae; genus Sphingobacterium; species Sphingobacterium sp. BIGb0165. The sequence continues at coordinate 255,442 of NZ_JANUEB010000005.1, read as the reverse complement.
ACAGATTTCTGAAGAGAGGCTATCAGGGTGCGGCTTTCGGACATATCCGAGGTTAGTCCCGGTTTGCCAAAATCCCGAATTGCCCAATCTACTTTTTGTGTAATATAGGAATCCATAAAACGTTCGAAATCCCTAGTTGAAAAGGTCTGATAGCTAAGTTCCCCCATCTTCATCTGAAAACCTTTTTTATCCAATTGGAATGATCCATCTTTGGCGAATTGTAGCGAACTATCCGGTCCTTCAAATTTGGGTTTAGGAACCAGTGCCAATTGCTGTAGAACACTATCGGCTTCAGCGCGCAGATCTTCGGGTAAATATTGCAGCGACCGTTCAACATGAGCTTCTTTTTCGGCCCAGGAAGCTTCTATTTTTTTGAACGCAGGTAATGCTAACGCTTGCGTAAAATCTGAAAAACGGTACTTATCCCAGTGTTGCAAATGTGTCTTGACATCCAAACCCCAGGTATGTTCGGCCACAAGGCCCAGATGAATGGCAAAGCGGATAGCAGCATCACTATTTGGATTTATACGACCATCTTGAACCCAAGTCTCATAACATCTGGATAAGGCTCTAAACCGAGCCATCATTAAAGGCGAACTTCCGAAGCCATGTATCCAGGTGTCGCCGATCTCTTGTGTCATCACAGGGAGCTTATTTCTCATTGGTCGTAATACATCGGCTACGTCACTAAGTGTTGAAGCTTGCAATATAGCGTTTGGGTAACGCTTCTGGAGGGATGCATAAATTTCTTTAACCTGCTGTACTGTATGTGGTCCATGATTATCGCCGGTAAATGCGATGACCATGGCCGTCTTTCCGTCAGGCAATATCATGTCACTACCGTAATCCTTTTGGTACATCAACGTCACTTCACTACCATCGGGACTTTTCCAGCGACATAGTGCCGGAACATTTGGTACCTTGCTCGCTGGATTTACACCTACCTGCAGAAAGTCAATGCCATTATTCCTCAGCAAAGGAACGATTCCCCTTGTATGACCAGGGACATCAGTCATCTTTGCTGCCCGCGTTTGTTTACCAAACTGGCGATCTAATTTTTTGGATAACTGCAACATCGTTCCAAAAAGTGCTTTATTCAGCGATTCCGATTCCACCGTATAGGGGATTGCGTTCCACACAATATCGCCCCGACGAATAGCTGCTTCCAACCTTGCTTTGTTCTCTGGGCTTGCCTGTTCCAAATAAGTAGCAATCAACCAGGAGCCTGTTGTCCATACATAACGCTCCTTTGCCCCAGAATTCCGAAGCTCCTCAGCGACAGCGATGGCTTTGGGAATAAATTCATTGATATAGCGCTGTTCCACAACCGAACTAAGTTCGGTAAATCCGATGTCGAGATGTGTTTTGAATATCAGGTGTACCTTTTGAACTGCATCATTTTGCTGCTGTCCAAAAGCAAAAAAAGAGGTCAGCACAAAAAAACAGGAACAATAAAATTTTCTGCGTTTCATGGGTAATATTAGGTTTATCTTATATCAAATATCGTTTATTTTATAATAAGACGATCGAAAAGGAGTAATCCCTAGGCAAAAATTGAGATTAACAGAAAATTATCTCGCTATAGAAAAGTACATGCTGACTAAATACGTTTCAGACAAAATATCCACTGTTACACACTATTTAAGTTTAGTAATCCTTAACATTGGCAAAAAAAAGAAGATAGATGAACACTATACATAAAAAAGGGCTTGTACAAAAATGTACAAGCCTCTTTTCTATTATTATTTTAACGCCTTTTTAAACTTAATGGTAAGCAATGTTTAAATGCACCATGAGCTACCACGCATTAACCGAATTATTACCACTCGCTATTATTGTAAGGGGTCAAAGGTTCCGCCCCATTCTTTGTTCTGAGGGAGTTGATCTGGTTCGATAGAAATTTGTGCAGGATTTAAAGAATTAAACCAGTGTTTGAGACTGAGTTTATAAAATTGATTAGCGGAAGCCGTTTTATCCAAGTTTTCTATAACGACAGCAGAGAATTTTGATCTTACCGCAGCATTCATGATATTATCTGTATTTCCCGGCAGGGACTGACCTTTATTTAACATCAATAATAAACCTTTTCTAGTACCTTGCGTATTTAAGATATCATAGCGTTTCCATCTTCTTAAATCAGAGTATCTGAATCCTTCAAAAGCAAGCTCCACCTGACGCTCATTTATAATTACTTGACGGAGATCTGCCTGTCCAGTCGCTGTAATACCATAATTTATCGCTGTCCCTGCTGCAATCCCTGCGCGCTTCCGAATGGCGTATAATGCATTTAATGCTTCACCACTCCGGCCAGTCTCATTTGCAGATTCAGCAAGATTCAAAAGAAGCTCGGCATAACGCATTGGTGAAAACCAGCTTTTCGCATTGGCCGCAACTCCCACTAAAGCATTTCTATCCAAAAGCGTATCTAAACCTTTACGTTGAAAAAAACCAGTTACACCATTTTCATCCCCATTTTGGATCAGTGGAGAAATTCCTGAAAACAAACTATTGTCTCTAGCTGGAAGCACGGTACTTGGCGTTGCTGTTGCCTTCCAAGTCCAGGCCTGCCAATAAGAGCGCGACCGCGGAGTTGTCATTCCGATAACATTGACATCAGGTGTTGGATATACTGTACCCCCACACCAAATAGTTGCATAGAAACGATCATCGCGATTGGTATAAAAATCTGTTAAGAACTGTTGATTATAAGCTGGATTGGACAATTGGTTCTGATCAAGCTGCATTGGACTGCCATCACGTTTAGGATATGCAATCAATAAAGGAAGTATCGGTTGGTCACTGTTTGTACTTCCATTCGTGAATGCAATAGGTCTAATAGGTGCAAAATTCATATAACTATCGGGATAGTAATACTGCCTAACCATAATCTGCTCTTTATTTCGAGAATACCAGATCAACCTGTAGTTTTCAAACAGTCCAAAACCCGCAGCATCCGCGGCTTGTACAGCAGCTTTTGATGCATTATACGCATTTGTCCATCTCGCTTGATCGTTTGTTGCATTAAATAACGGACTAGCATACCACAAAAGAATCCGCGCTTTAAGGCCTAAAGCTGCTGCACGATTTATACGGCCATAGTCAGCCCCACTATAATTGGGAGGCAAAGACGAAGCGGCTTCATCGAGGTCCTTTACGATCTGTGCAACACATTCGGAGGTTTTACTTCTTGGCACTTTCAATGAATTGAGGTCACTACCATCTTGTGTGTGCAAGATCAAAGGTACACCACCGATTGAACGGACCATCTCCCAATATTTCCAAGCCCGCCAAAATTTAGCTTCACCGATTAATCTATTTTTTGTTGTTGCACTGAGTACCGACTCCTGTACATCCGCCAATTGATCCATAAAATAATTGGCTTTGTCGATATAGGTATAATCCAAATTAGTGAAGTTGACTGCTACATCAACAATCCCCTGCTGGAAACTTCCTAAATTTCCTCCTGCCGCGTTGATACCTTCGTCAGCATTCGCTCCACTTCCAAGCTCCCAGCGCGGCATAAGACCACCATATATATCATTTAAATAGGCCTTGATCAGAACAGAATCCGTCCAGACATTTTTGGGATTTATCGCTCCAGTATTTTCGTAATCTAATCCCTTCGTACAAGATGAGGCGCCTAAGGCAACTAGTAGTACGACACAAAGGATCGATTTAAATTGATTTAGATATTTCATTTTGATTTCCTTTTAATGTTAAAATTTAGAACGTTAAACTGATTCCGGCATTAAATGACTTAACAATAGGGAAAGATGTCCCTCTATCCATCTCAGGATCATAGAATTTTTTATTGAATTTGCTGATCACAAAAAGGTTAGATCCTGATACATAGAAACGAATATTGTTCGCATATTTCTTATACCAGCTTTGCGGAAGATTGTAGGCAATATTCAAAAACTTTAAGCGTACGAAACTTACATCGGCCAACCAAAAATTACTTCCGCTCGTATTAACCACTCTAACCTCATCATTTGCACTGTAGCGATAAGGTAACCACGCGCCGGTATTTTCCGGGCTCCAGGATTCGGCAGCCCAAGGTCGCCACATCCGGTTCCACTCTACACCGTCGCTCAAATTATTGAAAGACTTTTTATAACCCAACGAACCATTGAAATTAGCGCTGATACTTAAACCTTTCCAATCGGCACTTAAGTTTAATCCAACGACTTTCGGATTATTGCTTTTATTTAATACTGTGATGTCATTCTCATTAATCGTGTTATCTCCGTTGAAATCTCTATATGCAAATTGTCCGGGTTTAGGTGCGTTGCCTTTAAAGTTATAGCCCGGGTGAGCTGCTAGCAAGGCATCGACATCAGACTGTGTTCTAAGCAGTTGATCAACCGTATATCCAGTGATCATATTGGAAGAACGGCCGTTACCAATTAAATTCTGATAATCATACGTGATATTTAAATCTCTTATGGTATACCAAGAGTTCCCATAAGTGAAATTAAGGCCAATATTATAGTTCAGATCACCTGTTCTGTTTGCGTAATTCACACTAAGATCGACACCATTCGCCTTCATTTCTCCATAATTAACAGAGGGCAAAGGTCGGCTGAAAGTAGGTGGAGTGGATTGAATTCTCGTACTTAAAATATCATACGTACGTGTTTCCCAGTATTCAGCTGTTGCATTAAAGTGTTTCAAGAAACTGATATCGACACCAAAATTTTTATTCAGGTATTTTTCCCAGGTAATGTTTGCATTTGGAAGAACATCATATTGTATACCTGGATTGAGTGTTGGAGTTTCACCAAAAATCGCACTATTACCAGTCACATATTTATCTTCATATTGCCAGCGTTTGGCATTTGCATCATCTTTTCCCCCGCTAGGATTTATTGCAACGAAGTCATTACCCGTTAATCCGACCGAAGCTCTGATTTTCAATGACTCTATTCCATTTACATTTTTAAAGAAATTTTCTTTAGAGATTACCCAAGCAGCTGAAACAGAAGGGAAAAATCCCCATCGTTTATCTTTCGGAAAATTTGCAGAGCCATCGTAACGGTAAGCAAAGGTGGCGACATATTTATCCGCGTAGTCGTAGGCAAATTGTCCAATATAGGATTTACGTCCTACTGTTGGTAAAAATCCATAAGCATTGTTAATTCTCTTTGTGGCTGTACCGTTTACAACGCCCGAACCACCTGTGGACGCCCACCATTGATCTGTCATATAGATCGGAAAGCCATTGATGGTCGCATCTATACCATCATAGCTTCTTTCCTGTCTTTCATACACCAATGCTGCATTGACATGATGTTGGCCAAAATCTCTTTCAAAGTTTAGTTGTAAGTTTGTCTGGTCTTCTTGGTTCCATGCAGCCATTTTCTGTATACCTGGTGTATGGTAAGTGAGGCGCTGGCCAACAATATTATTTAGATCCCAAACCACAGGTTCTATCTGAGCCAGCTGATAGTAGGTAAAAGGATGTGAGTAAATTTTTTGATTACTATTGTTGAAGGTTTTGATGTAACCAACTTTTGCACTTAAGCCCTCCAAAAACGGCATTTTGTAGGTCAGACTCAAATTTACAACAGACTTAAGACCTTCCGACTTATTATAACCAGAGAGTCCTTGGGCCTCTCCAGATTTATTGGAAATCCAAAAATAATCTACTGGTAGGCCCGAAGCCGTGAAAGATGGCATATAGGGTTGCCATAGTAGCAGTTTGGGAAACATATCTCCGGACCAGTCGCCTTCAGGTGAATTAAATTTATTATTGTTCAAACTGAGACCAGCAAAAACCGAAACGTTTTTGGTTAAATTGGCCGTTATATTGGTCCGTACATTATACTTTTTTTCGTTGGTATTCTTGATAAAAGTTTCCTGATTTACATAGGAAGCGCCGATAAAATACTGAAGTTTATCCGTACCTCCAGATGCACTTAAATTATGCGTAGTAATGGAAGGATTTACATATACATCTCTTAATTTGTCAAAACCATATCCTTTACCGCCACCAAAATCTCGGTCTTTAAAATAAGCTTTTGCAGTCTCTGTCCAAGGTGTGTTTGCTGGACCACCAGCTTCACCCCAGATTCTGTTTTGAATCTGCCCCCATTCCATGATACTCGTTAACTCCATATTCTTTCCACGAACATCCCGCCCAGTATTCACCGAGTAGTTGATAGAAACTTTTCCCGCTTTCCCGCGTTTGGTCGTAACCAGCACAACACCTGCACCAGCCCGGGCACCATATGCAGCTGTAGTCGCAGCATCTTTTAAAATAGACACTTCTTCAATTTCATTAGGGCTTAAATTGTTGAATTCTGCAGCATCGATAGTCACCTTTCCATCAATGACATAAAGTGTAGGTGAAGCATTCCATGAACTCGCTGTCCGTATACGGATATCGGGTTGCGCTCCGGGTATGCCACTCGGTGTGGACACATATAAACCCGGCATCCGACCGGCCAATAGATTTCCAACAGAGGTCGTTGGAATCTCGATATCTGCTTCCTTAAATTTTACCGAGGCAACAGAGCCGGCCAAAAGGCCTTTCTTTTGTGTGGTATAACCGACAACTACAGTTTCATCCAACGTAACAGCGGTGGGAACCATCTCTATAACAATACCCTGCTTCCCCATCACAGTTATGGTCCTGTAACCGATCATTGATGCCTTTAGACTTGATCCTTCGTTTGTGGTAATCGCAAATTTACCTACAGCATCTGTCTGTACAGATGAAAGCGCTGAATTTCCTTGCGCCCCTACGATAACAACTGTAGCTCCTGCCAAAGGAGTTCTTTTCTCGGAGTCAATAATTGTCCCTGATATCTTAATTTGCGAAAAAACATGGTGGGATTGCAATAGCATGAAGACAATTCCGAGCAACCGTAGGTGCATTTTTAAAATTTCTTTCATAATTTCTAGTTTTTTGGTTTTTCAGAGGCATATTTTAATAATACGTCCGTCAACAACAAATAAAAGCGGAATATTTCGCCCAAACCACGCTAATCTTAGCAAACATCTATGTTTTTTTCACTTATCAATTCAGCTTACAAATGGACCGATCCTCAGCAAAAACGCCCTTCACAACTTGCTGTGGAGGGCGTTAGATCATAGCTATGAATCGTTTTGTTACAAGTATCCAGCCTATGATTATCCTATGTAAGTGTTTTTCTGCTTCAGGATCTAGGCGGAGATTGCTACAACCAATGCTCGATAAGATGAAACCACAAAGCCTTTTCCTCTTTAATCAGAAAAACAGCAGACGAACTGCGTCGTGTAGTTGTATTTCTAGTGGACTGTATTTCGACATACGTAACCAGTGCATGATCATGTGAACAGGCTATTTCAATATTTTCCAGGAATACACGACGATCCGGAAATATACCGTATACCGTGGGTAACCAAGTTATAAACGAGTCCAATGAGATCCGGTTACCATCACCGCTCACCATTTCAAAATCAACTGAAAACCCTGAGAGGATCCTTTTAGATAGTTCTTCCCTATTTGCTTCTCCCCCTCTAAACCAAAGTTCGATGTCTGTACAGAAGCTTTCCAATGCCAATCTTGCTTTTTCTTTATTCTCCATTGTGTTAAAATTTATTTATCAATTGTATTAAATGCATTATTTCTCAGTTCGAACAATCTGCGACTGATAAGCAGGCTGATGATCTGGAACAATGCAATTGTTGCTATTGCCAGCGCAAAGGCTTTGGGAAAACCTACAGTTTCAATCAAACTAAAGAATAGTGTCCCAATGATAGCACCACCAGTAACCCCACCTATCTGCATACTGATACTGACCAGAGCAGAGGCCAGCCCCGCCTTCTCTTTGGGGACAAGGGCAATAGTGGTACGCATCATCACGGGCATCATCGTTCCATGTCCCAATCCTGCCATAAACAGCGTAATATGTGTTGGCCAAAAAGGTTGTTTCCCGTAATAAAACAGCAAGGCTGTCCCCAAAAAACCTCCCATGAGCAGCATCAATCCGATATAAATAAATGTACTTGTTGTAAATCTCAATCTAGCCACAAGCAGCGGTCCCAAGAAGAATGCTATGCCATAGGGAATAATTGCAAAGCCCGTATCTATGGCATCCCAGTGTAAGAATTCCTGTAAATAGTAGGGATAACAGATAAACAGGCCGGCTGTAAAATTGTACAGAAAGATCATCGGTAGACAAGCGGCAAACTGCTTATTATATAATAACATGGGATCGATCAGAACAGGTCGCTGCAGTCGATGAGCAGCTACCTCATGTTTAAAAAACATGTTCAGCAAGAGCGCTCCGGCCATCATGACAGCAAATATCCACCAAGGCCATTGGTATTCACGACCAAAAATAAGCGGGCAGATCAACAGCAATAAAGCAATAATCAGTAGTAAAGCACCTTTGTAGTCAATAGCAGCCCCCTTTTCAGTACCGTTGTTGTCCATCGTAAAATGAATACCGATAATGCAGCAAATTGTGACGGGCACATTGACCAGGAAAACCATTTCCCAGGATAAATTGCCCCAATGTGTCATTAATAATACACCACCGAGCAACTGACCAGCCACTGCAGCCAGGCCAAATACCGCGCTGAAAATACCGACAGCTTTGGCCTGTTCATTACTACCAAATAGTACACGGATAGAAGCCAATACCTGTGGAGCGAGCAGCGAAGCTCCGATTCCCTGAATGAATCTCGACACAATAAGGGTGGTAATATTCGGTGAAAAAGCACAGGCCAATGACGAAAACAGAAAGAGGTACAGCCCCCATATAAATATTCTTTTGCGTCCATAAATATCCCCCAGTCGTCCACCACAGACAATAAGTGCGGCATAGGTAAGGCCATAAATGGCGACTACAAGCTGTAACTGCTGGTCACTGGCTCCAAAGGCATTCTGTATCGCAGGTAATGCCATATTGACAATAAAATAATCCAAAGGAGATAGAAAAGCTCCTGCCACGAGGAAGCCTAGGGCTTGCCATCGCTTTGTATAAATATCCATAGTTATTTTTTATGCAAAAATAACCTTCATTTATACCATATAAATTGTACTTTTAAAGGAATATAACGTATGAATAGATGAAGAGCATACATACAGAACGGATCGGAGTCCGTGAGATATCACTGATCAATACATCGGAGACCATCCGTACAAAGACATCCTTATCTTTTGTGTATGTAATTCAGGGGGAGGGAGCTTTTACCTATGAAGGGCATACACTTGCCTTTGACATCGGGAAATTTATTGTTGTTCCACAGCATCAGACTTATCATTTTGAGAGTACCCAAGCCAAACTAATATTGATTCAATGCCCATTGACCTTTGTTGATAAAATACGTCTCGAAGCAGACCGGATCGAAAGCTGTGAAAATCTATACAAACTACAATACATCAGCAACAGTTACCATGCACGTGCGGGCTGTGTATTCAAGGACAAATCGGATGAAAAGTTTGCCGAAATGCTCGTTCTACAGATCGCAAGAGAGTTCAGAAATAAAACCGACGATTACCTCGTCATCCGAAACAGTATTTCCATTCTCCTGAACCTGATCGCCCGAAACCTCATCGGAAAGGAGATATCAGATATCCGGGAAAATCAAAAAGCCTTTTCAATTTTAAAGATTATCACGTACATACAGCAGTATGCCAAAGACAAAGAGAAAACCCGCATTCAGGAGATAGCCTCCCACTTTGGTATAGCTAAAAATTACTTCGGAGAGTATTTCAAACAACAGACCGGTATATCCTACCAAGATTACCTACTCGATTATCGATTGAAATTGGTCGAAACCTATCTGCGCTATAGCAGCATCCGCCTCGGAGAAATTGCACATGAAATGCAGTTTACTGACGAAAGTCATCTTTCGAAACTATTTAAAAAACATAGAGGGCTTACGCCAAATGAATATAGAAAACAAAAGTCTTAATAAAAAAACACCCGATAGCATGGGGTACTCCGGGTGTTTTAGCCATATTATTAACCTATTTTATGAAAAGTGCCCGTGATGGGCAACACTAAAGTAGAAAATAACTTTGTATAAACAAAATAAAAAATGAAAAAAATCGGTTTTTCCTATCACTGCTAAACCGGTTGAACATTGATTTAGACAAACAACGTAGTCTTCTTTATCTCGTACACAAGCTTATCACTAATTACCCCCAACTCCGATAGTAACATCATAATTATAGGAAGATAATACCGTATAAAAATAGTCTTACTTCACTTTTAATTCATAACATGATATTAACTTGGTAATAAGATATATACTACGACGGTAATAAGATATATACTACGACGCTGTACTATCCGCCCTATCTAGTGAATGACCAAGTATATGTAGACACTCCCAAAAGAAGACACACCACGCTGAGATTACAAGATTTTGCTTAATTTTAGTCCATTAAATAACTCCAAGCTATGACCGGTCGCGAAATTCTCAGGCAACATATCAATAAAACTGTCCAATTGAATGATGAACAATTTGATTATTTCTTTTCTTTTTTCAAACCGGTATCCTTTAAAAAGAAACAATCGATTATCACCATTGGCGATACGGTGGAATGCGAATATTTTGTCCTCAATGGCTGCCTAAAAACTTTTGTGGTCAATGATGAACAAAAAATGCATATCCTACAGTTTGCCACAAAAACCTGGTGGGCATCTGATTATAATGCCTTACACAACAATACGAACGCAACGGTCAACCTGGATTGTGTAAGCGATGCGGATACGCTTTGTCTATTTGCTGAGGATCGTGAACGTGTATGCAAGGAAATTCATGAGGTTGAAACATTTTTGCGATGGCGTTCGAATAAGGGGTATATCGGTCTACAAAAGAGAATCCTATCCCTGCTCAATAATGACGCCCGCAGTCGTTATGAGGAATTGATGCTGCAATATCCTGAATTGTACAATCTTGTTCCAAAACATTTGATTGCAGCCTATCTTGGGGTTTCCCGTGAGACGCTCAGCCGGCTATATCACAGCAAATAATGTGATCTATGTCACCAAAAACAAACCTTTCTTCAAAATGTGATGTATATCACATAAGGGTCTAACGATTTATACCCTACTTTGTGTTATCATTTAACAATTAATTTTTTTGAAGATGAAAAAAGAGAACTTAAAGGTATTGGTCGTTTTGACTTCACATGACCAACTGGGAGATACAGGAGCTAAAACAGGGTTTTGGGTTGAAGAGTTTGCAGCTCCCTACTATGTTATGGCCGACGCAGGAGTTGCTATAACAATTGCTTCACCTAAAGGCGGGCAACCACCTATAGATCCCAAAAGCGCGCTTCCCGATTTCCAGACAGCAGCAACAAAACGTTTTGATGCAGATCTTGAACTTCAGAACAAACTGGCAAACAGCATTGTCCTAGCAGAAGTTAATGAGCAGGACTATGACGCGATCTTCTATCCGGGCGGTCATGGACCACTCTGGGATCTTGCAAATGACAAGACTTCCATTGCTTTAATTGAATCATTTTGGAAACACAATAAGCCTGTAGCCGCTGTATGCCACGCTCCTGGTGTTTTCAGGTTTGTTAAGAATGTAGATGGTATTCCATTGGTACAGGGCAAAAAAGTAACAGGCTTTTCCAATTCTGAAGAAGAAGCTGTACAATTGACAGATGTCGTCCCTTTCTTGGTTGAAGATGAGCTCGTCAAACTTGGCGGACACTACAGTAAAGGTCAAGATTGGAGCAGTCATGTGGTCAAAGATGGTAAACTGATTACTGGCCAAAATCCTGGCTCATCGGAAGAGACCGCTAAAGAATTACTAGCCTTGTTGGAGCAATAAAACGTTATCAGTTAAAACTGTATTTCCGTTTTGAAATATACAACCGCACGCTAGATCATAGATGATGCCAGCAGCACAATCATAAAATCCCATTTTTATATGTTGAGAACCATAAAAATGGGATTTTTGTTAACTGACGCCGAATGATACGTATCGCTATTTAACTAGTTTCGTTTCTAGCTCCTTCAGGTTATTGGCGCTTGTAATATTTCCCAGATCGGCGGCCTGTTTCCAATAAACCTTTGCTTTTTCAATTTCATTTAGTTTAAAATAAGCCACGCCCAGATCGTTTAACAACATTTTACGATCATTGTCACTGGGCTTTCCTATCTGAAGATATTTATCAAATTTGACAATCGCTTTTTGAGGGTCACCAGATTCCAGGTAAATGGTTCCCGAATATTTTAATGCTTCTCCCATATCAAACTCTTCAGCTTTTTCAAAATAAAACAAGGCTTCCTTGTATTTACTTTCCTTAAAATATTCTTTCCCCTGATCCAGATACTTCTCCCCATCACTTCTAAACAAGAAATAGTAAGCCATTCCACTGAGTAAAAGAATTAGTCCCAAGACCGCGACTATCTTTCTAAAAATCTCCATACAACTAATAAGTATATTTTTTTATTTATTTAATTCGAAAACCGCGTATAACAAATTCCCACTTATACCCTTTGTGCACTAAGCTGACTTAATTGGATCAGCTGTTGAATTTCCTTCAATATAGGTTCCACATTTTTGGTTCTACCGATACGCTCCAGCATTTTTATGCTTTTATTATCCTTTGTTACCACAATGATGTCGGTACCATTGTGTAGGGCAATAGCAAGATGTCTGAGGGTTTCGAATTTTTGGATCTCTTCGATGCGAATCTCCTTTTTGAATAGTCCAAAATAGGATTTGCTCATGGTACCCGCCCCACAATCAATAGTCATCTGCTGGGCAAAGATCCTAATCTGCACACAAAAGACAATAAGCCCAAAGATCCAATACCAATTCTTTTCACCAAAAATATTTCCATCTTTAATTCCAACGATTAAAATACCGATGGCCATAAATAGCCAGAATAAAGCTAGGCAAAGCGCAAAGTATCCAATCCTTTTAGAGGTATATCTACTGCTGTCCTGTGTAAAATATTTATAATTATGCTCTTCCATTTTCATTGTGTTTTTATTTAGGGTTTCACCAGGTTTAAAAAATTATTTACGATCAAATATAGACAGTAATAGACGGGTATTCCTGTCCATTTAAAATCCGATAACATCCATTTAATATTCGCAAGGATTGAGACAAATCATCACTTAGGCATCAGTTCAGTCCTTCTCCCAAAAGAAGACTCACATAATTTAACTGGTCGTTCCATTCAATTTCAATCTCGTCCTGATACGCCAAAGCATTAAACGAAAGGGAATTTTCATGACACAAGTTCATCCCAGTTGGTCTTCGTACTATAGACTATTAAACTCCATGATTTTTCGTTAAAAACAACATTACTAGTTCAGGTTTAATCATACTGGATCCAAGGTTGTAGCCATTAAAAAATAAATAGTTTCATATCCTCAATAATGGCTGGAAAAAGAAAACTTTCAATCTTATCATAATCCATTCTCTTTTTTAACTCATCAAAATCCTCTTTTTTCACTTTCTTCGAGATCAAAATTAAAAATGAACCAAAGGCATCATAGATGATATCCGCATAAATCCGTGGAGACATGAGGGGCTCAATTTTTGTTGAGATCACAGAGAGTAGTGCAAACTTTAAACTTCGCTGTTTGTTAAATCTTGGTTCAGGACGAAATTTATTCTCAGTGGTATTGAAAGGACAGTCTGTAAAGAATTTATGCTTTTCAGGATCAAATTTCTTTAGATCCAAAGTAATCCTATATTTAAACTGATCATCGATCAATATCTTTTTACCCACCAGTAGATTACGATAGATATAATCCCAGACATATTGTGCTACCTCAGGTGAAATCCTTGGCGTAGATTCTACTTCTGCTCTTTCAACCATTGTCCTTATTTCAAAATATGCCATTTTATATGTATATGGTTAGTCCATTTTGTCCAATGTATAACTGATTTTTCAGTCTATCTAAAACTACATTATTTCGACCATATAAAATTAGGTCTATTTAAAATCCGATAACATCCATTTAATATTCGCAAGGATTAATACAAATCATCAATCAGACATTAGTCTAGTCCTCCTCCCATCGGAAAATTTGCATGATTACCAAGATAACACGAAAGGCACAAAAACACGGATTAAACCACGTGGATATATTTTTACGACACAATAATTCACGAAAACAAATGTAACATTTGATCTGGCATAGCATTTGCAAATGCAATCCCTATAAAGTTACTAACTATGAAAATAAATTCAATTTTTGTTGCTTTGGCAGCCGTAGTGCTACTAGGCAGCTGTAGTAAAGACGACAAACAATCTACACAAACAACCCCTGTAACCATTAAAATGACCGATGCTCCTGGTTATTATGACGCAATTCATCTAAACATCGACGAAATAGAAATTCGCACAAGTACAGGTATTGAAAGCCTGGACGTTGACGGAGACCCATTTAATATTCTTGCTTATACTATGGGCAGAGATACTGTGATTGCGGGCGATGACGTTCCCTCGGGCATGATTCAGGAAATTAGACTTAAACTAGAAGATGAGGGGAATGATATTTGGGTTGATGGAGTTCGTCATCCTCTTAAAACACCTAGTGGACAATCTTCGGGTGTTAAGATAAAGGTGCGGGATGAATTGATTCCGAATGTTGCATACACCTTATTACTTGATTTTGATGCGTCAAAATCAATCGTAAAGACTGGCAATAACCAATATTTGCTTAAACCAGTTATTCGGGCGATTCCGGTCGCAACATCAGGAGCGATTACGGGTACGATTAATCCGGCTGCCTCATTGGCTCATGTGTTCGCTATTAATGGAGTAGATACTGTTGGGACTTTGGCGAATTCCGTAGGAAAATTCTATTTCCCGGGTATGTCAGAAGGTACATATAAAATAGTTATTCAACCTTCAGTTACGGGCTACTTGGACAAAACCATCGAAGACGTTCAAGTCATAAAAGGCAGCGTTAAAGATTTAGGTAGTATCTCCGTACAATAACTACCTCTGGTTAAAAAAGGAGCTTATCTTTGTAATTGTCAAAAAAGTCTGCTGCTTTTTCGGAGATACTACATAGATATGCTCCTTTTTATGCATCAAATTTACTGGTATAGTAGTTGTGTATTCCACTTTATAAACATACATATATGAACAAAATCTTTCATTTTTTTTTCATCGGAATGACAACCATTACGATTTCTTCTTGCCAAAACAGTGGCAAAACATCTGCTAGCACAGCTATTGATACAGCGGCAATGACAGATACATTATCTGCTTCTAACGGGACCACACAGGCAACCGCTAAACCTGCAATACAAACTCGTTATGTTGGGACGGTTCCCTGTGCAGATTGTGAGGGGATCAAAATGACGTTGACTTTGGTGAATGAAACCTATAGCCTTGAGGAAACCTATTTGGGAAAATCAGATCAAGCCATACGGTCTAAAGGTCCAATGTTGATCGAGCGCGGCTATGAAAAAGACAATGATGCAACCTTATACATCCTAAACCCAGATAGTGATACTGAAAAGCGTTATTTTGTGCGTCTGACAGCGCAACCTGGTAAGCTGATCATGCTGGATAAGGATCAAAAAATAATCAATTCGAAATTGAACTATACGCTATCTGAGGAAAAATAAAATCGGTGTTTCACGAATAAGACTGCGATCCACCGATCGAAAGCATATTCGCAAAAAGACGATAAGCTCCGGATACAGCAGCAGGAAGTTGTCTAAATAAAGACAGGCTGCTGTAGATATAGTACCCTTTCCCCCTTCTATTGACAAGCAACAACCCATCTTCATTTCCGCTATCGGAATTTTGGGTACGCAAGACTGGTTTAAATTCACTATTCCAGTCTTTGGGTAGAAACAGCGCGCGGTCCTGTACCCAATTGACAAAATCTTGCTGTTCTATTTTATTTGGATAATTCAAGATTCGATGCGTGGGATCCAAGAAGCTAATGGTCGATTCCATATCGGTAATCCGCTCGCCAGTAACAGCTAAAGGATAAGCCCCCACCTCTTCTAACGGTAGATCATAAGGGGTATTATATTGGGTTATCAAAACACCACCGGCTTCAACGTATTCACGCAACTGCGTATGGAAATTCACCAATTGTGGATCCGTATTATAAATTCGGATGCCTAAGACTATGGCATCAAAAGTCGACAGATCTGCATCTTTCAAAGCTGCAACCGATAGAAGTTCTATCTCATTTACCAATTGCTTCAGGCTTCCTAAAAGTTCATCCTTTTTTCCAGCGATATAAGCGATCTTCTTAGCGGTGTTCGCAACCGGACTATCTAGAACCTGTAAAACAGCTTTGGGATAATATACGATATCCTCAATATGGGGATAGCTGAGCGATTTTAAACTACGTTGGTGGACACCATAAATACTTTCTATCTCAAAACCAATTCGTTGTATCTGTTCAGCTGATCCCAAAGAAGTCAATTGAAAGTGAATTTTTTCGGAAGCATTACCCTTTAAGGTCAATGTATGCTCTTGAGGAGATAGTGTCAGCCCATCCCCTCCCTTTAACCTCACAGTGACTGACTCCGCTGTAGAGACATTGGATTGTAGTTCGAGTGAGACAGAACGACTGGTAGAATCCGCCAGAACGATAATATCTGTATTAAAAGTGCCAGTAATAGCAGGGGAAATACTGATTGGTTTTTGGTTATTCAAAACAGGTATACTAATCGCCATAGATAAACCTCCAAACTGCAACTGTAATTGTGCTACGATCGGATTGTTATGTTCAGCGAATACAATATCGCCGAAAGATTGAGGAGAATAATTACCTGTATCTCCTTCTCCCTTTAACCAGGACGGAAATGAAGGCTCAACAGCCTGGCTGAGCCGACCTGTAATTTCTATTCGTTCTGTATGTGATAATTGATGGGGCTGATGATACAACGTTTCAAAAAAGGGAACTGTCACATAGGTCAACACCAGATCAGAATCTTGGGGTATATTCGCCTGCAAAAATAAGCTAACATCCGTACCAGGCACCCAGTTGTCGACCAATGAATTTATTTCAAAGGATACCCCAAGTGTGCGAAGCAAAAGCAGCTCCAGATCAGTGCGTTTCTCATGGATTAGGCAATTTTTGGGTACTGTCCTCATCCAGATCAAAATTGTTGCGATCGCCACTGAAAGTTCACGGCTATCTCCCCGGGCCTGTTTCGCAAGCAAACCATCAACAAGTTTCTTAAAAACAGGAAAGTACCGATCTTTCGTTTCAATTGAAGTAAATAAAGCATCTGCAGCTGTTGTATCAACAGGCTTTCCTTTTAATAATTCAAAATATTCAAGTGTAGGTGTATGTTGGGTTAAACTAGCCATCGCTTGGGAACGGTGTTTATTACGGCTTTCAGCAGCAATCTCACCATGATGCGCACCTGTATAGCGATTATACACAGGAATAGCGACTGAAAAATGCTGTGGTAAAGGCGTAACTTTTCCTCCAATATCTTTGACGCCACTCTCCTGATAAACATTCCAAAGTAAACGCTGTGTCTGCCATACAGACAATTCTTCCAATTGTTCAGGATAGGCCTGTGGATCCGCAGCGAGGTCATAGGCCGTTTGTGCCAGGATCGCCGAACTCTGGTGATGTCCATGAAGATCAGGAATATTCGGTGAAAATCTAGTGATAATAGTAGCTGGCCGAAAGTACCTGATAGTCCATACCATATCCGCAAGCACAGCTTGCTCATCCCACCGGAGCATTGTTTCAGTTGCAGACTCTACAAATCCAAAGTCTTTGGCCCGTGTAAAAAATTGTGTTGTTCCTTCGGTCTTCCGGGCAGATAAGGATTCCTGTACCCGAAGTATACCAAGGTCAGTTCCTTTTTCGGAGCCTATAAAATTCTGCCCCCCCTCGCCGCGTGTAAGCGACAAATAAGCAGCATCTACAAGCTGGTCCTGGGCAAAAAATGTCAATAGCTTATTGTTCTCGTCATCTGGATGGGCACCTACATACAAAATCCTTCCAAAAACCTTCAACTTGCATAACTCACGCATGAAACCAGCATGGTTCATTTGCGAAGAAATTCCGTTTCTAGGTTGTTGGGGAGATTGTTGTGTGAGAAATTTTAATGCCATATCCATCTATTTAAATACCTGCGATGGCCAAATATAGCAATAATTTTTAAAAGACTACTAATTCTATAGATATTATTAATAATACTAAAAATAATGTAGCTTAAGGCTTACGAATACTGTTACCAGTACCCTATTATTTTTTCGGTCTAATTACATAACATATCCCCAGATCTATCCCTTTTAATAACAAGTATTTTTTATCATTTGACCGATACACTTTATAATTATTTAATTCTCTCGTTTCAAACTGCTCATAGATCTTATTAGGTTGTTTGAAATAAAGTGTTTTTTGGGGCATCACAATTTTGAAATAACTTGTTCCTTCCCAATGGTCGATATGGGATTGATTACCTGTACCCCATCGTAGGTATTTGCTGAGATCCCAAAATGAATATTGAATCCATTGGTCTTTATGGATGTACTCCCGTCGGATAAAATCCACACCTTCATCTTCTGTAAGCTCTCCTGCATATGTTATTTCCAGCTTGCTGTCTCTAGGTTGGGGGTCATCGTAGCTATCCGTAAGCAGGTAGTTCCACTGACCATGGTCATAAAGAAACAATTTGTCTATTCTCTTTTCGGGATCAGAAGGTAATGCTTCTGTTGTTTTTGCAACATATTCTTTAGTTGAGAGCAATTTTTCAATTTCCTTTTTTGAAAACGTTCGGGCCTGATCTAAATTCTTAATCAAATACCTGGTTGTATCACCATTGGATATCCAATTGCTATAGGTACCACTTCCTGTTTCAATGATATATTGATCCATTGTTGTATAATTATGCTTGGTTGTATTCGGATATATATATGTTAATTTGTCTACAATATCCCCATTTTGATCGAGCTTATACCAAAATTATTCGATGGCTATTCTACTATCTTGATCCATAAATCTACTGCCAGCAATCAACAAGGTGCTATCATTTACACGGAGAATAGGTGCAAAATATTGCGCTCGGATCTCCAATACATCATAGTCATCATCTTTCAGTCTATCCAATGTGCTACATGTTCTGTACACTTCCGGAACTCTTTGAAATTTTACGGCTAACTGCTTATAATACTTTCCCGCATCGGGTAATATAATGATACAGCCTAGAATGACTGCTCCTATTATTATTTTTTTTATCTTCATTTTTTATTGTCTCTCCAAAGCATTCACAAAGTACCTATACGCGCCATAAAGATATCGAGTTCTACGTAAATAAGCCCAGCGAATATTAATTCGGAATGCTCAATTAAAAAATGAGACAGTTATTTTTTCCTTATTAATTGGCTCAAGAAACCTATTTATAGCATTAAAAGAAGTGCGGTCATATGTTAAACTTTTGAAATTAACACTTTTTAACCGATATATACCGTAGCTTAGCGCTTTATCAACAATTAGATCAACCAAACAGAATGCCCTTTTTAGATCATGTGCTCCAAACCCCCAGCTACGGATGGAAAGACGACAATGGAGACCTTATTAAACCCAGCCCAAAACAAATATTCAGCGAGTTTTTCAAAAGATTAAATGTTTTTAAGGACCAACGCAACTGGCTACCTTTTTTTAGTTGGCTGAAAGTAGCTTGTCTTATCCCTTTTTTCTTTGTCTTTCTCTTTGCTCACCTTAGCTGGTGGACAGTACTGGCTGCTTTTATCTACAGTATGATCATTATGGGGACGCATGGTACGATCTGGCACCATCGTTTTTCCACACATGGAGCATTTAAGTTCAGCAATCCCTTCTGGCGCTTTTTCACACAGAACCTCACAATCAATGTGATCCCTGAGGAGATCTATGTGATCTCACATCATGTACACCATGCAAAATCAGATCAGCCAGGGGATCCATACAACGCACAGGCAGGATTTCTATATTGCTTTTTAGCCGATGTCAATCATCAGCCGATCGCTAAAGATCTGAATGAAAACTCTTATAACCGCGTCAAGTTACTTATGAAGCATACAGGAGTTACTGCCAATACTTATGCACAATATCAAAAATGGGGTTCCTATGTCAATCCCACCCATGCAATCCTATCTTGGGTATTAAATTGGTCATTTTGGTACGTTGTATTCTTTCTAATTGGTGGACATGCCTTGGCCTGTTGTCTATTTGGCGCGGCTGGTTTTTGGGCCATCGGTGTACGTACATTTAACTATGAAGGACATGCCAAAGGAGAAGATAAACAACGGGAAGGGATTGATTTTAATGAAAAGGATAAATCCATCAATCAATTATGGCCGGGTATTGTCGCCGGAGAATGGCACAACAACCATCACCTCTATCCGAAAAGTGCGCGAAGTGGTTTCAAACCCTACCAGATTGACCTAGCTTGGTGTTATATCAAAATGATGCACAAATTAGGAGCAGTCAGCAGTTATCGTGATGACAAAAAACGATTCGATGAACAGTATCATAAACCTTATCTCGATGCTAAAAAATAAAAATAGATAGGTAATCTGATTCCAGGTATCAGACAAAAATGATTATATAATAAAACAGAAAAATAGCTAGTACTAGCTATTTTTTTTTGTTTTGGAACAAGCTAATTTTAGCTACGCGTCCAACGGGAAAAACATTCCTTCAGGCGCCTTAATAGTAAAAAATCAACAACATCTAAGATATAATTACACTATTGGAACTAATATTTAAATAAAAATACAGAACAAAAAAACAAAAACTTATTTCACACGTTGTACAGGAAATTGGCAATTCAGACAACCGAAAAATATTGCACCTAAATTGCCTTTGAAAATCTAAGCATTTAGATTTGAGCAGCTACCTATGATTTAAAAATAACCAAGATGAACGCAATTTCAGCCATATATGCGCTCATGGAAAAGGGCAAAAGACAGAAGGTCGAGGACTATATCTTCCCTCGGCCAGGTACAGCTTTATTGACTGACCGTATTTTTATTGTTTGCGATGGTGTTGGTGGCAATAGTAAGGGAGAGGTCGCGAGCCAGATTGTAGCCGAAACCTTGGGAAATGAGTTGAAACAATCTCATTTTCCGTCCACAGTTCAAGCAATTCATCATGCTGTTCTACGCGCAAGGACCAATCTACAAAA
The DNA here is from genome assembly GCF_024810095.1 of Sphingobacterium sp. BIGb0165. Classification (NCBI taxonomy): domain Bacteria; kingdom Pseudomonadati; phylum Bacteroidota; class Sphingobacteriia; order Sphingobacteriales; family Sphingobacteriaceae; genus Sphingobacterium; species Sphingobacterium sp. BIGb0165. The sequence continues at coordinate 234,352 of NZ_JANUEB010000005.1, read as the reverse complement.
CTTTGTCAATTTGCATCCCGATGCCGAAAAAATGAGTACAACACTTACCTTAGCTATTTTCGACGGTAATACTGTCCAACTGGCCTGGTGCGGTGATAGCAAGATCTACCATATCCGCAAGGATCAAATCCACTGGAAAAGTAAAGACCATAGCCTCGTGCAGCATCTGGTCGATACCGGCGAGATCAGTCCAGAAGAGATGCATACACATCCAAACAGAAATGTTATTCTGCGGAGTATCTCTATCCGAGTCGACACAGAAGATATCAGTTTACATCATCTTACCGACCTTGAAAAAGGAGACTATATCCTGCTCGCTACAGACGGTATTTTTGAGCAGCTCAGTGACGACACGATTATTACTATTCTTAATAACCATCAAAGCGATAAATCCGGCTTATTCTACCAGTATTGTGAAGGAAAGACAAATGATAATTATTCCATGTATCTCCTGCAGATTGATCAATAAATCACTAATCACATAAGGCCATGCAATTTCAAGATCGCTATAAATACAATCCGCAGACTGACCTACTCGGTAAAGGCGGTTTCGCCCGAGTATACCGGGCCACAGATACCTTATTGGATCGTGTTGTCGCTGTCAAAGTATTCAACACAGCCGACAGTGGACATTACACCGTATTGGAGGAAATTAAAAAGGTTATCAAGTATGATCACCCTAATCTGCTCCGTTACTATGATGTCGCCATCCTCGAAAATACCAACGCATTTGGCGAAAAAGAGGTATTACAAGTAGGGATTATGGAATATGCAAATGCGGGTGATCTAAAGACCTTTGCCCAGAAAAACCCCGACTCTCCTATTCTTTATCAACTGCTGCAACAGGTCCTCAATGGCTTATATTTTTTACACAACAAAGGTATTATTCACCGTGACCTTAAACCCCAAAACATCCTATTAAAAGAGGAAAATGGCATATTGACGGCAAAGATCTCTGATTTCGGTATTAGCAGGCTGATTGATTCACAGACCAATAGTGCTTCCCTGACCATTGGAACCATAGAGTATATGGCTCCAGAGCAGTTCAGTCCGAATAAATATGGTATTGAGGGCAAGATCTCATCGAATGTCGATCTTTGGAGCTTTGGTATTATGGTGCATGAACTAGTTACCAACAAACCTCCTTTTGGACATCGCAGTGGAGATACCACCGCCGAGCAGATTATGACCTCCATCCTATCGGCAGATCTGCCCAAGGAAGTTGATGATATCCCTGAACCTTATCAATCTGTTATTAAGAAATGCCTAGTTGCGGATGCCCGGCAACGGATCAAAACCGCCAATGAACTGATCAAATATTTCGAAGTAGCAAACGATCAAGGTCCCGAGACTCAAGTTCTTGACCTACCATTAAAAAGACATCCGACGGAGGCTACTACAGACCAAAAGGACAACAATAAGACCATAGCACCAACGGTAGAAGAAACCCGCGTATTGGAAAAATTGCCTTCCATCGCAGAAACACAGGTACTGGAAGGAAAACCGATACCGGAAAAACCGACAGCAGCTAAAACTGCTGATCCAAAACAGTCTGTCTCAGCATCTACTGCTAAGAGCAACAAAATAAATCGTAAACCCATTATTATCGGCGTTATTATTTGTCTTGTGATCGCCACGATTGCCTTCGTTTCTAAATTTAATACGAGCTCCGATCCAAAGAATAGCCCCGAGGCTAAATTTTATGCAAATATCCAGCGACTATATAGTGAACATAAACCTGATAGCATGCTTCATGAGCTGAAAGATTCAGTCAATCTTCAATTGCCCTATGTATCGGGTAAAGCTGTGCGTTATTATGCCCTTGCACTCATTGAAAAAGCGGATACAACGACCTTGGTTCCCTACCTACTCAAGACCCAGGAAATGGGGCTAAAGGAATTTTCCTACCTGATGGGTGAGCTTTATTATGTCGGAAAATATGTGAAACAGGATTACCAAAAGGCGAAAACTCTCTTTAGGCTCAATGAAAGCGACCCACAGTCGCAGACCATGTTGGGCCATATGTATTTTATGGGACTGGGGGTAGACAAAGACTATCCCACAGCGATTGAATATTACAAAAGTGCGGCCCAACAGGAAAACACCGTTGCGATGTACTCATTGGGTTATGCTTATGCTACCGGCGAAGGTGTACCCAAAGATTTTGAAGCGGCCAAGAAACTATTAAAGGATGTAATCCTGAAAAACGATAATTATGATCTCGTCCAGGCCGCAGAAAGAACATTATTGGATTACGACCCCCAGGCTGTAGCGGCTCCTTAGTTGAAACAAAATTATTCACCTCAATACAGATAGCCATGTCTCAAACCGATGAAGAAGTATTAGCTGAATTACAGCTAATACTGACAGAAGCAACAGAAATAAAAGAACGCATCCTCGCTATTTTACCACAGACCCTGGATGCACAAAATAACATTTCCACATTCGAAATGCTGCTTAATGGCTACGCCTCGGAGGCGAAGAGCAATGCCGATATTGCCAAACAAGCTGCTTTGGATGCCAAAAATGACGCCCAAACCATCGAACAGAGCCGACAGGACAGCTTGCAGGATGCACAAGCTATAGAGAAAGCTAAACAGGATGCCTTACAGGATGCCGAAGCGACTGAAAAGGCCAAGCAGGATGCTATACAAGACGCTGAGGCAACCGAAAAAGCGAAAACCGATGCGCTAGAAGATGCTCAGGCAACGGACAAAGCCAGGCAAGATGCCGTATTGGATGCCGAAGCTACTGAAAAGGCCAAACAGGATGCCATACTGGATGCCGAGGCAACAGAAAAGGCTAAGCTGGACGCTATACAAGACGCTGAAGCTACTGAAAAAGCCAAGCAAGATGCTATACAAGACGCCGAAGCGACCGAAAAAGCCAAGCAAGATGCTCTTGAAGATGCACAGGCAACCGAAAAGGCAAAGCAGGACGCCCTCGAAGATGCTCAAGCGACCGAAAAGGCTAAACAGGATGCCCTCGAAGACGCACAAGCGACCGAGAAAGCAAAGCAGGATGCTCTTGAAGATGCTCAGGCAACCGAAAAGGCAAAGCAGGATGCTCTTGAAGATGCTCAGGCGACCGAAAAGGCAAAGCAGGATGCTCTCGAAGACGCACAGGCAACCGAGAAAGCAAAGCAGGATGCTCTTGAAGACGCACAGGCAACCGAGAAAGCAAAGCAGGACGCCCTTGAAGACGCACAGGCAACCGAGAAAGCAAAGCAGGACGCCCTCGAAGACGCACAGGCAACCGAGAAAGCTAAGCAGGACGCCCTTGAAGACGCACAAGCTACCCAGAAAGCAAAGCAGGACGCTCTCGAAGACGCACAAGCGACCGAAAAGGCAAAGCAGGATGCTCTCGAAGACGCACAAGCGACCGAGAAAGCTAAGCAGAATGCCATGGATGATGCTCAGGCAGCTGAGAAAGCTAAGCAGGATGCCATTGAAGATGCTCAAGCAACCGAAAAGGCGAAGCAAGATGCCTTACTTCATGTAGAGGCTGCCGAAAAAGCGAAACAAGATACCCTACAGGATGCTGAAGCGACCGAAAAAGCAAAACAGGAGATCTTGCAAGATGTGGAAGCCACAGAGAAAGCCAAGCAAGAGGCGCTCAAAGATGCCGAAGCGGCTGAAAAAGCGAAACAAGATGCCCTACAGGATGCTCAAGCCGCCGAGAAAGCAAAACAGGATGCTCAACAGGATGCAGCTGCAGCTGAACAGGCCAAAGTCGACGCCAAGCAAGATGCTGTCGCGGCCGAGGAAGCAAAGAACAAAGCAAATAACGAATTAAAAGAAGCTGAGGACGCCAGCAATAAAGCGCAGCAAAGCGCCAAAGAAGCTGAACAGGCAGCTACTGATGCGCAAAAGCATGCTGCCGACGCAAAAGCCAGTGCCGAAAATGCAGCAACAAGCGCCTCCAGAGCAGAGCAAGAAGCAAATTTAGCACGGGATAAGGCGCAGGAAGCCACTGCTGATGCCAATCAAGCCGAAACGTTAAAAAATGATGCGCAGACAAAATACAGTAGTGTCTCCGATATGATCCAGGATATTAAGGACTATACCCAGGAAGCCGCCGATAATGCCAAAGTAGCTGAAACAGCGGCCAAGGAGGCTCAAGATTTTGCTCATGACGCCAGAACCTGTATGAATAGAGCATGTGGTTATTAAAACGGATAGATTATGCCTACGCTGATACAACAATTAAATACCGCCAAGGATATACTCGAACGATTAAAAATCATCGAAAGCGAGCTAGCGGTCACAATAGAGGATAATCCCCTAAATCATCTGGTTGATTACTATATTCAGTCAAAGCAGGAGATGATAATTGCCCGACAGTCTGCACAACAAACAGAACAGTTCCGGCAGGACGCACTCCAAGACGTACAGCAGATTGAACAGACCAAACAGGACGTACTTCAGGACGCTGAAACGATTGAAAAAGCCAAGCAAGATGCTATACAAGAAGCCGAAGCGACTGAAAAAACGAAGCAGGATGCCTTACAAGATGCTGAAACTACTGAAAAAGCCAAACAAGATGCACTGCAGGATGCACAGCTAACTGAAAAAGCAAAGCAGGATGCGCTGCAAGACGCGCAAGCTACCGAAAAAGCGAAACAGGATACCTTACAGGATGCACAGGTGACCGAAAAGGCTAAGCAAGATTCGCTACAAGACGCACAGGCAAGCGAGAAAGCCAAGCAGGATGCTTTACAGGATGCACAGGCAACCGAGAAAGCCAAGCAGGATGCTTTACAGGATGCACTGGCAACCGAAAAGGCTAAACAGGAGGCTTTACAGGATACACAGGCGACCGAAAAGGCTAAACAGGATGCTTTACAGGATGTACAAGCAACGGAAAAAGCCAAGCAAGATGCCCTTGAAGATGCGCAGGCTACTGAAAAAGCCAAACAGGATGCCCTTGAAGATGCACAGGCTACTGAGAAAGCAAAGCAGGACGCTCTCGAAGATGCACAGGCTACAGAGAAAGTAAAGCAGGACGCTCTCGAAGACGCGCAGGCTACTGTAAAAGCCAAACAGGATGCCCTTGAAGATGCACAGGCAACCGAAAAAGCCAAACAGGATGCCCTTGAAGATGCACAGGCAACCGAAAAAGCAAAGCAGGATGCCCAGCAGGATGCGCAGGCGACCGAAAAGGCCAAACAGGATGCCTTACAAGACGCCCTAGCGAGTGAAAAGGCTAAGCAGGATGCATTACAAGACGCCCTAGCGAGTGAAAAGGCTAAGCAGGATACTCTACAGGATGCACAAGCAACCGAGACAAGCAAGCAAGACGCTTTACAAGATGTCCTTGCTACCGAAAAAGCGAAGCAGGAAATCCTACAAGATGCAGAGGCTACCGAGAAGATCAAACAGGAGGTCTTACAGGATGTCGCTGCTGCCGAAAAAGCAAAACAGGAACTCTTACAGGATGCTCGGCTGATTGAAAAAGCTGTACAAGAGGCTATACAGCAGACTGAGGCAACCGAAAAGGCCAAACAGGATGCCCTGCAAAATGCACAGGAAGCCGCAGCAAAAAGACAAGCTGCTGTTCAGGCGACGAGTGAAGCGGGTAAAGCGAGTTCAGATGCTCAAGCTGATGCTACTGAAGCCCAAAATGCGGCCGAAAAGGCCAAGGCTTGCGTGCCTGAAGCTCAAAAAGCCGAAGACGCCGCGAGACAGTCCCTTGCTGAAGCAAAACGATATGCTACTGAGGCCGATACCGAGGAGAGCAATGCCAAGGAGGCTGAAACGAAAGCAAGTATGCATGCCGACCAAGCCAGCAACGCCGCCCATCAGGCTAACATTGCTGTAGAAAAAGCGAGAACTGCCCTCACCGATCTTGAGCGAATCGAACAGGATACACGGCCGAAGCATACACAGGCCAATATGGAAAACGAGCGATGCCGAAATTATATGGTACAGGCAGATCAATATGAAAGCTACGCAGCGATAGCGCGGGATAATGCCTGCTCCGATGCCTCTGATGCTGAGATCTGTCGATTATACCCCAAGAATAACTATTCTAATAATGGATAATAGCTAATATATCATGAACAACCTCACCGCATATCTGGATTTTTTGGAACTGCCTTCCAATGCGACTCATGAAATGATCCTACAACGGGTCCAGGAGAAAGAGCATTTGTTTGCACAGCTTTTGTCAAATGCACCGAATGATTACCTCAAAAATATACATACACGCAACATCAATAAATTGGAGGAAATCAAAACCCTGATTAATCAAGGTTATATAGCCCGACAAGGAGAACAGTCTGCCAATAAGAGCTATGCACCTCCAAAGTGTTCAAGTATTCAGGCCAATGATGACATTCGTACAGGACAGACAACGAAAACCGCAGCATGGCTTATTCGACATACGGAAAACAGGCCTCCAAAATCGTTCCCCTTGTTCAGCGGAAAGAACTTTATCGGCCGGATCAGTAGCCATCAGCAGCATGAGATCCTCATTGACGATGATATCTATATCAGCCGTAGCCATGCTTTTATTGAGGTGAAAAACGATAGTTGCATGATTGTAGATCAGGGCAGTAAAAATGGAACATATATCAATGGACGGGATCAACGTATCAGCAGTAGTCCCCTCAAAGATTCTGATACCATTCAACTAGGAAATACCAAGTTTGTTTTTAAGACAGAAATCCACAAAACAATCGATCATTTGGTCGATGAAGTCGACCGTTCGGAGTATATGAAAACAATAGTCATTGATATCTTATAGCGCTATGGGAAATTATACCTTTATAACGGACAAATTTAGCCAGATCCAACGCGAAATCGGCATGACCAATTTTACGGGATTTTTTGAGATGGCTATCAATGGCCTTCCTGGCATTACCGAGCAGACCAAACTTTCCATTGATGTGTATCATGCTCACACAGCTTTGCCTGAGATCCGAAAAGCGGCCAAATCGCTTTCCAATGGTGCACATTATATCTTCAATAACATTGATGATCCCGCCCAGATTGGTATTGGTTCATTTCCCACACTACAAGCTGCTGTGGCATTACTCTTTATCGACGAAGATTTTCTGGAAGCTAATTTTCTGGAGGCTATCCAGCTTTATAAAAAAGCCGACTATCGCCTTATTTTGTTTCGCAATTATAGTAATGACCCTGGTAATGAAACTTTGTTAGCCCGATATTTCCCCGCTCCTATCCAGCTCGTTAATCTCGGAGTGTTTGACGATCAAAACGACGATCTGATGCAACAGATAGAGCAGGGGCTGAATACTGGCAATTATACATTCGCCAAGCTGCTTGATATTTCGATTGGCCAGAGCGTTTTACCCTTAGTCGAGGCATTACGAGAAATCATTGCAACAGAATCAAAAATTGCAGCCACCCAAAAACAACTGACAGTCCAGGACAATATCATTTTACGTAAAGAGGAACCCGGTTCGCTCGGTAATGAAATTAGTACGAGCACCCGTCAGATTCTTCAGAAAAATATCCTCGATACCGAAAAAGGCTTTAAAGCTAAGTATGAAGAGAAAAACAAAGCCAACATCGGCGAGTTCTACCTGCAATCTGACATTTTCGCAAGTATGTTGTCTTTTGAGGACCTCCAACAACAGGATATCGCCGAAAAAAGTGAAAAAATCGAAACACAGATCAAGGAAAGTAAACTCACCGATTATAAAAAATCGATAGCTGCCAACCTGAGTTCGGCAATGCAACAGGATCTCGCCTTTTTAGACACCTCGGCCACAGAAACCATCGCAAAGGTTAATCGCATGCTACAGGACAAAGGGTTAAAAGCAATCGACCCTAACAATCTGATCAATCCAAGTATAGAAATAGAAAAAACAATTAGTGCCAATAACTACATCCAACGCGGTTACATTGGCGAAGTAACAAAAAAAGGTGTGATGGAATACTTTGTTGCTTTACGGGATTACACTGGTATTATCATGGTTGTCGTGGGGCTATTTGGTCCCTTGACCATGCTTTCATCTGTTCCGACTGATGAGAAAGAAGGTGTATGGGCTTTTCTGAGTGCTGCCAGTCTCTATCTAAAACAAGCCAAAACCTTTATTCAGGTGTTTACCATTATCACCATTTTCTTTATGATCATTTATGGAATCTTTGACCTGCGAAAAAGAATCCCTAGAAAACGACAGGAGGAAAAAGAACGGGAGCTGAAAAAAGCCAGAGAAAATCTGATCCAGGAAGGCAAAAGAATATATACCGACAGCTCCCGTGATTGGGTAGCAGCGTTAGCAAACTATATTCGCGAATTTGCCCAGAATATTAGCAATGAAGTAGAGCAAATTCTCAAAGGCTCAGTGGCGGCCAAACAACAGGCCTTATCGGACAAAAGAAATGAATTTCAGATCAATCAACAGAGCATAGATCTCAAAAATCAGAATATTCAATTTGCGGAAAAAGAATACGACCTACTTTATCGCAGAATCATGGAAACAAACAATAAATTAACCAGTTAAATCATGGTATTAGGCATAGATCTTGGTTCGAGCAACACAGTTGTTGCAACCATAGCAAAAGATGGAACACCAGTTATTGTCCCTGATTTTAACAGTAAAAGTGAGCAGTCCACCCCCAGCATGGTGATGCTCGAAAATAACAAGGCATTCGTGGGTACGATAGCGCAAAATCTATTTGAGCTCTATCCCGACCGGGAATTACTCAGATTTTTCAAGCGAAGGTTTGGGACACAGTTACCCATCTGTACGGCCCTACAGCATAGCCCTTTTTTTAGTGAAACCGCTGCCGCTATGATATTGAAGAAAATTATCTTCGATGCCAAGCTTTTTGTCAACGAACCTATTGAGAAATGCGTTATTACTATTCCCTCTCACTTTAACGACGCCCAACGTCGTTCTGTACTAGAGGCTGCAAAATTAGCAGACCTAGAACTAACAACAATTTTGGATGAGCCAATTGCGGCGGCTATACTCTATCGGCAACAACTGCACAGCACTGCTGATGAACTCATTATGGTCTACGACCTGGGGGGTGGCACTTTTGACCTCACCATCCTGACTAATGCCAATAATAGCATCCATGTAATTGCCAAAGGTGGCATCAGTAATCTGGGTGGAAAAGAATTTGACGAGATTATTGAAAGAAAGATCATAGATACCTATCACCTGTTATATGGCGAAAATATGAGAGACAACAATCTCAATAAAAACAAACTAAAATCCATCTCAGAGGAAATCAAAATTAAATTAAACGTCATGGATCAAGCAGGTTTTAGTACCTGGATCTACCTTGACAACCGTTTTTTTAAGTTATTTTTCGATAAAGCAGCATATGCTGCACTTGCGAAAGCATTGATTGAGAAGACCGAGCAGGCAGTCAATAAATCACTGCGTTCACTCGGTTTGCAGTTGGCTGATATCCACAAAATTGTCCTCATCGGTGGTGCCAGCAGCAGTCCACTGGTATATGATTACTGGAAACAAAAGATCGACACAGACAGGCAGACCATTATTTATCATCAGCCACTGACCAGCGTCGCCAAAGGAGCGGCGCTCTATGCCAATAGCATTTCCAAAAGTGCTACCGGTTTTCAATCTTCGATCGAACTGAATAATGTCAGCACTTATCACATTGCACTGCAGGATATGAATACCGGTGATACCGAAGTAATCGTCAGCAAGAATCTCCCGCTTCCCGTTACCGGCATCAAGCGGATTTATATCGCTCCGCAACAACAGGCCGAGCAATATCAATTTATGCTAGTTCAGTTTTTTGATCAGAGCGAGGAAGTTCAGGAATTAGGCCTGATCAGTATCACCCAGATGCCCGTAAAGACTACAGGTTATCAGCTCGAGATTATGGTCGAAAATAAGATTAACGGTACACTCGGGCTAAAGGTAAAGGATAGCCAGACCCAACAAAATATCAAATTTGAATTTACAAAAAAAAGGCAGTTGCATGAATACAATTTTGATGAGCAGTACAAACTGATCAATAGTTATTACATCAATAATATTTCGTCATGATAAAGCAGCTAACCGTCTTCCTATTCGCTGTGATAATAGCGCATGGGAGCAACGCCCAAGACAAGTCTCAAGCGAAAATCAATACAGGTCAAGTGGAGCACTACCTGATAACAGATGGGCGCTATAAAATCTATTATACAGGAGCAATGAGTAAGGGGAAGCCAGAAGGCAAAGGCAAAGCCTATGACATCAATGAAAATCTTGTATTTGAAGGCGATTTTGTCAACGGCAATTACAGTAAGGGTGTTGCATACCGCAATGGAAAACTGTGGCGGGAAGGAAGTTATAGTCCGGATGGCTATTTTACAGGCTATGGGAAAGTATATGACGAAAATGGCCGAGTTTTCCTCGAAGGTAATTTTGCAAAAGGTGAATTTCAGGGGGCGGGCAAGAAATACTATCCCAATGGTGATACTTATGAAGGTGAATTTAGAGAGGGAATCCCCAATGGGCAGGGCAGTTACTACAATGCGACAACAAAAAGCAAATCTGTTGGATGGTTTTATCATATTTTTCGGTCCGGTCAGATCTATCTAAATGACGGTTCCAGATATGCCGGCGATTTAAAAACACTGCTCGAATCTACCGATACAGGTAACATGGGTAACTACTATTTTGCCAACGGAGATACTTACAAGGGAGAATTTAGGAACAGACAAATGAATGGACAAGGAACCTATACCTGGAAAAATGGAGCCAAGCATTTTGGGATATTCCATGCTAATCAGTCCCAGGAAGCCAGTCCCTATCCATTGCAAATTCCCTTTCGTAGTGATAACTAATCTTTCATAGAATAAAATTATGCGCCATGATCAACTATTTTATTTGTTTTCTAATCAGCTTGACTAGCATTCCGTTCAGCCATGCGCAGCTCATTCCCCAATTCACAAAAGTAGTACGGAAAAAGCCCAAAACCATTGAAGCCACTGTATCACGCAATGACATTCGGACAAAAAAGAGTGCAACAGTAAAAAAGGCAGATACCAATATCGCTCCCGTATCGGAGCATTACCTCTGGACGGATGATGAGGGCTCCTATCTCGGACAGACAAAAGATGGTTATCCGCATGGAAAAGGCATATCCTATCGGAATTATGAGCTTGAGTTTGATGGATATTTTAATGATGGGAGTTTCTTTGAGGGCACATTGTATATCAATGGGGTCAAGTATGCATATGCGATGTTTTCAGCTGATGGAAAGCCTTCAACCGGTGATCTGTTTTTTGATAATTGTGTAGCATCCATTAGTTATCAAGATGGTAAAATAGCTGGTCCTGGCTCCATTACTTATGAAAATGGAGATCAATTTGAAGGTGAGTTTGTGGACGGCAATTTTCAGGGGCAAGGTACCTATAAGAGTCTCGCTTTCGAATGTGAAATTAAAGGCATCTTTAACGGTCAAATGTACAAAGGCGAAATAACATTGACTGATGGATCCAAATATATTGGGGAGTATATCAGCATATTACAATCTACAGGTACCGCTAAGACTGGCAGCTATTATTTTCCAAATGGAGATCAATATGAAGGGGAATTCTGGAATAAGATGATGCATGGCAATGGAACCTATACCTGGAAAGATGGTACCAAATATACGGGTAGTTTCGACGCAAATAGGATCACAGAAACATCTTCTCAACCTATTCTGATTCCTTTTCCCATCAATTAATCATATAGTAAGAAATGAGTCTATCATGGCAAAATATATCATCTTTTTCATCCTTATCACAGTTTTGATAAGGATGAGCAGCGCTCAGGTTATTCCCAACTTCCAGAGGGCAGAACAGATACCGATAAAAACTGCCGTCGCAAAACCGCTTCAAAAACAGAAGCTGCAGCAGCCGAAGAATCAAGCGCCAAAGGACAAAATAATTCGGGATGGACTCGTCGAGAGTTATTCATGGAAACATGGCGGTGTCAGAGACGAGATCTACAGTGGGCATATTACCAATGGTATCCCAAATGGCGCGGGTGACTCCTATACCCCAGACAAAGAATATGAGTTTTCCGGTTATTTTGTCAATGGTCGATTCACTTTGGGTAAGATATATTATAAAGGTAGTCTATGGACAGACGGGCCTGTCAATAACGACTACAAACTTGAGGGTTTTGGAAAAGAATATTATAAAAATAAGTGGGAATCATACGAAGGCGATTTTATCAACGGTGCGCGGAAAGGTCAGGGCATTTACTATGACAGTGAGTACCGGTATGAAGGTTTATTTGACTCTTTATTTATTGAAGGTTACATCCATTTTAATAACGGATGTCGCTACCGTGGTAAACTTCAAGATCTTAAATATTCAACTAACAAAGGTAATAAAGGCACCTATTATTTTGCCAATGGTGACAAATACGAAGGTGAATTCTATCAGCAGCAACTGCATGGTCAAGGGACGTACACTTGGCGGAACGGTGCAAGATACACGGGAATTATCGATTCCGGTGTCATAAACGGTACCGGCGAGCTGTTCGATGGCGCAACAACGTACCGTGGCACCTTCAAGACACTTTCCGATGGCCACCTAAGTTTTGAGGAGGAAGGAACAAAAAGGCAACATACTTTTGGCAATGCGGGCGGTTCAGCGCAGTTTCCGATCCAAAGCCCCAAAATATACGAACTATGGTGGTAGCGATGATCAAATATCTAACAGGTTGCATCCTTGTTATTGGCGTAATGACGATGAGCAACGCACAGGTTCTTCCGAACTTTAAGAAAACGGAACAGCCAAAAAAGGTTACTGTGTTGACTTCGAAACAGAAAAACACAGAAAATCGATCTGTCCACATACCATACAAAAAGGTATTTGTTACCAATGGTTACGTAAAGCATTATCCAATTAAAGATGATGTGGGCAATAAAGCTTATTATACTGGTCATATAGAAAATGGTCTTCCACAAGGAAAGGGAAAATCCTATTTCCAAAATGGCATCCCCATATTTGAAGGTACTTTCCTCAACGGAAACTATAATATGGGTACCTATTATTTTTATTACGATGGAAGTAAATTGAAAACGGGGACATTTAGCAATAATAGACTGATAGCAGGTATTTACTATCAGGCTTCACCGCCCGCTGGAAGAAAATGGAAAGAGGGAACATTTAATGAGAACGAACAACTTCAAGGTTATGGAAAAATGTATGATGATGAAGGTAAGCTAAATTTGGAAGGAACTTTTCAGGATGGCGGACTTAATGGTACCGGAAAACAGTACTGGGAAGATGGAATGTACGAAGGCGAATTTAAAAACAGTCGATCCCATGGTAAGGGCGTGTTAAAGTCCTTTTCTCATGGAAGTATATGGACTGGTGAATTCTACGATGGAGGTTGGCAATCTGGAGAGATACTATTTAAAGATGGCTCCAAATATGTAGGGCGATATATCGTGTACATGAAGTCAGCCAATACAGGGCATACTGGAGTATATTACTTTGCAAACGGAGACCGGTATGAGGGCGAGTTCTGGCGTACCAAGATGCAGGGCAAAGGCACCTATACCTGGAAGGATGGTAGCAGCTATTCCGGTACATTTAACGCAAACCAAATCGAAGGCAATTCACAAAGGCCACTTCAAACACCATTTATCGATCTTCTAAAAGAATAGTAATATGATGACAAAATTTTTAATCTCTTTCATATTCGCCATAACAATGACGCATATGAGCAGCGCACAGGTTCTTCCCAACTTTAAGAAAGCGGAGCAGTCAAAACAAAAGACGGAAACAACAACTCCATCATCACTAAAAAAAGTAGAATCAGGGTACAGTAACAAATCAAAAAAGAAAAAAATAACAAATGGATATGTAGAAAATTATCCATGGGAAGACAATTCTTATGATTCATTTTATCATGCGTATTATACGGGCGATATAAGGAATGGATTACCCAACGGAAAAGGGAAATCTTACGATAACTATAACACGGTTCGATATATAGGCAATTTTATCGACGGAAAGTATAGTAATGGTACTGAATACTTCTTGGGCTATAAAGTTTTCGAAGGTACTTATGATGAGAAAGGAGATCGTAGCTATGGAAAAGAATACCAATATCAATCAGATAAAATACGCTATGAGGGTGGTTTTAAAAATGGATATTATAATGGTATGGGTAAATTTTACCTTTCTGGGGATATCTCAAGTATTCAAGAAGGGGAATTTGTCAACAATTACCTAAAAAAAGGAACTTATACAACACCTGAATATAAGTACGAAGGAATATTTGACCATCTTTTTTTAGAAGGAACCATTTATTTTCAAGATGGGAACAAGTATATTGGTAAGCTTCAAGATTTAAAATATTCAACAAGTAAAGGTAGTACAGGAATTTATTATTTTACTAATGGCGATAACTACAATGGCGAATTTAACAAACAGGTTCCTAATGGACATGGTATATATACATGGGCAAGTGGTTCAAAATACACTGGTAGCTTCGAATCTGGTCAAATAAACGGTCGAGGCGAATTATTTAATGGATCTACGACCTATCGGGGAACATTTAAGACACTTCAAGATGGACGCTTAAATTTTGATGAAGAAGGTACAAAAAAACACCTCACCTTTAGCAAATCCGACGGTTCTGTTCCATTTCCGATTCAAAAGCCTAAAATTTACAGCCTCTGGTGGTAACTATAATCAGGTCATCAATACTGGTATTTTAGCGGTGCCATTCTTCCCACATCGTAAAAAACGTTGTTTTGCGTGATGTACTGATTGGTATTATCGCTGTTCCAATCGTGATATGATTTCGTATCAGGGAGTCAATATGAGTATGAGAAACAATATAAGAAAGGTGTACCTGAGAGAATCTATCTGCAGGCAGTTGGCCAATGATCTCTTTCAGATTATCCCTTGATCACCATCATCTGTCGGTCTGCTCTGGCAGTCAACTGCTCGGCTTTTGTAATGATTTCAAATTTTCCTACAGCTGATTTAAAACGTTCAAATGTAATCGGTTTAAGTAAAAAACCGACGATATCGTGTTTATTGCCTGCTATGGCTTCATTACAAACAAACCTAGACTTCCCCCTAGTAGCACGTTAAT
This sequence comes from Sphingobacterium sp. BIGb0165, assembly GCF_024810095.1. NCBI lineage: Bacteria > Pseudomonadati > Bacteroidota > Sphingobacteriia > Sphingobacteriales > Sphingobacteriaceae > Sphingobacterium > Sphingobacterium sp. BIGb0165. The sequence goes on along the minus strand of NZ_JANUEB010000005.1, from coordinate 219,303 downwards.
TCTCTCATAAAAGAATACCGAAGTTTTCATGGCTTCGGTATTTTCGTTTTACAGGTCCGCTACGGGTTATTTTTCGTTCAGGTTTCTGGATTTCAATTCATTGTCAAGTGCTTCGTCTGATTTCCTCCAGCGAATAAAAGCCCAAGCGCCCATAACGATAAGCATAAACGTAAAAATAGTAATACCCTTATTTACGACACCATAAACAATAACACCGACACAAAATCCGACAAGTATGGCATTGATCAGTTTACTACTTTTTTGTTGCTTTTTTCTATCCAACAATTCCTGATCGGTCAATTCAGTTAGTTCCTTTTCTTTCATAGTTTTAATTTTTTGGTCAATATAGTCTGGAGCAAATATACAATCTAAAAAAATATTCACCTATTTTATCAATAAACTTACCCTACCGAAAGCGAATGCAGAATAATTAAGGAGTATAAAGTCGGCTCTCCAGCACGTTATTAGTATGGTTTAAGTATTGATTAAGAATAGATTAAATATAGATCAAGTATCACTTTAGTGGTATTATACGAAATAGACACGACTTCTTATATCTTAACTTATGAGCCCTTGAGCTTTACTATATTTTTTGCATGGCAGCTATTTACCTGTGCGAATACAGACCTTACCATTGAACAGGTTTAACGTTGTTGTGTCTTACCCTTCCTTTGGAAGACATGACAGTATTAAATCTTATCAAGCTCCAACATAAGAGCCTTAAGATCCTGTTTCATAAGCGTAATACTAGATTCCAATTGATCATACATATCTGCGCGGTTCTCCAGTTCATCCGTAGAGTACTTCCCTCCTTCACCAAAGAAGAGCGGTACGGACGACTTCTTCGGATCCAGGTTAATCTGCCCCAGATTGGTCCATTTTTCTACGATCTGCTCTCTTAAAGATTTATCTTGGCCAACAGACGGATTTTTATATTTCAGATAATACCAGACCAGGGGAGGAAAAATCGCCGAAGTTTCTACGTTATCCCACACGTCCTTTAAGGCATTTCTCTTGTGATGAAACTCAACAGACTCTTTATTAAAAATCATCATCAACCCTAGGCCTGCCTCTCCGATACCTGCCGTTATCCCAATAGTATTACTTACACCCTCGTTTTTAACCACTCCACCGGCGAGGATAGCACCAAGTGCCCCCACCACTATCGCTCCTTTGGTCAATTTGGACTCCCTGTCCCCCTGCCTGCCTTTGAGGTAATTGGCTACCTGACTTACCCTTTCTTCCTCACAGTCCATTTCCGAAGAAACGGCAGAAATCTCGATCGAAGCGGCATTTATCCGATGGTCAATATCCTGCTTGATCTCCAGGATACGGAGTCGGGCCTCCACACTGGTACTATCTCTCCGGGTCCGCAGCTGCATATACTTATCTATCAGATTCAATATCCCTATGGCATTCGCCATGTTAAGCGTGTTGTGATCAAATTTCTCCGTCAGACGTTTTGACAACTGCTGTTGGTACAGTGCCACCGGAAGTTGATCAGCGGAATAGCTATATAGGTTCCGTTGATTACAATTGCTGTTATAAAGTGCATCCCGTATACCGGGATCTTTGATGGTCCGACAAGAGATCATCAAAAACACTCCGATCATCAACATCCAACAGACCTGTTTATTGCCTACAGTCGGAACGATAAAACGCCCCCGATGAAGTACCTTGCCCATATATTTAAGTTATCTTGGTGTAAAATTAGCCTCGCTTACTTTTCCAGAACCAGACTAATCGCTGTAATCTAATTTATGAAAAAATATATTCGTCTTGACATAAATTCAACCCTTTGTTCAGGATAATATGGATAAATTTGTATGTACTAAAAGTATCGAGATGATTGAAAGAATAGCAACTTATTGGGATGGAAGAAGTGCTTCATGGCGCAAGGAACGAGATGAGGCCTGGTCGCGCCCCGAAACCGAGCGATGGCTTGATTTTTTTAAGTCTGTCGGACATCAAACAGCTGGAAACAGCGTACTCGAAGTCGGTACTGCAACGGGATATTTTGCGAATATCCTAACACTGGCCGGTTTTGAGGTGACAGCCATTGATCTTTCACCGCAGATGATTGAAGCCGCAACGCTTGTGAGCGAGGAACTAAAGCTAAATGTAAATTATAGCGTCATGGATGCGCAGTCCCTGCAATTCGAGGACAATACCTTTGATCTACTGTTCACACGTCTAATGACCTGGACTATCCCTGATCTGGAAAAATGCTACCGCGAGATGCATCGTGTGCTCAAGCCCGGAGGTAAGCTGATCAACCTGGATGCAGATTTCGGAAAAACCGTCTTTAGCACAGACAGACATGACGAATGCCCATCGGGTGCGATTGAAGAGGTGAATGCCATCAAATCGGCGCTGGAAATCAGCCAGCACGAACGTCCAGCCAAAGATATCGACATATTGCAAACAATCGGATTCGGTTCCGTTGAAGTCGACATCCACGCCCAAAACCGTATTCTAGGACTTCCCTTGACTACTGAAGGGCTTTTTATGCTCGAAGCAACAAAAAAAAAAACTATCTAATAATCGAGAGGTATTCAAGAATAAAGAACCCTCAGTTTTAAACAATTGAGGGTTCTTATTTATTTTCCAAACGGAGCTCATTAAATTTATAGCTAACGTTTCCAATCACGTTCAGCAATCGCTATGCATTAGCGATGGTATAACCAATCCATTAATACTTATTGATCAGGTTATCCCTTCAACCCGACACTGAATTTTAGGGCGTCGTAGAATGCGTTGGCGTCCCTCCTCCTTCGCGAAGCCTTAAAACAACTATTCTCGGATCTAATGACAACAGGATATAGGTTTTCAGGCTTTTTAAGCTAGTAAGTGTTGCAGAACGAAATGGTTTGGTAAATTTTGCTTCCGCCACTCGCCACCGGCCCATTTTTTAAAACATTATCGTTTTATATATCCATAATGTTACCTTTGTAGAGGACAAGACATTCATGAGTAAGGATCGCGATATACTAGAAATACAATTGTGGGAGGCGCTAAGAAGTGGAGAACAAGCTGCTTTACAGCAGTTATACATGTCCTATTACAAAGGCCTATTGAAATATGGACTGCGGTATACAGACGATCGGGATACCCTAAAGGACAGCATCAACAATACCTTTCTTTATTTCTGGGAAAAACGCGAAAGTATAGGCAACGCCAATCATGTTGGCAACTATATTTTCAAAAGTTACCAGCGACAATTAGTCAAGGACCTCAATAATACAAATAAATTTGAAAAGCTTCTCGAAAACAACGAAGACACCGATACGGTTGATGTTGAAGAGTTTCAGTTCATTATCCGACAGGAAGAAAATACACGGGTTAATGTCCTTAAAAATGCGATTCTCCAATTACCCAAACGGCAACGTGAGCTCGTTCTGCTTCGTTATTATGAGGGACTCAGTTACGATGAAATTACTCTAAGAACAAACCTGAGCAAACGTGCGGTCTACAATCAGATCCATAGCGCCATCAATACATTAAAAAAAGACACTAGTCTGCAAAATCTCAAACAGATTCTCCCCCTATTAATCTTATTTTAGTTTTTTAGAAAAAATAACAAGCAGACACACAGCTTTTTACATATTTAACTAAAAAATAACTGGTAAAAACCAAACTCGGTAGGCTCTATCTATATAAACGACTAATTTTTAGACCATGAGTGCATACCAGTCTGTTCAGGATTTTATATTGGATGAATCTTTCTTTCGCTATGCGGTAAGACAAGATCCATCGGAAATCTTGAAATGGGAAAGTTATATTAAACAACATCCCGAGCAGCAGGAACTTATACAGCATGCTAAGCAAGAATTGCTGGCTATGCAAGATGCGCTGTATTTGATTGATGCCGAGCAAAACTATGTCCGGCTAGTGCCCCATTTGGATCCCCCCGTCAAAAACATACTGTTAAAGAAAAAATGGACCTATTATGCGGCGGCGGCTATTGTCTTTCTGTGTTTGATCACTTCCCTATATGTCTTCCAATATCATTTCAACCAGTCGCAGACGAATGCTTACCTAACGCAACCTGCTGAAAAGAAAACAATTAAACTCGTCGATGGCACACTGGTCAAGTTAAACGCCGCAAGTAAATTGGAGATCGCTGATGGATTTGGTAAAACAAACCGTGCGGTCAAACTTGTTGGTGAAGCGTATATGGAAGTTGCTAAAAACAAAGCATTACCCTTTACCGTAACGACTCAGGCACTGCAAGTCCGGGTATTGGGGACAACGATCAATGTCAGAGCCTATGCCAACGAAGAACTTACTGCTGCCTCACTGATTGAGGGCAGTGCGGAGGTTATTTTGAAGAGCAGATCCCAAGCACCTATCCGTCTAAAACCAAAAGACAAAGTCGTTGCTCCACTAGCAGAAGCGCAGCCTAGTTCCAAAAACAATACAACAGGCATAGAAAAAAAATCCAATTACAAATTGGAGACCGTTACCCAGTATGATGCTGAGCAACGATTGGCCGAAACCTCTTGGGCCGACCAGAAACTTGTGTTTGTTAACGAACCGCTGTCTTCAATTGCTAAAACGTTAGAACGCTGGTATAATATTACTATTGAATTCCAAAATTCGGACATCAGTTCCCGAAAATATACAGCAGCATTCGATGACCGCGAAGAACTACAGAATGTGCTCCAAAGCCTACGGAGCAGCATCCCTTTCAACTATCGGAAGATCGGGCCACGCAGCATCAGAATTTACCTAACTAATCCATAAAATAAAACTTATGAAAGATACAGTTACCTAACCAACAGAGAAAAAAAAGGAGCATGCCAGGCATACTCCCAAAATCGTTAATTAACACAACAGGCTGTGACTGCGAATCCTAGGCGCTGTTGTCAATTGTTTACATTAACCTTGCAAACTTATGAAAAATAACGCAATTCGCGTTAAGGGAAGATATTACCCTAAACTTTTTAATACGATCATTCTCGTGAAACTGACCATCATCCTAACCCTGCTGTTCCACCTGACTGCGATAGGTAATTCTTTGGCTCAAAATGAACGTGCTACTTTACATCTCACATCGGTGAAGTTGAGCACGGTTTTAAAAGAAATTGAAAGCCAGACCAAGTATCGCTTTGTTTACGGTGACGATCTCGTCGAAGGTCTGGGTGCAGCATTTGCTGTGCACGCCCAAAATCAACCTGTCAAAGATATCCTCGATGAACTATTGACGAATACTGACCTCAGTTTTCGGATGCATCGGGAATACCTTATCATTCTTTCAAAGGAAGAAAAACAGGCACTAGCGACCCAGTCTAATATTCGAGGGCTTGTTGAGGATAGCCAAGGCCGACCATTGCCTGGTGTTACGGTGAATGTGTTAGGGGAAAACAACAACACGGTATTGACCGATCAAAACGGAATTTTTCGGATCCGAGCGTCCGTTGGACAAGTACTCCGGATTTCGTATGTCGGTCATGTTTCACAAAATATCAAACTTACGACAAAACATAGCATAGAAGGAATCAAAGTACAGCTGGAAACTGGGGTAAATACCTTGGAAGAAACCGTCGTGGTGGGATATGGTAGTGTCAAACGTAAAGATCTGACCGGATCGGTTGTCTCTGTTGACGTGAAGGAGATCAGGGATGTGCCTTTTACCAGTATTGATCAGGCCCTGACAGGTAAGGCTGCCGGTGTGCAAGTCATACAAGCTGATGGCTCGCCAGGCGGGGTTGCCAAAATACGTATTCGAGGCGGTACCTCGCTTATGGGCGGTAACGATCCCCTTTATATTATTGATGGGGTGCAAATGACCGTACAAAATCGTTATGTGAGCAATTCAGCTGAAGTGGTCAACCCGGTAGATCGCTTTGGATCTGACGATCCAAACAGCGCAGTATCTGGCTCATTCGCCCGTGGACTCAATAGTCTAGCCGGACTAAACATCAGCGACATCGAGACAATAGATGTATTAAAAGATGCGTCTGCCACAGCAATTTATGGATCTCGGGCTGCCAATGGTGTTGTCATTATTACCACCAAACGTGGAAAACGTGAACAAAAACCAACTTTGGAGGCCAATTATTATCATGGTATTAGCAAGCAACGACCAATCAACCTGCTCAATCGTGACCAATATATCATGATTATGCAAGAGGCTAATCGCAACCTCCTTGATGCCCGCAAAGCAGCAGGGGAAACACTCACGCCTGAGGAACTTGTCGATTTTGACAACAGGATCAACAATCCTAATTTTTATGGTCCTGCGAATACGGATTGGCTAAATCTGGTCACCCGGACAGGAAAATCCGACAACGCTGATCTCTCCGTTAGGGGTGGTGGTAATGCTTCGCAGTATTTTATTTCTTTAGGATATACCGGTAATCAAGGCGTTGTATTAGGCACCGACTTCCAACGTTTGTCGGGACGGATTAACCTAGACAACGAGATCACTAGTAAGCTCCGCACGCAAGCCACATTTGGTTATGGCTATACCATTAATAATATCACCAATGGTCTTTATACACAGGCACTCTTTGCCCCGCCAACTTTTGCAGCTTATAATGCGGATGGTTCCATTGCTAAATATACCGGCGAATCTATAGGAGGATATGATTATCAGGGCTATCAAAATCCACTTGTACTCCTCGACGGAATAAACAGAGCAGCCAGTCACTCTCTCCTAGGATCAGTGGCAGCCGATTATAAAATTTTACCAGAACTTATTTTTCGAAGCACTGCTTCAGTCAACTATAACAGTACGAACCAACGCAATTACGTAACCGGTGATGCCTTAATCGCCGCATCAAACGGTGTGGGGACCTCCAGTCTAGGAACGGGATCGCAGTCGCAGAATCAGTTGACAGACCTATTTTTTGAAAATACATTGACCTGGGATAAAGTTTTCAATGCGCAGCACCGATTCAATATTGTGGGTGGTACTTCTTGGCAGAAAACTCGTTCTCAACTTTTTGGTGTTACCGCACAGGGTTATCCTGATGACAAGTATTTGAACAACCTTTCATCAGCTAGCTTGGTGACAGCGGCCGTTGGGACCAGTGGACAGAACTCCCTACTAAGTTTTTATACACGTGCGCGTTATGCCTGGAAGGACCGTTATATTGTCACCTTTACAGGTCGTTCGGATGCTTCCTCCAAATTCCCAAAAGTCAACCGTACTGGATTTTTCCCTTCTGGGGGTGTGGCTTGGCGCATCTCCGACGAACCCTTTATGAAGGGTCTAAAATGGGTAGATGACCTCAAATTACGGGCAAGCACGGGTTACACAGGTACCCAAAATATTGGCGATAATATGTTCTACACCTTATACAGCCCATATGCATACGGCGGTAAAAGTGCAATGGTACCTACACAACTCGGCAATGAAGCGATCCGTTGGGAATCTACTCTGCAGAAAGACGCAGGTTTGGATATCAGCTTATTTAACTCGAAATTTGGTGCCAGTATAGAAATTTACGAAAAAGCGACTTCTGGTATTTTGTTCACCAGAGCAGTTGCGGGTAGTTCTTCCTACCGTAATGTCATTGCCAATCTGGCCAATATTCGTAACCGAGGTCTGGAAATCGCCCTACGTGGCACCTTTCTAGAAAAGAAGAACTTCTCTTGGAATGGTGCTTTTAATATCTCGTTTAACCGCTCCCTAGTAACCAATGTGAACCGCGACTTTACCAATCCAAATGACATCACAGACTATAACCTCGGGAATGCAATCGTCCGGGAAGGTGAACCGCTCGGACTGATTTATGGAAAGGTATTCACGGGTCTATTACAAACACAAGAACAAGTGGATACCTATAAGGGGAAAAATCAGTATTGGATGTATTTTGACCCTTATTTGGGAATTGGTGATCCAAGTTATAAAATTCCAGAAGGTGAATTTTTCCCTGAAAATGAAATCATTGGACATGCAGAACCTAAGTTTTACGGTGGTTACACCAATAGTATATCCTATAAAGGACTCAGTCTGACAACCTTATTTACGTTCAGCTATGGAAACGACATTTTGTACCAAGGTGATATCCAGAATAACAATGTGAGTAACAGATCAAATAAGACAACAGAAATTTTAGGTCGATGGACACCGGAGAATCCTACATCTACACGGCCAAGACTTCTTTACGGACAAAATGGAACTGCTTACACAAATAGCTCAGCAGTATATGACGGATCATTTTTACGCCTTAAATCATTGACCTTAACCTACGTCCTACCTGCGGGATTACGCAAACGGATCGGTATTCCTCAGGCCTCAGTATTCGGTTCAGCGACAAATATTCTAACATGGACAAGCTATCCTGGTGTGGATCCTGAGGTTAGCAACGACCCCTATAGCCTAGTCAACGGCGCAAGTGACCCAGGCACATTCCCCGCTGTTAAACAATTTATTCTGGGACTACGTTTTTCACTTTAATGACGAGAATATGAAAAGAAAACTCTTCCATATACTATTTGGATTAACCTTTATAACGAGCAGTATGAGTCTAACTTCCTGCGAAAGCCAACTCGGTGCCCTACCTGAAAATGCAAAAGTCGATGGCAATACTGTATTGGATGCGCCAACAGCTCGCATAGCATTGAATGGTATATACTTTCGCTTTGCGAACGTATCTCAAGACAATGGCATCACCCAATGGACCAACAATGAGCGCCTTCCCGCCCAGTTGACAGGATACATGATGTATGGATATGGTACCGGCGCTGGAGCACCAGAAGATAACCAAATGCTCAGTTCGTCCGATATCTATTGGTCCTATAGCTATGGTGTTATCAATGCCGCAAATTCGTTGATCGGTGGTATGGATAATTTACCTCAAGGTCGTATTCCAACAGCTGAACGCGAGCCTATCGAAGCTGAAGCGCGATTTCTAAGGGCCTATGGGCATTTCAAATTACTAACCTTCTATGGACAATGGTTTGATCACTCCAGTCCTTATGGTGTATTATTACGCTATGAGGCTGTCACAATCGGCAATATCCCAAAGGCTCGCTCCTCAGTCGCAGAAAGTTATACCTCCATCCTACAAGATTTGGATTACGCCATTTTGCACTGTCCCGCTCAGCATGAAAAATATTATGCCACCTTGTGGGCGGCAAGAGCTTTGAAGGCCCGCGTACTGATGTGTCGTGGCCAGGCAGGTGATTATGCTGAAGTCATCAAACTAACCGAAGCGATCATCAACAATAGTCCTTACCGACTTGAGCCACTGGCAAAAGATATCTTCCGCACCAAAGGAGCCAGTAGCCCAGAAGTCATCCTCAGTATAGCTCCGCAGCCCAACCAACCTGCCTATGCCTACAGTCGTAGCCGACAGTTTTATCCTGGTGCATCAGCCCTATACTGTGCGACGCAAGGTCTACGTGATCTCCTGACAGCTGATCCAAGACAGGATTGGATGGTCGGTAGTTTCCGTAAAAACTACGCCAACTATTTTTTCACAAAGTATATTGCTGAGGGTACAGTCCCAACAGTCGTTTCGGAAACGTATTATGCGATCCGCCTGACAGAAGTACATTTATTGAAAGCTGAGGCTTTGCTGCGCAATAATGGATCTATCACTGAGGCCAAAGCGATCCTCAAAGAAATAGGTACACACAATGGCTTATCCGACTTTTCCAAACTTGATGCACTGACGAGTCGTGAAGATATACTCAAGTACAACTACCAGGAAACGTCCAAAAGCCTTGTAGCAGAAGATGGACAGGAATGGTTATGTCTGTTACGTTTGCCATTAGCTACCGTGACGTCCATCCGTCCTAAATTAACCAATATCCAGCAATATATATTGCCAGTACCAAAAAGTGAATTTGCAGATAATTCCAAATTTGGCGAACAAAACCCGGGTTATAATATTGATCTGTAAGATAAAAGACTTTGATAAAAATTTAAAAGATAACAATATGAACTGCAAAAACTATATACTTAGTGCTTTACTGCTCACAACAACACTAGGTGCCCTGGCACAAAAGACAAAAGTTTCTGGTCTGATCAAAGGTATTGGCGACGCTCAAGTGGCTATTGGTTACCTAAAAGATGGCAAGATGAAAACAGATACTGTTAAGATTCAGAAAGATAAATTTGTTTGGGAAGCAGATATGCCCGAACCCCAAAAGGTCTATCTGATGTTCCCATCGCGTTACGCCGAACTTTTCCTCGAAGCAGGCAATATCAGCATAACCGGCCAGGCCGATTCATTACATTTATTAAAAGCCAAGGGTAGTAAAATACAGGCGGAGGCCGAACGTTACCAAGCGACCTTAAAAGACTTGGAACAACAATCCAATCCACTTTATCAGCAATGGGGAAAAGGTACAGAAGAAGAGCAATTAAAACTCGAACAACAACTGAATGCAATCAGTACCGAACGTCGTGCCCGAGCAGTAGCCTATATCACCGTCCATCCCAAGAGTGCCTTTAGCCTGAGCCTGGTCTCTGACCGATCGGCTATGGGAAGCTATGAAGAGGTGAAACCTCTTTACGATGTACTCGACAAAACCGTACTTGCTATGGCGACAGGTAAACAGCTTACCGAACGTATGGAAGTGCTCAGACGCAGTGCTTTAGGAGCGACAATTTTGGATTTCACACAAAATGATCCCGAAGGCAGACCGATCAGTTTCAGCAGCTTCAAAGGAAAATATGTATTGATCGACTTTTGGGCAAGTTGGTGTGGCCCCTGCCGTGCCGAAAACCCCAATGTCCTTAAAGCTTATAACAAATACAAGGACAATAATTTTACTGTTATTGGGATTTCTTTGGATGACAACGCCGAAAAATGGAAAAAAGCCATCAAAGATGATGGCATGCCCTGGTCGCAAGTATCTTCATTAAAAGGCTTCGAAAATGAAGTATCCACCTATTATGGTATTCAGGGCATACCAAGTTCGCTACTGGTAGATCCCAATGGAAAAATAATTGCTCGCAACCTACGTGGCGCATCCCTACAACAAAAGCTGAACGATATTTTTAAAACACAATAAGATGAAATATACCTTACTATCCATTGTAACCCTGCTACTTATGCAGGGTTGCAAAAATTCACAAACGGACGGAAAATATACATTACATGGACAAATCAAAGGTATTACCTCAGGGACAGTCAAATTACAACGTCTCGATGATGCCACCAGACAGTCAATTACGATAGATAGTACAGTGCTACAAAACGGCAAATTCCAGCTGACAGGTCCCATTGATCAGCCAGAGATGATGTCTATCAAGATCGAACCCGGCAACTGGTCGACCACCCTGTTTATCGAATCGGGTGAACTTCAATTCCAGGCAGATACGAGTGGATCCACCCATTATGATTATACCGCTTATGGTGATAGCAAAGGCGCCATCTTACGCAATGTCAGTTTAATCGGTTCCGAAAACCAGGACATATTTGATGCGTTTGAAAAGCATCCCAAAAGCCTTGCTGCCAAAAAGATGTTTGAACAGCTCAACAAGAAATACGAGGCCGCAGGCAAATCTGAAGAAAAAGAAGCCATCCGTGCAGAAATGGAAGCTTTTGGAGATAAACACAAAATCTGGGAACTTCACTGGATTGATAGCATCACTCAACAGCACCCATCACTCGTAGCCGGAGCCTACCTCTTGGAGCGCTATCAGCTCTTTAATGAATCCATGCCGGTTGCGGAACTCGACAAACGTCTTCAAGTGTTTCAGTCTCCCGCAAAAGAATCCAATTACATCAAAAATCTTCAAGGCAAAGTGGCCGTTAAAAAAGCGCTGTTGCCTGGTAATCAAGCTCCAGATTTCAAAGCGCTAAAACGTGACAGTAGCGACTTCCAGCTTTCCTCACTACGTGGTAAGTATGTCCTTCTCGATTTCTGGGCCAGCTGGTGCGTACCTTGTCGCCAAGCCATCCCTCATTGGAAGGAAGCCTACAAAACATACAATGACAAGGGCTTAGAAATCGTTGGCGTCACCAATGACAGTCGCTGGCCAGACTGGTTCAAAGCACTCGATCAGGAAAAAATGCCCTGGATCCAAGTAGCCGATGATTTCCCTATCAAAAATAGTCCGGCGAGGATCGCAACCCTATACGACATTCCGAGCTTACCGACGTATGTTTTATTGGACAAAGAAGGGAAAATTATTATACATACCACATCTAAAGAAGAAATGGATGCCCAATTAAAAGCAGCATTCAATACCTTATAGCTCATACAAGCATATAGACCACAGCAACATGAAAAAGAGCACATTATCATTCCTGTTTTTAGCCCTGGCCAGTCAGGCTTTTGCGCAAAAAACAAACACCGTACTGACAGGCAAGTTAGACAATCTGCCTAAAGACCAATGGATTTATCTTTCTGGATTCGTAAACGGGCAGAAGGACTCAGTCCAACAGACTGAAAAAGGCTTTCGGTTTGATCTGGATATCCCTGAAGGTGAAGGCGATTTTTACATTTTTCAGGTAGGCAAAATGAAAGCTTCGGGAGAGATGAACGGCGCCTTTATATACTTAGAAAAAGGCAAGCTTAATATCAGCAGCAAAACCCCAATGCTCAAAGATGCGAAATATAGTGGTGGCAAACTCGCAGATTATTACAACCTGTTCCAGCAACGCTCCAAAGTTACTGGGTTAGATGCTTTATATGATCAGTTTGGTGAAGCCCGCAAGAACAAGGACCAAGATCAAATCGCTACATTGCGGAAAGAGATAGACAACAAAAATGCTGAACAAGCCACGCTGGACAAGAGCTTTGTACTAAAACATAAAAACAGTCCCGCAATCGTATATCCGATGTTCTTTACTTTGCGCAATGGTGACGATCTTGCTTCACTGGATGAGCTGTTACAACAGGCTAGTCCACAAGCAAAAAATAATGTCCCAATCAAAGCTATCGAACATAGCATCAAAACCGATAAACTGACTGGTATCGGCCGCACAGCACTGCCTTTCACACAAGCAGATACCTTAGGAAACAAAGTTTCTCTAGCTGATTTCCAGGGTAAATATGTCCTAGTTGATTTCTGGGCCAGCTGGTGTGTCCCCTGCCGCATGGAAAATCCAAATGTAGTCAGTGCCTTCCAGCAATACAAAAACAAAAACTTCACCGTATTGGGTATTTCATTCGACTACCCTGGACAGCAAAAACGTTGGTTGGATGCAATTCATAGTGATCATCTAAACTGGCCCCAACTTTCTGACCTCAAAGGCTGGAAAAATGAAGTCGGCGTGCTTTATGATATCAAATCCATCCCCTCCAACCTTCTGATTGATCCCAATGGTGTAATCATCGCCAAAAATCTTCGCGGAGAGCATTTGGACAAGAAACTAGCAGAGCTCCTTGGCACGCCCGTCATGGATAAAAATACCCTCGTCATTAAGGGAGAAATCGAAAATCCGGCAAAAGCATCCTGGTTCAATATACGTTATACCGATGCTGCAGGGAAGAAAGTCGCTGACAGTACCCAGATTTTCAATGGTGTATTCAGTTACCTCGGCAAAGTGCAAGCCCCTACACAAGCCACAGGCTATTTCAGCGATGGAAAAAGCGGCGCACCTCAGTCCTACGAACAATACCTACAGTTTTATATTGAACCAGGTATTCTACAGATCAGTGGTGATGCTAGTTCTCCCCAGGAGATAGTCCTATCTGGTTTAAAAACTCAGGATGAATTCAACACCTATAACAACTTGATTAAGTCCGAAATTGCTACCTTAAAACCACTCAACGAGTCGTACAATAACAAAAACAATGAATACATCGCCTTGAAAAAACAAGGAGCTTCCGAGGAAGCTCTCAATGCTAAACTTGATGAACTTGAAAAAATCAAAGAAGACATGTCCCCTATGCAGCAAGCAATACGCGACAAACAGTTCTCCTATATCAAGAAGCATCCTAATTCAGCTGTTTCCGCTGCACAACTTCGCTTTTTCGTTAGCAGTGTAGACCTAGCAGAACTTCAAAGCATTTACGACCAGATGGGACCCGAGATCAGAAACTCAGTCAATGGTCAGGAACTGGCGGAAGAAATTACGAAGTTGAAATCAGGTTCACCGGGAAGTACAGCCACAGATTTCTCAGGAATGGACATCAACGGTAAGCCACTTAAACTATCCGAATACCGTGGCAAATACGTAATACTGGATTTTTGGGCGAGCTGGTGTGTACCCTGTCGTAAGGGTAACCCGCACCTCTTACAACTCTACAGTAAATACAAAAAGAAGGGTTTTGAAATTATCGGTATTTCAGATGATGATTCCAATCCTAAAGCGTGGAAAAAAGCGGTCGATCAAGACAGAATTGGTGTATGGAAGCACGTCTTACGTGGCTTAAAGGCAACCCCTCAAGGTGATTTTGATAAATCAGAAGACCGTTCAGAAGCCTATGGCATACATACCTTGCCGACCAAGATCCTCATTGATCCGAATGGCGTTATCGTTGGCCGTTACGGTGGCGGTGGTGGTAGTGATGACGACCTAGACGCTAAACTGAAGAGTGTTTTTAAATTTTAAGAAAAAGAGTCGTATCGGATAGTTGAGGTTTGATACGGCTCTTTTTTTAGCTTAAATTTCCAAAACACAATTAATATCCATCGTATAAAATAACAATATCAAGATCTCATTCTCATGGATTCGGTAATTTAGGACAGTTTTAGTATTTCCAATCTGCATATAAATAGGCTAACTATCACTTCTCGAATGCGTGTTCTACACGAGTCAAATATAGTAATATATCATTTTTGATATCATTCCCACGGTCACTTTCGCCACCGCGAGTATGCTGTTCGTCAAATGAACAGAAAAGCAAATCCGTTGGATGGTTTTACCATATCTTAAAGCCCAAAACCATCGTGACCAGAATTATTAATGATCTAGTCTGTTTCCCACTCAATGATTGTTATTAAATCTCCTGCTTTTTTATTATTTTTACCCCTATCGAAACCCAATTTACTAGTATGAAAAGAAGGTATGCATTCTTATACATTTCGTTGATTATTTTGTGCTGCCTTAGGCCATTGCCAAAATCCATTGCCGCTACAGCACAAAGCGTAGCTGTACCCACCGATTCAGTAAAAGACAATTATGTATCCCGAATGCAGGACTTTTTCAGCAAGTCAGCCAAACAAAGTGTCATCGACTTCGAACAGGATCGTGCATCAGTAAGGCGAAATCAGGTTTTCGAACAGATAAAAACAATATCAAGACATGCCGGATCTTTTCTAAAAAAAGGATTTGATACCGCAGCAGTCCGCACGGAATTAAAGGAAATTATTCGTTGGCATCAGCTGTCAAAAGATGGCGTATTCAATAACCAGGGATCCGCCCATTCTTCCAGAAATTTAACAACCACTTTTAATATTCTAAATACCCTCACAACCGAAGTATCAACCTATAAAAAACGAGTAGACAATTATCAGGACCAATTGATCAACTACCGTTTACAAATAGACTCTCTCACGATGGATAAATCCCTCTTTGTCGTTTCGGAAGATTCCGTACAACTGAGTCAATACCTAGGCAGGTTACATGTTTTATCAAAAGAGATATCACCAGTGAGCAAGCAGCTTACAAAAAACATCGGTATTATCCAGACACTCCAGAATGAACTGAACCTCGAACTGATGGCTTTGGAAAATGATACGGAGGAAATACGCTATTATCAACAACAGATTGCCGAAAAAACCTTCGACAAAGAGTTTGCTCCACTCTGGGAAGAAAGCGTCTACAACAGGCCGATACAAGAGATACTCCATTTGTCTGTCATCAAGGCGAAGCTGGCACTCACCTACTATTTAAAGGGCAACTGGGCAAGGCTTCTATTTTTAATTGCTGCAGTAATATTGGTTGTTTATTACCTATTTTCATTGAAAAATAGTTTAAAAAATCAGGGACAGATGCAAGCGGAATCAGCCATGCTCTTAGCCCAGCCTCTCATTTCGGGAACGGTCATTGCGTTGAGTATCGTACAGTTTCTATTTGTCAATCCACCTTTTGTATTTTCAACAATCTTAATCATTACCCAGGCCATACTCATTAGTGTAATACTTCGCAAACATATTTCCAATTACTGGATGACAATCTGGCTCAGCTTATTGGGTTTATACATTTTAGCCGTTCTGGATAATATGGTTCTGCAAGCCTCACGATCAGAACGGTGGTGTATGATACTTATTGCATCATCGACCTTTTTGCTCGGTTTGTTTTCGTTAATAAACAGATCCCGTCATGCGGAACTACGGGAACGCTGGATCCTGTTTCCGATCGGATTGATGACAGTAATGGAACTATTATCACTTGGGCTTAACCTTGCAGGCAGTTTTAATATTGCCAAAGTACTACTGATTGCGGGCCTATTGAATGTAGTTGTGACAATTATCTTTCTATGGGTCTTACGCCTGGTTAATGAGGGACTTACTTATGCCTCCTCGATCTATAAAAAACAAGAAAGAAAGCTCTTTTATATCAACTACGACCGTGTTGGCAAACGGGCACCTTCATTTTTCTATCTGATCCTTATTTTAGGCTGGTTTGTACTATTTGGGCGCAATTTTTACGAATTCAGGTTGCTGTCAGAACCTATACACGATTTCTTCTACAACTCGCACAAGTTGGGCAGCTACAGTTTCACAGTCATCAATATTGTGGTCTTTGTCCTGATCATGGCCTGTGCAACTATACTTTCCAAGATTGTCTCTTTTTTTGCTTCCGGTCCACAGCCCCACCACAACGAAAGTGACGGATCACAATTTCATCTTGGAAGCTGGTTGCTGCTGATTCGGATTACAATTATTTTCATCGGCTTTTTTCTTGCTTTTGCTGCCGCAGGTATTCCTATTCAGCAGATCACCTTGATCATTGGGGCATTGGGTGTAGGTATAGGTTTTGGTCTACAGACACTTGTCAATAATCTAGTCAGTGGTTTAATTATCGCCTTTGAAAAACCCGTCAATGTAGATGATATAATAGAGGTCGGTGGGCAATCCGGTCGTGTCAAATCGATCGGATTTCGGAGTAGTGTTATCACGACCACAGAGGGGGCAAACCTAATTATACCCAATGGTGACCTACTTGGTTCACGTGTCATCAACTGGAGCCAGGGAACAGCCCGTAAACGCCTGAGTAGCCATATCGAAGTCAAATATGGGACCGATCTAGAAAAAGTAAAAAGTTTGCTCTTAGCCATTACGGAAAAGAATGAGCAGATTCTTAGCGTCCCAACACCTATTGTACAATTCGCCTCTGTCTCCGCCCAGTCTGTCGCACTAGACCTCTTTTTCTGGGTCAAGGCGAACAAAGATACTGGTCAGATCAAAAGTGATGTCATGGTAACCATCAACAATATATTTCGACAAGAAAATATTGTACTGGCTTTACCAGCCCAAGAGCTGATCGTAAACAGGCAACAGCCAAATGATCAGATTGATTAATTTCAATAGGCGATGTATATGTACACTCTGGTCAATCCATACTCGGTCTACTTACAGTTCGGTATAGCTGTCAATACATCTAAAGACATATCCATGGCCTTTTTGGTCCATTTTTTCAAACTGTCTAAGTCCGCTGATTTTAGGGCTTTATTACCAAATGTCACAGCATTCAACGCATAGTTTTTGGCATTAAGACAGTTACAGCCGGGGATTATCGTATAGGCAGAAGCTTCTTTTGCCTTTCCCAACGCTTCCTTCAGTAAAGACTTCGCATCATCCAGAGAGTCTGCTTTATAGGCCTTTTTAAAACTTATAAAAGCCATTTCAGCATAGGTGGACGCCATACCACAGCCATTAACCTTTTTGCTTTCTTGCGCCATGACCGAAAATGTCAAACCAAGCAAGATGACCATAAAAAAACACCTTTTTTTCATAAATAGACTATTTTTATAGCTAAAAAATTTATTACCAACAATCTAACTTAAAAATACGTTTTACATGTCAACTTTAAACATTAAAATTTAACATATGTTGTTCTTTTCCCAGTATAAAATTGTCCGCTTCCGTACAAAAAACGTCCGACATCGAACAGTTCCGAATCTTAAATAAAAAAACAAAACACTACATATCAATAAATTAAACAATTGGCAAACGAATTGGTGGAAATAACTTAAACTGATTTAAACTGATCAATATGCTTAAAAGTTATCTCAAAATAGCCTTTCGTAATCTTCAGAAGAATAAAGGGTTTACAGTAATCAATATTGTGGGCTTAGCTATCGGAATGGCGGCAGCAATCTTGATCATGCTTTGGGTAAAAAGTGAATTTAGCTATGATAGGTTTTATTCAAAAACTGATCAGATATATGCTGTAGGAATAAAAGATGTTTGGGGCGGTGAGACCGTAAAACATTTTTATACCCCAAAACCCATGGCCGCTGCCTTAAAAACTGATTTTCCGGAAATAAACAATGTAGCCAGGGTCAATAAGGGGACCGGTTTTTTATTAACACGAGGAGAAATTAAACTATCAAAAGAACAGGGTGTTTTTGTTGACAGTACTTTCCTGAAAATATTTGACTATAAAGTCCTAGCTGGAAATCCGGTTGAAGCACTAAAAAAACCTAATCAGATTGTTCTGACCAAATCATTCGCAGATCGATTATTTGGTCAGAACAACCCGCTGAACCAAACAATCAAATTGGACAGTACACAGATTTCCACCGTATCCGCAATCATTGAAGACATTCCCGACAATTCCTTTATGAAGGGAACGACTTATCTTGTTCCATGGACATTGATGGAGAAAATAGGGTATTCAGATGATTACTGGGGAAATAATTCCATTCAAACCTATATTGAATTGGCTCAAAATGTTAACATTGATCAATTTCAGAAAAATATAAAAGGTTTCTTACAAAAACATACAGAAAATAAAGCCGAGAATTTTATTGAGCCTATTTCGGATAAATGGCTTTACAGCAGCTACACCGACATGGGTAAGCCGACATCTGGTAGAATCGTAATGGTACGATCCTTTATCGCTATTGCCTGCTTTATATTGATAATCGCCTGTATAAATTTCATGAATTTAAGTACAGCACAAAGTGAAAAAAGGGCGAAAGAAGTTGGCGTAAGAAAAGTAGTGGGTGCAAATAAAGGCCTATTGATTTATCAGTTCTTAATCGAATCCATTCTCATTGCCTTTATCGCAGGTATATTGGCACTGCTAATAACGATACTGGTTCTGCCCTACTTTGGTCATTTAATTTCAAGAACATTGGCTATGCCCTATACGGATATCCCTTTTTGGTCTGTTTTTATAGTTTTTGTCCTCTTTACAGGCATTCTTTCAGGGAGTTATCCAGCCTTCTATCTATCCTCTTTTATACCGGTAAAAGTATTAAAAGGTAAATTGTTACACGCCCAACGGAATTTCAATCCCAGGAAAGTACTGGTCATTGTTCAATTTTGTATTGCTATTATCCTCATTGTTACAACAATAGCTATTCAGAAACAAATAAAACATGCCCAAAATAGAGAAATTGGCTATAATAAAGATAGATTGATCAATATTATAGATCAGGGAAAGATTGGTAAAAACAAATTACTGATAAAAAATGCGCTAATCTCCTCTGGTATTGCTTCAAATGTTTCACGAACTTCAGCCCCCTTAACAGAAAACTGGAGCAGCAACTCCATGAACTGGGATGGTAAACCAAAAGATAACAACACCATGTTTACACGGTTTGGAGTAGACGATAATTTAGTCAATACTGCTGGATTGAAATTGGTCGCCGGGCGAGACTTTGATCTGACGACATTCCCTACGGATTCTTCCGCCATGATAATTAACGAATCGGCTGCTAAGGTATTTAATTTTGATGATCCGATCGGAAAGACAATAGTTGATGGAAGGGATTGGCATATCATTGGCGTCATCAAAGATTTTGTTCAAGAATCACCATTTAATCCCATAACACCGTTGGTTATCCAAGGAGCTATTGCAGGTACTACAATAACCAATATTCGATTAAGTGATCATATTGAAACACAAGATGCATTGGCTGGAATTGAGAAAATATTTAAGGAATATAACCCGGAATACCCCTTTGAGTACGCTTTTGTTGATGCGAATTATGCAGAAAAATTTAAAGATTTCAATCAATTAGGTAAACTTTCCAGTCTTTTTGCACTACTGACAATTTTTATCTCATGCCTGGGATTATACGGTTTGACAGCCTATATGGCGGAGACCAGAACCAAAGAGATCGGCGTCCGGAAAGTCCTTGGAGCATCTATCATTTCGATCACAAAGATGCTTTCGAGAGAATTTCTTATCATGGTGCTGCTATCATGCCTTATTGCATTCCCGATCGCCTATTACATTTCCGATGACATGCTCAGTTCTTATACCTATCGCATTCAGATTACCTGGGATATTTTTCTGATCGCAGGATCAGGTGCCTTCGTGCTCACCCTCTTAACTGTCAGCTATCAATCGATCAAAGCTGCCATGGTCAATCCAGTGAAGAGCCTGAAGGACGAATAGTAGGGTTGACATCACCTTTTTTACTTTCGTCACCGCGAGTATACCGTTCGTCAAAGACTTTTCTGTATCACCGCTGACCTTTGTTTTTTTGTACATATCAAAACAATAAAAATGAACAGAAAAGCAATTTTATCATGCGTTGTACTCTTCGCGATGATGTTAAGTAAAATGGTATTTGCCCAAGAGCAACCTCTTATTCAGATTGGTATCAAAGGTGGTAGCAGTATCAACAAGCTCAACACAGAGCTTGCAGACCTGGACGACAAATATGCAATAGGTCTCCATGTCGGTGGTATGGCACGTGTCAACCTCGGAAGAGCATACATTCAGGGCGAGGCACTTTTCAGCAAACGTAAAGCAGCGCTCAAACCACAGGGACAGACTGAATCCAAACTCAAATGGAATGCGATCGATATTCCCGTGATGGTCGGTTATAAAATCTACCAGCAGCAAGATATGAACTTTCGTCTATTTGCCGGTGCAGTATATAATTATACCCTGAATGACAATCTATCTCCCTTGAAGGCCATCAAAGAGGGCGTCAAACATTTCGATAAGTCCAATGTACAGTTTACAGGCGGTCTTGGTGTCGATATCCAAAAATTCAGTATCGATGTCCGCTACGAGCGTGGTTTTTCGGACTTATCTAAATCTTTTAAATCCAAGCCACAGGCATTTTCCATTGGCGTAGGTTACTTCATATTCTAATACAACCCTTAACGCTAAAACCTTTGAAGGCAATCCTATATCCGCCTTCAAAGGTTTTTGTTATATATTTGACTATTTTTGTCCCATGTTTCTCAAAAAAAACTATCTCCATCGGCACCTGTTTCTCACGCTCTTCTGGCTTGTCCTCTGGTTTGCCGTATGGATACAAGTGAAGCAGGATATGGACGCCATCAGTGCGCTGATCCATAGCTCATCGGTCATGATCTGTTCCATCAGCATCTCGCAACTCCTAAGTGACAGCATCTTACCAAAAGCCATTAAGACACAGAAAATGAAACCCTTTGTTTTCAAAGCTATCTTTTTCGTCCTTATTTTGGCTCTTCTGATCGGTGCAGTAGATGCGTACTTTATTATCCATAGCCAAGTACTATCGGAGGAAGATCGGGCCACACTTTTGTTTGTACAGAGCTATAAGGCTATCCCCTCATCCGTACTGATCAATGGTACGGCCTGTGGTATCCGATTTTATCAGGAACATGCCAATATTCAGCGGGACCATAGTCAGTTGCAGCAGAACTTTCTGGAAAGCCAGCTCAAAATTTTACAGGATCAGGTCAATCCACACTTTATGTTCAATGTATTGAACCATATTCATATCCTAATGAAAAAGAATGTGGATATGGCCGATTTTTTACTATTAAAATTCTCAGATATCCTACGCTACCAGCTCTATGAATGCAACCAATCATTTGTACTGCTGAGCCGTGAGCTACAATATTTACAAAATTTTATCACGATTGAACAGATGCGCTGGGGAGACGAGCTGGAGGTTGACTGCAGCTGGTCACAGACAACAGAAGATCTGCATATTGCACCGCTGATGCTCATCTGTTTTGTGGAAAATGCCTTCAAACATGTGGATCGACTTCCGAATCAAAAAGGAAAAATCAGCGTCAACTGCTCTGAAAAAGACGGTTATTTCCAATTTCATATCAGAAATAGCTATCAGCCCTATCCCCTGCAGACATCAACAAGACACTCAGGTATTGGGCTGGAAAATGTCAAAAAGAGGCTGGAGCTGCAGTATGAAAATCAGTACAGCTTAACCATTGACAAGCGAGACGACAGTTTTTGCGTCGACCTGACAATCAATCTTAACTGCTAAACGACTATGGAACAAACAAAGATGAAATGTATCATCGTGGACG
This sequence comes from Sphingobacterium sp. BIGb0165, assembly GCF_024810095.1. NCBI lineage: Bacteria > Pseudomonadati > Bacteroidota > Sphingobacteriia > Sphingobacteriales > Sphingobacteriaceae > Sphingobacterium > Sphingobacterium sp. BIGb0165. The sequence continues at coordinate 196,988 of NZ_JANUEB010000005.1, read as the reverse complement.
ATGAACCCCTGCTACGGCAGCATATTGCTGAGATGACCGAACAGGTTGATTTTCTCGAACTCGTCGCAACTTTTCCTTCGGCCCTAGCGGCAGCCTCCAGATTACAACAAGGCGATATTGACCTTATTTTTTTGGATATCAATATGCCTTATCTCAATGGTATTGATTTTTTGGAATCACTCGAAAATCCTCCCCTATGTATATTCATTACAGCCTATTCAGAGTATGCCCTGGAAGGATTCCGTCTTCAGGCGGTGGATTATCTCCTGAAGCCTATTGTGTTCCAGCGTTTTTTTCAGGCAGCAACAAAAGCATTTCAGCAATTTGTACAACGCAATAAATCGACACAGGAACCTGTTGCCAATGATACCATGCTTTTTGTCCGGCAGGGTGATGCCTTCGTCAAAATATCCTGGACAGACATTCTCTATGCCGAAAGTATGCAGAATTACACCAAACTCCATTTTAAAGAACGGATGCTCACTATCCATCAGACCATGCTTGCACTGGAAGAAGCTTTACCGGGTAGCCATTTTTTCCGTATCCATAAATCCTATTTGGTCAATGTCAATCATATCGATATCATCTCGGGTGGAAGAGTATACATTAGGGAACAGGAATTACCCATCTCCCGTACAAAAAGAGAAGAGCTTCTCCAAAACGTGGTTTTTAAGAAGCTCCTGAGTCGTTAATAGGGCATATTCCATTTAAATCCTACCGAAGTATAGAAGGTCGGTGAAAAACGGGGATCAGCCTGCTTCTTATCCTTGAAGAAACTCTTTAACGACCGATCGTTTTCAACATACATCCGGGCTAATGTGCTTCCCCCCGTTAGCTGCAATTTAAGATTCTTACCGAGGTTGAATTGCGGTTGAAGACCTGCGGTTAACAACATAAATCCACCAAGTGTGGACTTCCCGTTCTTTTCCCGTTCAGCCGTCATACCATCCAGGTTGACTACCGCACGAAGATCCATGAACTTGTTGACCTGATAAGCCGCTGCAAGCCCCTGTGGGAAATTCACATTGAACTTGACCTTGCCATTGGTCTTCCAGTCAAAATACAGTCCCGGCAGAATCATCGGTACACCAAAGCTATTGCTCAATACTGGCCCGAAGCCGAAGGCAAGATTCGGCTTAAACCGTTTGATAAAAAGAACTCCCCCCTGTCCCAGGACATCCTTGCCATTGACTTTGACCAGATCCGAATAAATACCGACCGAGGCAAAAGATAGGAGGGACCAGTTTTTCTTTAAAGAAGTCAAGTATTGCAGTCCGACTTCTGCATTCAACATTTCAGTCGGAAAAAGCTGTTGTTCATAATCGCGGTTTTGCATCTTTGCGTAGGCAGCTCCCATTTTCCATGACCAGCGTTTGATATTACCCAAAGAATCCACTTTGGTCGACAAAGGTATTTCAAGATTGAATTGTATCCTTTTGAAATCACTTTTAGAGCCGGTCTTTACACTATCTTCTGGTCGGATATAGTTTGACAGCGGAACATAATCGACAATAACCTGTCCGGATACTGCATTTTGGGCATGTGCTGTCAGCGTCGCTAAGCTGCTGAACAAGATGGCACATAAAACTTGTTTCTTCATGTTTTTTCTGCAAAGGAAGCCCTTGGCTACAAGAAGCAGTAAACATTTTGACGTATCGCTTCTTTCCATTGACCAAATGCAAAGCTATAGCGATCTCAAAAAACACAAAAAACCTTTTTCGGATCATAAAAAGGTTTTTCACGGATTGTAAATAATTCTATTTTCTTCTTTATCAAATTAATAATTTGTGATCAATGGTCTATTGGTACTATCCATCCAGATTTAGAATTGACAACCATCCATTTTAGAGGATGAACTGTTATCTCCTCTTACACATTAGCAAGGAGACCACCAATGTATAGATTGCGCTTTACCATCTTTAAAGTACATTCTGATATGACCATCCACGATCCCTTCATTGTCCTCCCGCAATCTGATTACCCACAATTTTCCCACTTTATCCATCCCCTGTCGTTCACTGACAGCTGTAGGGAAAAGCTGTTGCATATCTTCTATCGTCGTATTCGCATCTATCCGGATCCCATTGTAGCTGATAAAATTTCCATTCAAAAACCAGAACTCTTCTACTGCGACACTATCGCCACTGGTTTCAAAGCGTGAACCATTTTTGTATAGGTATTTATCATCTGGAGCTTCGGTATCAAAAATAGTGACACAGGGAGCTTCATCTTTTAGCAGTTGAATACTATCAGGACGACCGAAAACTTTTTCAAATTCACCTCGGGTAAAAAACCTATCCAGCTTACCGTTAAACTTGATATCCTTGTCCAACATCACATCTCTTAATGCATACCCACTGCCCGCCTTGGCAATCACTGCTGCAGAACGGCATAACGAGGAAAGATCATGTTCTTGCACAATCCGCTTATCATACCGCAAGGATAGCGGATTATCGGGGTCGTTTGTTATATCCAAAAGTTGTCCGGTTTTCTGATAAAATTCCAACCAGCCCACGGCACGTTCTACCAGTCTTTTTTCTGAAGGAGTTTCCGAAATATCATTAATGACATACAACTTGATCGTCAGCTTTTCAGGGTCTAGGTAAGCTACTGCAGCCTGAACAAGCGTATCACCAAATTGACTCAATGCGACTGCATTGCTTGACTTCACCAATTGCGTTACAACTTGTTCGCAAGAAACAGTATTTTTTTTTGGAACTATATTTTTCGCATCAACAGTATCAGTTTTCTGCTGTGCCTTGTTGGTAGACTGTCCCTGACATGAGAAAAGGACTAGTGCGAAAAAGACAACGATTCTTGACATATCATTTTTTAGTTTTGGACAGGGCCTCTATTTCCCTGTGTATCTTTATTTCTCTTTGGTAGTACGTTTAAAAATTCTTGTTTCAACAGTTCCAGTTTTCACTATATTTCCCTTTTCATCCCATATAATCGGTTTTGCCCTTAAATTCAATTTCCCTTTTATGATCTCCATTTCCAGCTCGTCATTAAGTCCCTGCTTAGCCGGGATAAACAAGACATTTCCTTTTAATTGGGGCCGAAAAGTTCTTGGCGGAGCCTCACCGCTGCCGATGTCTTTAAAACTTGCATATTCCTTGCCCGGTTCAAACCAGATCACCACGGTATTGGTCTGAAACCTGGTCTTATACTCCCACTTACCTGTAAAAGCAGATTTCATACGATCGGGAATTTCCGTGGTCTGCGCGCCCGAACGTCCTATAAAAAGAATGAATATAATCAATAAAATAGGTCTCATCTATTGTTAATGGCTAATTTAAATTTGTTTATGCAGGCATTTTCACCATAAGATCAATCCTTAAGCCGATTTCGGTTTATGTATAATCTTATCGTATGATACCATTTTGGCGCTCTAATCAGAGTAACCTTAACAATTTTTTTGCCAAAAAATGTACAATGCAAATTATCGAATATCAATCATACCAACCCCCATTCGATGCATTTACATACAAATTCACCAACACTTTTGGTCTCCTTTTTTCTGAACAGATTTTTCCGGTGAGTACGTACCGTGTCGGGCGAAATAAAAAGTTTTTACGAGGTCTGTGGACTAGAGTTTCCTTTGGCTACCAAAGCCACGGTTTCAATCTCACGCTTGGACAATAGCGGAATAGCACATTTCGACGCTCGATAACCAAATGGAACTGCCCATATTTGGATATTTAAAATTATTATCGTAATATTGCGATATAACAAAAGAAGATGGGACTTACAAAGACAGAAATTTTCGCTGATGAACAGAATAAACTGGCTACAGCATTTAAGGTTTTAGGACACCCCGCACGAATAGCTATCCTTCAATATATTATTGACAAGAAAGCATGCATCTGCAACGATCTGGTTGATGAACTAGGGCTAGCACAGGCAACCATTTCCCAACACCTTAAGGAATTAAAAAATACAGGAATAATACAGGGGACAATCGAGGGAAAATCTGTTTGTTACTGTATTAATGAAGCGGTCTGGAAACAAATGCAACAGGAGTTCAACGCATTTTTCAATCAGGACGTAAACATCTCAAGCTGCTGTAAGTAACTTTTTTTGAGCAAATACATCGTAATATTGCAATATATAGTTTTTAATAAATAATAAAATTAGTCTTTTATGAAATTATCAGAAATCAAAGAAATTTTAGCAACATTGGATCATGTTGATTTTCAGTTGGAAAATGGCACATTTGTTCCTGAACACTTCCATGTCACCGAAGTAGGTCAGATCACAAAAAAATTCATTGACTGTGGTGGTGTTATCCGTCAGGAGAAAGTGGTAAACTTCCAGCTATGGAATGCGGATGATTATGAGCACCGTCTAAAACCAGGCAAACTATTACATATTATCAATTTGTCCGAAGAGAAATTGGGTATCGAAGATGGGGAAATTGAAGTGGAATACCAAAGCGGTACGATCGGCAAATACGATCTTGACTTTAACGGTAAGACCTTTGTCTTGAAAAACAAGACTACGGCCTGCCTCGCCCAAGATGCTTGCGGCATACCATCCGAAAAGCCGAAAATAAATATTTCAGCATTGCCAGTCAGCGGAACTTCTTGCTGCACGCCAGGCTCAGGCTGTTGTTAATCACTTAAAATTCACTGCAGCAATGTATCAGAAAATAAAAGAAATAATAAGCACGATTACCTGCAGACAACACTTGTCTGAGGAACGTAAAGCGGCATTGAATCCCTTGATTCAATTTATTCAGGACAAGGTTGATCGTGGACAGCCGGTCAACCTCAATTTTATCTGTACCCACAATTCCCGTAGAAGCCATTTATCTCAGCTTTGGGCGCAGGTGGCCGCATCCTTCCATCATATCCCAGCGGTCAACTGCTACTCAGGGGGGACGGAAGAAACTGCTTTATTTCCTAAAATCGCAGAAACATTGATTTCGCAGGGATTTGAGGTTTTTAAGATCGCTGATACGGATAACCCAATCTATGCAATAAAATATGGCGACAACGACCCGCCGGTTATCGGCTTTTCAAAAAAATATGATAGTCCATTCAACCCAATCTCTGGCTTTGCTGCAATCATGACCTGCTCGCAGGCGGATGGCGGATGCCCTTTTATTCCCGGTGCTGAAAAAAGGATACCGATTACTTTTGAAGATCCCAAGATTTCAGATGGCACAGCTGAGCAAACAGCAGTGTATGCAGAACGTAGTTTAGAAATTGCGGCCGAAATGTGCTATGTCTTTTCAAATATCAAGATCTAACCCATGCAATCGAAGTTAAAATTTCTTGACCGTTACCTCACCTTATGGATATTCCTGGCAATGGTTTTCGGTATTTCTTTGGGCAATTTTTTTCCCACTTCTGCACTATGGATCAATAGCTATAGCAGTGGCACAACAAATATACCACTTGCTGTCGGACTGATTCTCATGATGTACCCGCCATTGGCCAAGGTGCGTTATGAACAGGTTGGGAAGGTCTTCCGAAACCTAAAAGTTCTCGGCACCTCCCTGGTTCTGAACTGGATCATAGGACCAGTATTAATGTTTGTATTGGCACTTTTATTTCTGAACGGATATCCTGAATATATGGCCGGATTGATCCTAATCGGACTTGCTCGCTGTATTGCAATGGTTGTCGTATGGAATGAACTCGCAAATGGTAATAGAGAATATGCCGCAGGATTAATTGCGTTGAACAGTATCTTCCAGGTCTTACTCTATAGTTTATATGCCTACGTTTTTATCACTGTGTTACCTCCACTTTTTGGTGTGACAGGACTTTCCGTGAACATTTCCATTGCTGAAATCGCAAAAAGCGTCGCTATTTACCTAGGAATACCCTTCCTCGCTGGAGTTCTGAGCAGATATGGGCTGATCGCCTTAAAAGGTGAAAATTGGTTTCATAACCGTTTTATCCCCTTGATCTCTCCAATTACTTTGATAGCGTTGCTTTTTACCATTGTTGTGATGTTCAGCCTCAAAGGTGAAATGATCTTACAGTTGCCTATGGATGTATTGCGAATAGCGGTCCCATTGCTAATTTATTTTGCGCTGATGTTCATAATCAGTTTTTTTGCTGGCAAAAGGGTCGGTGCCGATTACTCACAAAGTACAGCCATTGCTTTTACGGCTGCAGGCAATAATTTTGAATTGGCCATTGCGGTCGCAATTGGCGTATTCGGCATCAATAGTGGGCAGGCTTTTGTCGGAGTGATTGGTCCACTGGTCGAGGTCCCCGCATTGATAGCACTGGTCAACCTTGCATTTTGGTTCCGAAAAAAATACGTTGTAAAAGAACTTGCTACTTAAGTATAGACTTATAATAAATCCCGAAGCCATGTTTTTTGACATGGCTTTTTGTTTACAATATCCCCTTTCTTTTCTATCCGTTCAGCCGCTCGAATACAGTACATAAAAAATCACTTGCTAAGAAATGAGGAAAGCTTTATAAAAAGGGAAATTATGGGCCCTACACTTTATCCGATCAATGCGGATAAAGTGGAAAATATTGACCGCTATATTTTGCGGCGAACAAGTGATCACAGGGTCTATAGTATCCAGCACAAATTATTCAAAGGCGAAATTCGCCATTACATCGATAAAAATTAATTTGCTGTAGCATTAAGTACGGTCAAATCGTTCTATCTGAAAGATTTAACAACATCATTTTACAAACCATTATATTAAACCATGAAGTACATTTGCCTACTAGTTACCCTATTTATCTTTTCTGCCTGTTCGAAAGAAAAGGGATATGGTCGCTTTAACCTAAGAGATGGACAAGAGGTCGAGCTTTTAGTCAGTCACCATTATGGTGCTATTAACGATGCCCCCCTGTTATTACCACAAAAAGAATCAGCGGAGCTGCCTCTTTCAGATTTTAAAGATAGAGAACCCGGATATAATTATAAGATAAAGGCCAAGATGGTCGCTTACAATGGTCCTGAACTGATGGATGGCGGTCCCTCAGACGCTCTTCAATTTATTAAAATTATCAGTAAGGAGAAATACACAGGCAACGATCCTTTTGAAATTTCACTTATACACTCATTTATACCTGGACCTCCCCAAATCATACTTTGGAAAGAAGAGGATAAGTATCTCATCAACATTGGAACAAAGATCCAACTCACCTACACCGATAAAAAGGTTGGAGATCAACTGGAGGAAATCTGGCAATACAATCATAAAAGATTGACTGATTATAGTTTGGTTGCCTTACCCCTTAAATGGACATCCATTCAAGCTACTGTCACCCATGACCCCAAAAATTTTGGAAAAGCTTACCTTGTATCCAATATCAAACTGGTCGAATAAAATTACAAGTGAAGAAAAATGATTCGGACAGTAGGCAAATGCGCAAAATGCGAGCCTACTGCCGAATCTGAGATTGCCCCCTCTTACTATCCTATTGGTTTTTCCTAAATTCCTCGGGGCTCAGCCCTGTCTTGGCTTTAAAAAATGTAATAAAATAAGGTACATTGTCAAAGCCCAATTCAATGGCTATTTCCCTTACCGTTTTAAACGTATGATAGAGCAGGCGTTCTGCCTCTAATACGATCCGATTCCGGATCAATGTGCCACAACTTGCAGCTCTTTTTTCACGGCAAATGCGGTTGAGATGATTGACTGACATATTCAGTCTTTCGGCATAGAAAGACGGGAATCGCTTCTCTCGATAATTTTCGTCCACCAAAGTCTCGAAAGTCATTATCCGTTCTTCCTTTTCGTCCATCCGCACAGCGTTAATATTTCTTGTGATCCGACGCCCCAACAGCTGTAGCAAACTATGCAGGTAGTTGTGTAGCAACTCTCTTGAGTCTAATTTTGCTGTACGATATTCCGTTTGCATCAGCTCCATCAGGTGGCTACATCTTTCGATGTCATCACTGGTTAATACAAAGCCGTTCATCCGGTTACATTTTAAATAGTTAAAGTAGTGTGTCCCCTCCTTATCGTAGCCCTGCATAAAAAAGGCTTCTGTAAAAAGGATGATACTTCCTTCGACAGGTATATTATGCAGGAAGCTACAGACACAATCGGCGCTGATGCTCAGCATATCATGCCTGCCCATGGCATACATTCTTTTATCTTCCACCATCGTCAGGCCACCACTTTTAATCAGCAATACACTATAGTATAAATGCGCGTGCAATGTCTTTTGTTGAGCTTTGGCTTGTAAATATTCGGCAATAGGCATAATAACAATCCCATTGGAAGCCGAATCAATGTTTTCTAGTCTTAAAAAATCTAGTTTTTCTTTTCGTATTACCATTATCTTATTCTTTTTCTTCAATAAAAAATTTAAAGGGAATGATTATACGATTGGAGGTTTAAAAATCCGGTCAAAGATCCCCTGACACAAGGGGTTACCTTCCGTTAGCGGATGGGTTATTCTTAATATTCGGGTAAAGGGTTGCTGCCAGGTCAGCTCTTGAACAAGCTGCACAAACAGCGGTATCTCAGCACTTTTCACTTTGATCAGCACATCGCTGGCATCTTGTTGTTCCACTATTTTCTCACTCAGGTAGCAGAAGCCCTTACAGGTAGCCGCAGGTTCATAGCGATAGACACATAGCTGCTGCTCAATATAATCCCGATTGCATTCAAAGCCAATAAATACCCACAATAGATTGGTTGCCTGTAGGCAAAGTGCCCAGGCCATCAACAGACAGAACAGTCCTTTCAGCTTGTAGGATTTCATCGATATAGATTATTTCTTTATTTCGTTGCGCTATTCCGTTCGCGGAGGTACTCCAAAATTGCGCGTGCATCTTCCTGTTGCAACCCCAGACTGATCATGGGTGCCCCAAACTCCTTGCTCAGTGCTTTTGCATCAGGATCTTTTTCAAGCATTGTTGCCGGATCGAGCACCATATTCATGATCCATTCCGGTGTACGGCGTTTGACGACACCGTCCAATGACGGACCTACCAAGGTGCGATCAAAGCCATGACACATGGCACATTTGGAGACAAATAACTCTACCCCCCTATTTGCGAGCTGCGCATCAAAGGGTTTATGCTCCAAAGATGCAACAGGACCTACTCCTTTGGGTCCTTCGGTTTTATAGTCCAACATTTCGGTTACTGGAGATGCCGCTGCCGGCTCAGTGGCTTTGCTGGTTGATACCTTTTTCTTATCCCCATTGTCCGCACAGGCAAGCAGAACAATAAAGCCAAAACAGGCAAGGATTATTGTGATTCTATTTTTCATTACTCTCTTTTTCTAATTGTTTAAAACAGTATATAATATTCCCATGTGCTATTCCTTCAGCCGATAGGAGATTCGATAGCCAGCCCCATCAGCCTAATCCAACTGGATCAATAGCGCCAAAGGGGGAAAATATGTGCAAATCGGACCCTTTACATAAAACGCCAATCATTGCATCCAATAAATTCTTTAAAAGGTATTAGACGAGTGGAGGGTGGAAAATAGAAAAGATGGGGCGGTAAGCATAATCTTCTTTCAGTTCTGCAAAAGCCAGTTTAATATAAGCTCCCTCAGATGAAGAACTGTCAAAGGTAAAATTCAGGCTGTTGTTGATAAAAACAACATCGATGATGCGTGTTTCAAGTTTCTTCTGCTCTTTTTCTTCATGTTCACGCATCTTTTTCATCAAGATACATTGCCCTCTACAGGAAAGAGCCTTTTCGTTAAAGCGGTTGATACATTCATTTTTGGCAATATAGTCTCTATTGAGTTCAAAAACAGTCCATACCCATACCGTCGAGAAGCTCTGGAGGAGCATCAATGGCAATAAGATCCATATAAATTGTTTCGCTTTCATGAATTGACAGTATCGCAAATATAATAATTGTTGTCATTGGAGGTGCAATAATTTTAGAAGTAACAAAAAACTACTAGTCTATTGTATTTAAAGTAAGGTAATAAATGTATTCTTCAGGATAAGTGCTTTCGAACTTAATTGTACGCATACGATTAGGTAAAGTGGAGTCGTAGGTTCAATTTTTATTCAGAGATCAGGTTCTTAAAATGAAATACTTTTCCACTGTCGGGATATGCCTCCAGTTGGGCATCATCTAAGCCTTCCCTTGCGGTCGCAATAAAGAGATCCATTCCTGTAGGCCCTCCAAAACAACAGGAAGTCACATGTGGTGCATTTACTTGCACTTTATCCAATAGTTCTCCTGTTTCGATGTGCCACTTATAAACACCATAGCCATCCCAATGTGCCACCCATAAATGGCCATCAGGTCCCATGCACATACCATCTGGCATGCCAAGTTTATCAGGCACACGTACCAATGTATGGTATGCTTTTGAGAGGCCCGCTGTTTTATCCCAGGTAAACCGTCGGATTTCCCGTGTATGGGTATCGATAAAATAAAAAAAACGGCCATTGGCAGACCATACGATCCCATTCGGGATAGTCACCGCAGGAATAATGGTCTCCAAAATACCATCTCGAAAGCACAGCAGCTTTCCTTGATTTGGCAAAGCTTTCATATGCATTGTTCCGATCCAAAAATTACCAGCGGGATCAATCCCACCGTCATTGGTTCGAATTTGACCATTACAGGTGTCTAAGGGTGCGACGATTGACAAGTCCTGATCTTCCTTGGTCCAAATTGCCAGCCCTTCCTGCATAGCAATGAGAAATTTGCCACCATCTTCTTCCAAAGGAACAATCTTACTGACATACCCAGGGAGTTCCCAGAAAGTCGAAACGTTGTTCTCCAAATTATACTGATGAATATGCTTTTGCAAGATATCCACCCAATACAAACTTTGATCATGCTTATTCCACAAAATGCCTTCACCGAGCAGACTTTTCGTTTCTAGCAATACCTGTGCTGTTTTTACATTTCTTTCCATAGCTATTACGCTTCAAGCTTCCCTATCGATGTACCTATTTCTTAATCTTCTTGCATTAAAGCATTTCTACCCCCATCAATGAGATAGGTAGTTCCACTCGCAAAGGAAGCGTAAGTACTGGAAAGAAATACACACCAACCACCGATCTCATCGGCTGTACCAAGTCGTTTAACAGGATGTCTATCGATAGTTTTTTGTCGCTCCTGCTCAGCGTCCCGAAATGAATCGAACCATTTTTGATTTCCAGGAGTATCAATAAATCCCGGAGCGAGCCCTACCGTACGGATCGCCGGTCCCCATTCAACAGCCATGGCCCTAACGAGTGAAAGAAGCGCCCCTTTGCTTACGTTATAAGGAAAGCAACCTGGTATGGAGGCATAAGCATGGTTAGAAGCCATGACAATAATCACCCCCGGCGAAGCTTGGGCCAACAATGGTTTTAATGCCCGTGCCAGCAACCAATGTGATGCCAGGTTTAAGCTACTATTGCGATTCCAATCTACTAGCGTACACTCATCCAAGCCTTTGAACATATTCTGACCTGCATTCGATAACAGTACATCCAAACGGCCATGCTCCTGTTGAAGGAGCACAGCCAATTCCTGAATAGCAGCCTCATTGGACACATCAGCCGCATAATAAAATGTTCGCTGCCGATAAGGTTCCATTGCTGCAAAAAATGAAGTAACTGCTTGATCATCGACAGCCAGTTCGGCACAGGCTATAACGGTCGCACCTGCCGCTGCAAATTGTAGACTCGCTCCCAGCCCAATGCCCGAAATTCCGCCTGTGATCAGGACAACCTTGTCCGTTAAATCAATTGTAAATGCCATCTACTACTAAAATTTACACGTAAAAACCTGGTCGTGGTTCCAATACCCCAGGATGTTTGAGCATTTCTTCTTCAATCAAATCCACACCCAGTCCTGGTCTTTCGCTCAAGACTAGGTGCCCATTTTTCACCATATCCTTAATCGGATGGTCAATGACTTCATCCCTCCAAGGCACATCATTGAACATAAATTCCTGTCTGAAGAAATTCGGTACAGAAGCACAGACATGCGCACTTGCCAAGGTGGAAAGTGGTCCGTTGGGGTTATGTGGTGCCAATAACACATTGTATGCTTCCATCATTGTGGCCATACGCTTCATTTCGGAAGGCCCACCACATCGCGTAATATCAGGCATCATAATGTCACAGATATTTTTTTCCAATACCGGTCGAATCCCATGTCTTGTGTAATGTCTTTCTCCGACACAGATCGACACGTTGGAAGGTATGCGTTCACGCATAGCACGCAGGTTGTCCGCATTTTCGGGGCCCGCAGGCTCCTCGTACCAGGTAATATTGAGTTCAGAAAGACGTTGCGCCATCTGTACAGCGACACGATAATTGAGCATGGCATGTGTTTCGATCATGATATCAAAATTGGGTCCAACTCCATCACGAACCGCTTTACTCACCTCAAACGCCAAGTCCTGCTGCTCGGCAGTCAAAGTTAGGTTAGCCGCCAGATCTTCCCCATACAGATAGTTTGTATGTGCAAATGGGTCAAACTTTAAGCCTGTAAAACCAGCTTCTTTGACCGCTTGCGCTTGTCGAGTATAATCTTCGGGATTATGTCCACCACCAGTAAACCAATAGTTGGCATACAACAGGATCTCTTTACGGAAAGCACCGCCCAACAGTTCATAACAAGGTACACCAAGCACCTTGCCTTTCAAATCCAATAGTGCCATGTCAATACCCGAAATCGCACACATGCTAGCACCATAAGGTCCAATCCAATTGAGATCGCGGTAGAGTTTGGTCCAGATAAAATCTGTTTTCATCGGATCCAGACCAATAATGCGCTGCCCCACATGCTTTGCAGCCTCAAACACAATGGGACTGCCGGGCCAGTTGGTCGCTTCCCCTACCCCCGTATGCCCCGTATCGGTATAAATCTTGACTAAAGTCCAATTATATTTTACGCCTTCAACCAGCCAGACTTTAACATCTATAATCTTCATTGTTCTACTATTTTAATTTATCTTAAGAATAATCCGTCCACTTAACTTATCGCCTTTTTTTAGCTTTTTACGCCCGTAGCTGTGCGGTGATCCATAAAAAGGCTCCGAGCCATTATTCGAATAATCAGCTATCAACCATTGTATCTGCTGATCCTGTTTCCAGGCCCGCGCATGCTGCTGGCCATTCGACAACACCTTTACCGTTGCCGCAGGGCTACGCAAGCTAGCCCAGTAAATATTTCCTTTGGTCGACCTAAAGTCGTTCGATCCCAATATATTGGCATCATCTTTCCAATCTTTTGCCTGTGGCTTACCATGCTCTTCCACTTCATACAACGGTACGGCATGCAATACAGCCTCGCCTTCATTGCGTCCGATATGATTGGCAGGATAAGTGGAAAATGATCCCTTTCGTGACCAAGCCAATTTATCGTAGGATAAAGGTAATTCTAGCATCAGACCGGCCTGATAAAGATCTATTTCCTGTCCATGCTGATAGACCATTTCATACTCCACCCGCAAAAGACCATTTTTAAGGAAAACAAATTTTTGTTTTCCTGTGCCATTCTGATACCGCAGGTCCATGCGAACACTTATACTGTCTCCTGTCTGACTGGCTTCTATAGCATCCGCAAATAAAGTATACTGCTCGTACTGCTTCAATGGCGCAATGTTATTTTGATACGTCTCTCCCGCAACATTTGGCTTACCGCCATCTTCCGCATTTGCTTCGATGAGCGCTACGGCCGGTCCCTTCGTCAGAATCAGTTCACCATTTTTGCGCACAGCAAGCAATTTACCATAGGTTCTGCTAAATGTATAATCCAGATTTCCTTGTTTTACATAAATATACGCCGAATCTTGTTTCAGTTGTAACGCTGTCTCCAAAAACTGTTCTTGATTTTTTCGGCCTTTCTGAAACAGCTCATTTTCGACCTCATTGCCTTGATTATCTGTTGCAATAATCTGCAATGCGTTGTACCCGCTTGGAATTGGCAAGGTTACCTGTCCACCTTTACGAGGTCCGATAGCAGCTTTGAACGGAAATTGTTTTCCATCGACAATGGCTACAAATTTAATTTGATCAAGTGAAAGAAAATCATACCTATTTTCAATCTCGATAACGACTTTACTACCTTTAGTAACCGGTTTACCGATTTTGATGGGCGAATAAGCCTTTTTCATGCCAAAGTACTCCGGTTTCGGTCTGCGCCATCCATCGATTGGCCCCCAAGGCCCATAACCCACAATACGTCCATCTGGGAGGTAAAAAGTATCATCAATACCACTCCATATCGCACCTCCCAAGTTGGCTGAATGCTTATAGATAGAATCTACAAAAGTTACCAAAGGTGCATTATAAGCCTCACGAATACCAGGATCGGTCAATAATTCACGTCTATTATAGGTAGACAAATGGGCGTATTCACCAAATAAAGTCGGTCTTGTCATGGTATCTGTTGCCTTAGGTCCGTTAATACCGGGATAGTGGTAATTGGCGATATCCGCTTTGCTTCCGCCATTGTTAAATCCACCCCAGGTCTGATCATGGAAACTCGTCGGGCGCGTTGGATCCAAGGCCTTTACACGCGAATTAACCTCGGCCCATAATGGGCTCCAATGCGATTCATTGCCCAGAGACCAAAATAATACCGAGGGATGATTGCGGTTGCTCAGCACATTATCGATATTTGCGCCAAGTAGGACAGGCAAGAAACGCTTGTCTTTATAATCCCATTTGCGCCAGATTGGTGAGGCATGATGCTGGATCCAGCTCAAAGCGGCCTCGCTCTCCACATACATACCCAATTCGTCTGCTGCATTCAAAAATTCCTCTGATGGAGGGTAGTGCGACGTGCGAATATAATTGACATTCGCCTGTTTGAATAAAAGCACATCCTGTCGATCTATTTCTGGATTTGAAGCCCTCCCGTTCAATGGATGTACAGCATGCCTATTCACCCCTCTCAACTTGACCGGTTTACCATTCACCATCAGCTGATTTTTGACGACTTCAATTTCACGGAATCCGACCTTTTGTTTATTGCTCTGTATCGCCTTACCATCCACAATCAATGCCGTTTCCAACACATAGAGGTAAGGTGTCTCGGCCGACCATTGCTTCGGTTTTTTTACCACTAATAGACTTTCGATCTGTTTATGGCTCCCTACTCCAAGCTGAATCTTGTCGGAGGATTTTTGAAGCACCGTTTTGCCGTCGGCATCTCGGAGTACGTAGCGCAATTGGACCTGCTGCTTCTGGTTCGAGCCATTTTGCACCAGACCAGCAAGTTTAAGCATTGCATGGACATATTTTGAATCGAAATCTGTTACGGCCTGTGCATCCGAAATATGCACCTTAGGCAGGGTAAACAAAGTCGCTTTGCGCAGAATTCCACCCACGGTATGTGCCGCATATTGAGAAACACAGGAGAGAATATCACTGATGGTGTTTGCCTGAATTTCTACAGTCAGTTTATTTTTACCCTTCTTCACTTTTCCGGTCAGGTCGACCTGAAAAGCAACAAATCCCCCTTCATGTTCACCAACCAACTGATCGTTAACTTTCACAAGCGCATGCGAACTGACCCCGTCAAAGCGAATATATACCGGATTACCTTCCCAATCGTCGGGCATATCAAATGAACGTTCATACACTGCCGTCTCACCCGCAGCGACATGCTGGCCTTGCATTTCCCATTCTCCCGGTACCTGAATGGCCACGGGTTTAGCGTCGGCCACTCTAAAATTCCATTGTCCATTCAAAAGAATGCGACTGGTTGTAGTCGTGGACAATTGATCAGGCAATGGCGTCAAAAATTGTCCACCTTGTTGCGCAGATAGATTTCCTAAGCTGGAACAGGTCAACAGTAGGGCCAACCAGCTTCCTTTGGATAATTTGAACTTACATAATTCCATATTTTTCAAATGCTTCTTTGGCAGCCATGCCTTCCATCACTTTGTTTAATACTACTTTTTCTGCTCTCGCTTTCTCGAATGCCCGAGCGAAAACCTCCTGTTCATGTGCACGTGGAACTACGCAGACTCCATCAATGTCGCCGATCAACATATCGCCATCTTTGATCAGGACATTCCCAAAACGGATTGGCACGCGCCAGTCTATCACCTTTCCGCGCGGTGCCTGGTCCTGCGCATAACAGCCCATGGAAAAACAAGGAAAATCCAACGCCAAGATCCCGACGGTGTCTCTTGAGTAACCATTGACTATCGCCCCATGCGCACCCAATGCTTTTGCTCTTGCACTCATAATTTCACCCCAAAGTGCATAGTCTGGTGAGGAGCCACTGCAAATATAAATTTCTCCCGGGCCTAAATCATCCAAGGCTTCAAGCATAAAACCAAATGCTTTTGACAGCACCGGATTTTTCGATTGCTCCTCAGCATTCCCGCAGACATCGGCCTCCAATACCGTCATTGCTCTGCCTATTAAAAACAGATCGGATTTTAACGGTCTTATATTCGGTGGTAGAAATTGATGAAACAATCCCATTTTGTCCATCACATCCCCAATGACAGCTGTAAAAAGTTCCTTACGGATCAGCTCAAAGAGCTCCGCATCATTTGCCCATTCCACCAGATAGTTTTCTTTCATTTTTTATATAAATTAAATCATGTTACCACAAAAAGACATACAGGGCTACCAATACGCCCAGGATGAATAAACTCACTAATTTGAAACCACTGGAGGTCACAAAAAGAGTTCTATTCACGATTACTGTATCATTACGATAGTTTCGATTGCCCAGCAGGCTCACCAATACCATTGTTGCCACCGTACATATAAACACCACAAGAATCCGATTCATAAAGGGGCTTTCATCTAACCAGAAATTTTTAAAGAGCAAAGAATAGGCAAATGTAGCAATGGCGCCAGCAAAGGCTGCGTTAGGTGTTGTCCACGTTGTAAAGATACCCATCAGAAAAATCGCCAATACGCCTGGTGTGATAAAACCTGTAAATTCCTGAATAAACTGAAAGCCCTGATCCAGATGCTGCAATAGCGGAGCCAAGGAAGCACCAATGACCAAGGCGATCAGTACAGTTACTTTGCCCAGCTTCACCAAAGCTGTATCGCTCACGGCATCGCCTTTTATATTCTTATAAATATCCAAAGACACAATCGTTGCTATACTATTGACCTTTCCAGCCAGTGAGGCCACGATAGCAGCCGTTAAAGCTGCAAAAGCCAATCCTTTGAAGCCCGTCGGTAAAATCGAGAGTAGCAGCGGATAAGCTTTGTCCGGCTTCACCGTACTCCCCTCAAGCATACCTTGCGCAAAATTTAGGTTAGAACCTTCGTTGTATAAATAGTATGCAGCAATGCCGGGCAGCACTACAATCAAGGGCATAAACAGCTTCATAACGGCTGCAAACAACATCCCATTTTGGGCTGTTTTTAAATTTTTGGCTCCCAGTGCACGCTGGGTAATATATTGATTACATCCCCAATACGATAGATTGATCACCCACATGCCGCCCAATAGAACCGACCATCCGGGCAGATCCATATAAGCATCGGTACCATCGGGTTTTATCATCTGTCCTTTTTCGATAAAAAGATGAAAATGCTGTGGCACCTCCGTTTTCAAGATAAGGAGTCCGTCCAGCCAATGTCCCATGCCCTTTGTATGCGCCACGAGATTCAAGGCAATATAAGTTGTCGTAAGTCCACCAATAATCAATAACACAACCTGAATCACATCAGTATAACCAATCACCTTCATCCCGCCTAAAGCGATAATCAAGGCCAATACCGCCAACAGCCAAACAGCTACAAACATGGGAATCCCCGCAATGGACTGAATGGCCAAACCACCCAGATAAAGTATCGAGGTCAAATTGACAAAGACATAGACCAAGACCCAGAATACAGCCATCACCATACTCACCCGTGGATCGAAACGCTTACGCAGAAACCCAGGCATGGTAAAAATCTTATTCTTCAGATAAATGGGTAAAAACACGACCGCCACAATAATTAGTCCGATAGCAGCCATCCATTCATAGGATGCAATGGCCAGTCCCAGTGCAAAACCCGACCCCGACATCCCTATAAATTGCTCTGCAGAGATATTCGAAGCAATAATAGAAGCCCCGATTGCCCACCAGCTTAAGGAACCTTCCGCCAGAAAATAGTCGTGCGTTAGTGAACCCGAACTGTGTTTGCGTCGATAAATGTAATAGCCATAGCCGCCGACAACAATAAAATACAGCAGATAAATGATTTGATCAATCCAAGCAAACATAGCGATATCATTAGAATTTTAATGTGATAGATCCCTGACAGGGTGAAGCTTCCAAGGTCTTGCAATAATTGCCCCAAGCAATTTCAGGATAATCCCATTTGTTGTTTACATACAAAACCAGTTGCTCATTTTCCAGGCGATCCATACGGCAAGCATTGTCTGCTTGCGGAGAAACCACATGCATCAGGTTCTTTGCGCCACTACCCATAGAGTAGTAGTATATATTCTCTTTCATTCCCTTCGCCTGCTGTGTTAGTGGATGCTGACTACGCGCTCCTTTATCGGCCCAATAGTAATAGTTGTGCGTATCCATGTACCACGACTGTTTGGGTTCTTGACCGTATGGCGTCTTATCTACATAAGACAAGCTTGCTGTTCCTTCATTACCCGCAAATGATTCTTGGGGATAATCGTTCCAATAACCATTTCTGCTCCAGGTAATACGATCGAGTTCATTGGTGAGATAATACTTTAATCCAATTTCACGCAGGTAGCCATTGGGCTCACCCTGGGTATGGTATAAAGTCTTCATTTCTCCTTTACCATCGATAGTCAGATCAAACTGAATGGATAAACTGCCATTTTTTCCCACAATCGATACCAGGGCCAAATTGTCTTTGATGCGTACATCCAATTTGTTCAATTGCCAATTTTTATCTTCGAGCAGGTATTTGCTTGCACTTTTGCGTACTTCTGCACCGGTCAGGTGGTTGAGGTTGATGTCCATATTTAAGAAAGGACCTTTTTGGATCACCACTTTACCATCGATCAGCGCATTTTCGATCAAGCCTGTTGTTTTTGAAACCGGAAAGGTGAAATTCCTTCCCGTGATCAGGTAACGATTAGGCTCTTCAACAAGTTGTAGACCTCCATTTTGAGTCGATTCAGGTATTCTGACCTGATGCTCACCCAAGAAATAACGGTAGCTATCCAGCAGCATCCCTTTGCTATCCACAAAGCGCAAAGTCAGTTGCTCCCCTTGTTGCCAGGCTAAACCCGGTAGCTGAATATATCCTTTCTCATGCGGAGCAATATCGGGTAATGCCAATGTATAGGTCTTCCCCTCATAGGTGTATTGCAGTTTAACTTCCTGGAGCGAAGTATGATCAAATCGATTGTATACGGGGATCGCCAGTGGCTGAAAGCGAGCAAAATCAGGTATTATCTTTCCTTTCAACGTGACTAATACAGGAGACTGCGCTTTTTTTGTTGACCAAAATTCAGGTTTCTTGCGCCGCCAGACATCGACGATCCCCCATTCACCGTAGCCTACCGCCTGTCCCTGAAAATCTTCAGGTTTGGCGGTACGGGAAAATTCCTTCCAAAAAGCAGTTCCCTTCTTCAGCTGCTGTGGAATCATAAATGCCTCATCCACATAGCCCCATATTGCACCGCCAAGCCCGCCTTGCTTCGGAAACAACCCACCCCACATCATGTCCATGGAGATACCCCAAAATTCACGGATATTCGGATCATCCTGTAAGGTTTTATACGTATAACATGCCGGATGAGCCCATTCATCAAATAAAGCTGGGATGCCATGTCCCTCAAAGTTACGCGTGGTCTTGCCATACTGTGTCAAGTTACCATACACGTCCTGATAGTGCATGCTCAGGATTTCATAAATCTTAGGTTCGGTGGTTTGCGAGCCCGGATAACTCCAGATGATAGGCCTTGTGGGATCCGCCTGTTTCACAAAATCATGGCTTTTTTTAAAATTATCGCCATAGATTGATTCATTTCCAATGGACCAGAATAGCACAGCGGGATGGCTTTTAAAGGTGTTGACCATCTCGCGCGATTGGCTCAAGTATTGGTCCGTCTTTTTCGGATCATTTTGCGAGTTGCCCGGGGCATAGTTTTTTTGTCTATACGTATCCACAAAACAGATCGCAGTCTCTACTTCCACATAAATACCGTATTGGTTGCAATATTCGACGAAACGCTCCGTAGGTGGATAATGCGAAGTACGAACGAAATTGATATTTGCTTCTTTAAACAATTGAACGTCTAGGCTATCATAATAAGCGGAAGCACTGCGTCCTAAGGTCGGGTGCATATCGTGCCGATTGGCTCCACGTAGCTTTACAGGTTTGCCGTTTACCATAAGCTGATCTTTGACCACTTGTACTTCGCGGAAACCGACCGATTTATGAAAGGCATACGTAGCGCTCCCCTGCTCTTTCACTTCCACATCCAACCGATAAAGATTTGGATGTTCGGCATCCCATTTTAGTGGTGCAGCTACACGCAACACATGGCTGTTGGCACCATCTACAATTGGTTTTTCAGGATTATCCAAGACAGTACTTTTGCCGTTTGGATCAGTCAATGTATACTTAATCGTAGCTCCTTTGGCCGCAAAACCGCCAAAATCCAATTTTAGCTGAGCGTCTGTATATGACGTATCAAAGGCTGTTTCAAGGTTAAAGTCGGTCACAGGATGTGTAGCAGTTGCAAATAAGGTGACATCCCGTAAGATTCCACCTACCGGATGATGTGCATAACCAGATGCGTACGAAATATCATCCAGTTGATCCTGTACTTCCAGCTCGATTTCATTTTGCTTTCCGAAGATCACATAAGGTGTAATATCTACTTCCCAACGTGTAAATCCACCATGATGGCTTGTCACCGCTTTACCATTGATGCTCAGTTTGGCAAAGCTATATACACCATCAAAACGGATAATCGTCTTTTTGCCCTTATACTGACTGGGTACTAAAAATTTGCGTCTATAAAAAAATGATTGGTCGTGTTGAATACCATAGCCCTGCATGACAGCTTCCCCAGGAACCTGAATATTTTCCCAGGTCGAACTACGGTCAAATTTGAAATTCCATTGGCCATTTAAGGATTGTACAGGAGCTTTCAGACCAGTCACTTTGGCCGGCAACTGATAAGCTGCCTGCTGCGCCATTGCCAAACTCCCCATTACCCCCCACAAGGCCAACAATACCATTTTTTTTAGTTTTTTCATATCATAATAGGTTGTAATTCCACCCGATTCAAACGCAATACGACGTTGTTACATTCTTTGTCAAAGATAGATGCTCTCGTATCGCAATACTACAACTGGTTATACAAAAAATAAAACTATTTATACCCAAATAGTAACATTTAAAATATTATTAAGTGAATATTGTTTGATATAATAACAAATACTGTATTTTTGTAGCAACCAATTTAGCTATGTATGAACAAATTATCCAAACCTCAATTTATAGAGCTTACGCCACCCAGCGAAAAGACAATCCATGTCAAATTGGTCGATCAGGAATTTTTAAGCAATCCACTGCACTTTCACGAGCTCTGTGAACTGGTGCTGATATTGGAAAGTTTCGGCAAGCGCATTGTGGGCAACAATGTAGCGACCTTTACACAAGGAGACCTGGTCTTGATGGGCCCCAATATCCCGCATATTTGGCGCAACGACGACTTATTTCTGCAGCCGAGCAATCAGTTGCGTGCCCGCGCCATCGTTGTCTATTTTCCGGCAGATTTTTTACTTCGCCTGACCGACGAACATCAAACCATCCAGGCCATGCAGCAATTTATCCGCAAGGCGCAACGTGGACTTCGTTTTTATGGTGAAACACTTGATAAGGCACAGGTCTTATTGGCAAAACTCAGTGATAAAGAAGGATTTCCTAAAATCATAGAATTCCTCAACCTTATCCAATTGCTACAGGAAACAGATGAATTTGAAAGCCTGGCTTCTGAGGGCTATCGACCCACATTTAGCGAACAGGAGACCCAGCGCATCAATAAGGTCTACCTCTATGTCATGAGCAATTTTAAAGAAGATGTTAATCTACAGGTTGCCAGCGATATGCTCAATATGACTCCAAATGCTTTCTGCCGCTTTTTTAAACGTCATACACAAAAGCCTTTTTCGCGATTTGTCAATGAGATGCGGATTGGTCATGCTTGCAAATTACTGATGGACCGTACATTGAGCATCTCGGAGATCTGTTATGAATGTGGCTATCAAAACCTAACGAATTTTAATAAGTTCTTCAAGTCCATTATGAACAAGACACCACGGGAGTTTCGTAAAGAAATGGATTTATAGTATCTCAATTGACCACTTCTTACAGAAAATCCGATTATTTCTTGTCCTTTAAACCACTATGTAATCAACATTAAAGTGGTTTTTTCTTTTTCTGGTTAGTCCTACATAGCCTAATTTCCTTTTTTACATCAGCATTGGTAATCCATCTTCAAAACATTACTTTTCTACCATTATCAATCGAAATACGGGTAGAATAATTCCAATAACAGACAGAATAGTGTTGGTTATCCATTTGCTGCCACATTAATTTTACAATACAAATAGTTAGCATGACTAGTCCCAAAAGACAGAAGGCTATAGACCAATGAATAGAAGCATCACCTATATATAGAAAAACACATCATATTAATATTCAAATAAATAGGTAATTCTTCTCAGCTGTAAAATTTACAAAACTTTTTATAAACTAAATTTTAATACATGAAAAGAAAGCTCAACGTTGACTTTCTAGGTGGCATGACAGCCTTCTTACTTTTGTTAGGAAATGTATCTTTTACGAAAGCAAGTATGCTCCATTACGCCTTGACAAATGCTACGCTGGATTTGCAGGAAAAAACCATTTCTGGGACAGTAGTTGATTCGGATGGCAAACCCATCACTGGGGTAAACATCAGTGTAAAAGGAACTTCCACAGTAGCTACTACCGATGCTGGTGGTAAGTTTACAATTGTTGCCGCTGAAAATCGCATCCTAGTCGCTAGTTTCATTGGTTACCTATCAAAGGAAATTCAATTAACAAAAAATTCTTCCAGCTTGATGATAAGCTTAGATTCGGATGTACACATGCTCGAGGAAACCGTTGTTGTTGGATTTGGAACACAAAAGAAAGCGACACTTACGGGTTCCGTCAGTGTAATGAAAGGTGATGCTGTCTCCAACAGGCCCATTACAAATGCAAGTCAAGCCCTCTCTGGCCAAGTACCGGGAGTATGGGTCAATCAGCAATCTGGCCAGCCTGGTCGTGATGGTGCCAGCATTCGCGTGCGCGGAATTGGTACAATAGGAACGAGTGATGCATTGGTTATCATTGATGGAATTGTGGGTTCCCTTGGTGCATTAAACGCAAATGACATTGAGTCCATATCTGTTTTAAAAGATGCTTCAGCAGCAATTTATGGCTCTAGAGCAGCAAATGGTGTCATTTTGGTGCAAACCAAAAGAGGAGCAAAAGGAAAAGTAAAAATAGACTTCTCCACCTCTTATGGTACACAGACAGCAACAAAACTACCGGAAATGATTACTAATTCCGTGGATTACATGAACCTTTACAACCAAGCGCTCGTCAACCAAGGAGCTCCAAAGTTTTTTAGTGAGGTTACGATAAACGAATATAAGAACGGTAAAGATCCAATTATCTATCCCAATACAGATTGGCTCGATGTTATTATGCGCAATGCGATGATACAGACCAATCAACTTGGTATTTCTGGTGGCGAAGGTAACACACAGTTCAATGTTTCATTAGGTTATATCAATCAAGACGGTATTGTTCAAAATGGGAATGCCAAACTCTATAATTTAAGAACTAATATTGATACTAAAGTCAATGAAAGATTGGATATAGGTTTGCGTTCGGGGGTTCGATATCAAAACCGCAAAGAGTCCTTTAATGGTTCAGGAAATTTATTTACAGAGCTGTATCGCACACTGCCTTATTATGGCACCTATACGTCCACAGGTGAATATGCTTCTACTTGGGTAAATTCCATCAATGCACAATTTAGAAATCCTTTGGCGATGGTCAATGAAGGAAAAAACAACAGTGCCTATGGCAATATCAATACCAACGTATTCTTAAATTACAAACTTCTCGAAGGACTTAAATTCAATGTGACAGCAGGGATAAACTATTCGACCAATGACAATCAGCTATTTGTTCCCAAAACCCTAGTTTACAACCCAAAAACCAATACAGCTACTTCCACAATGAATGCATCGGGTCCCAATGCCAGCAATAGTTGGGACAAAACGCTTTACAAAACGTTGTTTAGTAGTTTGACCTACAATAAGACTATCGCAAAAGACCACGATTTCACTTTAGCAGGTATCTATAGTCAAGAGGAAGAGGAATATCGCAACCTGTCTGGTTCCATTATGGGATTTGTCAACAACTCCCTATCGGAGCTTAATGCCGGTCTGACCACTCCCCTCACAAATGGGACCACCTATGGATGGGCCCTTCGCTCCTATATCGGTCGGCTTAACTACGCCTTCCGGGAGAAGTATCTATTGGAGGGTATAGCACGTTATGACGGTTCTTCTCGCTTTTCACCAAAAAATAGATGGGGATTTTTCCCGTCGCTTTCCGTTGGCTGGCGCGTTACACAAGAAAATTTCATGAAAGATCAAACCTTCTTTGATGAGCTGAAGATCCGCGGCTCATGGGGTAGATCTGGAAATGATCGCATGGGATTCAATGACCAGCGTGACCTTTACGCCTATATACCGACATTAGCCTTTGCCCGCTTCTATCCGATCAACGATAATATTGCGACCGGTATCGCGCAAATGTCGATTGTAGATGAAAACATTAAATGGGAAGTTGGGACAAAACGTAATATTGGGTTTGACGCCACAATCCTCAAACGGAAGCTCAATGTCACTTTTGATTACTTCACTGATAAACGTGAAGGAATTTTACGCCAAATACAACTTCCAGATTTTATTGGTATTCGCAATGCTCCTTTCCGTAATCTTGCGACTGTTAGCAATAAAGGCTGGGAACTATCTGCTAATTATCAGCACAAAATTGGAGAATTGGATATTAATGCAGGTTTCAACCTAACTCATGTGAAAAACAAAATCGATTATATCCCGGATCCACAGAAAGGGCGTAACGCTTTGCTTCAAGGTGAGCCTATCAACGCTTTTTATATGTGGAAATCCCTCGGTATATTCCAATCTCAAAAAGAAGTAGATGAAAGCGCCAAACAGAATGCAGTCCCTACCCAGCCGGGAGATATCAAATTTGAAGATTTCAGTGGCCCCGAGGGAAAACCGGATGGTATCATTGATGCCTATGACCGACAAATTGTGGGTAAGCCTATTCCAACTTGGACCTACGGAGCCAACATCAATTTAGCTTACAAAGGCATTGATCTACGTGTTAATTTACAAGGCGTTTCCGATGTAGAATCCTATGTTGGAAGTGAATTATTTTTTCCTTTCTTAAATGGGGCGGGTGTAGCCAAAAGATGGGAATCTGGAAATACATGGACACCAGAAAACCCGAATGCTAAACTACCTAGGTTAGTACAATATAGTGCTTCAAATAGCCAGAATTATGCAGATAACAGCTTTTGGCTTCAAGATGCATCATTTTTACGCATTAAAAATATCCAAATAGGCTACTCTCTCCCTGCCGATGTACTTGCTAAACTCAAGATTGCAGGTTTACGTGTCTATATTGATGCACAGAATGCATTTACATTTACCAAGTTTGAAGGGCTGGATCCAGAGCGCGATCTCGCAAATTCTTCTCCGGCTCAATATCCAAATGTCAGGATTATCAGCGCAGGTTTAAACTTAAAATTTTAATAAAAAAAAGTATCTCATGATTAAAACAAAATATATCACGGTTGGACTAGCGGTACTATCCTTATTCGCTATTTCCTGTAAAAAAGACTTTCTGAATAAGCTTCCGCAGGACTCGGTCTCGCCTGAGGTCTTTTGGAAAACAGAGGAAGATGCCAAAGCCGCCAATATTGGCTGTTATTCGGCACTTTGGGACGTCACGACCGAAGTACTTCCCTATCTGGATGTCTTAACACCAAATGCCTATAGCAATTACCCCTGGGAAGGATGGAAGAATATTTCGCTCAGTGCACAAACGCCCACTAGTTTAGGTGGTATGGGCGGAGTTTATACCGGTGCTTATGGTGGTATATCTGCAACAAACAACTTTTTGGCGAACATCGATAAAATTCAGATGAACGAAGAGCGAAAAGCCGTCATGAAGGGTGAAGCATATTTTCTAAGAGCATATTACTATTCCCTACTCGTAAACTATTGGGGCGGAGTTATTCTCGTGTTGGATTCTCCTAACATTGAGCAGATTAACGCAAAGAAAAGCACTAAGGAAGAAGTTTACGCACAGGTAGAAAAAGATCTGACTACTGCTGCGGGACTCCTACCTGTAGAACCAGCAGAAAAAGGAAGGGTAACAAAAGGATCAGCTTATGGTTTATTAACACGGATCAATCTTTACCAAAATAAATGGAATGATGCTGTAAAATCGGCCTCCGAAGTGATGAAATTAGGATATCAATTGTTTCCAAATTATCGTGGGCTTTTTTTAGAAGCGAATGAAAACAATAGCGAAGTGATCTTCGATGTCCAATTTCTACAGCCTAGGTTTCCTACAAGCTGGGATATTTACTTAGGCATTTATGCTCCTACAAATGCCCCTGGCTGGAGTTCAATAGAGCCAACACAAGATCTTGTTGACGAATACGAGATGAAAGATGGTAGTAAATACAGCGCTAGTAATCCTATTGTAGACCCCAAAGATCCGAATAATAACAGAGATCCAAGGCTTGACCAGACAATATTCAGAAAAGGTGTATTATACAATTCTGTTCCTTATCCTGTCACCGAAGATGGCTGGGCTGGTGTTTATACAGGATATAGTTATAAAAAGTATACCATATATGACAACAACACGAGCCTTTCTAACGCCATTGGAGGAACCGGTCTTTCTCAGATTAATGGTATTGTCATTCGTTATGCCGATATCCTCTTAATGTACGCCGAAGCGTTGAATGAACTATCTGGTCCAACGGCGGAAGTCTACACAGCCGTCAATCAGGTACGTGCAAGGCCATCCGTTAAGATGCCAGCTTTGCCAGCCGGACTCAACAAGGAACAAATGCGTGAGCGTATCCGTCACGAACGAAGGATAGAGTTTGCAGGCGAAGGACTATACTATTCGGATATACGTCGCTGGAAAATCGCCGAGGAGGTACTCAATAGATCCATCGTCTTAAATGGTGGACAAACCAAGGGAGTAACAGAAAAAAGAATATTCCGAAAAGAAAAAGACTATTTGATGCCTTTCCCACAGAAAGATATCGACAACGCACCAAATATGAAAGATCAGCAGAATCCAGGTTACTAGTCCTATTAAAAGAATACAGTCCGATGCATATACATCAGACTGTATTCACCTTTTTCATCCACAGAAAGCAGATCTTTAATCCATATTTCCTCCCCATTTTTATTTCTGAATTCGAATTGTTGTTTTCATCCAATTTATTTTGTAGTCTTCAAATGCCGTTTGATCGAAAAAACATTCGACGAACAAATCATAGTTCCTTCGTTCAATAGATAGCGGCCAAATCAACATATAATCAAGTCGAAAGGGTTAAAAAAGTTTACATATTAAGCAATAAACTTTTAAAATAAAATACAAATCCCTATTAATTTAGTTTAGACATTAAAAATAAGTCATTCTATAAAGATTAAGAGATTATTTTACTTATCACAACCAATTTATTCAACACTCGATACATAGGGATTTACTTACTAACCCCAATATAAATTATGAGAATTTTTTTAAACATCGTTATTATTGTCGCAGTGCTAACGTCACTGAGTTCTTGTCGAAAGAGCCAATTTGCACTTTCTCCATTAAATGATTCGTTATCCAACGCGCTTGACACCGTTTACACTTCGGATCATCCGTACAATCTCAATATCGTCCTATTTGTACCATCTGACATGGTACCGAATGCCGACTATGAAAGACGTATAAGCGAAAATCTACTGTACAAACAAAATTTTGTAAAGACATGGATGCAACACTGGGGATATGGAGCTAAGACGTTTGGTTTACTCAAAAATGCATCCAATCGTGTTAAGATTCATGTCATTCAGGGTAAATTGCCAACTTCATCCTATCCTTACGATGGTGGTGAACCCGCCATGTGGCAGGAGATCAGCGATTATTTTATGACCCATCAAAAATCCAGCGACCATTACTTTATCTTGACTACGGTGAATAAATATGGAAAGCAAATGGCGCCTTATTACGGGATAGGCACTAAATGTTATGGGATAGACTTTCCGGATATGGAAATTGTCAATATGGGCCGAACTGATACGGCTGGACTTGCTTCTTCTTGGATAGGAGGTAATACGCATGAGATGATGCATGGTCTCAACCTTCCGCACAATGGCGGTCTGGTCTCTCAAAATGCATTGTATGGCACTCCAATTATTACAGGTAATGGCGGAACATTTGTTGTAGCACCTACATATCTAGATGCATGGGACTGTGCTGTACTGGGTAATGGGCAGGTATTCAGCAGCACTGCTCGCACAGACTGGTATCAAGATCCTGGAGCAAAAATCAAGAGCTTACATGCGCACTATGATGATGCATCCCAAAAAGTAATTGTATCAGGAAAATTCAGTAGTAACAAGAAAGTCAATTTTATAGGCTTCACCAACGACCCCAAACGAAGTGCCGGTGATGGAAACTATGATTCCGAAAATTGGGTGGTTTCTCCCATCGGGGTAGATAGCTTCTATACCGAAATAGCTATTACAGAATTTAAAGATCGTGGTAATTATCAAAATGATTTTACAATCAGTTTAATCCACGAAAATGGGTATAGACATGTCAACAGCTACAGCTATCAAATGATCAGTGGGAAGCCAGATATCCAATTTGGTGACAGGCCTGAATACAATAAAAGTAACTGGTCGCTGCTAAACTTCAGTTCAGAAGAGTCGCAGGCCGAAAACGGTTTTGCGATCAACTTAATTGATAATGACAGAAGTACACAATGGGTAAGTCGCTGGACTGGAACAAGCTCCACCCATCCGCATTATTTCACGATCGATATGGCAACAATAAAACCTGTCAATCGTTTTACTTTTGTTCAACGTGCGGGGGGTAGTAAACCCAAAGATATTCAGATTCAGGTGAGTTCAGACAACATAACTTGGCAAAATGCCGGAAGCTATGTGCTTCCGAATGCCGCAGGTCCAACTGATGTTAAATTAGCTTCAACACTTAATTTCAGGTATTTTAAAGTGACTATTACAAGTGCTACAGACGGCACACAATGGGCTGCATTAAGCGAAATCGGCACCTATAAGGACTGACAAATAAAAAAGTTAGCTACTAAAATGCACTGCCCCAAAAAGTCACACACTTTATGGGGCAGTCCTTGAATTAAAACGGATGTTTTTATAGTTTTCGGCACGACCAGCAATAGCTTAGAAAGAAATCCTCCATTTGATTTCTGCATTTTCGTTGCTCATTATATGTAATTTGTATATTCCATTTTTTTCATCTAAGGGAAGTATTTTGCCTGATCCAGACGATATCACTATTTTTTTTGGTTTTTTTCCATTACAGGCAATCACAAGTTCATAAGGATCATCCTGAACTACCGACGAAGTTCCAAGTAGTTGTTGACCTTTATTATTCCATAACACATCTCTCAAATCAATATAGCCTTGCATAATATGCCTATTGGTAGAAATAAATTGTGGATGATCTTCCTTTCGATGTACAGCGATCATCCTAGCCTCTCCAGGCCTAAGAGATTGAACAATTTTTGTCGAATGATCTACTAGCCCCAAAAATTTATCGTTCCAAAAATCATATAGGTAAAACTGTCCCTTTTTGTCCAGCTGCATTCCTCCTTCATTTAGGGATTTTGAAGGGAAAACCTCTATTGTATTTTCCTGCGTTAAATGGTCGTTATAAAGAGTGAGCTGATGCCAGTTGGAATTTATCGCAAAATCATAGACACGAGGATAAGTTGAAGTTCCATTAAATGCATCCAGCGGTCTCGCGCTCTGTGTGGTGTTATGATAAGGAAAAGTCCTACTCAAGTCATGTAGCTGAGTCGCAGTAAGCTGAGAAAAACTTCGACCAAGGAGGAACCGTCCACTTGTTACGTAAGACATGGTCAACATAGCCCTATTTCCATCACTATGACCAACTGGCAAAGCATCACTTGGATCTTTCGAATCCATATCATAGTTGATTACTTGCCTATTTTTGTACCAGCGCAATCCACAGTAGCTAATCATCTTTGGTGTGATCCCATCAGTGTCTGCCCACACCCGTTGCGATGCTATAGCGCCTAAAGCAATGTCAGAGCCTCGAACAATATTTCTCTCTTGCAAAAATGTACCTTTGCCCAAACCTTCATATGCAATCTTGAACATATTTCTATAAGCGAAGGCCGTTGTCGCATACTTATCTTCAAACCCGCCCTCATAAGCCCATGCTGTATTCTCAGGATAGTCATAAAATACTCCTTTAATCCCAGCTTCTTTTAGATTCGAATATACTTCTTTCATATGTTCGATAAATCCATGATCAGTAAAATCATACCCCCACAGCTGTCGATCTTCATCTTGCCACCATTGTTTGGTATAGCCATTTCCAAATTCATTAAAATATGTGCTTTCTTTCAAAAGTTCCAAGGATTGATTACCATAATATTTACGATATGGATCATTAAACATCATCCAATTTGGATGCAATTTCACAAAGTCTTCGGAGCGTCGGGCAGATTGCATATAGGTAAATGGATAGCCTCCTTTTTTTATAATCTCCTTTGCCCAAGATGCAGTCGTTAAAAAGGGAGCAGTATAGTGTGGAAGTTCGGTTGACATGGGTTCATTATATTTCCCCCAATGCAAATCATCCCACCATCCTTGTTGATTATTTTGCCCATACGCATCCGGCACAAGTCTAATGGCAACCTTTGTATATTTCGTAATCCCCGAACGGATAGCATTATCCATCTCTTCTACTGCACCTTTCGTATTATTAAATTTTGCGCGACTTTTATCATTATTAAAATAGGACGCGTACCAAAGACATTCTGTCGGAAAGTCGTAATAGCTTAACTGAATATCTTGTACCCGTTTCAATACCGTTGCATAGGATTCCAAAGCCCGAAACGGATCCTGGTTATCCAAACACAAGTAGAACTTTTCATTATTTTGGTATCTTTGTCCCGGATCGATACGTTTGCCCACTGGATCAGCAGCATACATTGATAATTTTAGACTTTTATCCCCACGTACCAGACGTACAAATTTCTCAAAGTCAACATAGCTCACACCTCCTGCAACAAGAATATCGGGATTGTCTAATTTCCCTGTCCTCACAAGCAAATTGTTAAAACTTACGATCGTATCCAAGCTGGTAACACGTGTAGGACTCCCCCCCTCCGTTTCCGTCCAATACTCGATAATTAGATTGAAGATCCCTCCCATTGTAAATGTCATGGCTAATCAATGGGTAAAACATACGTAGGTGCTTGGGTTCCGAAGTATTATTGGTTACCTCCATCTTAAACACATAAAACGATTCTCCTTCATACATCGAAACCGACCAATCAATTCCAAATCCATCAGCAATCTCCGATCGGATCATCAATAACTTTCCCTTCCCGAGCTCGTCCTTAATATTTTTTTGCGACCAAGTCCGCTTTGCACCTTTATCTTTGGATTGCCATGCCTCAGCTTGAAAAAAGGCATTTGAAATCAATTTATCTCCTTTATTATTTAGGACATCAAAGGTCCCCATCTCCAAATTAAATCGTAAAATAGAAGAAGAGTTACCGATTTCGAGGTCACTCCCCTTTTGACTTATAGAAATGGTTCCTTGTGAAAACGCACTTAAATTCGTAAGCAAAAGGTAAATAAGAAATAATAGTCTATTCATTATTTGGATAAAATTGTTAAAACAAATTTATCCTTTGGTGAACGGAAAATCTAAAACCATAATACCAATGTTTACAATGATACTACCAATAAAACCTGATTTTGGAGATAATATTTTATTTCCCGCAAATATTTTCTTAGTCAAGCAATGACTAGTCTTCTGTTCTGGATATTATACTTCGCCATGGCTTGCTCGCCCACAATTCACCATTTACGATTGCATTCACCCAGTCCCTTTTAGTTTTCTTTGTATACCACATTCATAACTCCATTTACCTCTAATGACAAGAAAAAAATCTGACCATTATCTAAATTATCTTAAAAGACTAGCGGGCGCCCTGTTACATTTCTAAAAATTAAATTACATTTTATTAACATTAGAAAAATAAAATTACCCCACCAGCAAACAAACCAAAAGATTTACCCTAACATGGTAATCATCGTTTATTACTTATTTAGCCCATCATTTTGCATAAAAAGGAGAAATAGATTTGCAATCCAAATAGTAAAGTTTTTAAAAGTTTTTAAAAAAAACATAAAAGATAGCAAAAGTTAT
This sequence comes from Sphingobacterium sp. BIGb0165, assembly GCF_024810095.1. Taxonomy (NCBI): domain Bacteria; kingdom Pseudomonadati; phylum Bacteroidota; class Sphingobacteriia; order Sphingobacteriales; family Sphingobacteriaceae; genus Sphingobacterium; species Sphingobacterium sp. BIGb0165. The sequence goes on along the minus strand of NZ_JANUEB010000005.1, from coordinate 164,544 downwards.
TATAGATATACTTTATATTAGTTTTAATATTAAGGCTTCCTTAGTCGCAATAAATCAGTTATAACAGGCTCCTAAAGAGATCATATGTTTCTTACTGTTTGTGGCTATAACAGACAGCTAATCGAATCATTGTTCCTTGGACATGCATTCAGGATAGAGAAACCAGCAGATTACATTTTTAAACTTAATATAATATGAGATCATTAAAATTTAAACTACCATTAGCGCTAGCTATGGGACTGTTTTCGCTGGCCTCCTGCCAAAAACAATCCGAAAAGGAAGATGTACTTCCGAAAATTTCAACTCGGGCACAAGTGACTACGCCTAATATTGGTGAAGTGAAACTTCAGGAAGGTGTATTGTTTTATCCTGCAAATAAAGTATCCAACATCAATTCCAGTACTGTGGCGCTCGAAGTCGGCAATTATGACAAATTGGTGTATGCGACCAAACTAACTGACTTACAACAGCAGGGACTGGGGGCCACATTAGCACTCAACCTCAATGTATATGCCGGAACGGCCCAAACAGAACCATTCGGGTATCTCTATTATTTTAAAACTGCCAAGGGAACAACAGTTCCATCGACAGAAAACGACCCCGTCTTGACAACTGCATATCAGACAGGTCGGGTAGAAATAGCGCGTTATATTCTTCCCTACCTCTCTACCGTATGGAATCAAAGCGGCTTAGTTACGATTACAACCAGCTCTCCAGTAGTACCCTACACGTTCGATATCAGTCCCTTTGCCTCAGCACTCAAAGATCAGGATTCGACAGTTTGGATTGCATCCAGTCAGGGGCAACCCGGTAATAGTTCCTATACATACAAAACCGATCTAACCTTAACAAGTTCAGGCAACACCGACTTAAGTTCCTGGCAAAAAGACAACTATACTTTACCGATCGTTGGTTTTGCTGGATTGGGCAGCACATTGTCACAGACCAAGTCCATCAGCAGATCTTTTACTGTTCCTGACGATATTACCAATGCAAAAATTAGGGTCATTTACACTGGACCTGAAGGCTACTATACGACAAATGTCTTAAAGTTAGACAACCAGCAAATAGATTCCTACAGTACACGTATGGTCTGTATACCCGAGCAACGCTACCAACAACGAAACCCGTCTGTAGCCAACGGAACTGTACAACCCGGCCTATGGAACTATCCTACAAGAAATTATTGTCAAAGCGACACCGTTCCACCGCATACAACCTTGCTGACCAACAAATTGACCAAAGGAACCCATGAGCTCAAACTTGACATGACACAGAACGTCGCTGGCAGAAGCGACTACGGAGGTAGCATTCAGATCTCCATTAGTCTAATCGGTACCCGTGTCCTAGGTGCTACACTATTTCAACATTGCGATTATGCCGGCAACAATGCTATCCTTGCCATTGGCTCCTATACAACTGCTCAAATGCTTGCAAAAGGAATCAATAACAATGATATTTCTTCGCTCAAAATTCCAGCAAACTATAAGGTCACCCTTTACGACGGGGACAACTTTACTGGGGCTTCCTTAGTACTTACTGCAAATGAAACCTGCCTAATCAACAAAAACTTTAATGATAAGATATCATCCCTAAAAATTGAAAAAATCTAATTTTAACACATTCCAATGCCCACGATCTGCTTAATACATATTTAGGTTGTGGATATACATTATGCTGTAAAACGTTAGCCTATCATTTTGAAAATAACCTTCTCAAAATGATAGGCATCTATTCAAGCTATGCCGGCACCAAATAACCACAACTAACTAAAATCCAATATATTACAAATAAAAAACCATTGCTGGAGTAAATTTTGATTTAAAATAAAACTAATATAAATCAGAAATGAACAGATTGAATATAAAATGGAAACAGGAAGTGGAACCGCCATCATTTCCAAAGTGGCTCAAATCCTATCACCTCCTGCTATGCGCCGTCATTGTAGTAGTCGCTTTTGGGGCAGTTTTAAAACATTTTGGTGCAAAAAGAATGGATGGCAATAGCCACTACAGTTCAAGCAAAATCACGATATCGAGATAGCCCGATTAGGTAATTTTATAACACACTCAGCGTTCAAGCAAGCTATTGAAGCTCGAAATTCGCAAATACAGAGGCTAACTGAAAGCTAAGCTACAACATGATCGCGACATGTAGCGTCTGCCATGCTTTATCAACAGGAAATTATATCACGTGAAAGTACTTATCATTGACGATGAAGACAAGTTGAGGAACTTGTTATCAAAAATTATTAGCTTCGAAGGCTTTGAGGTCTTTCAGGCCTCCAGTATCAAATCAGGCTTAAAACAATTAGAACTGGAAGAGATAGATGTCATTGTATCTGACGTCAAACTTCCCGATGGGAATGGCGTAGAGACAGCCAAGATTATCAAAAGCAAATATCCTGCAGTCGAAATTATTCTTTTAACTGCTTTTGGGAATATCCCGGACAGTGTCGACGCCATCAAAAACGGTGCTTTTGACTATATCACCAAAGGGAACGACAACGACAGAATAATTCCACTGCTGTACAAAGCCGGGGAAAAGGCCGTGCTCAATAAAAAAGTTCAAAAACTCGAAAAGCAGCTTGGTGAAAAACATTCTTTTGATAAGATCATCGGACGGTCTAAATCCATCATGAAGGCAATTGATCTGGCTAAAAGAGTCGCGACCTCCGAGACCACTGTACTACTGACCGGAGAAACCGGAACCGGAAAAGAGGTTTTTGCTCAGGCAATACATCTGGCCAGCTTGCGTGCAAATCACAATTTTGTAGCAATCAATTGCTCAGCATTCAGCAAAGAGCTCCTTGAAAACGAACTGTTCGGACATAAAGCCGGCGCTTTTACAGGTGCGACCAAAGATCAAAAAGGACTCTTTGAAGAAGCGCACAAAGGAACAATCTTCCTGGATGAGATCGGTGAAATGGAAATAGAGCTACAGGCCAAAATATTACGTGTATTGGAAACAGGTGAATTCCTGCGCGTGGGCGATAACAAACCCACCAAAGTAGATGTCCGCATCATTGCAGCCACAAATCGCAATTTAGAAAATGAAATTGAACTCGGTAATTTTAGGAATGACCTCTTTTATCGCTTATCGGTCTTTGCAATACCACTTCCCTCCTTGCGCGAAAGATCCAAAGACATTCAATTATTGGCAGAACACTTTGTCAGTTGGTTTGCCGTAAAGTCCAATCGACGCGCATTGACATTAACAGAAGAATATCTCGGCGCATTGGAGAGAAATGCCTGGAAAGGCAATATCCGTGAGCTGAAAAATGTGATCGAACGAAGCGTGATATTAGCAGACGATGAGATCCTCACCTTAGATACCCTGCCAATAGACCTGCAACAAGACAACAAAGACAGTGCGATGAGGTCAACATTTTCGATGGCCAGCGTAGAAAAAACACATATCCTGAAAATATTAAACTACACCCAAGGCAATAAAACAGAAACAGCGAGACTCTTAGAAATAGGCTTAGCAACCCTATACCGAAAAATAGACCACTATAAAATATCCTAGAAATGGGCAAATTTACGCCCATTAAAACCCAATCCAAGAATATTCCTATCAACAGCAACAGCCTGCAGAGATCAATCAGCTGCTATTCCTATCCGCTTTTTATGTAAAAAACAATAACCTATCATTTTGATAATCCACCTTATCAAAATGATAGGTTATTTGTTTTCAACACATCTAAAAATAAATCACAACAAACTAAAAAACAATCAATTACACCACCACAAAAACTATTGGAATACATTTTGGCATATCGGATATAAAATAAATAAAAATGAGCAAGACAGATGTTAAATGGGAACAGGAACAAGAACCACTATCGTTCCCTAAATGGTTAAAATCTTATCACTTATTGTTCTTTGCAACACTTGTGGTATTGATTTTCGGAGCAATAATAAAACAGTATAGTACAGTCTAATCAATCACAAAATGATCACATTAATATTAATACTGGCAGGAGTAGCCTGCTTCGGTCTATTCATTAAGTCAATTGACTTTTTTGATAAAATCTAGTAAGAATGAATAAAATAAATGAACAATCCGCAAGTCAATATCTTGCCGATCATTATGGGGAAATAAAAGAAGAAATCAATGACCTATCATCCCGAAGAAATTTTGCTGGGATATTTCAGGCCATTGTGAACCATATCAATTACCTACTTTCTAATGGCCAGATCGAAAAAATTGGCAATCGATTAAAATATATGGGATGGCTTTATAGAAGGGGAAATGAACAGGTACGCAACATCATCGAAAATCTCTTTGTGCGTTCTTTTCGGGGAATGAAAAGAAGATGCACATCCGAAGAATGGATCTATATGTATCAGCAGATTCCAAAAAATCTTAAACAAATTTATTTGTTGCAAAGCAACAGCTATATCACTCAAAAATCTTTTATATGACAGCACTATTTGTGGTAGCTATTGGTGTATTCGTTTACATCTGCTACGTACTGCTAAAACCAGAGAAATTTTAAATCACAATAGCTGATGAAAGAAGAAAAGGTTAAAATCTTATGTAGATAAGGGACAACAGAATTTCATCAGATAGTATGTAGAGAAATTAAATAATATTAACAGAAATGAATACAGAAATTTTAGGAATAATCGTAATGTTTGTCATAACAGTATTGCTTGCAATACCGTTAGGCAAATACATTGCAAAAGTCTATGGAGGCGAAAAAACACTGCTTGACCCCATATTTAATCCCATAGAGCGAATCTTTTATAAAGTCAGCGGGATCAATCCACAGACGGAAATGAACTGGAAACAACAGATGGTAGCGATGGTCAGCATCAATATGATCTGGTTTTTAATGGGTATGCTCATCTTGATGACACAGGGCAGCCTGCCACTGAACCCGGACAATAATCCGAGTATGTCGGCGGATCTCGCATTCAACACTGTCATTTCATTTGTCGTTAACTGTAACCTGCAACACTATTCAGGTGAGACCGGACTCAGTTATCTGGGACAATACTGGTTGATGTTCCTACAATTTGTAAGTGCGGGTATCGGTATGGCAGCTGCCGTACTTGTATTCAGAGCATTCCGTGATCGCACAGCAAGTACATTGGGAAATTTTTACATCTATTTTGTAAAATCATGTACACGTATATTATTACCGCTTTCATTGCTTGTGGCTATCATCCTTGCTTTTGAGGGTACACCAATGACTTTTGAAGGAAAAGACACCATTACAACGCTGCAAGGTGATACTGTAGCCGTGTCGAGAGGTCCTGCTGCAGCCTTTGTAGCCATTAAACATATCGGAACAAATGGCGGTGGATTTTATGGTGCAAACTCTGTCCACCCATTTGAAAATCCTTCGTATCTCTCCAATATGGTCGAGATGGTCGCGCAGATGATTATCCCCTTAGCCATGATTTTTGCGCTAGGTATCTTCATCAAACGGCGGAAGCTCTCCTGGATGATATTTGGTGTCATGACAGTCGGCTTCCTTTTGCTTGTCATTCCGAATATTATGATGGAGACCAAAGGTAATCCAGCGATTGCTGCGATGGGAGTCGATAATTCTCTCGGAGCAATGGAGGGTAAAGAGATTCGCTTTGGAGCGCCCGCATCCGGTTTTTGGAGTATCGTGACCACGGTAATCTCGACAGGCTCGATTAATGCCATGCACGATAGCACCATGCCTCTATCCGGTATGAATGAGTTGCTTGCCATGATGATAAATGCCTTCTACGGCGGTTGTGGCGTAGGTATCCTGAACTTCTTTATTTTCATCATTCTTGCCGTATTTATCAGTGGACTGATGGTTGGTCGGACACCTGAGTTTTTAGGAAAAAAAGTGGAAGCCAGAGAAATGAAAATCGCGATGATTATCGCACTGCTGCATCCATTTCTAATCCTGGTGGGCACAGCTTTAGCAGCTGCATTACCACAATACACCGCAGCAACGCTAAACAATCCTGGATTCCACGGCTTTAGTGAAATGCTTTACGAATACACATCATCGGCAGCAAATAATGGTAGCGGCTTTGAAGGATTGGGAGACAACACCCTATGGTGGAACGTCAGTACAGGTTTCGTACTCATTCTGTCCCGCTTCTTACCGATTATCGGACCTGTGGCCATCGCCGGTTTATTGGCTGAAAAGAAATTTATTCCTGAGGGAGATGGAACATTGAAAACAGATACAGCAACTTTCGGCCTTATGGTATTTGCCGTCATAGCCATTGTCGCTGCACTTTCCTTTTTCCCTGCATTGGCATTAGGCCCTATTGCGGAGTACTTCTCACTTTATTAAACATTGATTAAAGAAATTAGAAATGAACAAAAATACATCACTGTTTCAAAAAGACATGGTACAGGAAGCACTGAAACAGTCTTTTGTGAAACTAAACCCGAAAACAATGTTCCGCAATCCGGTTATGTTTACCGTATGGATCGGAACTGTGGTCATGCTGATCGTCAGTTTATGGACCTTGGCAGGAGCACAAGGACAGGGAAGTTTTGGTTACAACTTTGCCGTATTTGTCATATTATTACTCACACTGTTGTTTGCCAACTTTGCTGAGGCCATTGCCGAAGCAAGGGGAAAAGCGCAGGCGGATAGCCTGCGCAAAACAAGAGAAGAAACTCCAGCCAAACTTAAAAGCGGCCAGACCATCTCCTCTGCCCAGTTAAAAAAAGGCGATATTTTCGTCTGCGAAGCCGGCGATATTATCCCCTCAGATGGTGAGATCGTGGAAGGACTTGCCACAATTGATGAAAGTGCCATCACCGGTGAATCCGCCCCCGTCATTCGGGAAGCAGGTGGAGACAAAAGCTCCGTAACAGGTGGAACCAAGGTGCTTTCCGATAAAATAGTCGTGCAGGTAACCACACAACCCGGTGAGAGCTTCCTTGATAAAATGATCGCCCTGGTAGAAGGTGCTTCAAGACAAAAAACACCCAATGAAATCGCCTTGACTATTTTACTGGCAGGCTTTACATTGGTATTTATCATCGTCTGTGTGACATTAAAACCATTTGCAGATCATGCGAATGTCGGAATCACCATTGCATCATTCATTTCCCTATTTGTCTGTCTTATCCCGACGACAATTGGGGGATTACTTTCAGCAATAGGTATCGCCGGAATGGACAGAGCCCTACGTGCAAATGTCATTACCAAAAGTGGTAAGGCTGTGGAAACAGCAGGTGATATTGATGTATTATTATTGGACAAAACAGGAACAATAACCATCGGTAACCGTAAGGCTACTCATTTTCACCCCGCACACGGTATTGATGAGAAAAAATTAATAAAAGCAGCTGTATTGAGCTCTATGGCTGATGAAACGCCCGAAGGTAAATCTATTATAGAACTTGCCGGAATCAATCCGCTGAGCTATGAAGTGAAGAACCCTGCATTCATCAAGTTTACAGCTGAGACACGAAGTTCAGGTATAGACTATGAAAACATACGTATCCGAAAAGGTGCAACTGATGCGATTAAAAATCTTGTTACAGGAGCTGGCAATAGATTCCCAGAAGAAGTCGAGGAAAGTGTTAAGGCGATCTCCCAAAATGGAGGAACACCACTAGTGGTTTCCGAAAATGACATCGCCCTAGGCGTGATCGAACTACAAGATATCATCAAACCCGGTATTCATGAAAGGTTTGAACGTCTTCGTAAAATGGGGATCAAAACAGTGATGGTAACGGGTGACAACCCCTTGACCGCGAAGTTTATTGCCGATAAAGCTGGTGTGGATGATTTTATCGCCGAAGCCAAACCAGAGGACAAAATGAACTACATCAAAAAAGAGCAATCCGAAGGCCGCTTAGTGGCTATGATGGGTGATGGAACAAATGACGCTCCAGCTTTGGCGCAGGCCGATGTGGGCGTTGCCATGAATTCGGGCACGCAGGCCGCAAAAGAAGCCGGAAATATGGTTGACCTAGACAACGACCCGACAAAACTGATCGAGGTGGTTGAAATCGGTAAACAATTATTAATGACCAGGGGAACATTAACGACCTTTAGTATCGCCAATGATGTCGCTAAATATTTTGCGATTATTCCGGCCCTGTTTATCACCGCTATTCCAGCGCTACAGGGGCTCAATATCATGAAATTGCACAGCCCAGAAAGCGCTATTTTATCTGCCGTTATTTTCAATGCCATTATTATTCCGATGTTGATTCCGTTGGCACTTAGAGGTGTTGCCTATAAACCGATTGGAGCAAGCGCCTTATTGCGCCGAAACCTACTCATATTCGGATTGGGCGGGATTGCCGTTCCTTTTCTAGGTATTAAGGTGATTGATATGTTCGTCGCTATTTTCTTTTAATCCGTAAAATAAATCAAGAGGGATAAAATCTCACAGGACTTGTTTCCTTGCAGTTTTACCCTCATAAAATATAACTGAAATGAAAAAACACATTTTACCCGCATTAAAGCTGACCATCATTATGATCCTGTTCTTTACAGTGATCTATCCATTAGCTGTCTGGGGAATGGCCCAGTTTTCCTCCAACGCGGGAAAGGGAAAAATCATTGAGCATAATGGTAAAAAGTACTATTCAAATATTGGTCAGGCCTTCACAGCCGACAAATACTTTTGGTCGAGACCGTCTGCCGTAAATTATAATGCTGCCGGTTCAGGAGCGAGTAACAAAGGGCCTTCAAATGAAGAATATCTTGGTCAGGTGCAGGCACGTATCGATACATTTTTAGTACACAACCCTGGTATCAAAAAATCCGAAATACCCGTCGATCTGATTACCGCAAGTGGAAGTGGATTAGATCCAAATTTTTCTGTTCAGGCGGCCAAAGTTCAGGTCAAACGTATCGCTACTGTACGAGGTATCGAAGAACAGAAAATAAATCAATTGATCGAGGAAAATACTGAAAGCCCTTTATGGGGAATTTTCGGTCCTCAAAAAATCAATGTGTTAAAGCTCAACATCGCCTTGGATAAGCTGGCGAGCAGATAAAAAACTCCAACCAAGAACCTATCATGTTTTGTTTAGCTGCTTTTTCGGCTAAGCAGGGCGGATAGATTAATAATTCCCCTTGGCAATTTGTTTAAGGGGAATTTGTAAGTTTATAAAAGTTATCACATGTTATGGATGAAAGAAAAAGTGCAGAACATTTTTTAAATCTGATTCAGAAATCCCGAAGAGGTAAATTCAAACTCTATATCGGGATGAGTGCCGGAGTTGGGAAGACCTTCCGTATGCTTCAGGAAGCACATGCGCTTTTACAGAGTGGTATCGATGTCAGGATCGGCTATATCGAAACTCATCAGCGTATCGAAACCCATGCGTTGCTGGCCGGCCTACCTATTATCCCAAGGAGAACATTGTTCTACAAAGGCAAGGAGCTCGAGGAAATGGATGTACAGGCCATTATAAATCTGAGTCCCGAAGTGGTTATCGTTGATGAACTGGCACATACAAATATAGAAGGAAGTAAAAACGAAAAAAGATGGCTGGATGTAATGGATATCCTTGATGCCGGTATCAATGTCATCAGCGCTGTAAACATCCAACATATCGAGAGCCTCAATGATGAAGTCAGAGAAATCACAGGTATCGATGTGCAAGAACGAATTCCTGACAGTGTGGTTGCCCAGGCCGATGAAGTTGTCAATATCGACTTAACGGCAGAGGAGCTGATTAACAGGCTAAAGGAAGGTAAGATTTATGAAAATTCAAAGATAGCCGCAGCCCTCAACAATTTCTTCAAAAGTGAACATATTCTGCAGTTGCGCGAACTGGCATTAAAAGAAGTCGCCTCACAGGTGCAAAGAAAGGTCGAAACGGAAGTTGTCCTCAATCGAAATGTTAAGAAAGAACGTTTTCTGGCCTGCATCAGTTCAAACGAACAAACGGCCAAAAATGTCATCAGGAAAACTGCCCGTCTGGCCAATTACTATAATAGCAAGTGGTATGTCATGTATGTACAAGTCCCCAAAGAAAGTGTGGACCGGATCGCATTGGATAAACAGCGACATCTCATCAATAATTTTAAACTGGCTACCGAACTGGGGGCTGAAATTATTAAAGTAAAGGCCAAGAATGCCACCAAAGCCATTATCAAAGAATGTGAAGAACGTATGATCACGACGGTCTGTATCGGTAAACCGCATATCAATCTGATTAAAGTCATACTCGCAACCGATACATTCAATACATTATTGAATAAATTGTCTCAGGAAAATATTGATCTCGTAATATTGTCATAAAATGAAAATTAAAGCAAAATTAACATTTGGAGTAGGGCTCCTATTTATATTGATCGTAGCCCTAGCTGTTATTAGCGGATGGTATGTTAATCAGCTCAAAAGAGACACGAATAATATACTTGTTGCCAATTACAACACCTTACTCTATTCGCGGAATATGCTTCTGGCGCTGGAAGATATCAATAAGGATGCTGCAGCAATCGATACGTTTCAAAATAATTTGACGCTACAAATGGGCAACGTCACTGAAATTGGCGAGATCGAAAGGACAAACCTGATTGTCAAACACTTCAATTCGCTTAAAAATAAACCCGATGATGCACAACTAAGCTCATCCATCCGAAAAGACATCACCGAATTAATGCGGCTAAATATGGATGCGATCAGTAGAAAAAGTAACATTGCAGATGAAACTGCCCGCAGAGCAATACTCATCATCTCATTTACAGGAGCACTCTGTTTTCTGATCGCTGTCATATTACTGATCAATCTTCCGTCCAATATTGCCAATCCCATCCGGGAGCTAACCGAAAGCATCAAGGAAATTGCCAGCCAAAATTATTCAAAACGCGTCAACTTTGGCGGACATAACGAATTTGGAGATCTGGCACGATCATTTAATACTATGGCTGAGAAGCTGGAAGAATATTCGGACAGCAAATTAGAGAAGATCCTGAAAGGGAAAAAGCGGATCGAAACCTTGATCGACAACATGCATGATCCTGTTATTGGTATCGACGAAAATAAAAAGGTCCTATTTGCCAACGATGAAGCCTTGAATATATCAGGACTGCGGAAAGAAGATTTCATTGGAAAAGCTGTACAAGATATCGCCGTCACCAATGATCTGATCCGGGATATTATAAAAGACATCTTTCTACCAGCACCAAAAAGCAACAAAGCCGAACAGTTGAAGATCTATGCGGATGGTAAAGAAAGTTATTTTGAGAAGGAAGTCATCGACATCAATATCGTCCCCACCGGCGAAACAGAAATTAAATTTATCGGCCAGGTGATCCTATTGCGTAATATTACCCCCTTTAAAGAGCTTGATCTTGCCAAAACAAATTTTATGGGAACGGTATCGCATGAGTTTAAAACACCTATTTCATCTATTCAAATGGGCGTACAACTGTTAGAGAATGAAAAAGTAGGTCTTTTAAATGGCGAACAAAAAGACCTGATCAATGGGATAAAAGACGATACCGACAGACTACTGAAAATAACAGGAGAACTGCTCAATATAACACAGGTCGAAAGCGGATCCATACAAATCAATCTGCTGCCATCGGAGATCAAACCTATTATCGAGTATGCTGTCAATGCCAATAAATCTGCAGCGGACAATAAAAACATACAGATTGCAATTGAAATGGATGAGAATGCCTCTACAGCTGTGACTGACAGTGAAAAATCGGCTTGGGTACTGACCAATTTAATTTCCAATGCGATACGTTATTCGTACGAGAATTCGAAGATATCCATCAAAACGGAACGGGAGAATAATCAGGTCAAGTTTTCAGTCTCCGATACCGGACAAGGAATACAGTCCCAATATCTAAAAAAGATTTTTGAGCGATATTTCCGTATTCCCGGCACCAAAAAAGAAGGTACTGGTTTAGGCCTGAGTATCAGCAAAGAATTTATCGAAGCACAGGGCGGAGGGATTTGGGTCGAAAGTGAGTACGGTGCCGGAAGTACCTTTTATTTTACGCTTAATATGGATAATAAAGCCGTGTGATTAGATGCCATATATTTCGTCTAATTTGTGCCATTAATAAAAAAAGAATAGACTTTAGATTTCAATGCAAATTTTAACTTAATTTGCAGGAAAAACTAAATTATGTCTGGACATAACACCGCAGAATTCCATAAAAGGATCACTCTTGCCGGCTCACTGATTGCAATAGGGATTGTTTTCGGTGATATCGGTACCTCACCACTGTATACACTCAATGCTGTCTTTCATCATCGGGTGATTACAGAAGCGATAGCGCTTGGAAGTTTAAGTTGTATCTTTTGGACCCTTGTTTTTCAGACAACGATAAAATATGTCCTTATTACCTTGCAGGCTGACAACAAAGGCGAAGGTGGTATTTTCTCTCTTTATGCTTTAGTCCGACGTTACAGCGGTAAATGGCTTGTTTTCATCGCCATGGCAGGAGGCGCCTTTTTGATGGCTGACGGGATTATTACACCGCCAATGTCGGTTGCCTCTGCCGTCGAAGGTGTGCAGGCTGTTGTTCCCGGTTTTAATACCGTTCCCATTATCGTCGGGATCTTGATCTTACTATTCGTTTTTCAGCAGTTTGGCACTGATAAAATCGGGAAGATATTTGGTCCCTTGATGATTATTTGGTTTGGCTTTATTGCTATAATAGGCATCCTATCAATTGGAGATAATTGGAATGTCTTTAAAGCGCTAAATCCATATTATGCTTATCAAATGCTGGTCAACGAACCCAAAGGATTTTGGTTGTTGGGCAGTATTTTCCTTTGTACGACTGGTGCCGAGGCACTGTATAGCGACATGGGACACTGTGGGCGGAACAACATCCGCATTACCTGGGTATTTATAAAAATTGCGCTTATACTTTGCTATGCAGGACAGACAACATGGTTACTCAACCATGTCGGCGAAGAAGTGGGCAGTCTCAGTCCTTTTTATCATATTGTTCCGAAGTCTATATTTTGGTTTGCCTTAGGGATTGCAACATTGGCGACCATTATTGCCTCTCAAGCCTTGATCAGTGGCTGTTTTACGTTGATCAATGAAGCAATCAGGCTCAATATATGGCCCAAACATCTCGTACTATTTCCAAGTAATGTAAAAGGCCAATTGTATATCCCTGCAATCAACTGGTTTCTGATGTGCGGCTGCGTTGGGATGGTTTTATATTTTAAGCAAAGTACAAGAATGGAAGCCGCATTTGGTCTAAGCGTCACCCTCACCATGCTGATGAGTACAATTTTGATCAATGCCTATCTGCGTATCAAACGTGTACCATTTATCTTCAATATATTGATCACCTTCATCTTTTTGGCGATAGAACTAAGTTTTTTATCTGCCAATCTGCTTAAAGTTAAAGAAGGAGGCTGGATAACCCTGTTATTGGGCTTTTCGCTCTTTGCCGTGATGTACGTCTGGTGGAGGGGCCGGCAGATCAAATCCAATATTCAGTCCTTTGTCAAACTATCCGAACACCTGCCCTTGCTGACGAAATTGAGTACAGACGAAAAACTTCCAAAGTATGCAACCAATCTCGTGTATTTGACGACTTCAGATTCTGAAAAAAAGATCGAAAAAACAATTATGGATTCGATCCTAAAATTCGGTCTTCCAAAACGTGCCGACATTTATTGGTTTGTACATGTCAATATTTTAGATGAGCCCTATTTACAACGGTATTCAGTCGAAACTGTTATCAGAAACGATGTCTATTATATTCAATTTGATCTGGGATTCCGTGAAGATCCCCGGATTGGCTATTACTTTAAACAGGTCGTCAATGATATGATCGAAAAGAATGAAGTAGATGTCGAAGATTCGCTGGAACAGGCTTATCAACAGAACAAAATTGGGGATTTTAAATTTATGATTATGGACAGTTTTCTTTCCTATGATAATCGAATGCCGTTCTGGAAAAATTTTGTTATGAAGGGATATTACAACTTGCGCTATTTCTCCGTAAAAGACTATATCAATTTTGGACTGGACAGGAGCAATATTGAAACAGAGAAATATCCGTTAGTAATCGTACCATTTGCCGAAAATAAATTAGAGCGAAAGGCCTAACCATCAATAGCAGTTTTAGCGGAAACTACGATACCACTGCTGTAAGGATCTCTGTTATTTTTAAATAAATAGGGTTCTTCAAAATTACAATGCCCCCAAAAAGTTAAACAATTTTTGGGGGCAGCTTTTCAAATCAGTACGCTGATTCCGCTAGAAGGGTTATCCCCGTTAAGTTTGCTTCATTATTCTTCAGGAAAGCATAAGTCAGTCTGTCAACCTTGCAATCGGAGAACTCTACTTTTTTAAATTTGCTATTGTATTTAAAAAAGGTATTCAAGATTGTGGCACCCTGAAATTTGACTTTATAAAACCCACAGCCCTCAAAATGACAGTCTTCGATCATACCTTCAAAAATAACATCACTGATCCCCGTATTTTTAAATGAAGTGTGTTTCAACACGGCATTAGTCATTTCATTGCTCTCAAAACAACCAGTATCAAATCTGGCACCGGTAAAGTCTGCATCAGAGAAATTACACTTTCCGATATTGCTTCTCGAAAAATCAGCATCTATAAAGGAGCAACGGTTAAACTGATTCTTTAACAGATTAGACGATTGTATTTTACTATTGGTGAGGTCTGAAGATGAGAAATCACATAATTCAATATTGTTCTTGCCGAGTATTAATCCCGATAGATCTGAGTTTGTAAACTTGCAATTTTTGATATTGGAAGAGCTGAACTGTTCTTTCAGATTCTTTAAACCCGAGAAATCAGCATTTTCCCAGTTGCCTTTCGACATATCCCAGCTACGGCCGGCTTGGTTTTCAGATTTCGATACCGGTTCAGTTAGATAAGCCTGCTGATCGATAGACTCCCGATCCGTATGGTCAATCTGATCTCTATGAAAACTTTCGGAAAAGTAATTGAGGTCTACAGCAAGTATCTCAGCAAGCCTGTTCAATGTCATGATATCTGGCATCGATTCACCCCGCTCCCATTTACCTACCGCTTGTGGACTGATCGAAACCTGCTGGGCAAGTTCGGCCTGTGAAAGATTTGTTTTCTTTCTTGCTTCGGCTATTTTATTGCCGATTGATTTAGAATTTAGCATCATGTCTTTATATTTTTTTGATACTACAAAGTTATTTTGCAAGCCAGTATAGCAGCGAATAAACGACGCTACCATTAGTTGTATCTACACTACTTATTGTTGTATTTAACAATCCATGGTTGTATTCCTCTCTTTTAATAAAATATAGGTATTATTTTTCTGATAGTACTACGCACAGCATAACTTTGAAAGTTTAGATAATCCGTCTGCGTTTGAACCATAAATAGATGATTATCGAAATAACTGCCATTACCCCGAGCGTGATAAAATAGCCAAAGCGCCACTTCAATTCGGGCATATTTTCAAAATTCATCCCATAAATTCCTGCTAAAAATGTCAATGGTAAAAAGAATGCTGAAAAAATAGTCAGCAATTTCATGACATCATTGCTTTTTTGGGCATTGACCGAATGGTAAGTAGTCAATAAATTGTTGGCATTTTCGATGACTTCATCATAACTGAGTATCAGATTCAATAATTTGTCTTTTATATCCTGCAAAGCAGTCTTATTATTCTCCGCCACTTCAATTTGGTGGGTCACGTTCTGAAAAATCTGTAAAAGTTTCTTTGTAATCCGGGTCTGTGCTTTCAGGAAATATAGATCTTTTAACGACACCCGCGCATAATCTTTGAGAAATATTGTTTGTTCTATTTCGATGATTTTTTCGTCTAGTGTATCTAATGGCGTTTGGTAAGTTTCAACCATTTTATAAATCAAATAGACCAGTAGTTCTTCTGAGGTTTCATATTTTTGCTTTACGGAGTCTAAGAAAGCAAATTGGCTACGGTGTATTGTAATAAGCTTGTGTCCATTGTAGAAAAAGGCTATTTTATTTGATAATTCATTGATTGTCGTGGCCCCCTTGTCAATGGTGGATGTAAATGCCCTCAATATCAAAAAATTATAATTGGGTTGACTTTCAAACTTGGGCAGATGCCCCGGTTCCAGGCTATCCTTTATCTGAAAATAGTCTAATTGATATTCTTCAGCAATTTTGTTCAGGCTTTCTTTGTCCGGTTGACAGATATCAATCCAAACGAAGTTATCAAATTGGGTTCTATGTTGGTCAATAGTTTTCATCGAATTTTTATTTTCTTCTACTTTAAAAGCTGATTTTACATGCGCATCTATCCTTTCAGCTAAATGGATGTTTATCCTTACATGCCCCTTCGAAATTAATAATATTTCAATGGATTAGTTTACTCGGCCAAGAAAATTTTTGAGATGATGAAACATCCTGTTCATCAACCACGCCTTCCCTTACATAGACTTATACACCGGCTCATTTATAAAAAAAGCCTCCTCCTTTTGTCTGCAAAAGGAAGGGGGTTCTTATGGTGTAAGTGGATTGGGAGCGGCGGGATTTTATAAATCCACTCAATCAGAATAAAGTATTATCAATGGATGGTCGAATTACTATAAGATCCTCGGGTCTTTTCTATAATTAAATTTTGTACTGCACTGGGGTCAAAAAGCATGGCTGTGCAGTAACAGTTTTTGAATTCCTTTTTCTCCAGATCCGGATAGTTGATACAGTTCTGGCATTTGTTCCAAAAGGAACGGTCCCGGGTAATCTCCGAGAAGCTGACCGGATATAATCCCAGTTTTGAATTGATTTTCATGGTAGCCAGCGAAGTCGTAATGCCAAATATCTTTGCCTTGGGATATTTTAGTTTCGAAAGTTCGAAGATCTGTCTTTTCATAAGTGTTGCGACACCCCTACGTCGCCAGGATGGCGAAACGATAAGGCCACAATGCGAAATAAATTTCTCCTCGGCATAGGCTTCCAGGTAAATGTAGCCAACCCATTCTCCTGTTTGAGTCAATGCGATAACCGCATTACCATCAAGGATCTTATTGCAGATCGACTGCGGGGTCCGTGTCCCTATTCCCGTGCCCCGTGCTTTCGCTGATGAAGCCGTTTCCGCTGAAATCTCCATCGCATATTTTAAATCTGCTGCTGTCGCTGTTCGTACGATTATACGATCTGTTTCCATAACATTTTGCTTATTTGTCAAAACTTGTCTCCCATGCATCAGGAAGTCCTTCCAATAGTTCTATATACCCGGCCAATCCATTTTTTATCTCCGCTAGAAATATAAATTCATTGGCAGTATGCGATCTGGCGGAGTCTCCCGGGCCAAGTTTTAGGGAGGGCACATTCAACCAGCCTCGGTCTGAACATGTCGGAGAGACATAACTTTGCCAACCAAGATTCTTGCCTGCAAGAATAAGCGGATGCTGTTGACTGATGGACGACGCACGCATAGGGTTTCCGACCAATTCAATGGCTGCATGTACTTTCTCCTTTAGGATGGCTATAATTTCCTCAGGACTGTAATTGGGGGTTATACGTACATCAACGGTAAATCTGCATTCATCTGGTACAACATTAGACTGAATTCCGGCATGTATTTCTGTTACTGTTAGCTTGATAACATCATCAAATGTTTCATCGAATCTGAACTGACAAGACTGCATATTATCAATCGCAGACATAGCCATCAATATCGCATTACAACCCTCATTACGAGCAGCATGCGCAGCCTTCCCTTGACAGATAAATTCCAGGGTCATATTTCCTTTCTCAGCGATGGCCATCTGCATTGTGGTAGGTTCACCAACAATAGCGACCGAAATCTTTTCAAGTTGGGGAAGAACCATTGCGAGCCCTCCTTTTCCTGAAATCTCTTCTTCTGCCGTGATCGCAAGAGAGAGGTTAAAAGGAATATCATACCGTGGATAGAAATAAAGAAATGCACCGATCAAAGCGACCAGACAACCACCGGCATCATTTGATCCCAGTCCGAACAGCTTATCGTCCGCGACTTTCGGTTCAAATGGATTCCGGCTATACCCCTGATTGGGTCTAACAGTGTCGTGATGGGAATTCAGTAAAATAGTTGGTTTGGATTTGTCGTAATGCAGATTATAGAGCCAAAGGTTATTTCCGACCCGATTGAAATCAAGACCATGCCTGGAGAAAAAAGAAGATAGTACGCGCGCTGTACCTTCTTCTTCCTTACTGAACGACGGTGTCTTGATTAGCTCTTTTAATAAACCCACGCACTCCGTATGGAGGATCTCAATTCGGTCAACAACCCAGGTATCGAGACTTGATTCACAAAAATTTTTCATATAAAAATTCATTTTTCAAATTGTTCATTTTGTATCCTTTTCAATAAGCATCAGTTGACCCCCTATCAACTATTTTTATTCTAGGCTGATGCCAAAAGTATTCCACAACATACAAAAGAACCATATAACACTGAATACAAACTATATAACACAATCAAAACAACAAACTTAAACAAGCAAAGTCTTTCATTTTGATAGCGAAAATTTCCATTATGAGAAGGAAATAAACAAGTAGAACCACCAATGAACAGCCTAAATCTTTTATGAACTTATATACGTGAATAATTACCCACCAAAAAAACGATTCTTAGATAATGGCTTTCGAATATGAAAAAGTGGTTAGTTTTGACAAGAAAAATCTATTGGCAGAATAAGTAATGGCGACTACTGCTGAAAATCGGCCATATACACGATTTTACCTAAGAATAGAATTCTTCATCAACAGACGTAGACTGATCTTATCCTTCAAAAATTTAACAATGCGCTGTGACAACCAAAAACAACACGCATACACAATACAAAATCCCAGCTCCGAATTTTTCAACATAAATTTGTTACAATCCACATTGTTTACTATAATTGCCAGACGGATAACCATGCAAAGTGTGCTATATAATGATGAACAAGAGCTGCTAACCAAGCTGCAGCAAGGCAGTTCCACCGCTTTTCAGGAACTCTATAACAAGTATTATGGATTACTCTATCTGCATGCTTCCCAAAAATTACAGGATCGCGAAGCCGCCAAAGATATTGTCCATGATCTTTTTTCCAATATCTGGCAAAGAAAAACAACGCTGATCATTCAAGGAAAAATATCCTCCTATCTCTATACGGCTATTCGGCACCGCATCATTGACTATCTTGCCAAAGAACAGTCCAAGACAAATTATTTGGACTCACTTTCGATGTATCTGGACAATAAGGTATCGGAAACCGATCATCTCCTGCGCGAACGGCTCCTACAGGAACAGATTGAACAAGTACTCAAAAAGCTTTCGCCCAGAGTACGGGAAATATTTGAATTGAGCCGCAAGCAGTACCTTAGTCATAAGGAGATTGCCGAAAAACTAAATTTATCCGAACATAGTGTCCGCAGCTATATCAAAGAGGCCCTGCGCCTGCTGCGGGCCAAACTTGGTAGCCTACTCTGGACATTATTGGTTCTATATTGCAAAATATTTTAAATTCTCCCCCCCCTATCCCCGACTTTCATCCGTCCTATATACGTAACCATACAAACGTATCATGACAAACCAAAATCTGTTTGAAGCGCGGCACTTATTGGAAAAATATCTTTCAGGGCAATGTGATGAAAATGAAAAATCAAAAGTAGAGGAATGGTATCTCACCTTCAATCAAGAGGGCTTTGATCAGACAGATGACGAAATTATTTCAGATTTTGTTGAACTACAGAAAAGACTAAAGCAAATCCCCGATGTTACCAAGCCAAAGCGCAAACGCTATATTGCTGCCGCGGCGGCTGTTCTATTCTTGCTACTGACTACAGGTCTGTTATGGCAACAAATATCAAAAGATAAACGAGTCGCGTCACAAACAGCCATCACCCATGATATTCTACCTGGCACCGACCGCGCCAAGCTGTCTATAGATGGCCAAGCTCCCATCGAGCTCGACGGTCAGAAAGAGGGACTGATTTCAAGAGGCCTCGCTTTGCGCTATGGCGATGGAACAGCCATTACCGAGACCAATAAAGTACAGCTAGTGACCCTATCAACCCCCATCGCCGGGCAGTTTCAGGTCACCCTGCCAGACGGTACCAAAGCCTGGCTCAACGCTTTGTCTTCTATACGCTATCCTACGGCCTTTGATGGACCTGAGCGCAGCGTCCATATCACCGGCGAAGTGTACCTGGAAGTTTCGAAAAATCGGGCGAAGCCATTTATCATCCATACCGAACAGCAACGTATCGAAGTTTTAGGCACCAGCTTCAACATCAACGCCTACCAAGACGATGACCAGACACTGACGACGCTCGTATCGGGCAGCCTTCAGGTTACCGACGTAAAATCAGCTGCCCAAGTTACCTTAAAGCCAGGGCAGCAGGCTGTCGTTGGTAAGGAAAAAAATATCCAAGTAAACACGATCAATGTCGAGGACAGCTATGCCTGGAAAAATGGGCTGTACATATTAAACGAAGAACCACTAAGTCAATATGCCCGAAAAATTGAACGTTGGTACGATGTAGAAGTTGATATGGGTCCCTACGGAAATACACGACTATCCGCTATTATACCGCGAGATGCCAAATTATCGGAAGTACTGCAAGCTATTGAACTCAAGTCCAATGTAAGATTTAATATCGAAGGAAGGAGGGTGACTGCTATGCGATAAATAGACTATTTTGATATCTGGATTCATTATCTGGCGGTAATACAGCGCAGACAGCTATCAAATCCAGCCAACATGACCATCATTATAAACCAACAGTACAGACCTTATTTTATGATATATCGTCCCCAGTAAATACGATATCCCATAAGGATGTATTGCATATGAACTTAAAATATGAATAACCAATATCTAAGGTATGCTTTAAAATACCTGAAACCTTCTCATTGCTATTTGTCGATGAAACTGACCATTGTGCTATTTTTCGCGTCAATAATGGTTTCTTTGGGCAATGCGAGTGCACAGCGTATTACGCTAGACCAAAATCAAACTCAACTAAAACATATCCTGATCGAAATCAGCAAACAGTCTGGATATACCTTTATCTATGACGAAAAGGACCTAAAATCCATCAGACCGATTTCCATTAACGTCAGCAATCGGAGTGTAACTGAGACATTGGACGAGCTGTTATCCGGGCAGCCACTCAGTTATCAGATCAAAGGCCGTTCTATTGCTATTTCAAGACGGCGAATATCAAAAACAATGGCCAAGAATACGGAGGAAAGCATCGTTCAAAAACGGACGATCACTGGCCGTGTGACCGATGAAAATGAAGAACCGCTGGTCGGCGTCACTGTCCTTGTCAAAGGAAGCATTGTAAGAACAAGTACCGGCTCACAGGGACAATTTTCTATCGATGTCCCTGATGAAAACAGCATACTGATCTTCAGTTCTGTCGGCTTCACTTCGTTGGAAATCCCCACACAGGGCAAAAATCAGATCAACGTGGTATTAGCAGTAGCCAACAGCAATCTGGAAGAAATTGTTGTCGTGGGTTATGCTACACAAAAGAAAGTAAATCTGTCCGGCTCTGTTGCCAGCGTTTCGGGCAAAACCATCACCGAACGCCCAGCACCAAATATTCAAAATCTATTGCAAGGCCGCATCGCCGGACTTGATGTCGTGCAGCCTACCGGTGAACCAGGTCGCGATAACGGCACCATGCGCATAAGAGGCTTGGGTTCGAGCGGAGCTTCCTCCAATCCGCTTGTTTTGGTTGACGGTGTCATCGGTTCGATCTCCAACCTCTCACCACAGGATATCGAGAATATCACCGTACTCAAGGATGCCGCTTCAGCATCTATTTATGGTGCACGAGCAGCCAATGGGGTCATTTTAGTGACCACCAAAAAAGGAAAAGCAGGCACAAGCAATATTGAATACAGCGGCAACTGGGGAACCAGTGAAGCCACCAAATACCCCGAACTTATTACAAATTCGGTCACCTATATGGAAATGTACAATGCTGCACGGGCACGCAGCGGGCAACCTGCTGTCTATACGCAGGCACAGATCGACAGCTACAAAAATAATCCCAATAACGAAGCCTATCCCAACTTTGACTGGCTCGACTATATATTGGGCAAGGGTCCAATCCAGAACCATAACCTGAGTTTCTCTGGCGGTAGCGAGAAAAGCACACATAACGTGTCGCTCAATTACTTAGATCAGAATAGCATCACCAAAGGATATGAATATAAAAGGTACAATGGCTTGTTTGATTATGGCACACAGGTACATAAACGGGTTAAAATAGGTACCAATGTCAACTTTTCTTTTCAGGACCTCAGGGCTCCCTGGATGACCAATGACAATTTACTATTGCTAGCTTATGCCGCTGCGCCCACCTTCAAACCCTGGCTACCCGACGGCAGCGGACGATCGGCGGGCCGCGACTATATGAGCACAGGTGGTACCAACCGTACACCAGAAGAGGTTTACAACACGGGGTCGCAGCTCACCAAAAACTATAATGTCAATGCTCAAGCCTATATGGATGTGGATATTATCTCCGGGCTGAAATGGTCCACAAAAGCAGCCTTTACGTTCTTCAACCAAGATTATAGACAGCGTCAGTTTGGAAGTCTGGCCTTTGCTTACCATCCAAATGAAAATGGCGAATATCAGCAATCTGGAAATGGAAATCCAAGTTTTGTCGGTCTGCAACAGAGCTCCGGTCGCAACCTGACCAAGACCTTTTATTCTACACTTCAATATATAAAAACCCTGGCCAACGATCATAATATAAGCATCTTGGGCGGATACGAGCAACAGGACAACAGGAGCACCACCATTGGTGGCGGCCGTTATGATTTTCCGAACAATACGATTATGGAACTGGACGGAAGTTCGCCTAAAGACCAGAACCTCAATGGAAGTTCGTTTGAATGGGGCCTCCGATCATTATTTGGAAGAGCCAACTATGACTATAAAGGAAAATATTTTGCCGAAGCAAATATCCGTTATGATGGTACCTCACGCGTGGACCCACAATACCGATGGGGTACCTTTGGAGGCGGATCCGCTGCCTGGCGTATCTCAGAAGAGGGTTTTATCAAAAATAATATTTCCTGGGTCGATAATCTGAAGCTTCGAGCATCTTATGGAGCCTTGGGTAATCAGGAAATTACCCGAGCAGGAAACCTGGATTATTACCCCTACCAGGATATTCTCAGCACAACAACATATCCATTTACTGGGCTTGAATCGGGCGCAATGAAAACACGCTTGGTGGAGAAAAATCTCCGTTGGGAGAAAACTGCAATCACCGACTTTGGTCTGGATGTGGATATCTACAAAGGTCTCTTTGGTGCAACAATAGATTGGTACTATAAAAATACGACCGATATTTTGGAGGAGCGCACCGACGTCCCCGCAAGTCTGGGCTTAACACCGCCTATTGTTAACGCGGGAGCCATGGTCAATAAAGGAATAGAAATCGAATTGCGCCACCAGAATCAAATCGGCGAATTCACCTATGGCGCCAACTTTATTTTCAACCGTTACCGCAATAAAGTAACCAAGCGGTTAGCAGAAACAATAGGGACGATTGAAGTAGGTCAGCCTTACAACAATTTTTTTCTGTATGATTGGATCGGCATTTTCCAAAGTCAAGCCGAGATTGACAATTCACCGAAGCAACCCAATTCGGGGACGCTCAAACCGGGTGACCTTAAAATGCGGGATGTGGACGGTAACGGCACCATCGGACCTGAGGACCGTATCCGAATCAGCCGCTTTCCAGATTACTCCTATTCTTTCAATCTGTACGCTGGTTGGAAAGGATTTAATTTCAGCGCATTCTTCCAGGGAGTACAAGGCCAAAAGGTACAGGTAAGCCAATGGGGCTATGAGCCTTTTATGCAAGGATCAGCTCCACCGACCAAATTTTTGGATGCATGGACACCAACCAACCCAAGCAATACTGTTCCGGCGGTCTATCTGACCGGATATGCAGGTGTAGCCGGCTATCCGTCCACCTATTTTCTTCAGGATGCATCGTACCTGCGCCTAAAAAATCTGTACCTGTCCTATACCTTTCCAACAGCAATCACCAATCGTATTGCGGCCAAGGGAATTACCGTATACGTATCAGGCGATAATCTGATTACCTGGACCAAGTATGAGGGCAACGACCCCGAAAGATCAGGATCAGGACGATTTGCGCAGTTCCCGCAGATCAAAATGTATACAGCTGGTGTAAAGATCAGATATTGATCTAACCTATTTTGACATTAAAAAACGGATGTTAATATATGATAACAACGATGAAAATAAAACAAATTGGCTTCGTAGCGATCGCAACGATCACTATGCTGAGCTCCTGCAGTAGCGATCTGCTTGATAAAAATCCTACTACTGCTATTTCTGGTGAAACATTCTGGATGACTGATGCCGATGCACGCATGGCACTGACCGGTGTATATAGAAGATTACAGGCCGGTTTTTATGGGCAAGGCAAATTATGGCTGGACACCTACTCCGACAATGCCCTAGATCGGCATTCGTATTATGGTTTTGGTGACCTTACCCAAGGCATTGTCAATTCGACCAATGTCAGCGACGCATTCTACAACACTCCCTATGCCGGTATTTCGGGTTGCAACTTTTTTCTGGACAATATCGACAAGGCCCCGAGCACCGAGGCGCAGAAAGTTGTATACAAAGCGGAAGCACGATTTATCCGGGCTCTTTTCTATTTTGATCTCGTGCAGGCCTTTGGTGGTGTGGTACTTTATAAAACTGAACCGAAAACCGTGGACGAGGGCAAAATCGCCAAAAGCTCAAAAGAAGAAGTCCTGGCATTCATTCACAGTGAGCTGGACGATGTGATCAGCAACTTACCAGATGCAGCTTATGCAGGGCATGCCGTCAGAGGGAGCGCACAGGCACTCAAGACGCGCGTGTATCTTTACCAGCAAAACTGGTCAGAAGCCGCTAAGTTGGCTGATCAGATTATGAAAGGCGGCAAATTTCAGATCTATCAGGGCGGCTATCAAAATCTTTTTCTGACCGCTACGCAGCAAAATAATCCCGAGATCATGTTCTCCACCAAATACCTTGCCCCTAACAATCCGCAGGGAGGTGAAGGCGTCTTGGTCGAAATCGGTTGGTACGGCGCTATTGCACCTTACCAGAACCTGGTCGATGCCTATGAGATGAAAAATGGAAAACGTATCGAGGAACCGGGATCGGGCTACGTCGCCACCGACCCGTACAGCAATCGAGACCCACGTCTTACACTGACGATCAAGGTGCCTACCGAAAAATATATCAATCCGGATGGATCGGTATTTGAAGAATCAGACCCCTTGCTGACCGGCTATTCACAAAAAAAATATGTGAATTTATCCATGCTACCATTCAACCGGACAAAGACACCGATGACCGATCAGAATATTGTCCATATTCGCTACGCGGATGTGCTGCTCATGTATGCCGAAGCAAAAAATGAAGTAAGCGGTCCCGATCAGAGCATTTATGATGCCTTGAATGCAATCCGCGAGCGAAGCGGTGTGGGGATGCCTAAAGTCAACACAGCCGTGTACAATACAAAAGAAAAATTACGTGATTTTATTTTGCATGAAAGGCGGATTGAATTGGCCTTGGAAGGACATCGTTACTACGATCTCAAAAGGCGCAATCTGATGCAAAGTACGCTGGCACCGCTAAAAAATCCTGGCGGCGCCCCATTGCGATTTGGTGAAATCAACAATGTCTTGCCTTTTGCGCAATCAGAACTGGACCGAAACCGGCAGCTCGTTCAAAATCAAGGATATAATTAAGCGGTTCGTTCGCTTTACTTTTTATGGTTCCAAACTGCAAGGTTTGGAACCATAATAGTTTACTGTGGATAATATTCATGTCGATCATTTCCTGAAAGAAACGCTGTGCGGGGCGAAATTTGTAATTTAAAGCGGAAAAATTAGTGCGACAAAAATTATCTTGTCGCTAGCTAGGAACTTGTGTTTGCGCAAAAGTATCTGCGAGTTCGCGCATCCAATTGTTGAAATCTGCTTCCGAAGGAATCTCCAGTTTCTTGCGCAATCTATTTTTACGCACCTGTACAGCCCGGATGGTGACATAGGTATACTCTGAAATATTTTTGGTCGAAAAGTTAAGAAAGGCCATCGCACAAAACTCCAATTCTGTACTTCTCATCTTCGGATCAAAGGTTTTCAATGCCTGTATAAACTGTGGATATAATTCGGTAAATAAAGTCAGGAATTCCGGATTATTACTTTTGGCCAGCTCGATCAGGTTCGTGAATTTGTTTTCTCCGATCTGCTCCGTCAGTTCCTTATTGATCGTTTCTGTTTCCTGTAAAGCCTCTTCTTTTTGGTCTAAAACTTTACGATTGTGTCTGGATCTCCATACAAAAAATGCGATCGTGCCAAGAAGGAGGATCAAAACTAGGATGGAGATCGTGCCTGCTTTTGACACCTTAGTCTCCGATTCCTGGTCTTTTAGTTGCAAAATCTGGTTGAGCACCTGATCGACAACCTGTCTATTTTCATTTTCCAGGGAATCATTGAGCCGGCTAAAAGCCAGTTCATATTTATCAGCTTTAGCTTTGTCCAAACCGGTGTTTTTATAAAAATCAGCTAACTTCCGATAAGAATTCTTCATTCCATTTCGGCTACCAATTTCTCGCTTATTGATTAGGCTCTTTTCATAAAAATCAGCGGCTTTTTTTAAATCCCCTTTCTTTTCCTCCAATGAACCCAACAAATTATATGTATTCAGAACTACAGGAATTTTATATTTCTTCACGAGTTCCATGGATTTATCAAGGTAAAGTTGTGCTTTCACAAGATCACCTTTCTTGATATATAACTGTCCTAAATTATCATAAGCCACCAAATATCGGAAGACCTCATTTTTTTCATCAGAACCCTTCAGGCTCTCCAGTTGAAGAAGCGCATATTTCTTAACAGAGTCAGATTGCCCCGTCTGAGCAAAAACACTACTTAAATTTTCATAGGTAAACTGGTAGGATTTTTTTTGCTTTTCGCCCGTCAGGTTCTTGATTAACCCCAACTGCAAACGAAACTCCCGAATGGCCTGCTGATACAACTTGAGTTCTCCATAAGCTCTTCCGCGCACCCGATGCACCTCCGATTGAGCGAGAATTCTCTCCTTATAATATTTCGTCGGCTCCACACGGTCAAGGTGTTTCAGTCCCTCTTTAAATAGCCCTACAGTCACAAGACCTTCGGCTATCCAAGAATGAGCCCTCGCTATTCCATCATCATAGTCAGACTCATAAGATAAATTAAGCGCTTTTATCGCAGTCTCGATATATGGTAATAATTGGCCGGCATTGAACAACTCCCGCGTTTTATTCAAAAGTGAATCCACCTCTTGTTTCCGGTCATCAGCAGCGACTGAATTGAGTGTAAATAAGAATAGAATTAAAAATAGAAGTTGCTTCTTCATTTAATAGGTTGTCAATTTATGAGGTAGTTACTTTTCACGACAATATAAGGCCCTTTCCAGTCCTAGAACATTGCCATGCGAATCTAAGCATTTTAAAACATTCAACTAATATAAAATCATGTCAAAAATTTATTTTTCGGGATATTTTCCGCTTTCTCGATCGACCTTAAGGATTCTTTCCCAGCTGGACGTAATATCCCATACCCTTTATTTCAGGGTTGTCCCGATCAGCCTTTGCTCCGGTTCAACAAGCGGCTTGCGTTGGATCTGATCGCGCATCCAATTGTTAAAATCCATATCAGAAGCGATATTAAGCTTTTTGCGTAATCTATTTTTCCGTACCTGCACCGCACGCACCGTTACAAAAGTATATTGAGCAATATTTTTAGTCGAAAAATTCAGAAAGGTCATCGCACAAAATTCCAGTTCGCTACTGCGGATTCTGGGGTTGATTGTTTTTAATGAGGCCACAAACTCAGGATAGATTTCATTGAACAAAGCCAAAAATTCAGCATTATTGTTCTTCGCTAAAGCAATTAAATTATTGAAGTTATTCCTTTCCATTGTACATCGTTTTTCAGTAAGTTATATTCTCATATTCCGTCCCTTGAGCTAAATACCTTCGCTCAAGAGCTGACAATTATTTTTGTTTTCCGGAGGAAATAGGCAATTAAGCTTAATTAAACTCGACAGGGCTCCATCTTCCCTATCGAGTAAATCCAAATATATTATCACGGACCTTCACGCAAATTGGTCCGAGCGATAATTCAATATAGCTAGCACCCAAAAGTTCTTCGCAGGATACTTCTGCTGTGCTTTTTATCCGACAGCCTCTCCACCGGAATATCCGGCCTGATTCTGCTTGACAAATATTTGCATTAAAAGAAAGAATCAAAAAAAACCACCTTTCACATTGATATCACACTTTGTAAAAAATTGAAAAACAAGACATTACCATTACAAAAAACCATCAATAATTTAACAGGAAGAGTTGAACTAATCCCGCAGCTCCCTAAAACAACAGGCCCTTTTCAGAAGAAGGCCTGTTATTTTTCTATATTTCCACTACTTTTTGAAGTCTAATTGAACCAACTCTGTCTCGTCATTCAGCGATTAAAATTCAGCCGAGCATAAAAAAAGCTCGACAGGAATCTATTCAAAACCTGTCGAGCCAACTCGGATGAATTAAACAATACTGAGCTGGAATTACCAGTTGATTAAACGATTGTCATCGTCTGCTTTGTCCCAAGATTCTTGGGGATCGTTGGTCGTTGTTGCTGCAGAACCTGCGGCGATGCCCTGCTCCAATTCTACTTCCATTGTTTCAATGCGTGGACTTATATAAATTTTTCGTTCTGTATTTTTCATGATCTGATTAATTTTTATTGTTATTACTAACTGACTTAATTTAGCTGGCTTATGGACAGGTAACCTTTTTTCTACCGCTACCTGCGCCAAGCATTGTTGTTTTACCCATTACCTGTTGTGTGATGACAACCGTATTTGTAGAAGAACTCCAAGGCACCGTATTAAATGAACCTGCTGTTAGCACCAATGGATAAAGCGGGCCTCCAGATAGCTTGCTTCCATACACAGTTACCTCACCTGTACGGCTAATGACCACGCGAATGATCGGATTGGCTGCAGTACCTGTCAGGTTATAGATTTGGGATATAGTTCCGCCTACTGGTTCTGTATTCGCTCCACCATAGTTACTTCCATCTGCAAAAGCCACATTTTTCGGCGAAGTTGAAATACCAGCTTCAAATTGCATTTCTTGCGTTGCCAATTTTATGCCGTTTACTTCCATATTGAAAGAGTTATCCAATTGTTGAATGTCAAACACGAAACCATAATCAGCCCCCGGTGCAGTCAATGTACGCGTGATGTTCTGACCGTTGGGAACAACTACCCCATCGACCACAGCGCCACCACCAGCGTTACCCGATGGATAGTTCCAGTTCAGATTAGCACCACCTGTTACCGGTTGTGTACAGGTTTTGAAGTTCAGGTTGAGGTTATACCGTTGTCCCGGAACAATATTTAAACCTGCTACAGATACATTGCTCTTGGTTTCGCCATCGATGGTAATCGATCCAAACTTAAATACCCCGTTTGTTGCTCCTGGGTGGATCAATAGCGTCGGTGTACTGGACACAGTACGTAAGCCGGCTCCCAATACCGGGAATACAACATTGGTGGTAGCGGTAGATCCATTGTATGTAATCGTACCATCAGCCAGTTTTAGATTAGCGCTAGGATGTGTAGGGTCAATGGTTGTCGTACCCAAATTGGTAATAGCTCCTGTCATTTCAGTCGCCATACTCAAGTTGGTCGTGACTTCACTATACTGATGTTTCAATACCACAGCCAGATTATTGTCACCGGAGTGAACTGTCAGGTCTTTCTTGAAATACATCAGGTCTGCACTGATATTGTCCAGGCTGGCATTCGCAAGATCTGCTTGTGCTGTTACTGCCGGAACAGTCGCGGTACTATTGACAGAATAGGCTACAAAAGTATAGGTCTTTTCTGCATCCAAGGTGATTGCAGTCGAATTGTCGACTGAATTGGTATAGATCTTTTCTGTTACATAATCACCATCAGCATTATACACCACGATTTTATACTTGATGTTATCTGCCAATGGCGTTCTCTCCTCGGTAACCGCTGCACGGGTTCCGGACGAGGCCCGCAACAGGTTGCCACTTGTTACGGACGGCTCGTTGGTCAAAGTAGCTTCAAAAGAACTTGAGTTTGTCAAAGGGACCACTACTGTTTGGGCTGCCCCCGTAGTGCTACCGCCTTTACCTGCTTTCTTCGTAGTGACGATTGGATTTTCTACGCCCAGTAGCTGAATACTGACGCTAGCCTTACCACTTGACGCTATACTGTCTTTGCTTTCCTTACAGGAATACAACGATCCACACACCAAAGCCGATAGAACCAGTGCTCTCCAACCTTTCATTGTCTGTGCTTGTAAAATCATTTTCTTAATTTTTTTAATGAGAATAATTGTTTTAACTAACTAGCTGCAAATGTTATAATAATTTCTCATTAAGCAACAAAAAGCACATATCACAGATGTATCACACATCAAAACTCCTTTATAATAAATACAAGAAATTATATAGAAAAATATTATCACTATAAGACATAAATAAACTATCAAAAGGTCTTCTATAGGGGGTTAGAGGCCTATTTTTGCGAAAAATGGTCTCTAAACCAATTTAAAAACCTACATATCAATATATTAAAAGATGTGATAGTAATGAGATAACAATGTGATATATCCATATCATCGTTTATTTTTCATTCTCCGGTATCTTTGAAATACGATATCATGATACGACTGATATCGCAATGGATTTTCCCCATTATTTAAATGAAGAGAAAATAAACATACAACAGTCAGATCATCAAAAACAGAACAAGCAATTAAAATCCGAACCAACGAAGAGAACAAAAAAGAATTATATGAACCCCTAATCGAATAACCACAGGTAGAAATGGAGAAAGGATGAAAACAGAAAGCAGAGGTGCTCAGATCACAAATCAATATTTATTATTGTTGGACATGCACATCGAAGATGTTGTACAAGGCCGTAAGATTGAATTTATGGAGATCAATATGATTGCACGTGAGCTGGCCGTTTCACACAAACATCTCAGTTATACAGTCCAAAAAGAAAAAGGCAATCATCCCGGTTATTTCTACAATCAGAAAATCATAGCTAAGGCAAAAGAACTCCTGGTCAGTTCACCCCTATCTATCTCGAAAATTGCGTTTCTGCTCACCTACGACCCTTCCAATTTTACAAAGTTCTTTAAAAAATATACCGGGGAGACTCCGGGGAGATTTAGAAAGAAAATAAAAAAGGGCACTTTGCCTAGCAAAGTACCACTCAAGATTTTCAGTATATAGTGTATTTATTTCAATGCAACATCCAGATAAACAGAGTGTCGTCCGTAGGTATCATAGAATGGTTTAAAATCAATCCCATCAATCTTGAACGCTAAATGCTGCGGGTCGCCGGTAATAGACTTGCTGATATCCTTCGCATTCAAAGTCACTTTACGCCAATCTTTTCTCGCTTCGGGTTCTTGAGCCGCCAACAAGATAGGTCCATAAAATAAACTGGCAATATTCTGTTGATCCATCACCGGATCTAAATGAAACTGAAAAGGCATCTTCAACGTGACGCGATCACCATTCTTCCAATTGCGGCTCAATTTCAAATAAGTACCTGGCTGTGCCTGTACTTTTTCCGCTTTACCGTTGATAGTCACATAAAATCCTTTCGTTGCCCATCCGGGAACACGTACATGAAGATCAAATTTGCCATTTCCTTTTATGGTCAGCTCCGTTTCGTCCTGCTTTGGAAAGCTCGTCTTCTGCTCTACAGATATTTGACGTTCAGTCCATTCCAAAGTAGAAGGAATAAATAGATTGACATATAAAGCCTGATCATCCTTGCTTTTAAAATAAATACTATGCTGCAGTTTGGTACCACTCTCGATGGCAGTGCCGTTACAACAGGTAAAGCCTGTCATATTGGGATTCCCAAATTGCTTTATTGCCCCGGGTCTTAGTGGCACATGGTACGTATTAGCCGGGGTATTTTCAGCAACAGAAGCTAAAATATGGTTATACAGTCCACGCTCATAGTAATCCATATATTCAGCACGTTGATCAAAAAGAAACAGGTTGCCCGTTAATTTCAGCATATTGTAAGTCGCACACGTCTCATTCTGTCCACCTTCAGAAAAACCATTCTCATATAGGGTCGCAGGCTCTGCTGTAAAAACTTCCGCATTAGCCGGATTGCGCGCACCGGCAACCCCACCTATGCTGTACATATAATCATTGACAGCTTTGTACCAGAAATTGTCTGCCACACGGTAGTATTCAGGTAGATTCGAAGCCTGATATAGCTCGATACTACCCACAATTTGTGGAATATGTTGGTTGGCATGCAACCCACGAAACGTATCAACATTCTTCGCCAATCCATGTGTATGCTGCGCATTACCAAAGAACATATCGATATTGTCGAACAATTGTGCCGTTTTCAAATAGCTTTCCTTGTGGGTGATGCGGTACAGATGCGCCATTGTCTCATTCATTCCTCCAAATTCGCCGGCAATGTACATATTCCACACTTGTATCAGCGTTTCCTTAGGCAGTTGACTCAGACGTGCATGCACCCAGTCAGCCATGCCCATGGCCACTTGAAGCGCCTTTTCATTACCGCTCACTTCATAGATATCAATTAAGCCGGCCAAAATTTTATGCAAGGTATAATAGGGAGCCCAAACTTGCGTTTTCTGTCCCCCGTATTTCGCACCCTTTTCCAACATAATAAATTGATCTGGCGGATACGCGCTAATATAGCCTACACCCCAATTCCAATAATCCGTACGGATACCTTCCTGGCTCAAATCAGAGTCATAAGCTGATTTACCGGGACCATAAGATACGGCAATCGGGTCTGCTACGGCCACAGCACCTTCTTGCTGTGGTTTACCCGACAATTGCGCCAGGTCGTATAGGCTATTGACCATATACGTCATTTTTTCGGCAAAATTAGCTTGCAACGTTTTATCATATCCGGTACTCGCATAGGCCTGTGCGATCGCCGTCAAATAATGACCCGTAGCATGGCCTCTGAGTTTGGTGTCCCGACTATCCCATACCCCTAAAGGTTTAGCCCCTTCAGGTTGTGGTTTTCCAAATGCATCACGAAACATATAGAGAAAAGAATTGGGATCAGTCGTCGCCAAGGTTTTGATAAATTTATCTCGATTTTCAATAAATTTTGTTTGTTGATTTTGCGCATCAGCTTGCAAGGAGACCTGATTCAGTCCAAAAGTTGCCAACTTCAACCGTGGTGCGGCAGCGGTATTACCTGCCTTAACAGTCACGATTGCTTTAGGCTGTATAGCTGTTCCCGGCACTCTTCCTGTAATGGTATAACGTCTAGCTTCCAAGACGGTACTGTTATCATTTGGTGAAGGCCACAATACCCGCACTTTAGGACCAACGATATCCTCCTTATAAGTCCCTTGAACATAGCTTGGTAAGCGTGGTAAATCGCCTAATGCCGTTTCCACTTGCACATCCGGCACAGCAACTAAGTAAGCATTATAGAGTTGCGCTTGGGTCAATGGAAACTCAGGCAGATTATCCTCCACTTTGGTTACATTTACGGCGCGATTACTCACCCCTCGTTGTGAATTAGTATAAATTCCAGTAAGCTGATTTTTACTCAATGGAACACGATAGATCCGAAAATCATGCAACATGCCATCTAAGGTCAGAGATCCTGCCAAAAGTGATTTTCCGATATATAACATGTTCTTATCTCCCGAAGATCCAAAAACTTCGGTCAACTCACGCGGTATCTGCTTAGATTCACCAACAAGCACAGCGTCCACATAAGTCATCATAGTTTTAGCCGGAATATCCACCACGATCGTCAGGTAGACCCACTTATTTAATACTAATGCTGGAGAAACAGCTCCCTTTTGATTATTTTCCCCAGTAGCAATTAAACTTTGGAAACCTTCCTGAAGATCTGTCCCGGAAGGAGCGGCGAAGAAATGTTTATACATATCTTTTCCAAAGTCAAAAAAAACTTGACCTTTTTTCTCCGATCGTAAATATACCCAACCCGAGATGCTCAACGACTCCATATCGGTCAATGCCTCGGCAGGGATCTGGATAAAGTCATTTTTTTCACCCGACAACGACAGTACTTTTCCAAACCGCTTATCATTGATAAATGTAACATTTCGACCAGCAGTAGCATGCAGATTATTGCGGGACCAATCTTTCAAATCGCCATTAAATACATATCGTGCAATCATTCCCGTTTCGCCGATTCCATCCAATATCTGATCACCACTTTGTGCCTGCACCGTACTTAACCCGTTCGCTACAATCGTGGCAATGAAGATAAAACGTAAAAAAACTCTATAACTTTTCATTGATATATCATTAATTGTGAGCTCGCGAGCTCGATTTTTGTTCGCTAATAAGCTGTCCAAGCTGGAGGTTCTACTCCCAGCAAGTGTCTCACGAAATAATCGCGGCGTTTCTTTTCTCCAAAATCACCACCAGAAGCATGTCCCATTCCCGGTACCATAATGAAGTCGTGATCCTTACCATGTTTAATCAACTGATTGACGAACTGATAAGTCGATGCAGGATCCACATTATCATCCAACTCCCCCACGATCAAGAGCAACTTTCCTTCTAATTTATACGCATTTTCGATGTTAGAACAAGCTGCATATTCAGGCCCGATCGGCCAGCCCATCCATTGTTCATTCCACCATATTTTGTCCATACGATTATCATGACAGCCACAGGATGAAACCCCTACCTTATAAAACTCAGGATGAAACAAGAGTGCTCCGGCGGAGGACTGTCCGCCGGCAGAAGTACCATAGATACCGACTTTTTCAATATCCATATATGGATATGTAAGCGCGGCAGACTTCATCCAGGCAATACGATCGGGAAAACCAGCATCTTTTAGATTTTTCCAGGCGACATCTTGAAATGCTTTCGAGCGATTGGATGTGCCCATTCCGTCAATCTGCACAACGATAAAACCCAGCTCAGCAAGCTCAGCGAGGCCTGCCGGATTAGCAGAAAATGATTTAGGGACAAAAGTACTATGTGGACCAGCATAGATATACTCGATCACGGGATATTTTTTGTTCGGATCAAAATTTCGTGGCCGTACGATTATGCCCCAGATATCTGTTTTACCATCTCTGGCCAGCGACTTAAACACTTCAGGTCTGCGCCATCCGGTAGCTTCCAGATCCGAAATATCCGCCTTTTCCAAATCCATCACGATCTTTCCATCTGCCACACGTAGCAATACGGCCTGCGGAGCCTGGTCCACCCGAGAGTAGAGATCTACAAATAAAGAATGATCAGGATTAAAGTTCGCATGATGATTGGCTGCTTCCGGAGTAAGTTCTCTCAGGCCCTTGCCATCAAAACCAATCGTATAGTAATGGATAAGATACGGGTCCTCGTCCTTATGCATGCCACTTGCCTCAAAAATAATCTTTTTGTTATCCTCATCCACATTGACAACTTTACGCACCACCCAATTTCCTTTTGTAATCTGCTGTTTCAATGCCCCCGTTTTAGCATCGAACAAATAAAGATGATTCCATCCATCACGTTCCGAAGCCCAGATGATGGCAGCTGTTTTTTTGAGATCATTCCGGTATTTCTTTCCGCTATAATCAATAAATGTTGCGCTACGTTCTGAAATAATTGCTCTGGTTTTTCCGTCCACAGCACTCAGTTCCATCACATCGTACCGTTGATGACCACGTTGGTTATATTCGAATGTGATTCCACTATGATCTGCCTTCCATACCGGTGCAGACAATGAAAATTGATTGGCTACCTGAGCAGGATCTACAGTGATCAGCTGACCATTTATCACATCAATAATCGTTGGATAATATTGCGACAACGCATCACCGGGTTTATTATAGTCTCTGGTTTGCAATTTTGGTTGTAATTGATCAGTTGGTGAAGATTCCAGTAAAGTCAACTGTCTGATTTCAGCCTTTCTCACTTTTGAAGCCGCCAATTTTTTTGAATCATTGGACCATTGGATACGGGCACTGTAATACTCACCGGGACTGCCATCAAAGGTCAACTGTCGCTCACTTTTTGAATCTCCCTTTTTACTGATATATACATTACTATTTTTAATATAAGCAGTATAGACCTTATCGGGCGAGTCTACAGATTCCCCCTTACTATCGTCCCAACGTGCTCCCCAATATCCATCCGATCTACGGTCATTACCTGTTGAAGGAATATCACGCACTCTGCTCAACTTATTCTCCTGCCCATTCCACTTCCACAGTACTTTCTCTTCCGTAAACTCAAACTCGTTTGCAGACAAGACTTTCAGATCCCTCCCCCACAAAACGCCTAATTTCACTTCTTTACCCAACTGAGCGGATAGCTGCATTTCAATCGCAGCAACATCGGTATCTATTTTCTTTTTCGTTAGCGCATTCACCAGATATAAGCTTCTCTTACCGTCTTTCAGATTCATCCGATAAGAAAAACTATCTCCTTTTTCAGACCAGATAATCTGCTGTGGTACCTGATACACCTTGCCGAATGAATTTCTGATCTCTTTGGCACGTTTATAATCCTCCAATGTCCCTTGCGCCATTGTCGAAAGCTGAAATATCATCAATAATACAGCTGTGAATGTTAACTTCATATGTGTTATTTTTTTTTAATCGTATATGTTGATCGGCCTCTAATCGTGCTCAGGCAGGATTAAAAATAAGTAAGATTATGTCTTTACATCTCTCTGTTTCACAAAATAGTATAATGGAATCCCCAAAAGCGTGATGATGATACCCGGCCAGGTAAATTGCGGTTTATAGATCACCAACAAAATAATAAACGAGATCCCCATCAAAATATAAACAGCCGGTATAAAAGGATAACCAAACGCCCGATAAGGACGCGGCACATCCGGACGTTTATATCTTAACCAAAAGATGCCGATGATACACAAAACATAAAACATAACAACGACACAGGTAATCATATCCAGCAAATCGCCATACTTACCTGTCAAGCACCATATCGAAGCGATCCCCGCCTGTAACCACAACGCGTAGGCCGGTACTGCATTCTTATTTAGGGTACCTGTTTTCTTAAAAAACAAACCATCCTTAGCCATGGAATAATAGATCCTTGCACCAGCCAAGATCAGTCCGTTATTACAGCCGAAAGTGCTGACCATAATCATAATCGCCAAGATGGCTATGCCCACAGGACCAAAAATTTCTTGCCCTACCAGCATGGCCACGCGATCTTTAGGCGCGCTGGCCATCTCCTGGATCGTCAATACACCCGTATACATCAAATTGGTCAAAATATAGATCACTGTTACAATCAGCGTTCCCAGCGCCAGACTCAAGCCAATGTTGCGTTGCGGATTCTTGATCTCGCCTGCTACCGCAGAAGATGAATGCCAGGAATCACTACTGAACAAAGCCCCTACCAATGCAGCAGATATGGCACCAAACGCACCAAAAGTGGCATAATCTGCTGTCGATCCTTCCGCATTTAATCGTTGTAGATCCCACCTATTCGCTGAAGACCAATTTTGATTCCACACCTCCAGATCGAAAGCCGCAAAACCGAAAATGACCAATAAAACCAGGCTTAATATTTTGATCAAAGTCAGCACCGTCTGTACTGTTTTACCATTCTTTACGCCACCGGTATTAATACAGGTGAGCAGCAAAATAACAGCGATTGCCAACAGCTGAGCAGATGAAATATGATAGTCCCCTATTACTAACAGATAAACATCTTCATCCAGTACCGGAAACAAATAAGCTGTAAACTTAGCAAAAGCTACCCCCACAGCTGCAATCGTCGCCGTCTGGATAACCGCAAAAAAAGTCCAGCCAAATGTAAAACTGACCACTGGTCCATAGGCTTCTTTGAGATAGACATACTGGCCACCAGCTTTCGGAAACATGGCACTCAGCTCGCCATAACTCAAAGCTGCGGCCAACGTCATAAAACCGCAGATCAACCACACCACCATCAGCCAGCCGGCAGAACCCGTATTTCGGGCGATATCCGACGATACGATAAAGATCCCCGAGCCAATCATACTTCCGGCAACGAGCATAGTTGCATCCAATAAACCTAATGACTTTTTGAAATCTTGACTATTTTCCTGATTACTCATAATGTAGGGTTGGATTGCGCTTATTTAAAATTATAAAATTTCCATTTTGCCTGATGATCAGGTTCAAGCCGTTGGTTTGTCAATATCGCCCTGAGCATTTCCATGGGCAAGTAATTTTCCTTAATGACCCGATCATGAAATTCATTGTAGGACATTTTCCCAGATCCTACCAATTCATCACTGATACTCAGCAGCTGCAAGCCACCAATCAAATAAGCCAATTGATACAAAGGATCGTAAGCACCTTCAAATGATCGCTTCACCTCACCATGCGCATTTGCAGATTCATGACCTACTTGATTAACCAAATAATCAATACATTGCTGTGGCGTCCACTCGCCCAAATGAAATTTAATACTGAAGGTGATCCGTGCGCAACGATGCATTCTCCAGAATAACATCCCAATACGTTCTTCCGGTGTCTCTGCAAATCCCATTCTATAGAGCAGTAATTCCCAATATAATGTCCAGCCTTCCGTCCAAAATGGCGTATTGAAATTTTGCTCACGATAGGGCTTATACCGTTTATTTATAAAATACTGTAGATGATGCCCAGGATTTAGTTCATGCTGCACTGTACCCAATGAAAAATGCGGATTATTGCCACGCATACTCATCATCTTCTGCTCATAGGTCATTGTATTGGTCGGGTAGGAAATACTGATCTCACGTCCGCCCGTAAAAAAAGGATTGACCAATTGCCGTTCCGGTGTCATCATAATCATTCCCCAGGTTTCATCCGCCAATTCAGGAATAGCGATCAGGTCGTGCTGTTTGATAAATGTCTGGGCTCGATCATATAACTGATTGATCAGAACCGGCTGCTGACCTTCGGGTACATAGGTATTTTTAACCTTTTCCTGCGCTGCTTTCCAGTCATCTCCAAATCCCATCTCACGAGAAGCTTTTAATAACTCCGCCACACACCATTCCCATTCCTTATCAGCGATACGCAATAACTCATCCGCATCATAAGCAATCATTTCCTCGCGCAATTTTTTGTTTAGCGCAACTTTTCCGATCGGCTGCCCGCCAATATTACTTCCATCATTAAACACTTTCCAATTGCTCTTTGCCTGCAATACGTCTTTGTATTGGATCAATTTTTCGTTTAAACTTTCATAAGATTTTGGCACCCACCAGGTAAACATCGGATCATAACCATTGTAGAAATCGAACGCACTCTCCAAACGGATTCGCAATGACTCCACCATATTGACTAGGAAATTAACATCAGCGGATTCGATCGCTGCTATATTTTCTAGTTTTTGGATTGCTGCATCAACCTGATCGCCCGTTTTTTCCAGCAGGACCGCAATATCCTTTCCCACAACAGCAGCACCTCGACGACGTTGCTTTTCAAATTGAAGAATATATTCGGCAAATGGTAAATAAGGCTTCAGTCGATTGTAGGAAGCTAATGCTTCTTTGCGCTCTTGCTGATGTCGCTGCACTTTTCGGTTCAGCAGGATATAATCGACCTGACCATTGGTGTTCAACTTCTTATAATCAAATCCTTTTAATTTGGCCAAATAGTCATCATCGATCTGGAGCAGTCTATTGATCTGCTCAGGCGAGGCTGCCGACTGCTGAAATTCCCAATTTTTGGGCATAGGACCATAAAAATAATTGACAGCCTGCAGATCATGGTAATATTGTATGATATAAGGCTCAATAGGTGTTGTGTGTTGATACAAATCCATATCTTGGGCATCTGTTAGCGAAGAAGCCATACAAAATACGCCAATGACTATAAATTTCTTTACGTTAGGGTTATTGTTGTTTTTCTTCATCATTTCGGTTTATTTTTGTCTATTGAAACCGATCCGGTTTAAAGCCGGAGATATCCGTTTCCGTATCTTTGGTGGACAGTAAGGCTGTGATCGCAATGCTAATCAACACGTAGATCTTAATTTAAGTCAGGGCGATCAGCAATAACCTAATGTAATTCAGCCATCGTTGGTCTTTAATTAAGTCATTTAAAATTTCCTTAATCAAAGAAAGCAACTATAAAAGCGCTAAACTAACCGGCTTTTAATAATTACTTATTGGATATTGACATTTATAATCTATTCGTAAAGTAAATTACTATAATTAGCAATATACATCATTACCTTCCCTACCCAATAACCGCTGTCCTGTTCCCTCCTTGTTCCAGATTAACTGATACTCCTCGTGACGTTGCATGTAAGGATAAAACTTATCCAACAAATCCTCCTGAATAAAAACGGCCTTATCTTGGGAAATAGGAACTTGATATTGAATTGGTTTCATAAATCATGAATCGTTTAAGGTTAAAATAATTTTTATTAAACGTCATTTATACATTAAATTTAGTATTTAGTGGTTTACAAAGCAACTCGTTAAATAGAAAATATCAAAAACGTACTATCTTAGGGTAAAATCTGGTAATTAAAAGAGGGCCTAATCAATCAAATTTGTACCAGTTCACGTTCTGATCCATAAAGAATAATTAATTTCTAAACCTGACAAAATGAATTTAAAGAATAGTTACTATATCCTCATTAGCTTACTCTATATCCTGCCGACCAACACCACATTTAGCCAACAGGAGGAGCATCCCGTATGGAAAGCTACTAAAAACCAGCCTGCGACTTTGGGTATCGATAAAGGATCTAAAAGCTTTGCCTTAGATAAGCTAAAAATAACGGTGCTCAATCACTCACAGACTTTATCAGCTTTTCAACAGGTACATGGTGATGCTGCTTTCGACTATACGCCCGTGGAAATGCTAGCGAAGCGGGACCGCAACGGCTTCTTTCATATCGGTGACATCAACATCAGTCTTAAGCGTCAGGGAGAAACACATTGGTCGAATTATTCTTCGGCCAAAGACCGCAAGAAGGTCATCGCATTGACTCCATCCAAAACCATCTTAGCTGCCGCTGACATCAGCTCAACATTAGGTGACATTCCCTTAAAAGTTGAGCG
Source organism: Sphingobacterium sp. BIGb0165 (assembly GCF_024810095.1). Classification (NCBI taxonomy): domain Bacteria; kingdom Pseudomonadati; phylum Bacteroidota; class Sphingobacteriia; order Sphingobacteriales; family Sphingobacteriaceae; genus Sphingobacterium; species Sphingobacterium sp. BIGb0165. The sequence goes on along the minus strand of NZ_JANUEB010000005.1, from coordinate 123,470 downwards.
CAGCTGGGAAAATATAGGGGGCGATCTTATCTTGAAATTTCAACTAACGAATCCTACCGACCAAGCTATTGAAATCGGTGCCTTAGGTATACCTCTCCCTTTCAATAATAATATGGATCAGAAAAATTTGAATCAAGCACATGCACAAAATGTATTTTTTGACCCCTATATCGGCAAAGATGCCGGCTATCTCCAAGTGAACCATCTGCATGGAAATGGTCCAAGCTTACTGGTTTTGCCCTACAGCAATGCCGGATTTGAAGCCTACAACCCCTTACTTGATGACACTACGCCCAGAAGTATTACTTTCGAAGGCTTCCATGAGTGGATGATCCACAGCAAAGCACTTGCCGAAACAGCATGGAAAGGCGTAGAACAATGGAACACAGCAACTTCTACCCTATTAAAACCAAATGAATCCAAAACATTTGCCCTCAAGTTTGTCCTGGCTCCAAGTATCAAAGAAATTGAAAATACACTGCTAAAAAATAACCGACCTGTGGCCATTGGCGCTCCCGGTTATGTCGTTCCATTAGATAATCCGGTCAAATTGTTTATCAAGCATAACAAAGCCATTAAAAACATTTCTATCTATCCTGAAAGCGCTTTAAGTGTTATCAAGCAAAAAGACACACCACAGCAATGGCATCACTATGAGATCAAAGGTCAACAATGGGGACGTGCACGCCTGACCATTACCTATCAGGATGGCACCGAACAAACCATTCAATATAAAGTCATTAAGTCCGAAAAGGATGTCGTCAATGATCTTGGCAATTTCTTAACGACCACCCAGTGGTACGAAAATGACAAAGACCTTTTTGGACGGTCGCCCTCTGTTATCAGTTATGATTATGAAGATAAAAAATTGGTCACCCAAGAGCAACGCGCTTGGTATGCCGGTTTAAGCGATGAAGCCGGAGCGGCCAGTTGGCTGGCTGCCATCATGAAGCAGATCTTGCGGCCAAATCGCACAGAGATCGCAAAATTGAAACGTTTCGTCAATGAAACGATGTATGGACGTATTCAGCACAAGGAAGGCGATCAAAAATACGGTGTGGTCAAAAGTTTATTTTATTACGAACCAGATGCTATGCCAGCAGGCACTTACCAAGCAGCTATCAACTGGAAGACCTGGTCGGCATGGCCAAAAAAAGAAGCGGATGATATTGGCCGTTCGTATAACTATCCGCATGTAGCGGCTGCACATTGGGTCATGTATCGTCTCGCCCGCGTCTACCAGGATCTTGTAAAGGAAGAGCGTTGGAATGTCTATTTAGAACGTGCTTTTCAAACCAGTATGGCCATGATCGAAAAAGCACCCTATTATGCCCAATTTGGACAAATGGAAGGCAGCATTTTTTTGCTTATCCTCCATGATTTACGTCGTGAGGGACTGACAGCTGAAGCCAATCAATTGGAAGCAGTGATGCGCAAACGGGCCGAACATTGGAAAAGTCTTGCTTATCCCTTTGGGAGTGAAATGCCCTGGGACTCCACTGGACAGGAAGAAGTCTATTTATGGTCTCGCTACTTTGGTTTTGACGACAAAACCCGGGTTACCTTAAATGCTATCTTGGCCTATATGCCTACCTTGCCACATTGGGGATACAACGGTAGTGCCCGTCGTTACTGGGATTTTGTCTATGGCGGAAAATTATCCCGAATCGAACGTCAGCTACATCATTATGGTTCGGCTTTAAATGCGATCCCTGTATTGACCGAGTACCGTGATCATCCTGATGATTTCTACCTTCTTCGCGTGGGGCATGCCGGTATGATGGGGGCATTGGCCAATGTGACTGCAGATGGCTTTGGGCCTGCAGCATTCCATTCCTACCCGTCTACACTAGCCAACGATGGTATTTCGGGCGATTACGGTACTGGGTTTTATGGCTATGCAGTCAATTCAGGCACGTATATCATAGAACATCCAGAATTTGGCTGGTTGGCATTTAGTGGTCATCTTAAAGAAAATAAAGATCACATCGAAGTAGCCATAAAAACAGCATCCAAAGGCCGCATTTTCTTAGCAAAAGAAAATCTGTGGTTGACCACTGATGCCGGAGAAATCGAAACACTAATATACAATCAAAAGGATAAAAGTGTAATCTTGAAACTTAATCAAACAGCTCTTGTGCCACATGTATTGCTGAATATCAATCCAGAGAGTGGGTATGAAATTGAAGGTGCCCACAAGAAGAATAAATTCAATCGATATGAATTGTCCCCTTCTACCAGCACGCTGATCCTTAGAAAAACAAATTGATAGAAGCCGCTAAAAAAACTTACAAAGGCTAATAATTTGTCTGCCTCTGGATAGCGGCAGACAGATTATTTAATGTGTACAGCCATGAAAAAGGCAGCATTTCCCATGTTTTGCAATGCTCTTCAATGGCAAGCTTTACTGCGCTCCAAATACCTCAGCCAGCTTTTTGTCCAACTCAGTATCCGTTTCGGATCCGCTTGCATATCGCCCTACAATCATGCCATCCGGATCAATCAAAATCTTGGTCGGTAATGTGCTGATCCCAAAGTGGTCAGAAATGGATTTAGAACGGTCGAATTCACCGTTTTCAAATTTAAGCCCGCTAAGGACATGTCTCCATATACCGATTTTATCTTGATCTACTGCTTTGTGCCAGGCAGCCTGGCTCCGATCGTCGCTCGCAACACCGATAATTTCAAAGCCTTTGCTTTTATATTTTGTATACAGGTCTATTAAATGCGGATTACCTTTCCGGCAGGGAACACACCAGCTCGCCCAAAAATCCAGCAGCACATATTTACCCTTGAATGCGGCAAGCTTCAGTTCCTTTTCATTGATATCGGTCGCCTCAAATTCAAATGCTTTGCTCCCCGGGGAACCGTTTTTGATGCCCTGGATCTTTTCTGCGATCTCCCTACCGTTACCGCTGTTCTTGATCTGATCGGACAAACCATTATATAACCCTTCGATTTTAGCAAGATCGGCACCTGTTGTCATAAATTGCATCAGAAAAGAACTCACGTATGAATTTGGATTTTTCTTAATAAATTCCACATCCAATCCGGCAAGCCGATCATTAAATGGCGTAAAATTTTCCCGGTAGTCATAGGCCTCCTCCTTCAGTTTCTTTACTTTAGCTTCCAGCAGCTTCAGTTCGGCATCCGCATCCATGTATCGCTTATTCAATCGGCCATATTCTTCCAGCACAGGTTCCATCTCCTTGCGGATGACATTCTTTTCCACATTCAATTTTGCCCATTCGTCCTGTGATTTTGAACCTTTGATCAGGCCCTCTTTGAATTTGTCTCTCTCAAGTCGGATGCTCATCTTTTTGGGTTCCAAATAAAAACTTACGGCATTCGGATCATCCACACTCCTGCCGCTACGGTCCAGATAGAGATAAGCCATAACTGGTTCGTCGATTTTACCCTTAAAAACAAAGGCATTATTTTCAATTTTTACACTGTCCAAGGTATGCTTGCTTCCGTCTCCACTACGATAGCCCAGGTAGACATAGGGCGACGAAACATTAATGGTTTCGCCCTTCAATACAAAAGGCTGCTGCCCGAGGGCAACCAACGATAAATTGGTCAACAACACTATGCTTACGATGTATTTTTTCATTTTTTCTAAATTTAAGATGGTTACTAAAATTCATTTTTATTAACTCAATTCTGAACCAGGTTAGGATTGGCGATGATCTCTTCCTCCGGTATCTGCATGACTATTTTTTTGTCGGTCGGGCTGATATTCAGTTCGGCAGAACTGCCAGATTTATAATTCCGTGCCATAGGCAGGCCATTCCGGAATTCATCGTAGCTTGCATGCCCTTCAAATGCCAATTCCAGCTTGCGTTGCTTCAGGATTTCATTGATCAATGCTTTCCCTTCCAGCCCCGATAAAGCAGTCAGTCCTGCCCGCCGCCTAATCGTATTGACATCGCTCAATGCAGCGCCCGCATTATTTAGCTTTGCATAAGCCTCTGCCCGATTGAGGTACATTTCGGCCAAACGTAGGTAACGGAAAGGTGAAAAAGTATAAAGTGACAGATACCGGATCATATATTTTGAAACCGCCCGAGTATCTTCGGGATATCCCGGTGTTACATTGTTGACGTAAAAACTATTTCGCTTGTCGTCTACGTCCAATAAGGACAGTAAATAAGGCGAGGGCCGATATAATCCGCCGGTATAACCAATCTGTACGGGCATCGCAAAATAATTGCTGATCAGCCCCTGTGAATAGTCTATATTCACCGCAAAGATGTCCTCTTTGTTGTTTATGTTATTGGTTTTATAATAATCAAGATAAGCTTGGTCCTGCAAAAGCTGATAACCGCCTTCTTTGATCACTTTGTCGGCATATTCTGCAGCTTTCTGGTTGGCACCTGCGACCGGATTATCGACAGTTCCACCCATATACAGGTATACTCTGGACAGCAGCGCATAGGCAGCATATTTGCTACCATAGCTGTTTGATTTCTTTTGTGCGAATAGCGGAGCTGCTGTTTCCAGATCACTCACAATCTGTGCATACACCTGCTGTACGGAGGCTCTTTTCGGAGCAAATTCAGGGCCGATTTTGTCATCTAGAATAAGCATCACTCCGAGAGATTCGCCAGGCGATTGATGGTAAGGTTTACCATAGAGACGTATCAGGTTAAAGTAGACATAAGCCCGTAAAAATAAAGCATCGGCCTTTGCCTGTAAGATTTCAGCGTTTGTTTCACCCGCCTTCACATGGCCCAATATTTTGTTAAGGTGCAGCAGTAGTGTGTAACTTCCGCGCCAAAACTCGTAGGTATGCGAGCGGTCTTTTGTACTGGAGTTGGCATAGTCAAACACATCCGTATTCTTGTTCACCTCCGCATCCAGCGCCCTGATCGTGTTGCCTTTTGCTTCTGAGAGAAAGATAAGCATATCATTATAGTTAAAGGAAGATGCTACCGCACCACCGGCCACTAGGTTGTAAGCTCCCACCACAGCCTTGCTATAGCCTTCGGGACGCTCAAACTGGATATCCTCAAAAATAACGTTATGCGGACGAAGCTCATCCAGCTGCTTATTACAGCCGCTTGTCAATCCCGCGACAAGCATGCTGACTAGAAAATAAAGACTTCTATTTCTATGATATCGGTATATAGATCTGATTTTCATCTGTAAATAATTAAAACGTAACTTGAACCCCCAATAAAAAACGTCGTGGATTTGCAAATCCTGTGCCTACACCGCCAAAAGAAGTTCCCCCGAGTGCAGCCCCTTCGGGATCCGCACCCACAAAATCTTTGTCCTTAATGACCAGCAGATTGTCACCGCTGACATAGACGGTTGCATTTGTCATTTTTATACTTTTTAGGATATGCTGTGGCAAGCTATAAGCCAACCGCACATTACGCAAACGTGCATGACTGCCATTTCCCCATATTCTGGACGAGCGGTAAGTCAGCGCCGTCCAGGCATTGGGATCCGTGCTGAATATATCCGGATAGTTGGCCTCGGTATCGCCCGGCCCTTTCCATATATGCTGGTTTTCGCCGAATGCGATATTATTGCGGCCCTGTCTTGGCAATGTCGGACTCTGGAAATTATTGACAATATTCATCATCAAATAATTGCCATACTGAAACCACCATTCGGCGCTCAGGGTAAATGTCTTATATTGAAAAGTATTGGTAAAACCGCCAAAAAACTTTGGTGTAGCCGAACCTATCGGCTGCCAGTTGCGCAGATCACTTGTGGCTCCGAGTCCCTCCACGATTGTTTTTTCACCATTGACATAGTTGTAATGCTGCATATTGCCATTATCCGGATTGATACCGGCATACTCTACAGCCTTGATCACGTTAATATCCTCACCGATCTTCCGGTAGTAAGCGAGCGAATAGCCATCCAGTAGCGAGTCTTGATAGAGTTTTGTAGTTTTATTTTTGTTGAGGCTAAAATTAAGGCTACTATGCCAGTTAAAATCGGTTGATTTGATCAGGTGTGCGTTGAGCATCAATTCCAGACCTTTATTGACAATTTGCCCTACATTTTGATATTGAGCCAATGAACCTTGGGCAGAAGGCAATAATACATTCTGAAGCAGTCCATCGCTTCGCTTATGATACATATCGAAAGTGATGCCCAAACGGCCAAATAATAGGGCATCCACTCCTACATTGGTATTGTATAGCGTTTCCCAGGAGATGAGGGGGTTTGCCAGCTGCGAAATGCGGACACCGGTATTACCTTCCTGCTCATAACGAAAGAGGGTACTGCCATTTCCAGTCGCATAGAAGGTTGTATTCAGATAGCCGTCCCCCAGATCGCGCCCCGAAGTCCCGTACGAAGCACGCAATTTGAGTGAATTTATCGCTTTGACATCTTTTAGAAAATCTTCCGAAGACAGCATCCATCCTGCACTCAGGGAATAGAAAGTACCATACCTTTTGTCCCGTCCGAAATTGGTTGTTGCATCTGTCCGCACCGACGCTGAGGCCAGATATTTTTGTCTATAGCTATAATCGGCCTGTCCGAATACCGAAAATGTCGCTCTTTCGCGATAAGCTCCGACCGGTGAATAAGGCCGCGAATAGGCTAGGTCTACTGCACTACCAAACCTTTTTGCCGCCCCCATATTTCTTTCACCAGCAAGCAGATCGTTCATATTGACCGTAGATAACTCCGTCGTGCGTTTGCCCCACTCCTGCCCGATCAGCACAGATAGGTTGTGTTGTCCAAAATTCTTCCGGTAATTCAATGTATTGGATGTCAGATAGTCGACCATCTTTGTATCGTCCAGATCCAAGCTTCCATTTGGCACGGTCATGCCGGGCCGGAATAAATAGGGAAAGCCACCATACCGCCCCGAAAATGATCTTGGATCAAAATAAGAGTTGATATTTGTGCCCATATAATTGATTGAATTGGTACTCTGGATGCTTAGTTCCGGCAAGATATCATAGCGCAAGCGTAAACTGCCGAGGTGATTTTGCACATTCGTTAAGCGTGTGTTGTCATAGTCCGTTTCGGCAAGGAAATTTTGCATCCAACTTGTCGCGACCGGTCCATAGTTGCTCGACTGCCTAAGCTGTAGACTATCCAGCAAATTGCCTTGTTCATCGTAGGGCGACATAAAAGGCTGGATCATATACAGTTCAGGGACGCCATTGCGTCTTGAGGTGCGGTCCACGATGGTACTGAGGTTAAGGCTTGTGTGAAATTTGCGCGATACAGCATGATCAATATTGACGCGCAGACTTTTACGGTCAAAAGAATTGTCATATAAAGCACCATTCTCTTTAAACCAGCCAATACCGGCATAGAACTTTGTCTTTTCTGTCCCGCTCCGGACGCTCACTTCGGTATTGCGCAGATTGCCGTTGCTATAAATAGCGTCTTCCCAGTTAAAATTGCGGGAACGATCTGCATCGGTATATACACGGCGTTCGCGGATAAAATCATTTACGTCAGGAAAAGTCTTGCGGATAGATTCTGTCTGCTCCCAATAGCGGCGCATCTGCTGATCCATAAAACCGATGAGCTCGGTCGTATTCATAAAGCGCAGGTCGCGTTTTGGCTGGATAATACCATATTGAATATGCGCGTCTACCGTGCTCTTGCCCGACAAGCCCCGTTTGGTCGTGATGACAATCACGCCCTGTGCAGCCCGCGAACCATATATGGCTGTCGAAGAAGCATCTTTCAGGATCGAAATATTTTCTACATCCGCAGGGTTAACAGCATCCTGCACAGCCTGGTAATTGGTGATTATCCCATCTACCACAATCAATGGCCCCAGATAGCTGTTGGTAGGTGTCGTCATGGAGGACTGCCCCCGCTCCACCACCTGACCCTTTGCCCCGGACTCGCCTGATGTCTCCGTGATATACAAGCCCGTGGTTTTGCCCTTTAACATAGACAGCACATTGGACGAGGTGACACTGCTACGCAGGACATCCCCGCTGACCTGCTGCACAGCGCCTGTCACTTCAGAGGCTTTCTTATTCATATAGCCCACCACGACCAGTTCTTCCAGATACTGGCTCTGCTGCCTCAAGCGGACCGTTCCAAAATTTTCCGTTGCTTTTACCCGTTGCGACAAATAGCCCAGCAAGGAAAACTCCAGATAACTTTGTTTGGGAACATGCTCGATATAAATATCTCCGCTTCCGTTGCTGCTGGCGTATTTCACTATTTTCAGATCCGCCGAAAGCACTTTAACGGTCACGCCCAAAAGACCATTATTCAGTGAATCAGTCACCCGCCCCCGAACGCTCATTTCATCCTGCTCAACGATTGTCTTTCTTTCGGCGGAGGCTGGCCGCTCCTTGATAATGATCAGCTTGCCCTCAAGCTCATAGCTCAGCGGCAACCCCTGTATGATGGACTGTATAGCCTCTTGGAGTGGCTTATTTTTAATATTGACGGTTATGTTCCTGTTGCTTTCTACTTTCTGTGCGGACCAGATGTAGTGGTAGCCGGTCTGTTTGTTGACCTCTCGAAAGGCTTCCTTGAGCGTAATTTTTGTGTGCCTGAGCGTCACCATCTGCGCCGCCGTCTTGGCGCTTATGTGCACAAAAAATAAACTGCAAATAATAGCGGTAATTGATATTTTCATAATACACGTTTTGGTCAGGTTAGGTAACCAATGTACATCTTTCTTGTTTATTTTATACATTTGCGTTGGTTAGTTAGGTATTAAAATGTGTTGTTCAAGATAGTTTTGATCACGACTGACAGTATTGATCGGGGGCGCCGCAAACGCCCCTGATTATTGCCCGGTTCGCCATCTTATCATTTTCTTCCATCGTTTTATTTCATAGGCAATCTGGTTTTCAGGTTTCTTATTATCGTTGTCTTTTTATTATAGTTTATTTTTTCCTGACATGCAGCAATTTGCCCTTGCGCTCAAATCTGACATCACCTGTCTTTTCCAAGGTTTTCAACAACGTTTCCAGGTTCTCATAGCGGGGTATTATGCCTTCAAATTTCAATTTCTTTAAGTTGGCCTCTTCGAATTCAACATCAATATCATACCAGCGCGCCACCTGGTTTAAGATGATTTCCAGCGATTCATCCGAAAAATTGAATGTGCCCTCTTTCCAGGAGATATAACCCAAACTTTCGACATCTGCGATCGTGATCGTTCTACCGCGGATAGTGGCTTGCTGATTTGGTTTAAGGTATTGTTTGTTGGATCCATCCGGCAGCGACAGCTCCACCTTGCCCTCGACCAAGGTCGTCCGATCCGGCTCACCGCTGTAAGCTGTGACGTTAAATGAGGTGCCCAGCACTTTGATGGTCTGGCCCGGGGTACGCACGACAAAAGGCTGTAGTATTTTTTCCCTACCTTTTGACCTATATCGGTGTGCAACTTCAAAATAAGCCTCCCCTTCCAGCTCCAGAATCCGGGTTTCAGCAGTCCGATCAACGATATAGCGCAGACGTGAATCCGCATTGAGCCAGACTTTCGTTCCGTCGGGAAGTGCAATTTTATACGTCCCCCCTTTCGGGACATCAATGACCATATTTTGCTGGCTCACATTCTCGGCAGCTAACCCTTGGACCAATGATCCATCTGCATAAGCCAGTTTCTGCCCCAGAACAATCTCAGACTGACTTTCACTCAGGTCCACCTGTGTACCATCGTCCAGTTTGATCGTTGCTTTATTTCCACCCGGTAAAACAGTAGCCTGTTTCGGTGCGCTTACATCCTGATTGATCAGATAATGTATTGTAAGGCCCAGTCCTGCCAATAGGACAATCGCGCCAACAAGCCGGATCCACTTGCTGTGAAAGCTTATTATTTTCGCAGATTTCGGCTGTTGAATTGTCTGCAAGACCTGTTGCTCCAACCCCTGCAACCAATTATCTTCGGCATCCAGCTGCTCTCCGGTAACAGGATCGCTTTTAAATTCCCGTCCGATCAGCTGGCGCAGCTGCGCATCGTTTTGTTCATCCGCGATCAATCGCTCCAGCTCCAGCATTTCCTTTGGAGTCAATGTATTCGCCAGATAACCTTCAAACAATTCTGAAAAACGGGAAGTTTGCATAGCTCTTTTTATTTAGTAATACGAACGAAATAAAGAAACCAATGAAGCAATCTGAAAAAAAAGTAAAAAAATTTATAGCACGACCCTGAGGTATGGCCCGTTGTCCTGTGAAGCCTTTTGAAAAGAAACTTAAAATAGGGGTGTTTTGAGTGTATCCGGAGCGATATTCGCAAATAAAAATACCAGCAATACCATCGACGCTAATTCAGGATGCTGTCTGAAATAAGCCTTGATAGAAGCATTCGCGTTGGTGATATGGGAATTTACTGTAGCGACCGAAATGGATAAAAGCTGGCTTACCTCCTCATAGCTCTTTCCTTCTATTTTGCAGAGTTCAAAAACCCTTCGACGTTGCTCGGGCAATTGCTGGATACCACGTTGTAGCACCGCCAGCAGCTCTTTGTCAAAGATCCCCTCTTCGATATGGGAATACGCTTCTATAATATGGCTGAAATAATCAACAGACAGCCGTTTTTCACGTGCGGCTTTGCGCAGCCGGTCGTAGACCAAATTTTCGGCTATCTTGTACAGATAAGCCAGGTAACGTTCGGGGTCCAGGTTATCCCTATTTTTCCAGACCCGCAAAAATAGTTCCTGCAGGAGCTCTTCGATATCCTCCCGGGACTTGATCAAACGCGACATGGACAAAGCCAGCGGGCCTTTGTATCGGCTCATCAGCTCCTCCAATGCCAGTTCATCACCTGCTTTCAGGCGAAGCAGCATCTCCGATTCCGTTGTATAAGCTATGTTTTTCAAGTAAAACTATCAAGTTGAGGTTGCCTGCCCTAAAGTTAGTAATAACAAGTTAAAGCACAAAGCCGTTGCCCAGATCTTAAACCGTCGAGCTAAATTCAACCTTCCCATACAGGTGCGCTAACACAGCAGGGCAAAAAACTTAGCGTCGGTATACTGCCCACCTGATATCCCCGACCCTGAAATTATAAAAAAAGGCCGGATCAATTGCTGTTCCGACCTTAAAAAAAACTGTCCTTTAATCCTACGTATACCTTCAATCTTTGTATATCATTCAGTGAATGAACAATACTAAAGAGAAAATAGTTTCAATAAATGATCAATGGGTTTGTGCGATGTAAATTCTAGTTTCCGTATAATCTTGCTCTGACGCAACGAATAGGCATCGCAGTCCTCGGCGTAATTCCAACATCAAATGGCTTTATACCACTCAACAATTCACCCTGATAATCAGAGTGTACCGATGCAACAATCTTGTTTTGAACAGTGTTAAATTCAAGTTTTAAATACGAATGATAGCCATTGACTGTTTGTCCACTCGAATTAGTATATGAACCTCCTGGAGCCAGCCAAAAATATCCATAGCCACCAAGTACTCCATTTGTTTTATAAGGAATACTTGTTGTTTGCATCTGGTAATTATTATTGACAGTCACCCCAAGCGGCTGTGCATACCCTTTCAACTCAAAAGTAATTACCTGTGACCAATCATCTGAAACAGTTCCTCCGTTAGGAACAATATTTACGACGATGGATCTCGTCGCAGAATTATAATTATAACTAATTCGCTCAGGAAAATTATTTATTAATGTTGCTAAAGTCATACCTTGTGCGACTGTTGGAAGCGTCCATGAAGAATTTAATGTCGTATTGGAACCATTATCTGGCCAGGTTAAATTTGGTCTGACTTCATTACAAGGATTGCCTAATGCTGTAGATCCCGACCCAACTGGATATTGGAAATTAGTAACATAGTAAGTCGAGCCATAATTTTCTGAAGAAGGTGAGGAAACACCATTTGGACTATAAGTACTTGGATAAAAATAGGTACTTGCATTACGCGGTCTATGTTGAAATCTTGTATAACCTTCAGCATCATTAAACCTTCCACTGACAGCATCATAGTAAATATCACCCCGAGCCCAATTCAATGCGGGGCTTCCAGGTACAATAATTCCAGCATCCATTGGCATAATAGTAATACGATTAAATTTGCCTACTGTTTTGTCAATGGTAAAAATTAGATCGCTTTTGTTTAGAATTTTTGCAGTTAAAGGATCCGATGCGCTTGAATAGTCAAGCATCATATAACTGGAAATGTTAAATTTAAAGTTATTGGTAGTGTTGCTGCCCGGGACTGTGAAAAAAAATCCATGGTAGGATGTATTGGGATAATTAAGTGAAGTTGCATAATTGGCTCTACGATTAATATCCACTGCATTTGTAATTGTGTAGGTCGAAACAGCATCAAAACTTCCTGCCTTTAAATCAAATTTTCCACCTTGTAAAATATTAGATGCAGCTTGGATAGAAGGTCTATTCGAACCCGATTGTAAGTATTGAGCAAGATAATTCTTCGCATTGAAGCCGCCTGTATGTACACCAACCTCAATCATGGTCATCGCATGTTTAAATTTCACGGTTATTTTATTGTCAAGTATTCCGGGGCCGGTCGCAGCTGTAAAAGTACCGCTAGCAAATAAAAAATCTTCGTTTTCAACTGGAAATTTTGGATTTTGGAGTTCATTACTGGCAATAGCCGGCAATGGATCAGTACCATAATAGGAATAGGCGTACCATCTATACACGTTCCCCTTCACCACTGGTAGTTGCGGGAGTGTACTACTACCAACAACACCATCCACAGAACTAACATAGCTACCACTATTATTATATAATAATATCCTGAAAGTCACATCTTTCGTCAAGGCTCTTCCCGCCGGAAATCCCGCTGGGGCATAATTGTCCGGATAAACTGGAGCGACTGCTTTTGTAATAGGCTTAGTTTCATTCAAGACCTCTTGTTTGATATTGTAAATTACATTTTGCCGTGAATCGACAATTCGCTCATCGAGAACATTCGACCATTGAAGACCAGGTTCAATGTTGGACGCTTTGCTTTGTACATTTCCTGAAACATCAAATCCCGTTTCTGAATCTACCATAAAGCTAACTTGTGATTCCGTAGCTGTACCAAGTTCATTTTTCTCCTTTGAACAACTTTGGATCAATATCATCCCCACTAACGCTAATGTAGATGCGTATATATTTTTAAACATAAAAAATTAAAATTATAAATCAATTAATATCAATACTTTCCATGGAAATCCTACCAGTCAAATACATCCCCTGTTAACTGGCCTGCTTGCCAGGCTTCCACTTGTGGTGTGTTTTCTTGATTACTAGGGCCAACAAAAGTCGCCGTGGCCGACGCCGCTGCTATCCCCTGTTCCATTTCAATGTCCTCCAATGCAACTTGTGGTCGAACATAATTCAATCGCTTTTTCTTAAGCTTTCTTTTCATAAAATATTTAAATATCAAATCGTGTAATTTCAATTTTTCTGTGTGCCACAATAAATATTCCCAATAGAAGGTCTTTTCTCGTTATTGCCAACATTTCCAGTTTTTGGATAATAATCAAGATTATTCAATCCATTTTAGTCATCAAATGCTTCCCCAATCGTAAGTTGCCCATTACAATCTTATTGCTATCCCCAATTTTTAACTTATTGCGCTAATGAATTACAATGGTGGTTTAGACCTTTTCCTTTATTCCATAGTGACCTTCCCAATTCCTACAGTTTGGTTCGACAAATTTTGACAGAAATTTCAGTATTTCAAATTGCCGATAACTGAAATTTACTGGGTTTAAACACGATAGATCGACAAAACACTTTTAAACAACGCAAAGGGCCCTCATTTGAATCTATTCAGGCTATTTTTTTTGTAAGCAATAATAATTTTTCGAAAAATAATAACTGACTAGTGAGATATTTTCTAGAAAGTGAAACATTTATCAACGCAGAACAGCACATTTTTATGCCGATATATCTATTAGCAATCTAATAAACCAAATCACAACCACTAAGATTTCTCCACTATAAGTTGAAATAATCTCATGATTGAACGGTTAGCTCAAAAAGAAAAGTCCTGCTGTTTTAACAGAGAAATTGTAAAATTTAAAATGGGGCAAATGAGGTAAATGGATTTCTAAGCCAATAGGCTATTAAAATCTTGAGGATACATTCAGGTAATATTGATTGCAAAATGAATTCATTTTACCATAAATAATATCAATCTATTTTTTCTGGAAATACTCAGATGGGGGGACTCCCATTACAGACTTAAATACTGAAGAGAACTTGCTTATACTGGAAAAGCCTGCGCTCTCAGCAAGAATAGAAAATTTAACGTTGAGTAAGTCCGGGTCACGTTCAACTCTTTCAATCAAATAAGCGATACGGGCTTGTTGGACATAATTGTTAAAATCCTGACCCGTAACCATATTGACAATGTAAGAGGCATATCGTTGATTGGTATTAAGTAAATCAGCCAAATCACCCAAACTCACCCCCTTTTTTAAGAAAAACTTATTAATTTGTGCCTTGTTAAATTCTTCTATTAAACGATCTGCAGTAATTTTGCTTATTAAAACTTCGCCTTTTTTAGCTTGTTCGATTTCAATTTTATCAGGAATAATTTCGTCAAATTCTTCATTCTCTTTAATAACAGGATTTAATGGCAATATATTCTTTTGCTCTTTTTTTATTTGCCGCTGTTTGTAGGTTATTACTAACAAAAGCACATTAATTACACAAATGGTAATATTTAAGATGAGAATTAGACTGTTGTAATTGCCTTCCATAAATTTCATTAATTCGCTTTACAATAACTATTTTTTACTACAAGCGGTTATTTCATAGATTTCGAACCAAGCCATTCCTATTAAATATTAAATCATTGAATCAAATGGCTAGTTGACTAGTTTTTAGAAATAAAAATATCTCCGGGTGTTTACTTTTTTTTCAAAGTAGCCTCCTCTCTATGATCACATCGCTATCTTCTATCACTATTCCTTCAAGCGCTGAACCGTTATCCAAAATTCAACAAAACAAAGTCCGCATTGACTATTTAGGACAATTGACCAAGCTTTCCATTTTCCGTAAAAAAATACTCAGAATGCGTGTACAGCATAAAACATACATTTTGAATACTTAACAAATGAATATTTCACCAAGATTTTCCGCATCTATAAAAATCGGTTTTACCGATATTAACAACTTTCTTTCACATAGTGGCAAACTAATTCAGCACCTCTAAAAGCAATGATTCTTTTTCTGTAGATACATCACTACAAATACCCACTTTATTCGCTAGATTAATCATCTATACAGTTATATAAAACCATATCCAGAGGAAGTCGATTCAATCATCTTTTTATGCATTCCATAGTGATGCATGAGGTTAGTAGTTTGTAAAAACTTGTGTAACTCATGTTGAATCGGCTATTCATTTTATAGTTTCACAGATAGATGTATTAAACTTAGAAAAAGTTATTATCAAAACAAAATAACTTTTCCATTAACTATTTTTCAAATAACAAGAAAATCAGCGTTTTGTTTGTATTCTTACTAAGAGCCAGCCCTTATTTTAAGATGGTGGGCTTATAAAAAAATGGCGATATTGATTTTAACCTTTTAATGATTAAAACTGATTACCAGTTTTTTATCGAAATATGCAAAGATATCGGGGATTAATTATTCTTCTTTCTTTTTATGCGCATAATATCAATTTTGTAGGTCCTTTCTGCATAATTGATGAGGATTTCAAGATCATTTATTTTATTGGTTAATACATTTTGGAAACGTAATAATTCCATGTTTCTATTTTTAAAATTAGCCAATTCTGATTCAAGCCGTATAATTTTTTCTTCGACTGAAGGCCTTACATCCTCTTCACTCGTATTTTTTAATTTTATATCCTTGTTTTGCTCTTTCTCAATGTTGTCTGCTTTAATAGCACGCTTCGCCCAACTGACTATTGTTCTTCTATCTTTGACCTGACTCTGCTCCATTGCTTCCTCAATAGTTAACTTGCCCATTAATACCTGTCTGGCGACATGCAACATAAGCGTCTTTTTCTCTTTCATATACAAGTTGACACTAGGTTAAAAACTTATTATAATACTTATCTACAACTATCTAATCTATACGTTTAAGTGGTTAGTTTTTCTAATGAAAGGCCGTGATCTGACAGTGTAGTCGATCACGGCCTTATTTATCCATATAAAAACATGAAAGATCATGTGGTAATTCTGGACTGTCTACTTATTTAGATTCTATGATTCCTTCCATACGTCCATTATCAAGATTGTAGTCAATGAACTTGCCAGAACAACTAAACAAATTTTACGAGAATTTTATTGATTTCAAACTACCATCTATCAAAACTTTCAGTTAACGGACATTACGATAAAAGAAAACTTTAATAAATATGATTCATCAGCTATAATTCTAACTATACACTGATCATATTTTCATCGACTAAAAAAACATTTTCAAGAAACACCCAACTGTAAGCGCAAAAATTCTCGAAATGTAAATCAAAAATCATGTTATATTCTATACGTTTTTTATCATCTAAACAGATTACGAAACTTTCGGGCAAATCTTTTCCAAAAACCTCGCCCTTCGTCGGCGTTATAACCGTAGCCGTAACCATAGCCATAACCATAGCGCGATTGCCCCATTTCAATTCCATTGAGGATCACTGCAAGATTTGAAAGTCTCTTTTCTTCATAAATTTTCTGTATTTCTGGTAATTGACGTTTATCCATTTTCCCCGCCCGTACAACAAATAATGTCAAATCTGAAATACGGTCTACAACTGTAGCATCTGCAACTATCCCCATCGGCACCCCATCAATAATAATATAATCATATTGATTACTTAGCTCAGCAATCATTTGATCAAGTCTTTTGCTCAATAATAATTCAACAGGATTTGGTGCTTCTGTACCAATGGAAATATAATCAACATTTCCACCGCGCAAATTTTTGTGAATTATGTCTTCTATAGTAAGATTAATATCGGAGAGGTAATGACTCACGCCTTTGCCCTCCTTGATGCCAATACGCTTACTTAGCGTTCCCTTGCGCAGATCCAGATCGATAACAACAACTTTTTTATCCAAAAACGACAGGGTATTGGACAGATTTAATGAAGTAAATGTCTTCCCAACACCTGGGATAAAAGATGTGAGCGTAATTACTTTAGGATGCTTGCCCTCCCTGGACATAAAACTGATGTTTGTGCGGAGGATACGAAATGCCTCCGTCAATGGATCCCTACCGACACTACTTACCAATATATTATCCTGTGCCGATCGTCTCGTTCTGATGAAAGGTATCTCACCCAATAGCGGCACCGTGATAGCATCTTCAATATCCTGACGGCGTCTGACTCCAGTGTCAAGTATCGATAGGGTTAAAATAATAATGGCTGGCAAGATAAAGCCAATTCCTATCCCCAAGCCTAATTTGCGTATTTTACTAGGGCCGATTGGCTGAAACGATGCTGTTGCTGGATCAATAATCCGAATGTTATCTTCGGTCATTGCCTGATTTATTGCATTTTCTTCACGCTTGTTCAAAAGATACAGATAGAGTTCTTCCTTAACTTTTTGCTGCCGCTCAACGGACAACATCACCCGTTGTTTTTGCGGGACCTGTAAAGCTTTCCCTCGAGCCTGGTATTCTTCGCGTTTCATGTTATTGGCCTTGATATGAAGCCCACCAATTGCATTATCTACCGCACGGGCAATATTATTACGTATTGCATTAAGGCCTTTATCCAGATCTTGAACAACAGGGTTGGCCTCACTGCTCCCTTCGATCAGGCGATTACGCCGTAGTAGCGTCGCATTATAGTCGCTGATCTGAGCCTCTACACTTGCGTCTACCAAGCCTGTATTGTTGGGTATCAAATCAGTCCTTTTCGCTTTATCTGCCAGATAATTACGCATCATTTGCGCCAGATTCATATCGGTCTCTACCTTTGTCCGTTCGGCTTGGTAGGTACGTGTATCTGCAAAATAGGCTTGGCCCACTGTTGCAGCGTCCATTCCCTGGTTTTGTATCCGCAGATCCTGGATATTCGATTCCACCGCACCAAGCTCCTGTTCGATGATGGACAGGCGCTCTCTGATAAAATCGGCTGTGTTTATACCAATCTGATTTTTATCCTGCAGTGCGATCTCATTATATACGACCACCATCTCTCCGATCAGGTCCGTTGCACGTCTGGGATTGGTATCCTCACACACCAACTGAAGTAACGAGGCATCCTCCTCCATCTGTGTGATGGATAGGGTCGAAACAAAGTAGTCTACCATATCCTCTAGTGCATATTTGCTTACCTTGATCTCCTGATCAAGATACGAATCTGTAATATCCTTATTTGGTTGGACAACAAGCTGTCCTATGGGCGTCTTAACTGTCTTACCCAAGACAGTTTTAATCTCCAAAGCTTTATTTCCTACACTCCAATTGGATAATAACACTTCATTTTTTCCCAATAAGGTTACTGTAAACGAGAACGATGCTTCTTCTCTCACTTGCGGCACAGTAATGAGTACGGGACTATTCTTGTAGAGTTCTTTCTGTCTTAACCCTTCTACGATTGAGTAGCTCATTTCTGCCCCGATCCGTTTAACGGTTTGCCGCATCAGCTCTTTGGATTTTAGCTGCAGAATTTCACTCGCCACACTGATTGAGTTATAGGCCTCGTTCGTTCTTGAAATCCGCGCCGTTCTCGGGGTATTCATCGGTGTTTTGATGATGATCGTTTCTGCACTTCGAAAGATGAAGGGGGATTTTGCATATTGATAATAGTAATACGCACCAAATAAAAGAATGGATAAAGCAAACCATTTCCAATGGTAGAGCAAATGCTTTAACACATCCAATATATTTATAGATCTGTCTTTTTGTATTGTGGTATATTCTGTTGCTTTCATCTCTTAGTTATTTTATCACGTTATTTTAACAGATTCAATGCGGTTAAAAGGACAGTAACCACACCTGTCGCTATGGCGGCAAATCGCCAGGTCCGATCTTCCTTCGCCGTGCTCTCTGCAGCAATCGGCTCTACATAGACGATATCATTTTGCTGTAGGTAATAAGCCGGTGAATCGAATATATCTTGAGACCCGATATTGTTGATCAGCTTTTTGCGTACGCCATTCTCCTCACGTATGACCGTTACGCGGTCTGAAGCAGCATTACGCGTCAATCCACCAGCTTTCGAAATAGCCTCCAGTAGATTAAGACGAGCATCAGGAACATCAATAATACCCACTCGATTCACTTCCCCCATCACGTTGACCTTCAGATTCAAAAGCTCAACTTTGACAATCGCGTCTTTGATAAACCCGCCATCTGACAGACGCTTGGACAATAGGTCACGTACCTGCTCTAGTGTTAATCCTTCCAAATGGAAATTACCCAAAATTGGGAAGGTGATATTTCCTTGCTGATCGATCAAATAGCTTTGGCTTTCCTGTCCAGCAGCATTGCTACTCACGCCATTTTCCTTTTCGCCCAAACTGTAACTTCCGCCAATCACATTAAAAGGGGCCGCAAGTTCAGGGTTTTTTGCACTGATTTTGATGCTGAGCCGGTCGCTTTTTTGCAATTTCAACATCGGGACATCAAGCATACGATAGTCTATATTTGGAACCATGTCATTGACATATACAATTTTCTTGGGGGCCGCACACGAACTAAAGAGGGCCAAACCAAGTAAAACAATCCATAAAGTGAGTTTTTTCATATTTTTATCAATAATTTTATTTTAGTACATCTGATATTATATCGCTTTGTTATACGAGCTCACTAGCTCATACATTATCTATCTTTTACGCCATTAAAAAAATGTATAAATGGAAACCAAAATGCTTCCTTAGGTACATAGGGAAAATATTTCAGCAAACGTTTTGTCAAAGTAGCAGTCCGGTTTTTTCGCAGCATATAGTCGCCCTCTATCTTTTCCATATTGGATGTATCATGAAATCCAAAATTGCCAACCGTCCAAACTTCATCTATAATCGCTAAGGAAGAAGGCGTCTTGGAGACAGGAAAAGGGAGCATTTCTTTGGGAAGACCAATATTGTCTACAAGTAGCTGGTGTACCGCAGTAAACCATCGGCTCAGTCCTAGTCGATTATAAATTTGATTTAATCTTTCCCCTTCCAGCTCCGCTGAATATTTGTTATACAAAGAAGCCAAATCGCAGAATTGGCGCAGACCAACACCAAAGGCAAGTGAATGTTTAAGAATATGTGCCGCAACCTGCAATACCTGAACTTGAGGAGCCAATATTGGGATCTGCTTTCCGTCTATTGCTGCAGTTGTATCCGGAAAATCTTTTCTCAGCTGCTTCAGTATTTTTTTCGAAAATGGATTATACAGATCAAATAGTCGATCATGAAGATCCAGTTCACTCTCTTTCCAAAGGTAGACTTGGCTCCCCTCTAGCAATTTGGGAACACCTAGTTTTGTCAATTGAAGACGAGCTAATGCCAGCTCTTCCTTACGCTCAAAATACCAATCAATATCTCCACAAACACGGTGTGATGGATTAGCATAAGTTGCCGCAAGTCCTTGTCCTTTCAATAAAAGGGGTTGCAGGCCGTGTCCTATAAAAAATTCATATTGCTCAGCGATATGCTTGTTCGCTAGCTGGTTACGGCGCTCAATCCGATCCACCTGTACTGACCACTTTATCTGCAATAGTCTAGGTGGCAAATTTTCCGGTCTCAAACGCAGGATACCATCGTATAGGATTGCCTCAACGGTTTGTTCTCTTGCTCGTTTGTACAGCGAAGACCATTCGTCATCCGACAAGGAAAAAAACGCTTCGTTGCGTTTTCCCTCGCCCCAGAGCCCTGTCTTCAATAGGTAGAAGAATGCCTTTTCAATGTTCGTATTATCCATATCAATTCGCCAAAAGAATGTTAGTCGCCAGCGCCTGTTTATAAATAAGCATGCATTTTTCTATCATTTTATCCCGCGTAAAATAGTCTTGAAAACGATTTAGACTTCCTGCAGCATAGTTTTGGTAGAGCATGTTATCGGATCCGATCCGGCCAATTGCAAGTGCAAGTGCCTCAGCGTCTCCAGGTTCAACGACCAAGCCCGAGATTTCATGTTGATTTACCCAGCTTACCCCTGAGCCAGGTATCTTGGTCGATACCACGGGTTTGCCACAGGACATCGCCTCGATTTGCACAATGGCGAAAGCCTCTGTTTTCCAGATCGAACTCAAGCAAAAAATGTCTGCAGCAGCAAAATAATTCGCAAGCATTTCATCATCAACAAAACCAATCATACTCACTTTCTCCTGCAGTTGCAGATCAGCAATAAGTTGTAAAAGCTGATCTTCAAGCGGTCCTTTTCCCCCAATAACAATATGAAACCTGTCGTCCAATTGTTGTGCCGCACGGATCAGAAATTCGTATCCTTTATATTCTACAAGCCTTCCAAGCGAGAAAACTATAATTTTGCTGGAATAGCGGTTTCTGATTGCTTCGACTTCCATTGGTTTAGCAACAATAGCATTCACACCGATGGGAAGGTTATCAATTTTATGCTGTACATGCTGTAAGAATGAAGATTCTTGCACATAGACAGGTGTTGTTCCCACGATTTTGTTGGCTCGTTTTATCAGCCAGCTCTGCAGTGGCTTATACAATTTGAGCAACGCTTTTTGTTTGATAATATCTGAATGCCAGTGTAGAATGACCTTACCTTTATATCCTGAAAGATACAAGGCCAATGTTGCCATTGGATCCGGATGATGGATATGGATCACATTGTAGTCTCCAGCAATTGCACGCAACTTAAAGATCATTCCCGGAGCTAGCATCGTACCTGCCAATTTTATTGCTGTATCTATCACAAAGAGTGTCGCATTTGAATTTACATGAATTACAGCCGCAGGATGCCCTTCTGTAGCGGCGCATAACATGTCGCAATGTACGCCCGCATCAGAAAGTCCGAGCATAAGATCATACATTACCTTTTCTACGCCACCCCGAATGGGATAAAATTTACCGAGTTGTAATACTTTCATCAGTTGTATGTTTATAAATCAATTTGTCAGTTTGAAAAATCAGCGTAATAATTTATTGAACAAATCTTCCCAGCTTAAGGAAAATGGTTCCTGTAATGGTTCCTTCCTGACCTCCTTCAAAAATGAATGGTCCCCTTTTATCAATGCTTTCATTTGCAGGGCAAGTGCCTTGGCATCATCCGTGTCAAAAAAAGATATTGCTTTACTTCCTGCCGCCGTATCATGGGCGTAGGGTAGATCCGCTAGCAACATGGGCTTTTCATATTGCGCAAATTCCGATATCGGCAAACCCCAGGATTCTACTCTGGAAGGGTAAATCAAACAGTCACTCGCGCAATAATATTCCTCAAGTACCTGCCTAGTGACAAAGCCCATAAAATCGACTGTCGGCAAATGCCCCCAATTCTTATGCAGCCATTTAGCATACCTGTTTTCATTGCCCTTTACAGTAAGATGAACCTTAAAATCCACGATTCCTTCCTTTTGCAGCATCTCTGCTGCCTTACAGATGACCTCAAAATTTTTGTGACTATTGGGTGAACTCGCAAACACGAAAGAATACCAACTATTTTTGCTATCTACTCCACTTGGAGAAATCAATCGGGGATGTGCCGGCGGGGTTACAATAATTTTATTCTTATTAATCCCAAACATGTCATGCAACCCCTTCCTAAACCATTCCTGTTGCACAACGATATACTTATTCGCATGGATATTGGGTCTGTAGATATATTTACTGAATAAAGCAAACAATACTATTTTTGGTGAAAATAGCAGATCATGCATTTTCCAGCGATAAAAAGGGAATGCATTGTGACAATACACCGCCCTTCGTTCGGCGACAACAGCGGGGGTTGTATCATGCAGTGAAAACCAAAGGTATACTGGTCCTATTTTCTTCGATATCGACCGCATCGAAACATATTCATACCAAAGTCGGTTGATCCAGCGTTTTTTAGGCCATTGTGTCTCAATATATTCTATATTCGGAAAATCCACAAGCGATTTCTTGTACACCACTGCCACGATCCGATACTCTCCTTGCTGTGCCAGCGCAGATAAATAGCTTAGACTATCTTTCAGTATCGTTAATGTGCCCGCCTCTACTAGGTTAACAGCTGAAATGACGATCGTTTTCATTAGACCTTCTCCTCCTTTCTCAACGACTCGAAGAGCACAAGCCATTGACGCATAACGCGTTCTTCACTAAAGTTTTCGGACATTTCCCTTGCCCTATTTCCCATTGTACTTCTTAATTGTTGATCCTTCATTAATAGGCATACTTTTTCAACAAAATCGTCCAGATCACCTTCGGCAATTAAAAAACCATTCTTATCCTGTCGGATGATATCTCTTGGTCCACACTTGCAAGCAAATGATACCATAGGAATACCACAAGCCTGTGCTTCAAGCAGGGCCATAGGTAATCCTTCATAACGCGATGTCATGACCACGATGGCACTCTCAAGGTATACGTCCATGATATTTTTTACCGGGGCATGGAGGATCACCCGTCCACTCAGGTCCAATTGATTAATTTGATCCGTTAATTCTTTCTTTAATGGTCCCTCGCCATAGATATCCAGTGTCCATTCCGGACATACTGCATTAATTCTTTTCCAGGCCTTGATGAGCTGGTCAAATCCTTTTTGATAATCAAACCGACCGACTGCAAGTGCATGCTTAGCTGACAACAGAGCAGGATCGGTAGGTAAGAAAGTATGTGCATTTGGAATGACCACAATATTTTTGAGGCCTTTCCAATAGGCTAAATCTTCGTTGGTCAATACGACAAATCGATCGTATTTTTTTGCAATAGCGAGATCTTGATACATACGCCATTTATTCAGTACTTTCCATAGTCCGTTCCGATCATATTGTAATCTTTTAAACCTTGAAAAGTGGATCTCCAGCAGCTTCTTGCTCCCGTCTTTGATCTGATGGAGAAGAGCCGCATCGTGGTCAAACATGGAGATAGCGATATCCGCGTTCAGCTCAAATAAGATCTTCTGGAGCTTCTTATAGTGAAGACGCTGTCTTTTTTTAAATGACCAAATTTTGCGCAACAACCCAAGATGCTGATCATCCGTATAATTGATACCAAGATCAATTTGTCGGATCGCAGGATGTAACGGAAAGTTCGGTCCACGTCCCTTCTGGTCTGTGGTAATAATGACCAGTTCATGCCCCTTTGCAGCAAGATAATTGGCTTTATTTGCAAGCACCCGTTCCATGCCACCGGCATTATACGTTCCCAAGATAGAATAGACGATTTTCATTTTCCGTATGAAATTTGGTGGTAAACAAAGCTCCCTGTAGTCCTTCAACACAATAAAACAGGGCATAAATCAAAAAGATATCGGTTGATACTTTAAACCAGATCGCGAAAGAGAAGGCCAATAACATGAGAAATAATAATTTATGCTTGCTGTACTTTTTCATAAAAGCAATCGCATTGAACACAAAAAACAGCACAAAAACACTAAATCCCAAGATCCCACAATACAATACAAAACGGCAGTAGCCGATATCCGTATTGAAAATCCAGCCGTCAAAAAGTCCTGTACCAATTAGCCAGGTCTTGGTATCAGTGGGCCACACCCACATGTTCATTGCCAGTTTATCGGTCGAATCTGTGCGCCATTCGCCGGTTTTATAAAAATTGAAGAACCCTTCAAAAGCAAACTGCATGTATCCCTTAAAAATTGCATTGCTCTCATAGAAATATATCGCCATCAAGGTTGCTAAGAAGAGTAATATCAATACGACGGAGAAGAATCTGACAAATTCGATGCGAATAATACGGCTGAATAATCCTGTTGAGAGGAGTATGTAAGCAAATCCCAAAGCTCCCCCAATGGAGGTAGTCCGGGAAATAACGTTACCCAAAACAAAGATGGCAAAGAAAGTTGTTACTAAAATGACAATAAGCGGTATATGGCGTTTTTCGAACAGATCTCTTGTAAACAATGTTGACAGCATAATGAGTACAATAGAGAAACGAACCCCGGCATTATCCAATGATGCTCCAATTCCATAAAGTCGGTCTACTTCCTGTGCAAAAGACTGCCCCTGTTCGATATAACGATCGACCAGCGACTGCACTGCAGGTGAGCTATCGATCCAAAAAGCGAGCACACATTGTAGCAAACATGCTGCCGCCAGGTAAAATGTCAAGAGATGGAAGTCAATAAATCCATGTATTTTATAGATCACAAAGGCGACGGTATATGCCGCCAGAAGCCAGATCGCAAAGCTCATAAAATAGGTCGCATAAGCAAAGTCATCCGTACGGTTGACATCCGTAGCGATAAAACAAACCAATGAAAAAACAATGGCCAAGACCGATGCAGTAAATAGCTGTTTACTGATCTCAATACGCTGTGTCAGTACCATCTGTCCAAATAGTAACAGGCATCCCACGCCCGCCAAAATAATTTTGGTGTTAACACTGGGCGGCAAAAACGTAAAGCCGAACGAGAAAAAATAACAGCTAACGACCACCAAGGCACAAAAAATTAAAAGCACTCGAATCATCTTATTTGTAGATTAATCCATAAATCATTCGTAATACAATTACATTATAAAGCCTAATCGCCCAAAATTGTTTTTTCCAGGCAAGCCATTGCAGTATCCGAGTACGCAATGAAACCGATACATTTTTAAGGATATATTGGTTTGACGACTTAAACCAATTTGTCCAAAGGATATAATCCGCTTTATGTCCTGTTACCAACAGTGGCAATTTGATATTCAACTTCAAAAAATCCATTCCTGACCCAATTTTATCAGCATAAGCGCTCGCCTTTAAGTAGATTTCGGTTTCTTTGATGTTCATTTCGACCTCCTGTTTGTGTTTTTCTGAAAATGTTTTGCTAATGGAGGCCGTATTATCCTGTCTATAATGATAGAATACCTTATCCAAGAGTACGATTTTCTGTGCTTGTACCATAAGCTTCATCATGACCGTTAGATCTTCACCCATATTGGCATCAGGAATAAATCTGATTAGATGCTCATCATAAAGTGAACGGCGTACCATAAACAACCAGAGATTCCAGCGCATTTTGCCAGCCATCATTGCCTGAATCGCCTCCAAAGGAGTACTACAAGCAGGTTGTGTCATTTTTCTACCATTTTTATGAAAGCTCAACCACCAATGAAAATAAACCACCTCAGCCCCAGACTGCAGCGCTTCTTTCACGCAACAAGCAACAGCTTCAGGTTGAATGGTATCGTCGGCATCCACGTACATAATAAATTCACCTGTAGCATGATTCAATGCTGTATTCCGCGCATTGGCAACACCCCTATTTTCCGGGTGTGAGATCACCATTGTCTTTAAGCAGGAGTCTTTCAAGATAACATCTGTAAACTTTAGCAGCATGCTTAAACTATCGTCTGTACTCGCATCATTTACGAAAATCAGCTCAATAGATTGATAGGTCTGTGCCTGCAGGGAACTCAATGTTCGATCGAGTGCATTCGCTGCATTATAGACCGGTACAATAATGGAAACCAATGGTAGACTGTTCATCGTATCAATAAATGCTTTAAGAAGTAAAAATTTCGCTTATAATCTGCTGTTTGTATCGTTGATCATCCGACGTCAGTTCCGCCGTCTCACCGGCGACTTCATTTACATATTTGCCTTCAATCGCTATTTTCTGCGTGGCCTTTTTCAAGAACCACTCATATTCAATATCCACATGTCCGATATCCAATGCTTGGATCCCGGCCAGAGAGAGATCATAAGCCAGCACAGTTGCTGTTGGCCCAAGC
This sequence comes from Sphingobacterium sp. BIGb0165, assembly GCF_024810095.1. Classification (NCBI taxonomy): domain Bacteria; kingdom Pseudomonadati; phylum Bacteroidota; class Sphingobacteriia; order Sphingobacteriales; family Sphingobacteriaceae; genus Sphingobacterium; species Sphingobacterium sp. BIGb0165. The sequence goes on along the minus strand of NZ_JANUEB010000005.1, from coordinate 96,776 downwards.
GCTACCAGCACGAGATCATAGTTAGCTGCGAAACGTATTGTCTCAGCTAATAATCGATCATATACCGAAAATGCGTTTTGTGATAATGTTATGATTCGGTCTACAACCGTCGCGTTACCAAATAAATCATTGCCCACCCCCAGGCGACTCATTTGTCCTTCAACAAGTAAGATCCGTCTGCCCTGCCACAGCTGCTTGAGCTGTTCAAAAAAATTGGCACTCTTTGATTTGTCGAGCCAATCGATATAGGGTCTTGTTACACAAGCGTCGTAATAAGGCTTGGCGAAATTGAAATAGGGTATATATTTTCGATAATGAAAAACGATAAACTGTTTCCAAAAGAAGCGTCCCCTTGGATTCAAATGTTGCACCGAACGCAGCCCATAGGGCACACAGATCAGACATCCTTCGGTATCGCTTCCGAGAATTTCACGTAAGCGCTGTGAAAGCTGATCATCAACAGTTTGAAACCCCAGATTCTCTGTCTGATTGATCATATGGAATTCACCGTCTCCAAATCGTGCCATCGAAACATTTGAAGAAATTAATTTCTCCAATGTTTCAACATTGGAATAAATCTTCGGAAAGGGTAATATGGTCTTGAAGAAGATATACCTGACATTCAGATACAAGCGTCGAATTACATTGATCATATTAGATAGCGTTATGAATTGGTTTAATATTGGCGTGGTTGACCACGCGTTCAAGGAGCGCTTTGTCACTGGAACTGAACTTCCTGGCAAATAACATATCCGAGGCAGTTAGTTTGTCAAAATCGTCGTCTGTCCATGCGATCAATTCGCCATCCTTCCAGCCGATGATACGTTGACAACCTCGCATTTCATCGCTGCTATTAAACAACCTGGGTCTAAAACAGGAATTCCAACAAAGGGTCTGTATAAAGATCTCATCACTACAAAAGGTCTTCTGGTATGTCTTTAATACGGCTTCCTTTTTCGGCAAAATATACCTTACAAAATCATCTGTCACACTGATCCACTGTGGTCCCTTTTTAAAGACCAAATCAGCATTTCGTTTTATATTCAAAAGAAATTGAATGCGCAAAAACAATGCACGTACTGTTTTACGCCAGATTGCAACAATCCCTTTTCCGGATCTGAACTGTCGAGGGTATAGATGAGTACGTCGGACTTTTCGGTCAATCTCCCTTTCGGTTGCTGCTTTAGAAATGCCGATAAACTCGCGACCTTGGTGTTTATGGAAGAACGCATGCACATCATCCTGATGTTTAAGTGGTAGATCAACTCCCGATAGGACATGATAATAAGCATATGCTTGTTGCGCAGCTGCTGTCTCAAACAAATTATATTCTGCCTGGATCATCGAAACATCCCCCCAACGTACATCGACACGATCTGACAGCACAACAAGCCTAGCCCTTTGCACCTGAAAATCGGGCATTTGATCCAATTTTTTATCAAAATGAATATAGATATCGTTACGTTCATCATCTAGGCAATAAAGAAGCTTCTCCAAGACAGAGAATTCATTATGCGCTAAAATCAAAAATGCATGTTTTACCATATCCTCACTATTTAAGATTACCTTGTTTATTGTTAAATGCAGTCAAATTTTCCCGCAAAACCCCTTCCAAATATTCCACTGTATCCTCCTGAAAATAGGTCATCTTATGCATACTTGTACGTTCAAAAATTTCACTATAGCTGATTGGATAATTGCCCCCTGCAAGTTTTGTCTGTAATAAATGCGGCGTAACATCGCTGACGATCTGACCTCTATCATATCCAACCCCCGAAACCATTAATTGTTCATGGAGGATCTGGAAAATAAAATAGTTAATTGCTTTATTCGCTGTCTTCCAATAATTAAATAGTAAGTCCGTCATACAAGACAACAATGGATCGTGCTTTTTAGCGAAAATAATACTGTTAAGCATCTTCACTTTATGCCGCTTGTCCCAGCCCCAGTAAAAAGCATAGGTATTCTTCCAGTAATTGGTATATTTTTCTGCTGCGTCCCGTTGATAAACAAAAAAATCCTGTTCTCTAAAGGCCGTAGGAAGATTATCCGTCAACAAAATTGTCGCATCAAGCCAAACACCGCCATACGTCTTCAGCAGGGCCAGTCGTAGTATATCAGAAAAAAAAGTAGGGCTGATTATTCCTGCTGCCTTTTTTTCAAGTATAAAATCCGGAAGGTCTACATATTGGCTCACGGTATTATCATCGACCCGAATGACTGTATAATCACCTTTGAAGTCGTCGACCGACTGAAAGCATAGTTTGACAATAGCGGGTAACCTATCGGCTGTTAGCCCCTGCCCCCAAAACTGCCAGATGACACCATTTGGCGGCAAATCTACCTTTGGCTGCAGCGGATAATGGCTAAGCAGACCAGCATGATCCTGTACAATCAACCTGTTCCATAGGGATGCAACCCGCTGATGCCTTTGCCAAATCATGCGCTGACGAATAATACTCCAGGTTTTAGTTAAAATAGACATGTGACACTTACTTTCAATTGATTACACCATTTTTTTTTCGCCAATTATTCTTTACAAGATCCTTAATGGACTTATATTCTTCCAACTGGATCAGGCTACAGAACCACCAGAATGACAATACATAACTTGCAACAAGGACAAGAGCTTTTGCCCATATTTGTAAGTCGAGTAATATCAAACCACTCCCCCACCAGATTAATGCGGCAATACTACAGGCTATCAGGATACTGGGCATAAGGTCAGCAAGTTGCTGCAGCATTGCATACTTCAGAAATTTAGCGGTATAAAACGTATTGATAAACAGGGATGCGACCGAAACAGCTACTTGCCCCCACAGCAACCCATAAATACCAAACCTAAGTCCCAGCACTACGGCGACAATGACCAGTAGCTTTTTGATAACTTCTAGCCTGAGGTAAAGATCAGCACGCCCTTTTACCTGCAAAATATTTAAATTATAGTTATGTATCGGCTGGAAAAGAGCACCCAATGCCAGGATCTGGAAGTACGGGACAACGGGCAACCACTTTTCACCCAATAACAAACCAACGATTGGCTCTGCGGCAATCATCATGATACATATGAGTGGCGCAACGATAAAAATAACAAGCTTAAGTACCCGGCGATAGGCATTACGCAGTTTCTCATCATCATCACTAAATTTCGCAAACAATGGATAAGTCACCTTATTCAGTGCGGTAGAAACATTATTTATGGGCAGGTTTTTTAAAGATTCGGCACGATTATAATAGCCGAGTGTTGTTTCGGCAAAACGTTTCCCGATCACGATCGAGTAGATATTATTAAAGAGAACATTGAGCAGTGCCGAAAGTGTAAGCCTGAATCCAAAAGCAAAATGATACCTAAACTTTTCACGGTCGAATTCAAATGTTGGTCTCCAGTCACTGTAAAACCAATATTGCAGGGTATAAAGTGCATTTTGAATCAATGCCGAATAAACCAGTGACCACACGCCAAATCCCGCTAGGGCGAAGCCCACACCACATAATCCACCCACGACAATCGATGGTAATCGTACTTTAAACGTCGTTTTAAAATCCAGTTTTTTATCAAAAAGTACAGCCTGTACGTGAACGAAACTATCAATGATTAATACAATACTATACACGCGAATGATCGGAGACAAAATAGGCATCGTATAAAATCGAGCGATCCAGGGAGATGCCACAAATATAACCAGATAAAGCAGTAGGGTCATGACAATATTGAACCAAAACACAGTCGACAAATCGCGGTTGTCTACAGCCTGTGTCCTGACTAAGCTACTACTCAAGCCTCCATTGATCAGTACAGACGAAATATTAATAACTACATTGAAAAGCGCTATGGTACCAAAATCCGCAGGCATCAATAGGCGCGCCAAAACCAAGCTCACCAAAAATGAGACTAGTTGTACGCCAAATTGGTCTAAGAATACCCAAAATGCCCCCTGTGTGACCTGCTTCTTTAAATCCATGGTTATGCTGTTAGTCGTATGTAATTAAGCTCTGATACTTGGACCGCAGGGAAAAAGGAAAGGCCTTAAGTAGACGACGCTGTACCCTTTTCAGATCGACTCGACTATTGGCCTTGTCACTGTTCACTTCAAACAATGACATCCAAGCACTTTCGCTAGCAAAAATCTCTTCTAGATTCTCAAAACCCTCGTAAAATGGAATATCTACAGAGCTAAAATAATCCCGAAATTTGAACCCATCTGTATCAATGTATCCTTCTTTTATCCACAACGCTGGTATACCATAAGCATGTGCTACAATAAGTCCATGTAATGAAGTTGATAAAATATATTCACAATCGCAAATAGCACGTACGATACGTTCTACATCATGGGTACGTAGATCGATAATATTAAAGTTATCACCCAGTTTATCCTGAAATGCTTCAACCTCTTTCCAATGTGGTATGATGCCGAGCTTGTGTTTTTTCACCTTCCTTGCAGGTATCCATAATGGGAGCAATAGTGCAGGATCACCCAATATTTCACACTTAGGGTATCCCATCCGAAGGAGCTTCTGACTTGTCAATTTGCCGCGCACAGCATAAATTTCTCCGCCGCCAAAAGGCTCATCGGAATTCATGAAGCCAGATCCCCAGACCTGGGATCTTGAATTTCCCCAACGGATCACTGATCCCACAGCAATTATCGATTTCTCTTGGGGCCACAGAATAGTGCCCAACTCTGCAAAACGTAACCGGACAATCTTTCCGATCAGGTTCTTTAATCTCGCGGCATATGAAGGCTGCCAGCTTTTATACTGCGTGGGCAGTCCCGTCAGCTCTTCAATTAGTCTTGGGCTCAACGCATCTCCAAAATTCTCCCCGGACCAGTATATCACATTTATTTTTTTCATTCAAAGAGTTTTATACAGAATTTCCATTTGATACTGAAAATTCTGTTTTCAAAACCTGTTTTAAACCATATTGCAGGTCGTAGGGTGGTGTAAATCCCGAATTCATGGCCTTGGTCGCATCATACTGTGTTACTGCACAGAATTTTTTGACACGGACAGAACTAATCGATAGTTTGCGGCGCATTATAAAAGCCAGCACATCAAAACCGTAACCACCTAACATTCCCAACCAATAGGGAACGCGCACAGTCGGTATTTTTTTTCCCAATATCCTTCCGGTATATTGCACCAGATCATTGGTTGAAAGATCTGGCTTGTCAACGTAGTTATAAACGTTATAACCCGCCGTCTTTACCATGACCAAATAGTTGATAAATGCAATGATATTACCAATATAGGACATTGACTTCTGGTTGGTTCCCGGGCCAATCATAATAAATTTACCCGAAGCGATCTGATGTAATAAATTGTACACATTACCTCGGTTCCCTTCCCCAAAAATGACCGTAGGCCGGATAATATTCACGTTCCAATCCAAATGCTCCTTATACCATTCTTGTAGGACCATTTCAGCTTTTAGTTTACTTTTTCCATAATGGTTAAAAGGATCAGTCGGCGTATCTTCATTGGGATTTTCTTTATCTAGCCCATAGACTGCAACTGAACTCGTAAAAATGATCCTTTTTATGCCATTTGCTTCCATTGCATCAAGGGTATTTTGCATCCCCTTGACATTGACATCATAATATTTTGATACCGGACTGACATCATCCCGATGTTCTGCAGCAAGCAAAATCACGGCGTCTACTCCGGCCAGCATTGCAGTTAATCCAGTTTTGTCCAATACATCCCCTATCTGTGTGAGAGAAGGGTGTTTAACGCTGGCTGATTTATCAATATTACATATTTCATTACCCGATACTTGGATAAGCAGATCGATAAGTTTTGTACCAACGAAACCAGATCCTCCGATAATTGCGATTTTCATATTGATTTAACTTTTTATAGATTGATAAATAATTGTAGTTTGATTATCATTTGTCTTTTTTCCAACCTATTGAATAGCCAATGGAAAGCGATCCAAAATAAGAGATCCATCAGAACGACAATGTTGTTGCTGATATAGCGTACAGTCACGATATTAAATAGACAAAAGAGAAGTGTAATGACAAGGATAAAGATCAGGGCACTATGACGGCTCAAACCAGCACGCAACAATTTGTGGTGCAAATGATTGCGATCAGGTTTGAAAATCGGCCTTCCTGTTCTCCAACGGACAAACATTACCCGGGCGACATCCATTATTGGGATGATCAGGGTGGAAAAGGCCACGACAATCGCTCCATCCGCAAAAGGCTTTATAAAATGGTTGTTCATGGCAAAACTGACCACTAAAAATGCCATCGAAAAACCAAGGGTCATGCTGCCCGTGTCGCCCATAAATATCCTTCTTCGCCGACGTGATGTACCGAATACATTGAAGTAAAAAAATGGGATGAGCACCCCGATTGTGATAAAAGCAAAAATCGCATGTAACCAAGCACCATAAGATGCAAATAGGCCACCCAACACCAATAAGCCAATAGAAACTACACCAGAGCAGAGTCCATCCAGACCATCGATCAGGTTAATTGCATTGATGATCAATACGACAACAAAAACTGTCAAAGGCATTCCGATCCATGCCGGGAGACCGATGATAAATCCCAATCCATAAAGATCATTTATCCATACACCACTTAATGGCAGGAGGCATCCGACCATGATTTGTGCAACAAATTTCCATTTATAGCTGACACCGATCAGGTCGTCACCGATACCGATCATAAATAGAATAACTAGGCCACAGACCATCAGTGCCATACTTGGCAGAATAATCCAAGAAGCCACTTGCAGATCCAATTCTCCAATATTCAGTTTATAAATGCAGACCAATGCAATCACCAATATGCAACATTGGATAGGCGCAAACGCCACTCCGCCTAGACGAGGGATAATATGCTGATGCAATTTGCGTGCATCCACTGGATCAAATAACCGCTTTTTATAAGAAATCAATAAGATATAAGGCATCATTCCCCAGCTTAAAAGCATGGCGCATAGAAAAGGTACCATGACAGTACACCACTTCATTATTTCCAAACTATTCATCTTGATCTATTCTATTAATGGGTATGATTCTTGACGGATGTATTCGATATTTATTTATCCAAAGCCAATAAAAGACTTTGAAAATCAGCGTCCCTCTTCAGCAGTTCATTGTTCTCATTTATGAGCAGCAGGGTCGGATACGATTTGATGGCAAAGAATTCTTTTTTCGAAGCCTCACCTTTAATATCGAATCCATTGATCCACTGTGCCGGAATTGTGTTTTTATAGGTATTCCAATCGTTTAGATCACCTACAGGACAAATAGCCACCACACGTAGTCTTTCCTCTTTTATCAAATCTGCCAGTTGTGTACTTTTTTTCATTTCAGCTATTTGCTGCTGGCTTTGTAGTCCTTCTGGGTCGTAAAAGATTAGCAGTTTATTTTCAGCCTTGACATCATTCAGCAGATGTCTTGCTCCTGCAATATCAATAAATTCATAATCGGATAGCGCAGGCTCAATTGACACTTTCTGCGGGGCATCATAGCTAGCTTCACCTTGACATGAAAAAAAGACTAATGCAAGAATATTCCATAGGTATTTTCGAAACGGCTTCATAATAAACGACTTGTCTTAATGGTGTTAAGAAATGCACGGCTTAACCATTTAGAAAAGCCGTACATAACCTTAAAAAACAATACTTTATCCCCTTTATTTCGCGATGGTAATTACCGCACGGCTTAAACGAGGATCATCATAGTACATATTAGCTACCCCGCCCTCATGAGCTACCTCCAATTGCGCTGGGTTCACATCAAACTCTTGTACCAATACATTATAAATTGCCTTAGCACGATCACGGCTAAGACGATCATTGATTTCGGTAGTTCCGGTTCCCTTGTCGGCATATCCGGTTACTTTGTATACCACATTTTTATTTCCCGTCTTAATTACCTTGGCAAAGAATCCAAGATTGACGCGAGCTTCATTACTGACAACACTTTTGTTGATTGGGAATGTTACCAATATCGGAGCAGCCAGGATTTTTTCCTCGACCTTGATATTCGTAATAGTTTTGTCACCCGCAGCAGCAAGCTGTGCTTTCAGCGCTTCATTGTCCTGTGAAAGCTTGTTTACTTTATCACGGAGACTATTTAATACCTCGTCACTATAGCTGATAACCACCGTACTCGGTTTCTCCCAGCCACGTTTTTTGAACTTATAGCTCAATCCCACGAGTCCGCTCAAAATACCATCCTGACTTCGGTTTCCAGTCTCACCATCGAATCGATCGTTGACCATAGCCCCACGAATATCAAGGGTCAGATCCAAGGCGTTGGTCAAACGAAAACTATTGAAAATACCGATATTAGCACTTACCTCCTTTTGGGAAGGCGCATCGTTTGTGACCATCCAGCCTAATCCAGCATAAGGGCTAATTGTATAAAAGCGATCTTCTTTGTAGCCACCGAAAATATTCGACAAGTTGAATAACACATCTCCATGGATATGGAAATAATTGAATTCCTGGTTATACAACCAATAACCTTCCCAAGGTTTACCTTCATATCTTTCACCAGTTGAATGGCTTCCGTTTTGTGTAACACCTTTTATTTTAAATCCGTTCACTCCGGCACGTACACCGATTCCAGGGCTAAACCATTTTCCCAGATTGAATTCAAAATTGGGCGTCAGACGTTCAGATAATTTCATCTGCTTATTATGATCGCCAAAGTAGATCTGTGCTCCCGCACCTACATTTACAAACCAATTGTCCCAAAACCCATTGGTCTTTACCTCGTATCTATCATCTGATACAGTAACTACGGTATCCCGCTTTACTTCCAGTTGCTGTGCCAGCGAAACTTTCGCTCCTGCAACAGCTAACATCATTAAAATTGTCTTTTTCAAAGTCATTTCGGTCAAAAATATTTGTTTAGTACACTTGCTATTTTATTCGAAACAAAATTGAATAAAACAAACTTTCCGCTCAATATAACCATGACCAAACCAGACTTTCCATTTTCAAAAAAAAATGTACCCTAGCCCCATCTGACTTGGTAATATTGTTCCTAATGAAAAGAAATAAAGCTTTTCTATAACTTTAAGTACCTGTTAAAAACCATAATTTTCTGTAAATAGACAGTGAATTTCAGGTAATGAAAACAAAGCTCTCTCCTTGATAAAACCGAATAGTAAACACCTGTAGTACAGTAGCTACAGATTAGCCAATTATCAACCGTCACCCCATTTACCCACCAATTGACAAACAGTAAATATTCTTTATGAGGATTGCTCAATACATTTTTTCCTGACCTGTTGAATGACCATAATATATTCTATCCCAAAGTATTACCCCCCAAAAAAAAACAAACCTTTCTAGTGCATGCATATTTATACACATTGTAAAAAAGGATATCAAGTAGCACTGTAGAAAATATCAGTTTATCTAACAGCATTAGCCAAAAAACAAGCCTTTCTAGCGCATAGGGGTGCATGTTAATTATAGAAAATAGGGGTTACAAAATATCACAGTAGAAGATAGTCTCAATCCAAAGTTAAATGTCTTATGTCGTCAACATTTCGGCTAGTTCATGCGCAATTACCTGTATTCGAGATATTAGCACTCTGAAGAACGATAAATCATGGGAATGATACGTTTTCGTATAACGTTTTATTGGTAGTTATACATGAAAAGCGCTAAATTATTAGGATATTGAAGATCCTAATAAGGTAGTAGAGTAATTGAATATTTTACGTATCGCTATCTCATACGCAAACGCTGAAAGTATGCAGAAGGGGGAATTCCTATTACAGCCTTAAACACAGAAGAAAATTTACTGATACTTGAAAATCCGGCCTTATCTGCAAGGACGGAGAACTTCATCTTTAACAAATTTGGATCATGTTCTACGCATTCGATCAGGTATTTAATACGGGCCTGTTGTACGTAACTGTTAAAATCCAAGCCAAAATATTTATTTATAATAAAGGATGCATAGCGCTGGTTAGTCCCGAGCAGATCAGCTACATCATTTAGACTTACGCTTCTCTTTAGGAAAAACAAATTTGCTTGAGCTTTCTCAAATTCCTGCAACAAACGATCTTCGGTAATCTTGCTTATCAACACATCGCTGCGTTTTGAATCCTCTTTCAAGTACTCATTGGGCACATCGCTATTTGCAAGGGTACCGTCGGACTCAATAGCCAAGGATTGCTCGGGTTCAATGAATTCGCCCGGTTTAGATTTCTCATATAGATATTGTTTAACAGAAATAAGCAACAATACAATGTTAATCATTAAGAGGCTTACATTAATCAGAATAAATAGATGATGATAATTACTTTCCATATTTATTTGTTGACTATTAAAGTGAGGTTCGCAATCTCAATAAATCAACTCCAAAAACAGCGAGTAGACTTACAACATCTAATTTCCATAAAAATGTTATAACAGCGAATACTGTTTGAGCTCAATAATCCGACATGTAGCGATATGCTGACAAAATTTAACGGAATAGCTACAAATGCAAATATTCAGTATTTCCTCCCCTTTTATCCGCCAATTTTCCTAAGTCATCTAACCCTACCTGATATTTATTCAAATCCTATCAGAGAAGTATAGTAAAACAATTTTTTAAGACATAGTTGTAGCAAACAAGGGAGAGTTTACTCTTATACTTTATAGGTTTTTAAGAATTAAATTATAGTTATTGTAGTACATATACTACAAACTTTCGTAATAAACTACTTATTAGGGTTTTAAAAATATATCCAATAACTGAAATTTTATTTCTCATTTAAGAAAATATTGTGTTGGAACAATTATTTAAACTAGCAAAGAATACCATCATCTACCTTAATTTAACCCATTGTCCTTTGGTTTTCCATGCTATTACTATATTTTTTTTAAAAAAAAGAAAGCCAGCTGTATCCATCAATATAGTGGCAGTGGGTTTGTTTTGCTCAATTTTGCTTCATATCAACGAACTAGGTTTACAGGTTTACTAAACGATTTTACAAACGATATTGGCTGAAACGCCTTTGAAAAGTCATCTTAATATTTTTAATTATTGAATGGCGAAGGTTCTCCAATGTATAAATATATTTTATTCTAATTAAAGAATGAGGTGATTATAAATTTTTTTTAAATATGAAAAGAACGCAAAAACACATTCCTTACAAGGCCCCAACTGTCAGCATGCTTGTGCTTGAAATGGAGCAGGGTATTGCGGCAACATCGACGGGAACTGTTAACCCCGGAGATTCAACCACGCCAAATCAGCCTAAGGTAGAAGACTGGACCGATAAGGGGTCCCAAAACAAAGACTTTGATCTATAATAAAAAAGCGAAGCATATGTTACTAAAGAATATAACCACAAGATTCATTTGTCTATTCATGATCGGGGGTATTTTTGTATCCGTCACATCATGTTCTTCAAAAGACGAACAGGTGTTACCTGAAAAAGGCGCTGTACTTAATGTCGGCGTGAAGGGAATTGAGGAAGTCATTGTCGAGAACCCTTCAAAACAAGGATCGATAAATACATCCGGCAAAGAAAAATCCAGTACGCTGGGTCATCCAATTGTTTCATTGGGCGACGTAGATGCCTTGATCGATTTTGAACAAGGATCAGCTTTACAAACACCTACTATTAGCAATAATGTTCCAACTATCGCGGACACGGAGACTGCTAAGGCCGCAACAGGCGGATTGAGAGCTGCTACAGCCTCTCTAATGGATATCGGTGTTAAATTTCGTCTTTTGATATACGACAACACCAATACGCAAATTTTCAATCAGGTCGCGACCTCTGGTACAAATCCACAGATACAACTCGTTGCCTATAAAAAATATACCTGGTATGCCGTTTCTCTCAATGAAAAGAACGGCACCGTTCCGACCATGGGCAGTAACGGTGTTATTGCACGTGCGGGATTAGAAAATAAGGACGTTTTATATGCTTCGGGTTCATTCGACGCTCTTGACGGCCCCAACTATTTGGATATTATATTCAAAAGGATGACTGCCAGAATTCAGGTCAAATTAAATGTAAGGGGATTATTTGGCACAATAGAAAATAATACAAGCGTCACGTTAGTCAAAAACAGTACAAATACAACTGTCCTAAAAATGGGCGATTTTAATGTATTAACAGGTCAATTTGCCCAGGTAGTTGATGTCAATAAAGCTGTTTTGGGTCCAGAGATGATCGCAGAGAGTGGTAATCCGGCGGGAACGGTCAAAGTGGCAAATTTTTACACCTTAAATACGGATGCGATCAATGCCAACAACTTTAAAATTAAATTTAACACACTAAAAATCAACTTGGACGATTCACGGGTCCGTACTTTTGCACCGCCATTATATACTTATCCAGGAGCTTACACACCTACTATAGGTTCCACCTATGCACTGAATATACGCTTGATCGAATCACCTGTAAAAGTCAAAGGTGTACTATGGGCTCGATCGAATCTTATCTATAACAGCTCCCATACGGACAGTTATCGATTAAAATCCAATCCTGGAGGTTCGACGTCCGCGACCAGAGATACGGAGTTTTGGAATTGGAAATCATCTACGCCAAATAGTGCTACGTCCAATGTAGATCCCTGTGTATCTGTTTATCCTGCAGGGACCTGGCGCATGTCTACCAAAGCAGAATGGGAGTCTATCGGCCAGCCAGATGACAAGCAAGAGGTATTAGGTTTATTTTGGGGCGCTCAATATGCCTATGTATGGCAGCGCGATAGTGATAATCCGGCAAATGCTGCCTATGACGATAATAACCTCGTATTGTCCTTTGGTGGCTACCGCACAACCGGTGGTACGGTAACAGGTAGTCCGGGCGGTATCGCATTAGGAGCATTCGCTTCGGGAGAATGCCATTATTGGACATCAGACAATGCAAATTCAACTACAGCTTATGCTGTCAGATCATCATTCACAAGAATTGCCTGGTTATTCTCCTGGGGAAATGTCACTTATCCAAACCTCAACAAATCCGAAGGCCGAAATATCCGTTGCGTACGGCAAATCGTAAATAATTGATATTAAAATAGCTCCGCAGGTACTGCCTGCTACCATTCAGTTTAACGACGATCTTTAATCGGATCTCTATATATTACAAGTAATTATGGGGATCCGATTTATTTTGGGTCCATTAAATTGCTACCCTTAACAAAGTCTGCGGTACTGGTACTTCTATGTGCAGAAATTTCACTCAACTACAACTGGAATATTCAAGTCTAAAAGCAGAAAGAAATAACTAGCCATTATTTCAATATTATTAACTATTTAATCATATATTAATAACTATGAAAAAGCACCATCAAATGGAGCCTTCGGATCCCGCTAAACCACCATTTAAAGAAAGGCTTCAGTTAGCTGTTTCGGGCATTATGGAAGGATATTTATTATTGGAAGAAGCTGTCGATAAATACCAAGTTCCACCGTCCAGTATCATTAAAGTCTTAAAGAAAATACAAAAACTAAAGAAAGAGGCATTGAAAATACCTAAAGAAAAAAAAGAAACAACTGAAAATACAACACCAAACCCTGACCTTTAATCGCCTTAACAACAACCTCATTTAAGGCGAACCAATAATCCTTTTGAGCATAGCTATACAGGCTGTATAGCTATGCTCAAAAGGATTTAAGCTCCCCCCTTACCCTCCTATTGAAATAACCTGAGTCATGATTGCAGGTTAGGATGTATTTGCATACTTTTAAAATATACAAATGCAACAATATTGCTTTTATTAAGTATTTTATTACATTTGCAATCAATACAACACTTAATATTATCGATATGAAGTTTGGTCAGCGGTTATTCGTACTCCTACTACTGTGCATTTTGGTCACAGCCTTTGTTAATTCCTGTTCTACTATTCCTAATAAAGGCTTGTCTGCGAGAAAAAGTAAAAATACGATCGAGCGATTAAGGGATTCTATCTTACAGGTAGGGCTCGACGGTGAGGCATTATACACTATTCTCGGCACTATTAAGCCCATGAGTAGCGTGGTCGCATTCAATTTCCCAGTGGGCAATAGCGATAGCACACGAAAATTGGACGAGCATATTTTAAGGTCAAATCAACAGTTTCGCGATTTGGATACAATCAGCCAGATTCAACAGGCGATCAACAGTATTGACATTCCGGGGCTCAAATTTGTGATGGTTCCTTATAAGACAGCATATGCCAAAAGCAGGATTTTACAGGTTACTGTCGTACGCATTTCCGCTTTAGACAGTGTGTTAAATAGCAAGAAATCATTTTTTGGACAATACGGTTTTGTTCCTGGTACGGATCCGGCAGTACTACTTACTGTAAATGAATACGAAAAACGTTATGAAAGACTGCGGGGATATGGTTATCTGTTTGGTTACCCAGATTACGCCGTGGATTTTTTTGTCAGGGCTTTTCAGCAGTCCGACAGCACCGGGAATCACGTGGAGCGCAAGTTTTTCCAAATCCCAACCTATGGCCATGCAACAGGCAGCTTTGTGTATGCCTATCCGAAAGACCATGTCACTTCAGCCTTGGACTCCACTATTTACAAGCGCGCTCAGCAAGTACTTAAAAACTACAAATCAATTCGCGGAGCCTATCTCAATAGGGACAGCACATTGCGCGCCTACGACCTGATCAAAGATTTTTATGAGGCACAGCATAAAAAGTAAATGATCAAAAAACAGGAAAAAGTAGGCCTCATGGGATCAATATCCCTTATTGTCGCCAATATGGTGGGTACAGGGGTCTTTACAAGTTTGGGGTTTCAGCTAAAGGGAGTTACATCCGCATTTCCGATTATGCTGTTATGGTTTATCGGTGGAGTTACTGCATTTTGCGGAGCAGTAAGCTATAGACAGCTCATTCGCTATTTCCCGGATTCAGGAGGAGAAACGTATTTTGTGAGCCAGCTTTATGGTCGCAAAGCTTCCTATTTGACAGGAATTATCAGCCTAATTTTTGGTTTTGCCGCCCCCATTGCCCTCTCGGCGCTGGCATTTGCAAATTACATGTTCTCCAACAGTTCCCCTGATAAGACAATGGTAGCTTCGATCCTGGTTATTGGAATTAGCATGGCTCATTCTGTCAATATCGGCACCAGCACTATCTTGCAATCCGTTTCTTCCGTTTTTAAGATATTGATCTTAGTGGGTTTTATCTGCTGTGGTTTGTGGATAGGAAATCGTTCCGGTATAGCTACCCTTCCCCATAAACAAGATCTGGAAACAATCTTCTCCGTACCTTATATGCTTTCCTTTATATATGTCCATTACGCCTATTCAGGATGGAATGCCAGCATTTATATTTTTCGGGAAATCCGCCAGGAAGCTGTTCTTTACCGGTCATTATTTTTATCGGTAACCATTGTGACACTGCTCTATCTATTGTTGAATTTTGTGTTTCTAACTTCGTCTGGAATTCAGGAGCTGCAAGGAGTCGTACAAGTCGGTGAGGTTGCTGCCAAAAATATTTTGGGCAACAAATTCGGGGCCCTATTTTCCTACCTTATTGCCCTATTACTTGTATCCGGTATCAGTGCTATGGTATGGGCTGGATCACGTGTTTCCATGAAAATGGAGGAGCTACTGAAGGGATCCCTATTGCCCCAAGAGGTTCCTCGAAAGCATATAGTCATTCTGGCCTGTATCAGTCTTTTGTTTATCTGGATCGCATCCTTTGAGCTCATACTGGCAATTACATCGGTTATATTATCCTTGTGTTCGGTCGCGGTTGTATTTGGGCTCTTTATCCAAGATAAGAGGTTAGGAAATCCCAGTAGCTTATCCCGCTTTGTCAAGATCTGCGCGATAAGCTATTGCCTCGTCATCGGCCTATCCAATACTTACCTTTTCTATTCAGCGCTAAAGTCTTTCCTTTAGCCTATCAAGGGGCTGTCCAACAATTTTTTGGACAGCCCCTTTTTATTCAACATTTACCCATATCTCCTACAACGCCATTTTTCAGCGCTATCATGCGAAGCATGTTATATGCTACCCTATGAATACTTTCCCTGTTTTCACGCTCCTTTAGAAATTTAAACCAAGTGTAAGTCTGTAGGCGGTACGATCCTGATAAAAGCTGCCTGAAGGCATGATCAGATTACCCTCAGTCTGGATGTAAACGTATGGTTTTGCCTTTTCTTTTATACGACGCGAATAGCGGATAGGCACCTGCAACGCCAGTACATTCGCCTGAAACCAAGCTATATCCCCCATCTCCAGCTGATTTACTATAGGGTATTCCGGGAAATTACCTTTATATACATAATCTGCTGCGATGTTATGACGATAAGACGCCTCGAGGCCCAGCATCAGCACCTGCGCTAGACGCGGCGATAAACGCAGCTGCCTTGCCGCTGTCAGTTGATATAAAAGTGTTTCCGTTTTCCTGTAACTCCCCGGTATGTTATAGCGGTCATCCGTCTGTTGATATTGCAGGCCAACATTAAATTTCCAATCATATCCAATTTTACTTTTTTTAAGAAAGGTATAGTTTACTTCAGCGGAACGGGCTTTATAGGTTGACCTGACATCCTTGGACAGGATATCCCAATAATTTTGATTTTCCTGGTTTACCCTTTTTACAACATACTCTATCCCCTTCATTTCGCGAGACCAAAAATTGGCGTCCAAACGGTGGAGCTGCGTATCATTTTCCTTCAAGAATGCGGTGTTGACAGACAGGATTTTTCTCGAGACGGTGCCTACCGGCATTGGGTTACTATATGAACTGTTGACGTCTTCGGCTTCCCATCTATAACTTCCACTGAATAGTGCACGAATGGGGCCACTGTATTCATAATGAAGTCCAAGTCCTCTCGATTCATTTTGGTAATTATAGACTCCCCCACCACCGAGCGCCGCGACAGCATGTCCCAAGCCCAAGAGGGAGTAATATTGTTGGTTTACATATACATTCACCAGAGACTGTGAAGACTCCTCTTTTGTGTCCTGATAAATAAAACTCGTCCCTAGGTGATGTCTTCCATTGTGATACATCAGACTTGGGCTCAGGTATAGGGAGTAATAATAATTTTCCGACCGGATGTCGCGCTGTTTTGCACCTGATGATGCATTATAGCGACCTTCCAGTCCCAAGGACCAATGGTTATGATATATTGGGGAGGCAATTCTGAAGTCGAGTGCATAATGCTGATTACGCCAGTCACTCGCATTTGTATCGGCTACCAAATAGGGCATCCCCCGATAAGGGTCGATGATGGAAGCATTAAAACCGACCTGTCTTAAATTTTCCCGGGAATAGCCAAATCCTCCTTCTACATAAAACTTACCAAGGGTAATATTGCCCCAGGTAGAGAGAGATTGTTCATCCCCTGACTTGGGCTGCTGTGGACGACGATAATTGCCGCTGTAAGCATAATGACCAATATTCAATGTTGAGTACCTTATGATGGTATCCAACCTCAGCGCAGCTGCACTTCCCTGATTCTTCCAGAGCCGGCGTTGTTCGTTTAAGAAGGCCTTTGCCGGATCCAAGGGGTTCGATGGCTCCTGCGCCAAAACATTTGACCCCAACAATAGACCTATCAGGGTTATATATAGATTATTTAAAGAGGATTTCATTGTTATTCATTGCTATTTAACTGTATTCATTTACCTATTTTGAAGGGCTCCAGCTGGGCTTTTTCTCGCCATTTCTTCTGAACTGCGGTATGACATTGCGTTCAAAATCATCCGTACTGTTGTTGGTGTCCATAAAAAAAGGTGCACCATTATTTTTTTGCTCTCGCACCTTACGTGCTACAGCCTGTCCGATATAGGTAGCCCCGACATAGGTCATACCTGCATCTACTTCTGCCGGGACTCTTTTGGCGGTGATCATATTGGCGTTGTGCCCTGCCTCCACGGCATCCCAGAGGTAAGTACGTGGTATCTTGGCAAACAGCTGCGTACCTGTGGCACCAAGATTACGCGTTTTCAGGTTATTGTCATTCACAGGATCCCAGTTTCCCCCCTCCGGTACACGAAAGATCACATAGGCTGCTCCAAATACCGAGGTCAGGTACTGTGGTACAGATCCTTTTGAAGCATTTCCATTGTAAAACACGTGCTGCATATCCAAGGCCGGCTGGTTTGGAAAATTAGGGTTGTCCATATTAAACTCAAATTCTGCCGTTGAACAGTCTATCGGTGAAGCCCGATTATATTGTGCAAGTTTGTGGTTTGCTGCAAACTGGGCGATATCAATGGATTCTCCTGGTAGCAAAGGAAAATCCTTTCCTTTACCTGGGATTTTCCAGACCCGGTCAGCATAAACATATTTATTCCCATCCTCCACTGGCCATACCGGGAGTACTGTCGTTGCAATAGTCGGTGTCAGGGTCGCAAAGTGAAGGCCATCCAGGTAAACGATTTCTTCGGAATTATTATAGATCTCATAAAACTGATCCCTAAAATAGAATGGTGCCGATCCACAGTAATAAATCTGGCTAAAAATCAACGGGCTCTGTTTGAGCCCCCCCACCTGCAGATCGAGTGTTTGATCATTCGTTACAATCGCATAATTTACAGCTCCGGCATTCAGGTAATAGGAATCATCCAGCTTATCTTTTTTTAGGCCTGCAATATTGATGCTGTACAGTCCCGGAGGTAGACTATCCATTACTGCTTGTCCATTTTCTATTTTTCCTTCCCGGACAATGCCTTCCTTAAAATTGGTAAACTTAACGGCTAATCCATCTAGGTCCTCGATGCTGGGTACTGTTGACCTTGCATTGACCTGAATACGGTAGTATTGTACGGCATCCACCTCCAGCGCCGTATTGATCTTCTTACAAGATCCAAAAACCAGGAGCGATAATCCCGCGAGTATGATATATACTTTAACTATTGACATGATTTGAAATTTGTGGTTATAGTTTGAACGACAGCTCCATCCCGAAGTAGTACGGAACATTTCTGCGGTAATAATAGCCTTTGACCCTTTTCGATTCGGCAATCTGGTAATGCCTGAACATATTGTTTGCAAAGAATGAGATTCGCCCCATGTTGCCGATCTCCTTACTGACATTGATGTGAAAAGAAAGTAAGGGGCCGAATGATTCCGGTATAGCATCCAATTGATTTACATTGCGCAATAAAGGTTTAAATTCCGGATCTGCACGTTTTGTTGCATCAAAATCATATACCTTACCATCCAATTTAGAAATGTATTTTACCGGAATGGAATCATTACCAAACTTATCCCAGTTGCGCTCATTCCAGATCACCTGGGTCCGCAGTGTGACCACAAAACCTATTTTGGGTATATTGTGTGTTGCAGTTAGCGTCGAAGTGATTGACTGTGCATAAGAACGGTTCATATTCGTATCATAAAGCGCGATATGAGTACGTCCGGCCCCACCGGTGGTACTGTTATCATCAAAATAATGATAGTCGTTTGAGTAGCTTTCGTTGCGGATCCAGGCACCGTTCAGTGCAAACTCCGTACGGATCTTTTCAAATCTTCCGAGCGCAAGGTCAAGCTCTATGCCCTTGGTCATCATTTGTCTATTATTTGTCGGCACATTGAATTTGGCAAGAACAGGGTTGTTTTCAGCGATCTCATAAATCGGTTTGCGCTCATCACCAGTCCTTCTATATTCGATATAGTTTACCGGGCGGAAAGAATTTTGTGTCAGTCCCATGCCATAGCCATTTTTCAAATGATCACGGAAGGCTGTTATGGAAAATTTCTTTTTACCAAAGATCAGGTCTGTTCCCAATTCTATCCGCTCATTTGAAGTAATTTTGAGCGAGCTATTTGCTGTTTCAAATGTGCGTGTCGTTGTCATGAAAATACGTTCCTCCTCGGGGATGAAAGCATCTGCCATTTCATTGATGTTGATGTATTCAAAGTAAGCAGATTGTGGATATAGGTAGAGCAAGCTAGGCGCTTTTGCGAGCTTTCCGTATGCGCCGCGGATGTTCCAATGACCGGGGATCAATTCATAATCCAGATTGAACCGCGGAGATACCGCCTGTTTAGCCGTGGAGAAAATATCGTAGCGCACACCCGCCGAAAGATAAAGCTGCCGGTCGGCGATACGCGCTGAAAACTGATTTTCGGCATAAAGTCCCAGCTGGTTGAATGCCGGAATATCACTAAAAGTACGTGGGCGATAGGTTGAATTTACATAAGAAAGATTGCGGTATGGCGGTGTCGTTGGGGAGAACACCGTTCCTTTACCATAATTTTTATTGATTCTATAATCTGCACCGACGGACCACTTATTTTCAGTATGCCCGATTTGATTGAAAAAAGTTGCTTTGGCTTTAAGGAAGGAGCTAAATTCTTTTCCGTAAATAGTGTACATCCCGAGATAAGTACTTGGCAGATAGACCGCATAAAGGTCCGTATTCTTGTCCCCATGTGTGTTGAGGATGTTTCCATCCACATCATAGATGGGCACCCCTGGTTTGTTGGTTAATCGGACACCATCATCCGTTGTCATTGAATAAGGGGCAGTTGCCGAAGTCTGTTGCTCCTGCGCAAAGGCTTTTTTGTCTGTATAGGCAACATTGGCCACATAGTTTATGCTCTTCAGCCATTTCCCCACAAAAGAGACATCCCCCTCCGTATTGAAGGATACGCCAAGATCACGACCGTCGGAAGCTTTCATGGTTACCAGATCATCCGGGTTTTGTGTACGGGAGTCTTTACCATACAGTAATGTAAAGGTCGAATTGGACCGCAACCTTTTGTTAAAAAACGAATTGCTGTATTGGCTACTGGCATTGAATCGTTGATAATACAGGTACGATTGCACGGGATCATCGGTATTTTTGGCATAATCCAAGGCGATATTCAAGGCACCGGCATCCTGGCCAAGCGCCAGGCCTTTTGCCAACGAAAATTGATAGACGTTGGAATTCGTTTTTGCGCTGACGCGCAGCGGCGTTTGGCCCGCTTGAGTTTTGACGATGACCAGTCCACTGCTGATATCACCATGTTCTACTCCAGGCACACCCCGTATGACCTCGATGGATTCTATATTATCCACAGCGACCAACCTAGTGTCAAAGCCCCCACTGGGGCTGGCTCCTCCAGCCAATGCAGCCGTATTCCCAGATACAGTCGCAGCCATTGTCTGCAGATTGGCATTATTGTTTAAAGGTGCTCCATTGATCAGAATACCTGTTCCGAAGGCATTGGCATTACTATTCGCTCCGACGACATTGCGGATATTGAGCTGTTTGCTACCCGTGAGATCCTGGTTTGTGACGGTTCCTCCAGGTAGCAGTGCCATAACATCCGCCAGGCTATTTGCCTGCAGGTGGTTGAGCGCATTTCGGGAGAGCAGGGAGGATGTTCCATTACGGCCACTTTCGTTTTTTGCGGTCACATCCGCCTGCTGCAGTCTAAAACTCGCCAATTGGAGCAAAAGATTAAGATCAATATTCTTATTTTCGACAGCAACCAGGGTATCCAAGGAAACCCGTCCAACATAAGAGACCTGTAACTGTAATTTTCCAGCGGGAATGGATGAAAAATCGAACTTGCCATCCCTATCCGTCGTCGTCGTAAGTCCTATGTTCTTGATCACAACAGTTGCATTTGCCAGCGGCTTTCGGCCAGTATCAGATTCCTGCCCATAGACCCGACCAGTCATCCGAAGGTTTTCCTGTGCGAGCACCTCGGTAGAAAAGATACTCGCGAGCATCCCCACTATACATGGTAGATACCTTGTTTTTTTAACGATCATTTTTATTCGGCTAATTTTTGACAAATATAAATTTAAAATTTGTAAATGCAACAATATTGCTTTTATAGATTTACTTACCTATATTTGCCTTATAACAAATGATCTAACATTTTTAATTTCATCATCAATGCATATTATTCTTATTGTATCTATCCTGTTTTTATCTCCTTTTCTAAGTGGACTCAGTGTCTTATTTTTAAAGAAAGGCAATTCCAATTTTCTTAAATTGATTCTCTCTTTTAGTGGCGCCTACTTGTTTGGATTGACGGTACTTCACCTTATACCCGATGTATATGGGCATGCAGGAAGCAGTGGCGGGACTATTGGACTTTATATTCTTGGAGGCTTCCTTTTTCAGCTTTTACTGGAGCATTTTTCTCAGGGAGTTGAGCATGGACATCTCCATGTAGAAAAAGATGCGATCGGGTCTTTCCCGATTGCTATTCTCGTAAGTCTATGTCTGCATGCCTTTTTGGAGGGTATGCCTTTGATAAGCACCGAGCGGAGTCACCTTGTTTTTGGCATTGCCATCCATCACATTCCCGCCGCATTTGCTTTGGGCACATTACTGTTGGCCGCTGGATCATCAAAAACCGTTTTGTTTATTTCTGTTTTGGCTTTTGCAATCATGACCCCGGCGGGCTTTTTGACCAGTCGTTTCCTCAGCGAAAATGCCGTTGGCAACCTAGCATTGTATTTTGACAAGATCATGGCTGTGGTGATCGGTATATTCCTGCACGTTTCTACCACCATTCTGTTTGAATCCGGATCCCCTGACCACCATGTTTTCAATAAAAAGAAAATGGTTGCTGTCTTGCTGGGTATTATACTTTCGCTAAGCAGTCTCCTATTTGGCGGCCACAGTCATGCCGGACATGATCATGATCATGAGCATACAACATCTGAACAGCACATACATTAAAAAAAGGCAAAATGAAAAAAATTACATCCTTCCTCACAACGATCATTATCCTAACGATCGCTATCGTCAGCTGTAAAAATAAGGTAGAAGGTATCAATCAATTCCAAATCCGCAGCAGCAAAGGCGATGCCCATGTTTTTGTCGGAGAAGATATCAATTGGACATCAACAGTTTATTTTAAAAATAAGATTAAGTCTGTCGAAGTTAAGCTGACTTCTGCACATGCAGGTCGTTGGTCATTTGAAAAAATTTATAACGAAGAATTTAAAGGTGAAACTGAATACCGTTTTAATGAGGTCATTACACTTCCGCCGGACCTTCCGGTTGGAGAATATGGATTTACCATACAAGCCATTGACAGTAATGGTGAAACCGACGAAAAAACAATCAAAGTAAATGTATCCGTAGATAGCAGCAGGCCTTTCGCATCTACATTAGACGTTGGCATCAATGCTAAAAAAGATAATTTACATCTCGAATCCCATATCTCTGCGCCCAAGAAGGTGCAGCATATTAAAGTTTACATCAAACAGAATGCCTTAGCAAAAGAATATGTATTTGAGGGGAAAAACATCGCTGGTGAAATCGACTTCACCTTCCATGAGCATGTGGATGTGTCGGATTTTCCCCCGGGCAATTATGAAGTCATTCTGGATATCACCGACATGAACGGTAAAAGCGCTCAGACGAAAGGTTCCTTTCAAAAGTAAGTGTTATCTGAGATGCTCCATGATGCTTTGCGACGACTGTAGTTTTGTCATGCGGTTCAATTTGGCACAGAATGTGTATTACTTTAGACTCATAATTTAGGTTTATAATTGGTTAGTTTAAAACGCTTGCATCTCCCCGGTTCAAGCGTTTTTTATGCTTTTATGCTGGTAGCTGGCTCATCGCAATTTTGTAATGTCAATAGTGACACAAATCCTATTTTTATCCGCTCACTTCATGCTCATGGAGCAGTTTTCGGTGTTTGTTTCCCCACTGGCTAAGTTGGGCCCAGATCGGAATCAGTTCCTTGGCCACTTCCGTCAACTCATATGTTACCCGAGGTGGTACTTCTGCATAAACCGTTCTTTTGACCAAGCCATCCCGTTCCAATTCACGCAATTGTAGCGTAAGCATACGCTCTGTAATCACCTTTATTTGATCACGCAGTTCACTGAACCGCAATGCGCCGTACTCAAGTTTACACAGAATAAGTAGTTTCCAGCGCCCCCCTACTTTGCAAACGGCATAAGTGAGATCACAAGACGCTACTATAAAACTTTCATTCAACATATTTGTTGAACTTTCCTTTCTTTTACCCATTACTTACAAATTTGTTAGTATCCTACAAATAGATGCCTACCCCACAAAAGTAAATATTACCCGATAATTTTGTTTGCACAATTAAATTATATGATCATGTACAAACAAATATCTACGATTGCTGCTAGCCTAGTATTGTTAAATAGTACCGCACAAACGCGGTTGATGAGCGAGAGGCTAGATCATTTATCGAACCAACTTCTTGAAAAAAAAGAAATCGCGGGCGTCAATGTCCTCATTATAAAAAATGGAAATACCGTGTATAATAAAGCACTGGGTTATGCGGATCTGCAAAGCAAAGCACCTTTAACCACCAACCATATCTTTCGCATTGCATCCCAAACAAAAGCAATTACCAGTGTGGCTATCATGATGCTCTGGGAAGAAGGAAAATTCTTATTGGACGATCCGATCTCAAAGTATATCCCCACCTTTAAGGATCCGAAAGTACTCGACAAATTCAATCCTAGCGACAGCAGTTATACGACAACGGCAGCCCACAGGGAGATTACCATTCGCGACCTGCTATCTCATAGTTCAGGCATCGCTTATCCAATGATCACAGATGATCCCCGCATACAAGCCATCTATACCAAAGCGGGTGTACTATCCGGTATAGGAAATAAGGCGGTATTGAAAGATCAAATAGAAAAACTGGCTAAAATGCCTTTGTTACATGAACCAGGTTATAAATTCACTTATGGCCTAAATACAGATGTTCTTGGTTACCTTATTGAAGTGATCAGTGGTCATTCTTTAGATGAGTTCTTCACCGAGCGTATTTTTGAACCACTAGAGATGACTGACACCCACTTTAATATTCCCCTAACAAAAGCCAACCGACTGGTTTCTGTATCGAAGAAAACAACCCATGGATTAGAGAAAACCATCGAACCTATCTACGAAAATAACGCGGTAAATTACCCTTTGCTCAGCGGAATCATCTTATCTGGAGGCGCGGGGCTGAGTTCAACTACTGCGGATTACGCCAAGTTTTTACAAATGCTTCTCAATAAAGGCAGTTATAAAAATAAGAGGATCTTGGGTGCCAAAACCATTGCTCTGATGACCAGCAACCAGCTTTCAAAGGAAGCTATCACCCAGGGCGATCCCAATTTCTATTTTGGCCTTGGATTTTGGTTGGTAACACCCGAAAATAAATTTATCCACTCGGCCAATGTGGATACATTTTTCTGGGGCGGAGCTTTCAATACGCATTATTGGGTGGATCCACAGGAAAACCTAATTGGTCTTGTTTTTACACAGGAATACTTGCCTGCATCCTATTGGGATCTTGGCACCCGCTACAAAAACGTCATCTATTCTTCGTTTTAGCCATTAAGAGCTGCTCATCCACAATTTTTATCACATGAAAAAATACGCCTACATTGGAGCCTTGGGCTTCCTCGCTATCATAACGACAGAGTTTGGCATTATCGGTATCCTTCCACAGGTCGCCGAACATTATCACATCAGCATCGACAAAGCAGGTTATCTGCTGAGTGCCTTTGCCCTGGTCATTGCGCTGACAGGACCATTTATGACCTTACTCGCTTCGGGATTTGACCGAAAGAAAGTCATGTTAACTGCTATTACAATCTTTCTAGTCACTGGGCTGGTCTCTTCTTTCGCTCCTCCTTTTTGGCTATTGCTCATTGTTAGAGTGCTACCCGCATTCCTTCAGCCAGTCTATATCGCCACCGCCTTATCCGTAGCGATTTTACAAGGCAACAAAAAACAAGAAAACGAATTTATGAGCATCGTATTTAGTGGTGTAGCAATCGCTATGGTTACGACAGTTCCCTTGGCCACATACATCGCCAGCCTCTCTTCCTGGAAGTACTCTTTTACCATACAGGCCATTGTCAGCCTCATTGCCCTGTGCGCCATTTACATGACCATTCCGTCCTTGCCTGTAAAAGAGAAAAAATCCTTTGGGAGCCAACTAAAAATATTGACCAAGCCCATCTTTCTCGTCAGTACAGCCATGAATTTTTTTATGATCGCTGCCTGGTTTTCCACCTACAGTTATTTTGCCGAATATTTAAATAAAGCAAAAGCGATGGATGGCACGATGGTCAGCTATATGCTGTTTGTATTTGGTATCATTGGGGTGATTGCCAACTGGGTCGCGGGGAAAATGCTTAATCGAAATATTACGTTTACTACACTATTTTTTTTATCCGGTACACTCATCATTCCGCTCTTGTTAAACTTTTCAGGAGGTAACACCTTTGCCACCATTTGTACGATTGCCTTATGGGGTTTTCTGTATTCACCCAGCTTCCTCAATGCGTCGACCTATATGATTTCGTCGGCTCCAGAAGCATTAGAATTTGCCAACAGCCTAGCCACCTCCTTTGGGAACCTTGGCGTAACATTGGGAACGACCGTAGGCGGTTGGCTCATCGTTTCCAAAGGCGTAGAATTTTCTCCCTGGCTCACGATGCTCTTCGGTTGCCTCGCATTTTTGATGATCGCCTTACGACAATTTTTAGAAAAACGAACGATAACAAAACAACAAGAATGTTAGAATTGTATTTCCTATATAAAGATATTTGTTTGCATATAGAGGGCAAGAAAACTAATACCACCTGCTATCCTGCGATCTGAAATCATAAAAAAGGTCGGATCAATTGCTGCTCCGACCTTAAAAAAACTATCCTTTAATCCTACGTATACCTTCAATCTTTGTATATCTTCATCTAATGAACAGTATCAAGGGAAGATTAGTTTTAATAAATGTTCAATAAGTCTGCGATGTAAATGCTAATTTACATACAATCTAGCTCTGATGCAACGAATAGGTTTTCTAATAGCGGCTGTTATGGGGTAACATCAAATGTTTTCACTTTATATCTATTTCTTGGCTTCGGTACTAGCAAAAGTTACTGGAATTTCTTTTCCTACTTGTGTAGAAAACCAAAATCCGCTTAAGCTTCCATATGTATTTTTAATTCGGAAAAAGTTTTTGCGATCTTGTTCAATAAATAGCAAATATCCATTTTCCAGTGCTACGATTTCAGCAAAAGATTGCTCCTCTTTGTTTTGATATTGATAAGTGGTTTGATCGTACACAGGATCTTCTTTCCAACCGTTTACTTTCCAATTAAGAATCATCTTTCTACCATTAATGGTGGTTGAAAAGGTAGTTTGTTCTAGCAATGGTAATTCAACTAAAGCTGCGGCGCTATCAGCCGATGCTTCTACCGCTTCTGTGGCAACAGTTGCCGCTTCAGCAGCAATAGGATCGCCCGGTTCTTCTGCGATAACAAAATCTTCAAAATTACCATCGAAGGCTTTTAGATCTCTAAACAGACCACCATACCACTGCTCTTTAAATTGAATTAAATCAACATAGCGCAACACATAATTCTCCGCTTTGTCCCTGTTGCTTTTGACCCAGATAAAACCGCTGTATTCTATAATACCCTCAGAATTTTTGGCTTTATTGTTATCTGATTTGATTTCTTGGATGTACAAATCTTGCCAGTTGATTTCCCCATTCTTAACCTCACAAAAATCTTCCAATATTTTTCCCATCATTTTATAATATCTGCTTTCGTTGTACACCTCGACTAGGTCGGACGTACGGGCATCAAAATCACCAGTGCTGATACTGATTTCGGAAAATGTTTGTTGATCGGGCCACAATGTTTTGAAAGCCTTCGCATCACGGTTTTTTATCGCTTCAAATGCTTTGTGCAAATGTTTCTCGGGTGCTGTATTTTGCGCCATCGCTATTGTATTTACCAGCATAACTAGTACGAGTAAGAGGTATTTTTTCATAAAAGAAATAAATAATGAATTTTTTAAATATAAAAATATTCATCCCTGAGATGGGTAGCCATTTAACATTCGTCGTATTTCTTTTAAGATTCGTGTTGTTTGTGAACAAGGAAAAAGAGTAAAGCGTTACGAGGCTCTACATGCTGAAAAATAAACCCATGCCATAAAAAACACCTGTAATGGGATTCTATACCACAAATAGAGCAAGCCATCACCTTCATAATTAGCCTTTTCCATATTGACATGTAGCATGCTTGCATAAATATTAAAAGGCAGTAACAAAACGAAAAATAAGATAAGGAAAACCCCTGCTTTTTTTTGGTATCTAGGAACCAGTAGTAAAATTCCCGCTATCATTTCAACGATCCCAGTAACATAGACAATGGTAGGTCTAAAAGGTATATATTCCGGAATCATCAAGAGCATCCCTTTGACATAGACGAAATGCGCAATTCCCGTCGCCAGCAACATGATGGTCATTGCAAAACGCGCTGCTAACGCGAAACGATATTCCTTGGCCATCATCTTTAAGATGATGAGGGATATCAAAAAAACAATTGGTAAAATAGCTTCAGGCATTTTATTTTTAAAATTGCAATTTTTCACTTCCTGAAACAATGAACAAATGTTAACTTTTGCAGTGCCTCAAGATCTATTTAAAAACTAAAATAAAATAGGCTGGGGAGTTAACATCCAGGTTCAAGATGCATTTATTCCTGAACAATAAAAAATGTAATAAATACCTGGGGTGAATTAAATACCTAAATCTTGGATTTTTCAAACGATCGTTGGTTACAGACTGTTTTTCGAATAGATAAAAATGATAACAAATAACAGTATTATGGAAAACAACATCAATAATCCGGAAATTATCAATGACATTATCAAAATTAATAACGATCGTATTGAAGGCTATCGAAAAGCAATTGATCTGGCCACCAGCCATGGTTTAGATAAATTGCTGCCGACATTTCAGAACTGCATTGAACAATCAAATGAATTTATTGCCGAACTGACACCATATGTAGAACTGGAAGGCAAAGAACCGACAGACAGTACGATGCTTAGCGGTAAGCTATTTAGGGTGTGGATGGGCATAAAAGTAAATGTCACTGGTGACGACGAAAAAAGTTTGCTGGAAACCTGTGAACAAGGAGAAGATGCCTTCAAATCGACTTATCAAACAGTCCTAGCTGAAGGATCGAATGAGCTTTCACAACATGTGCATAGTCTGATCAATACACAACTTAGTAAACAACTTGAAGCACATAATATTATCAAAATGATGCGCGACAGTAAAGTAATCTAAGCTTAAAGTTTTAGAAAAACAACTACCGCTGCGATTTGCGTTTCGGTAGTTGTTTTTAATTTGCGTGCCGCAGCAGACTCTAGCCCATACTGCAAATCCTTCCATACCTACAAACGAAATCTGCTTAATCTCCAGCCCATAAGCAGAATCAAGAAAAAACCAACAGCCCAAAGGCACTTCGTAGATAACAGGATGTTACGGCTCTTTTCATGCCTAGTCTCCTATTGTTTTCCCACATCATTCTTCCCCACCAGCTCCTGTAGCTGCTTGCTGCTACACCCTTCCGACTCCTGCATGAGTACAGTCCCCCGCTGTACAAACAGTCCGCTATCCGCATGTAAGTGATACGCTCTGTTCTATTTTCTACAAAAGAGAAGGCCTGTTTGTAGCAATGCAGCTACAATAAATATGTTTAAACATAAATAGATAAATCACTCTTAAAATTTCCTTTAAATTTGTTTTTATTAATCAAATTAACATTAAAATTACAATAAAATTAAAAATAATTTAACATAAATTTAATAAATACAAAATGAAAAAGAAAGAAAACAACTTGATCCTTGGCTGTAATACACCTGTTTATGAAGCACCAAGTATCCAGGTTCAACAGCTTGCATTAGAGTACAGTATTTCGACAGGTTCAGTACAGCCAGCAATCACAGAATCCTGGGAAACCGAAACTCAGACAAAAGAATTGGACTGGTAGCACTTTTAGGAAATTTAGCCTATCCAATACCAAGATACTCCATTTAATGAAACAGTGAAGCTTTCTTGGAGACGGCTGCAATTCGTTTAAACTGGATATAAAATAGCAGAATTTAAGATTTTTTTTAAGAAAAGTAAGAATATGAAAAGTAACATAAGGTATAGCTATAGTAGCCTTTTATTTGTTTTGGTTATACTTATCAATGCCTGTAGTAAAGAGCACTCAGATATTACCGGAGCAAATGGTTCCACAGTACGATTAAGTATAGGGCAGACATTTTCTTTGCCGGATGACAAGAGCAAAATCGCTGTGACGGGACGACGTATAACCGGCGCGTCACAGTCAAAAGAAATCGCTTATAATGACCAATACACACTGGTCGCTACGCTAAGAGAAGTAGGACCACAAGCCTCTTATCCAAAAGCTTCTAATAACAAATCGGCAGTACGTGCAACAAGTGAACAGAAAGCGCTAAAAGAAGGCACTTCTTATTATGTCGCGATTTTTGATGCTTTAGGTGAATACCTAGAGACAAAATCATTTAAACAGGGGGAAGGCGTAAAGGATTTTACAATAGACAACGGTAAATATACCTTCATCATCTATGCTTCTGGTACAAATGCCCCGTTACCCTACTTAAATTCGGGAACTAAATTGAATACCGCAAAATTTGAACAATTGAGCGCAGATCAGGACCTGATGATCGATCAGATTCCTTTTGAGGTAAAGGATGGCCAGAATGAACTTAATGCAACATTAGCCCATCTTTTTACGCAAGTTACGTTGAAGTTGGACGCTTCGGCGGTTGGCGAAATTAGTATTGGAGGAGGAACCATAAGCCCTTCACATGCCAAAGGATCTATTGATGTCTCGCTTGCCGATAGAACACTCTCTTATCATGGAGAAGTAGAGTCTGTACCACTTGTATTCCAAAACAAGAGCGGCAAAGTTATTTATTCAGATTCAACATTTATTGCATCTGCTGCAACGGTAAATGGCTCAGTCAAACTAAGTAATGTATCCGTCAATGGAAGCACCCCTAAAGATGTGGTACAAGACGGCTGGAATCTCCGTCCAGGTGTAAAGTACGCGTTGGAGATTAATTTCAAGGCACCAGCTGATCCCTCTATACCATTGGCCGGTACGAATTGGAGTATAGGAGATCTAATTTACAGAGACGGGATCTACCAATTCGCGCCTCCCAGCGATGAGAGTATTTACTATACTTGGTCGCCATCACCAGCCGATCAGACGGAGGCTTTTTGGTATATGGATTTTGACGATAGCGTCAAAGGTATGCGGATGTATCGTGTAAACGGATCCTATGCACAAGAGCCACTTGCTGTAGCAAATCAGGATCCATGTGCATCAGTAAAACCATTAAATTCATGGCGACTTCCGACCAGTGACGAAATCGTTGCCTTAATGTCCAGTAATACTAAAATATACCATGCAAAATACGATACAGGAAATAATAGTTATCTGAAGACAGGGCTGTTTTTTGGCGTTGATTATCAGCCTGAAAAACCCGAAATGGATAAGTATTTATATTTCCGATCTTTCTACTTTATCTCTGCTGGGATGTATCGTTTTGCGCCAACAACTCAAAGTGCCTACCTGCTTGCCGGAAAAAAATACCTGGCCTTTGAGCAGCCTTATAGCGACGACAAACGGACTACTTTAGGTAATTATGAGATCAAGCCGCTGACATTTAGGCCAAGCTCATCAGCCCCTAGTGAGGCTGTTAGAATTCGTTGTGTTAAAAATAAATAGTTCAGCGCGTTAGTTTTTTAGCCCTTTATCCACATACACGAAAGCAAATATAAGTGATCTAAAAAGTTGAAGTCAAGCGGATAAAATAGGCGATCTATACAATTATGACGCACACAGTCGTATTTGGAGAAAGGATTTTTCAGAAAAAAACTGAACTTAGGGCTTCGATAGCTAGCAACACCGGGTGTCTGCCAATGGAAGTATGTAAAATTAAAATAGGCTAGGGAATCAATCCCTAGCCTATAAAAAATACAATTAAATCTACTGCCTACGGTAATCGAATAACCAGTGTCGGAACAAAAAGGTTTTAACAGATTTTAGAAATTTCCAGCTTATAGAAAATACAATCGCTAGTAATCCAATTAGCAAAAGATTTGGCAATGATAGTGATAGGCGCAATAGCTCACTGACTTTTGTACGTTTACTCCAGTGCAGACGCCAACTCAATCGCGCTCCTCTGTCAAAGCCATCTTTGCAATCATCGTATTAGGACCTTTTGAGGTATTCACCTTCAATTTCAATACACCATCATTTGAATCTTCTCGCATCACATGCAATTTAATCCATTGTCCGTCCTTATCGTGCCGGCCTAAAGTATATTGCCTCCCTTCAAATTCAATATCCGCCTGGCGCCCCAGATTATTCCAATCGTGAAAAAAGACATAGAACGTACCGATCATGCCCTGTGGCACTTTTAAGGTCACTTCCATTTGTTTCCCCTGCCAGGCCGAGGCGATCGCATCTTTCCAGACACCATCTGCTTTTACATTGTAACTCGTTCCTTTATTGGCTTCACTCAGATCCAAAAGACTGGACCAAGCCACATTTTGTTCCATAGCTTGTGCCTTTTTACCCGCCTCTACATATAGCAGCGCATTACTGAAAGCTTTCGGTGCCACACTTTTTAGAGGCTCGATGAAGACAAACATCTTTCGTAAAGAATCCAATTTTGGCTCATAATCAGGTGCAAACTCATCCGAATCCATATACTTTGCAATACTGGCTTTCAACTGCTGGCTTACCGGATTGTTCTTATCCCGCAGGTTAAAACCCGTCACCAGCAGTTTCCCTTTACCAACCTTTAATTCAAAAATGGAAGCCAGCTTATTATTGCGATGAAAATCATCTATCGGCTGGGCAATAGGCCTATAGTCAGCCGGAAAATCATTGATGTAAAACCCCTTGGCTCCTTTATAGATTGCCTGCCATTGCCAGTTGCTGGACGCATCTGTCGGAAAGTCAGCAAAAGCAGGATGTTTGTCGCGCAGCAGAAGACCGATGGTATTGATGCCCTGTCCCGGAAAAAAAGTAAGTGACCAATACAGAGGATAGAAGCTGATCAGGTCTGCCGTGGCCACATTTCCGAGGTCAGCGGCATCCAGCAATACCTTGCCACCCGCATTTAATACTTGCTCTGCCTTCGCGTCGAAGCGGTCGGTTACATAAACATTCTTCGTATGCCCCTTCAACGGAGGATATACCCATATTTCCCAGCGATTTTTGTTGGGCCGGTCTTTCAGGCCAACCTCCACCGTCAGTTTCGTCGCCTTTGTGATCCCAGAAAAATCGCTGTTAAAAGTCCCTATAATCTCTGAACTCCCCGACCGGAATACCTGATTTGAGAA
The DNA here is from genome assembly GCF_024810095.1 of Sphingobacterium sp. BIGb0165. Lineage (NCBI taxonomy): Bacteria > Pseudomonadati > Bacteroidota > Sphingobacteriia > Sphingobacteriales > Sphingobacteriaceae > Sphingobacterium > Sphingobacterium sp. BIGb0165. The sequence continues at coordinate 63,674 of NZ_JANUEB010000005.1, read as the reverse complement.
ATCCCCAGATGAAAGTACATGTGCTGTTTCATCGTAAATCTTCCAGTAAACCCCATCCTGGATATTTGTCTTACCATAGTGTGCGACCTGTACTTTAGCATGAAATGTTTCTTCTGACTGCCATACAAATTTAGGCAGGCGTACTAACATCACTGTGGTATCATGGTGCATCCTAAATTCCTCTGGAGTTGTAATTCCCTTGCTGTCGTAGAAAGCGTCAAGCCAGCCAATGAGTGCTTCCCCCTGCCCCTGGTAGTCCTGCATGCTTAACAGCTGTATTCCGGCAGCCGAAGGTGTACGAAGAAAAGACTCGATCTCATTTTTATACATCAGCTGATTGAGTGCTCCGGATGCTTGCACAAAAGCTTCATTTTGAGATTCCAACTTGTTTTTTCGGGCTTGTTCACGAAATTGTTCAAGATTTCTCGCTTTTAATACGCCTGTGTATTTCTTTATTTCATCCCATCTGGGGTATACCGGCCATTGACCAATTTCATGCGCAATAACAGGAATTTTGGATTGACTATACACCTTTTCAAAATCCCAATCCGTAGTAGCACCACGTAGTCCCCTCGTACCACCAAGTTTGTCAATGTAATGGGTGACGATAAACTGATCCAACTCGGTTATCTTTCGCGCTGAGGAAACCGCATATAATCTTCGCGGATCTTTTTCCTTAAAAGGCTTCAACCAGGATTCCATGATCTGAAAGTCCGAGTTGCCCAATTCGTTTCCGATGGCCATTGTTGTAAAAGAGGCATGATTTCCGTAATTAGCCAACATCGTAGCAATCTCCTTTTGTGCAAATGAATCGGCAGAGGCATTATGACCAAGACCTTTTGGTCTTCCTTTGGTGTTCATTTCTTCGCGTCCTGGATTGTCAACAGCCATCCACCAGTCCAGCCAGATCACTTCAGGCTGTAAGTAAAGACCGATCCGGTCTGCTGCGACAAAAGCCGCCTGTGGTGGACACCAGGAATGAAAACGGACATGGTTCAATCCGTATGCCTTATAAATACGAAAAATCCGTTCCCATTCTTCGACATCCGTTGACGGGTAACCTGTCAATGGGAAATGTACACAGTCCAAATTTCCACGCAAAAAAACAGGCCGTTTGTTTACCAGAATCTTTGATCTTGAAGCACTGATTTCACGGAAACCTATTTCCATCTCCTTCACATCCAACTGTCGGTCTTTCTCATCCAGCAGACTGACCGTCAATGTATAAAGATTCGGATCAATATCATCCCATAACTGAATTGACTCGGGTACATTTTCCGTCATTTCGATTGGCTGTTTCGCTGACAGCAAAGTGATCTTCCGAGTCCCCTGAAATACCTCTATGCCGCTGTTGCGTTCCCGCAAAGTGTAGGCCAGCTTGACGGTCCTTTTTTTTCCGTCGACGTTCAGCAGGGTATCCTTGAGCTGAAACCCTTTTGGCGCTATTGATGTGAAAACTTGGGGATTGAAAAAATGCACTGGATTTTTTGCAATAAGTTCAATTTTACCGACTATACCGTTCCAGACACTTTGGGTATACTCCGTATACGCATGCCCTTTATCCCCAATGTTATAAATCATATCGTTGTTGACACGGATGGTCAGCCGGTGCCTGCCTGGGCTCAGCACCCCAAGTGAATACAGATGTGGCGAATTTAAAGCGTCTCTGGTCGAAATCTGTTTGCCGTCCACAAAAAGCATGGATTGCCACATCACACGTTCCAGGTTTAAAAACAGCTGCTTATCTTTCCAGTCCTTGGGCACCATAATGTCGCGCTGATACCAGGCAGGTCCATAATATTTATATTCGCGGGTTAATATGCCAAAGTCCGAGCCGACTGTTTTTGTCCCATATTTAGCTTCATCTGTTGTCCCCGGTAAATGTATCGTCTGGGTAAGATTCCGTTCAGACCACTTTTCTTCTAATCCTCTATTTTCCTCGTCCAGACTGAAGCGCCAAGATCCGTCTAAATTTTGTTTGTTCTGTGCAAATAAATGAATTGAAATGATCCAAAAGAAAACTCCAAAACATATGGATAATCGTTTCATAATTGATGGATAACTTAAATATAGATACAAAAGAACTCATATTAACCATATTCGCGATGTAGAAAAATAGTAAAAACATGTAAAATATACCTTTTTCTATATGCCGTTAATCACTAAACGTCCACCCCTACTGCGCAAATTCTTCATAAAAATTTAACAGTTTACAAATACAGTATATATAAACATTGTTTAGTATTACAAAACCTATATGTATTTATAATAAATGAAAAAGATAGCAACATATTATGTTTTTAGCGGTGCCAATACAGCACTTGTCAAAGTCGAACAACCTATTCCGGAATTAAATGCCGGTGAAATATTGGTTCGTATACGATACACCACACTCTGCGGCAGTGATCTGCATACCTATTGCGGTTTGCGTAACGAACCTAGTCCAACTATTTTAGGGCATGAAATTGTCGGAGTTGTCGAAGATATTTCTCCATCCCATAGCGGACTTGATGCTCAGGGCAACTCGCTTCATATCGGGGATCTTATCACCTGGACAGTATTTTCCAGCGACCCCAGCACGGGCGTTTACCAATCCGAAACACCTCAAAAAAACGACAAGCTCTACAAATATGGCCACCGTCAGATTACTGAAGAGGACAATCTGCATGGGGGGCTGGCCACTCATATTATCCTTCGTCCCCATACTTGTTTACGTATACTGCCCAAAGATATCTCTTTGGCTGTAGCAGCGACAATCAATTGTGCTGTAGCAACGTCGGCCGGCGCGCTTAGACTTGCAGGAACAATCACAGGGAAAAACATTCATATTGCTGGTATCGGACTATTGGGATTGGTCAGCATTGCGATGTGCCGGGAATTGGGTGCAAAAAATATTATTGCATCTGATATTAATCCTGCCCGTTTAGCGATGGCGAAAAGTTTTGGAGCCAGCCATACCATCGATCTTAGCGAAACGGAAGAAAGCACTTTACTTCAAGATATTTCGGTCGATCGATTTATTGACATGAGTGGCTCGCCCGAAGCCATGGAATTGGGCATCGAAACCTTGGCCCTCCATGGCTCCGCCATCTTAGTGGGAGCAGTATTTAATCAACGCAAGACTGGAATCGATGCCGAAAAGGCCATCCGAAAAATGCTTACAATAAAAGGATTACATAATTACAACTATACAGATTTTTCCAATGCTGTCGATTTCATTATCGAAAACTGGCAGAAGTACCCTTTCACTTCACTGATCGAGCGTGAATTTCCACTCGAAGAAGTCAATGCGGCAATAAATTATGCGCTTACACAGAAGCCGATTCGGGCAGGTCTAGCTATTTACACGCCAATAACACAGATCTAATGGAAAAGAAATTCAGAAAAGATCAATGGAAGATGTTGTTTGTTACCATGTTTTGCTACCTGTTCTTTTATACGGGGCGCCATAATTTTGGCTGGGCTGCCAGTGGCATTGCCAAAGAGTTTAACATCAGCTTCCAACAAGTAGGCTGGATCAGTTTTGCGATGCTGATGGGGTATGCTATTGGCCAATTGATCAACGGTAACCTCGCCGATCGACTGAGCCCCAAAATGATGATTATCACAGGAGGCGGTGTTTCTATTCTTTGTAATCTCGCTATTAGTTTTGCCAGTTCATATACAGTTATTCTTGTTCTTTGGACATTGAATGGTTATTTTCAATCCATGGCCTGGGGATCTGGGGGTAAGCTGATTTCCAACTGGTGGAACAGCTCCGAGCGAGGCAAAGCCTTTGGTTTTTATACCATGGCAGCGGGAAGCTCTACTGTGCTGACGTTTTTTATGGCATTGATTCTCGTCCAGCAGGAACAAAGCTGGCGTAGTCTTTTCAGGTATCCTATCCTATTGCTCGCTGCAGCATTGCTCGTCTTTTTGACAGTCGCCTATAGCGACCCCAAAAGGAAGGGCTACATGATCGGGGATGAAGAAGGAGAATCCGTAGCAAAACAGGAAAACTGGAAGCAATCCTACCAAAAAGTATTTCAGAACCGCAACTTTATGATCGCCTCCTTTGCCATCGGTTTTCAGAGCATGGCACGCTATGGGCTGATCTTCTGGGTGCCTATTCATTTTTTGGGGAACAACTACAAAGCATCTTCTGGCAATATGTGGCTTACACTACTTATCCCTATCGGTATGGCTTTGGGAGCTGTTTCCTTTGGCTATATCTCAGACTTCATTTTCAACAAAAACAGAAGTAAATCCATCTGTACAGGAATGATCATCAGCTGCATCATCGCCATTCTTATTTATTGTGTCCCCATTCACAACCATCTTTTGATCGGCATACTGATGTTTAGTTCGGGTTTCTTTGTCTATGGACCACAGGCCAACTTCTGGACACTAAGTCCGGATCTACTGGGGACCAAGCTTGTGGGCACAGGCATAGGCATCATGAATATGTTCGCCTATGTTTTTGCTGCCATTGGCGAGCCTTTGTTCGGTAGGCTAATTGATTTCACAGGCAATACCGCCAATATATTTCTATTTGTGGCCCTTATCTGCGCTATATGTGCTACAATCATAAGCTTTGTCAAAATTAAAAAGCCAACAGTTAACCAACAAATTGATCACAGCCTCAGCAGTACGCATTCAAATTATCCGGATTCTCAATTCTTAGAAAACCAATACAAACATTAAGATCATACCTATGAAAATGAAATCATTACTTTTAGTCCTATTTGTATCTATCTGCATGCACGTAGATGCACAGCGTATTGTCATCATCGCCCTAGACGGCTTGAGTACCGAGGGGTTCAACGCGTCAAAACATCCCAATATCGACAAATTGTTTGAAAAGGGATTAATAACACTCAGCAGCAGACCCGTAATCCCATCTGTGACCCTACCCAACTGGACAAGTCACCTTACCGGGCAAGGACCCGAAGAGCATGGTATCACCGCCAATAATTGGACATTGGCAAAGCACCCGCTCAAGGCGATCGAAACAGACCCTGATAGCTATACACCATCCATATTTAAGGTACTGAAAGATAAAAAACCAGATTCAAAAACTGCATTCTATTATAACTGGGCCGAACTCATCAATCCGATCAATAAAAAATACCTCGATGAAGTTTCCTTTGAGGAAAACGATAAATACCAGAACAACTATGCGAAAGCGCTGAAATTTATTAGTGAGAACAGGAATGATCCTACGCTGGTATTTTTGTACAGTGTACACGTTGACCATGCCGGTCACAGACATGGCTGGATGTCACCCGAATATGTTTCGGCAATCGAAGAAGTCGATGGCGAAATCGGCCGTTTTATTTATAAATTAAAGGAACAGCGACTTTATGACGACACCTATTTCCTGTTGCTTTCTGATCATGGCGGCATTGCTAAAGGCCATGGCGGTGTCACAATGAACGAGATGCAGGTCCCCTTTGGCATTACTGGCAAAAAAATCAAAAATCTGGGCGTTACGGCGACGTTCTTTAACAGCAACCGGAATACCTCCTGGATATTGGCAAGGCTCTTTGGACTGAAAGCAATTCCCAGATCGTGGACCGGAATCGCCCCCATAGAAATTTTTAGGTAGTCAAGCTCAGCTCAAAAGCGCCAGCATCCACAACTGGCGCTTTCACATTGATGATATCAGCTAAAACTGTAGATTGTAACTTTTTCCGGTTTTTGTATTAAGCGTTTTAATTTGATTTCCATATTTTACCGTACAATTACCGCCTTTGCGAGACATCGGCTTTGCTTGTTTTAATACACCTTTTTCCCATGTCAGCGTTTCATCGGAAGACCAGTATATAATACACTATTAACTGCCACGAATTGCATTAAAAAAAATCTTCCGAAATTATTTTGAATTTAGCTGTCTACAAAATATTGCTTACAAATATCTTCTGAAGGCAATTCATTTGGTCACATTAAACAATTTTAAAAGTTTTCTAACAAAATTTAAAAGCTCTTTTGTAACGTTTGGGCTAAATTTACCTGCTAAACAAATACAGAGAAAACGATAACATTCCCCAATTAATATGAAAAAGAAATCTGTTAATTCCAGCCGTATACAATGATAATATAATTGAAACCCAAACTATCCGATAAATTATGATAATCTTTAAAAAGAAATTAAGTTATTTCTGCCTCCTTTTGTGTATGTTCTATATGGAGTTGGGAACAGCACAGCAAAAAATAGATCAATCCAGCTTTCAAAATATCAACCTCGATTACCCGGGATTAGAAGCTGTAAAACATGCCGTTGTTCAACACAAATTTGATGCAGCAGCGACCCTGCTATTAAAGTACTACAAGACAAAACTCAGCATCAACAAACCAGATTTTAGTAATATGGAGGTCGCAGTCGATACACTGGGTCCACTTAGCGCTACAACGCGCGAAACGGCAGACCATGCCCTCAAACATCATTTTAAAACGCAGGAAAGCTACGGTTTTTTTGATTTTGGAAAGGATATCAATTGGCAATTATGGCCAGTCAAGGACAATGAAGTTCGCTGGCAGTTACATCGGGTTAAATGGTGGCTACCGATGGCGCTCGTCTACCGCAAGACCAAAGATGAAAAGTATGCCAAAGAGTGGATTTATCAATTTGATGATTGGGCAAAAAAGAATCCTTTGGGACTATCAGCCGATAATGACCGATTTGCATGGCGGCCATTGGAAGTTTCTGATCGTATCCAAAGCTTGGTCCCGATAATCAGTATCTTCATTCAATCCCCTAATTTTACACCTGAATTCCTTATGCGTGTATTAAACAGCTACCATCAACAGGCCGACTATTTACCGAACCATTACGCTCAGGAGGGCAATCATCGGCTATTCGAAGCCCAACGTGTCCTTTTTGCAGGCGGTTCATTTCCTGAATTGAAAAATGCCAGTAGTTGGCGAGAAAGTGGTATTGAGGTGCTAAATGCTGAAATAAAAAAACAAGTCTATCCCGACGGAGTTCAATTTGAGCTCTCCCCGGTATATCATGCGGCGTCCATCGATATATTTACCAAAGCCTACCGAAGTGCACAAAATTTTGGTCTCGAACATGAATTCCCCGCTAGTTATAAAAATACAATTGAAAAAATGGTAATGGCCTTTATCAACATCACTTTTCCAAATTATAATCAACCCATGTTTGGCGACTCTTGGATCCGAAAAAAAGAATTTAAACTCAAACAATTTTCATCCTGGGCCCAGTTATTCCCCGAAAACCCTTTTATCCAATACTTTGCTAGCGACGCTAAAGAAGGAAAAGCCCCCAATTGGCTTTCCAACGCCTCGCGTAACGCTGGATTTTATACATTTAGAAACGGGTGGACAAACGCTTCAACCATCCTCATACTAAAAGCAAGTCCTCCAGGAGAATTTCATGCCCAGCCAGACAATGGAACTTTTGAGCTATGGGCCAATGGACGCAACTTTACACCAGATGCCGGCTGTTTTGTCTACAGCGGAGATGCAAAAATCATGGCGAAAAGAGACTGGTTTCGACAAACACGTGTGCACAGTACGCTCACGCTTGACAATCAAAACATGGTTATCACCAAAGCGCAACAAAACAAATGGATAACAAGCGATGACTTAACCGTATTAACCTATACAAACCCAAGTTATAACCAGCTGGACCATCAGCGCACCGTACTTTTTGTAGACCAGAAATACTTTATTATTATCGATAAGGCCATTGGAAGCGCAGCAGGAAAATTAGGTATCCATTATCAGCTTAAAGAGGGGAGTACAGCAGATTACAACAAGGAAAAAAACACTGTCCATACGACTTACGCAGATGGCAATAATCTCCTTGTACAATGTTTTAATCCAAAGGTCAATCTCAAACCGGAAGAGGGGAAAGTGTCCTATAGCTATGGGGAAGAAATTGATCGGCCTGCATTTGTATTTGAAAAGGATAAAGAAAGTAAAGAAGATGTAAGCACATTTGTGAGTATATTATATCCTTATCAAGGAAGTCAGGTACCTAAAATTTCACTATCCGAAAACGAAGGCAATAATTATAAAAAAGGTACTTTGGACCTTAACCTCAGCATTAATGGCAGCGCCAAGTCATTAAAAGTGAATATAAATCCGTAGATATTAACGCAAAAAGCACATTAACATCCTCCGTAAAAAAGAGACCTATATGGGTTTCTTTTCTACAGAGGATTCCGCTATTACTGCCCTAGCTACAATAGTACTAGCGGGAATAAGGAATAATGTCCAAAAAATCCGTGTTATATTCCGGGTTGATATGTAGTTTTTTACATCTAATCAATTCCAATATTGTTTCATAACATCTTATGGCCATTTGTCGTGAAGGCTGTGTAAATATCGTCCATGTAGGATTAAGGATCCTCACATAGACCGTATTTGAAAATCCGATGACCTGGACACCTTCAGCAATTATTCCCTCATATGTTAAAAGTAATGGTAAAACTTTTGTTGTTAATGTATCTGTCGTTGCTATAATACCATCATATTGCCTTCCTCCCTCCTGCTCTTCCAGTAGCCTACCAAGTTGCTTTTTAAGATCTTCATTGGGATGACTGTATTCAATTTCAAGAACGGACCAGTTATAGACCAGCTTTTCTTTCCCAAAAAATGCTTTTTTTATACCTAAAACCCGTGCATCATTATCACCAATACCTTTACAACAGACCAACAAAATATTCCGACACCCCTGTTTCAACAATTTATCAGCTGCAATGAAGATTTCCCTTTTGTGTTGTACGCCAATCTTGCTTGCTTCCAATTGATGATTGGTTCGATCAAAAAGCACCACTGGGCAGACCTGTTTTTGAATATAGCCCAGTTTCGAACAGTTAGAATTATCGTGCACGGGTGAAATAACAATGGCTGCCACACGATTTTGTATGGCTATATCCAAGGCCTCTGACTCTTTAGATGGACTATTAAATGTCTGAAAAAGAATAACATTATAGTTCGTCTTTGAAAACAACATGGTGATTTCTTCAAAAAAATCAATGAAGAAAGGGCTTGACAAAAATGGGACAATAACAGCGATCGAATTGGATACACCCGATTTTAGTGCTTTTGCAGCCAGGTTGGGAGTATAATTGACCGATGCGGCATAATCTTTCACCAATGTTTTGGTCTTGGCACTGATTTGATAGTTATCATTTAATGATCTCGATACTGTAGAAAAAGACAAGTTTAATGCTCTGGCAATTTCCTTTATCGTAACATGTTGCATACTGAATTCGTTTTAATTCACAAATAACCAATGCACAAAGGTCAGTTCCATTAGAACCGCGTTGATTTTAATCAGGAAGGACCTTTTATGCAATTGATATCCAAAATGAAGATTTTCTATATGGGAACGACTACTTTAAAGCATCGGATTTCACCACATCTGGCAATACATCCACAGCTTCGTATTGATGAGTTTTCCCTTTAAATCCGTCAATTAACAAAGTGCTACCCGACTGTTTCCGGATATATTTTTTACCTGCAAAATCCATTGCTCCATCACTTCCGTAATCGAAAACTGATGAAGTATCTCTAATCTGTAGTCTTGCATTTTTAGAACCATCAAGCTGGGCGATTATCTGCCAGTTACCAATCCGCAATACGGTTTGCCCATCATTACTTTTTGTTCCTGTGATTAACTGTGGTTTACCTTCTTTAATCTGTATAACGGTCAGATAGCGCATCTTTTTTACCGCTATAGAGGTGACCCCACAATGCCATTGATCTTTGAATTCTTTAATATTACCATTGACATCTTTTACATTGGCCCAATTGACTGCAGGTTCTGAAAACTTATTATGGATCTTCATCTCTATAGGCACAGCAGCAAAAACGCTAGCCATTGCATGTCCCTCTTCGGTCAACACTTCAAAGTTTTGAACTTTGTTGTCTGTTGATGCTATGGATCTCATTTCATAATAAGGGGCGTGAAATTGCGTTGTCCATTTTATCGGCTGTTTCGCCTCAAGCTCATCATAAAGGACTATTATTTCGTCCTCCAATTGTATCATATGGCGACGATATTTTGTTACATTCACATCACCGTATACTCCCGTGTTGTTAGGGTCAATTCCAAGCTGGTCAAACCTATTCAGCCAAAAGCTACTTTCAATGGGACCATAAGCGTTGCTTGCGTCTCCCAATGCATATTGGATCCGTTCGCCACTTAGGGTACGCGGAATCCATCCATACCCCTCCTCGCCAATTTTCTGGCTAAGACTATCCACCAATATCGTACTGTAAGCTCTTGAAGTACGATAGTAGAGTAAATTATGTTGATCGCTAAAATTGCCATAATAGCCCGAACCACCAAAAATTGTTTTTCCTTTGAAATTGACTGTAATCGCATTTTGTGAGGCACTTCCATGACCGGATGAGCCGAAAGGATTGCTCATCAAATAACTGCTCAAATCCTTCTTTGTATCCGCCAGATTGGCATGTATCGCCGCAACGCCGATATCAGCAAAATTTCGCAGCTTTGGGAGATCTTTTGGGGCTTGCTGTGGTAACTTCCGGTTGGGATTATAATTGAGTAGTCTATAAAAAAGATAATCGTCCGAGGGCCTCGCAAAATATTCAGGATTATCTTTTTTTATCGTTGCCACATACCAGTTTAAATAAGGGTTTTCGGCACGATAAGCAAAGGCATCAGCAAATAATCCTTGTTGCCTGGTCATAAAAGGCGTATTCTCCCACATATCTCCATACGCTGTTGTTGCCGATGCAGGTGGATGGGTATACAGCAGGTAATAGGGAAGATTTTTCATCCATGGAAGTTGATAATAATCTACTCCAGATAGATCGGCAAATAATTGGCTCAAATAAATGATGGATTTATAGTTGACTTTGAAATACCCATTTCCTTCATGCCAGCCTCCATCCGTTGTTCCCAATACCGGAAAACGAGCAGTCCACACCTCATAGAGGTACGACAGCCATTCTTTCGCTTCCGTTACATCCCCCATCACCGCTACAGTAGCAATAGTCAAATTACGCATCGTGATTTGCCAGATATGGTTATCACTGACATGTAATTCAAACCGATTGGGTAGATGGTCATACACACGTTTCGCACGCAATCTGATGATTTGCTGAAATAAAGTCTTCTCTTCGGCTGTCAAGATATGATATCCCGTATCATAAAACCAACCCAGCGCTTCCAATACCGCGCCACTTGTAAAATCATCCCCTGTTGCAAGTCCATTGGGATCCATTTGTGCGATATTCAAGGCGCGACGCTTGGCGTCGCGCAAAAAACGTTCGTCTTTGGTCAGCTGATAAGCAATACACAGATTACTGACCGGTGTTCCCACCGCATCCCCAAAACCATGGTACATGGCCTCGATAATCTTTTTCTTTTCGAGCGCTGTCTTACCTGTAGAATCAATGATACGCATTGGTTTTTCCTCTGGTAAAGGTTCCAGCATCAGCTTCTTGGCATAAGTAATAAAACTATGCGCTTCGGGGTTGTTCAAGTTATTTTTATAAAAAGCCTCACCTCGAGCATGCATTCCCCATAAGCGTGGATGGGCAGCTTCGTTGCGCGCAAGGACCTCCCTGACTGGAGGAGATACTTGCTGGCCTTGCGTTTTGGCGTCGATTACAAAATCATATACTGCAGACCAAGTCCAACTTTCGTTACCTTTCTTTCTATACGCATACTGCCAATACCACCGACCAGTCGCCAAGGCCTGATGTAAGGGATAAACCGCCCAGGCCTGAGGGTCACTTGCAATGACATTTTTAGTAAATTTACTATCCCGTGCTAAAATGACCTTATACTGTATATCAGCAATACCTGGATCTTGAGGCACTTCACTTCCACTTTCCATCGGGAGTACCATCTCTTTGCCGTTTGTAGCAGGCCACATCAGCGCAGGGGCATTGGAGGAGACAATCGTTCCTCCCACTGGATACGGCCACTCGCGAACACGTGCATGCAATTTGTTTTGTGTCAGCTTGATTACTCCAGCCTCTTGGGCTGACAAATTCAATACGACAAGGGTAGATAAAAGAGATAATAAGATTTTCATAGTTATGATTTGTGTTCCCATCTTATAATACGTGTTGTCCAAATGCATCGCCATTTTTCTTACACCAAGCTTTGAGGTATTGACGCATGGCTTTTAATTTTGATTCATTAGCCGGCAGTACGGCCAAATTGTTGGTTTCTCCCGGATCGTTGACAAGATCAAATAATTGCTCCCGTATCTTACCCTTACTGTAGACAATATATTTTAACCCTTCGGTAATGACCGCTCTTCCGCTGATTCCAAGGAGCTCTTCATTGTCGGCAAAATCAGTTTCCACGACCAGGGTGTCGCGTAGAATTGCAGTAGGTGATACCAGCCTTTTACTGATATCCAGTCCTTTTAAGTACGAAGGAGCCTTCACACCTGTAAATCCACATATTGTCGGAATAATATCCGTACCATTACAGATCAGGATATCATCCACACGGGGTTTCCATTGTCCTATTTTTGAAATAATAAAAGGTACTTTAATAGATTCTTCATAGAGGACCTGTTTTTGGTTCCAGCTATGTCCTGCATAGCCATCCCCGTGGTCAGAGGTAAAGATAATAATGGTATTTTTTTCAATGTTGTACTTTTTCAGGGAAGCCAGTACCATCTCAACATAATTGTCAACTTTTTCCACCAATCGATTATAAGCCCAACGGTATTGACGCCATTGACCTTCCGTCCACTGGATACTCGGATAGGTGCGGAAATTGGATTTTTGCTGCTCCCGTATCATCTCCGGTTCATGGGCAGGTTTCTTCCAGTTTGCAGGCAAAACAGGACATAATTCTGGCGCCGGAGCATCTTTCAGAACATCCATTTTCAGGTCTTCATCCCTGGCCCATTCACAGATATCATGTGGATTCAAAAAAGACGCTACCAATAGGAAAGGATCCTTTTTATGATCACGGATAAAGCGGGCACAATAGGAAGGAGTCGCCGCATCATTGTAATCTAGAAAATCTGTATTTTGAATATATTCAAAGCCATGTTGACTTATTTTTGAGACTGGGATTGACAGATGCCATTTTCCTACATAGCCTGTTTTATAACCACCGGCCTGAAATATCTTCCCCATCATGAGTAGACTATCGGGCCAAAGACCATCTTTCTCCGGGACGTTACCGATAAAACCAGTTTCGTGAGGCCGACGACCACTAAAAATCGCCGTGCGCGATGGAGCACACAAAGGCTGGACACAATACGCCCGGCTGAAACGCACACCATTTGCAGCCAGCTTATCCATCGCCGGCGTATGCAAATCCCGATTTCCGGCAGCACTCATAGCATCCGCTGTTTGCTGATCGGTCATGATAATCAGAATATTTGGTCTTTGCTGAGTTTGGGCTTCGATCGTCCCTGCAAAAAGCAGAATCAACAGACCTGTTATCATGATTATCAAGCCTTTTACAGACCTAATATCTTTCCAAAAAAAATGTTGAACATCTAATTTTATGCTACTATTTTTCATCTATTTTCCTCTTATCAATTTGTTAAATCATAAATGTTGTGAAATAGCCAATGCATATACTGATACCAGGTACCGGCTTAAGCTGGTACTGGGCATCAGTATATGCTTTACAGTCGTCTAAAAACCGGGATTTTGTCGCGTTATCGCTTTATTCACATCCGTTTCATTTTGCGGGAATGGGTATAATTCATGTTTTCCCGACACAAAATTATCAAAGGCAGGATAAGGATAATTCGCCCGAATCGCTTTCACTTTGGTATTGGTTTCGGCAATGGCAGCGGACAATTTATTCCAGCGAATCAAATCTGCACGTCGCATCCCTTCAAAACAGAGTTCTTTTGCCCGTTCTTCCATGATAAGATTTAAAAAGGCCGCTTGATTCAATCCCGGTTTAATGAAAACTTCCTCCGATGTTGCTTTTGGTAATAGGGAAGCAGTAATGACAGCACCGGTCCCCCCGCCCCCCGTTAGGGATACCGATGGAACCGATGTGTAGCCCTGGCCAACGTTATCCATCACCAGTGTCTTTAAGCTATTCGTTCCTGTATTGCGGGCTGTGATTCTTGCCGCTGCAAAATTACCGCCACCACCAGATAATGTAATTATCGGGTTTGAGGAGTATCCCATACCCGCATTGGTTATTGTCAGACTAACACCATTACTTGTATTATCCAGGCCATAAGCCCTTCTTCTGACCTGATTGATCGCATCAAGCGCAATTGCATTAGGCCCACCATTTAATTCACTTTCTACTTCCGCGCGCATCAACAGTAAATCGGAGTATCGCATGACGACATGATTGATATAGGTGAAACTGGCTTCCAGCGCGTCATTCGACTGGTATTCACGGCTCCATTTTCCGACTGCCCAATTGGCTTCGTTATTTCCGGTCAAATAAGTCCGTGCTCCAGCTGCATTGATATTGTATTTTGCTATGACAAAGTCCTTTCGCTGATCATTGTCCTGAAATAGATCATAAAATGGCCGCATGACAATGTATCTTGGATTAGTGGGCTGGAAAACACCCTTTGTAGTCGTTGGTGCATTCCAAAAGCCAATCCATGAACCATTACCGCGCGTTCCAGCTGGATTGGAGAAAGCTACCTCAAAAATATTCTCTGTGAACTCCAATTTATGCTGGCTTTGGTTTTTGAATACCTGTATATAATCTGGATTAAGCTTATATACATTTGCCGCAATGACATCATTGATCTGTTGTTGCGCCAAGCTATAATACTCCTTGTACTTGTCGGATCTTTTCATTGTCCCTTCGACATTGAGCGAATAACCGCCAGCAAATAAAGCAACCCGTGCGAGCATCGCTTTGCAGGCCCATTTATTGATGCGTTCATTAGTCGGCATAGCAGCTGGAAGAAGTTCAGCTGCTTCCTGCATATCTTTTATGACCTGCCCATAAATCTCATATCGATCCGTCAGACCCACCGTTAGATTATCACCTGCTTTGGAAGATGAGATCTTAAAGGGCACATCACCCCAAAGACGCAGCAATTCCGAATAATAAAATCCCCTCAGAAATTTTGCTTCCCCTAAAAAGCGATTGAGCTGTGCTTTTTGATCTTCCGAACCATTTTGAAATTGAGCCATCTGCTGGATCTTTTCGATCACCGTATTGGCCCGATTGATTCCCGTATAGAAGGCACTCCATACCGTATAATAAACATTTGTCTCAGGCATACCTTTATAATGGGGTATCACCCGCCAAGCATCGCCAGTATCGCCCGAAATTTGTCCAATATCGGTATCCGTATCAAATACCATGGGTAGGTTCCAACCATAGACGTCGAGCGATGACATAATCTCATAGACTCCCAATGTTGCCATATTTGCCTCATTAACGTCAGAAAAGAAATTATCACTTGTAAAGCTGGAATACGCTTCGGCATCCAATATTTTTTTGCACGAATGCAGAGGTAGCAAAGTGAACAGTGAAAAACCCGCTATCAGCAAATTTCTCGAAGATTTTATTTTAAGGTTCATATCAAATATGATTTTAAATACACAGTTTATAAAGACAGATTGATTCCCACAACAAAAGACTTAGCCTTCGGATAAGCACTGAAATCCACAGCTGGGGTGATCGCATTGTTGATAACACTCACCTCCGGATCATAGCCTGAGTACTTTGTAAATACATGGAGATTGTACGCTGTAACATAGATCCGTGCGTTGGCAATCTTTGCTTTACTGAGAAGTTTCTTAGGCAATGTATAGCCGAGACTGATATTATTGATCCGTAAAAAAGACCCGTCCTCGATAACACGATCGAACAACCTACCTGTAGAATATCCGTTGTAAGAAGCAACTGTTTTTCCTTGGTTCAATGCCGCAAGCTGCTGGGGGTCGTTCATGATATTGTTACCCGCAGCATCCATTGTCGTAAATCGATCGGCCATAAAACTCAAGGTATTGTAGTAGTCATTATTGACCATATTGGCAAGGGTATTCGCGTTGTAGACATCGTTCCCTACAACAAAGTTCAAAAACACACTGAGATCTATCCCTTTATAACTGAATGTATTTCCTATTCCACCCGTATAGCGTGGATTGGCATTGCCTATGTAGGTTCGGTCATAATCGTTGATAATACCATCAGGGTTACCATCTGGACCACTGATATCTTTAAATTTTTGAAAACCGGGCTGTACCGTCACATTATCTTTCCCCACCCCCGTCTTAAGCGCATAGGTATTATTTGATGCATTGAAATCGAAATCATCAACCGTATATAAGCCATCAGCAAGATAACCATACATGATCCCTACCGGTTTACCTACCTCAAGAATATAATCATTGGAAGTCGTATAACTGTTGGTCACCATTGATTTTTCCTCGTTGCTCAATCCAAGAACTTTTGTTTTCGGAAAAGCGATGTTGACATTGGTACTCCAGTTGAAATTGTTGTTTTTTACATTAACAGTATTCAAGGTAAATTCCAGGCCGTGACTTGAAGTCGTTCCAATATTTTGGAACTGCGTTATGTAGCCTGAGCTCGCTGGTATACGTGTATTGAACAATAGATCCTTTGAGCGGTTGTTGTACCATTCGGTCGTTAAAGTCAGCCTTTGACTGAACAAACCTAAATCCAATCCGATATTTGTTGCCTGATTAGCTTCCCATTTAAGCTTTGGATTGGGCAAATTGCTTTGATACGCTGTCGGGGTCATCTGGCGGTTTAGCGGATAGAAACCCGAATTAAAAATCCCTAAGAAAGCGTAGTTTGCAATGCGGTTGTTACCCGATTTCCCATAGCTGACACGCAACTTAAGATCCGATACAGCGGGGATAGATTTCATAAAATCCTCGTTCGCGATACGCCAAGCACCTGCTACGGATGGGAAATAACCCCATCTGCTTTCGGGCGCAAATTTGGAGGAGCCATCCGCACGCAAGGTTACCGTCAGCAAGTATCTATCTTTAAATCCGTAATTTAACCTACCAAAAAA
The DNA here is from genome assembly GCF_024810095.1 of Sphingobacterium sp. BIGb0165. Lineage (NCBI taxonomy): Bacteria > Pseudomonadati > Bacteroidota > Sphingobacteriia > Sphingobacteriales > Sphingobacteriaceae > Sphingobacterium > Sphingobacterium sp. BIGb0165. Next base: position 46,725 of record NZ_JANUEB010000005.1, on the reverse strand, counting down.
AGACAATAACATATCTTCCTCGGCATGGGAAGTTGGAAAATTAGCGACCGTTCCCATCGACAGATCGTTCCATCCATGATTGACTTCCGGAAAATTGATCGCACCACTACCAAAGCTTTCGATGTAATTGCGAATATATTCTTGCCCTAAGGTGAAATCCAGTTTATGGTGATCAAGATAGGTGTCGCTGTAACTTAATGTATTGCTATAGTTGAAGCGATTGGTCTGTATATCGTTAATGCTCCCAAAAGGACCGCCAGCCCTAATCGCGGTAACAGATCGCGAATCTGTAAATTGTTTGCTCTTGTTGCCACTCTCCGTATAGTTGACCAAACCGCGATAAACCAGCTTGTTGGTCAGATTGTACTGTAAGGTGGCACTCGCATTCAATGTTTTGATCAACTGCTCCCGTCGTTGTGATTCCAATGCAATAATTGGACTTTGAAAAGTCGGTGCCTCCGGTGCTGGATCATAGGGATCGCGTTCGGCATCTATCAGGTCGGTATCAGCATCGTTGCGTCCATTGACAGGTCGATATCTAAGCACGGTCTGTAGAAAACTCAATCTTGTATTTCCACCCTCATTTGTCCCCAATCCCGTGACCTTCTGATTGGAATAGTTTACGATAGCATTTAGTGTTACTTTATCACCTAATTTATGATTCAGGGTTAGTTTAGCAATATTCTTCAAGGCACCGCTATTGATCATAATTCCCTTGTCATCGTTGCGGGAATAGAACACATTAAACTTGGTATCTTTCCCCCCTCCGTTTATGCTCAGTTTATGATACTGGCTGACTGGAGAACCGCCAAAGATTTCGTCTTGCCAATTTACCCCCGGTTTATTTCCATAATAATATTGTAGAGAATCATACGTTCCATACCTATTGATGAATATATCTTTTTTGACCTGGTCGGTTCCGGCACGTTCCCATTGCAACTTCAGGTATTCGTATGAATTTAATAGTGGAATATTGGCATTAAATTTCTTCACCCCCACATAGCCATCGTAATTGATTCTCATTTTACCGGCTTTGGTAACTTTTGTCGTGACCAAAACAACACCATTGGCTCCACGTGCACCATATATTGCCGTTGCAGAAGCATCTTTTAAAACATCAATAGACTCAATATCCATCGGATCCAAGAATGCTAAGCCATCCGTTTGTGGCACTCCATCCACCACATATAAAGGCTCATTACTTTGGGTTATTGAGGTACCACCACGAATTTTTATCGAAGGACTCTGCCCTGGAGTACCATCATTCGTACTTACCTGAACCCCCGAAAGGCGTCCTTGCAATGCTTGGGCTACGTTTTGAACAGGTACTTTTGCCAGCTCCTCCCCTTTCACAGAAGAAACAGCCCCCGTCAAATCTTTTCGTTTTTGAGTACCGTAGCCGATCACCACGACCTCATCCAGACTTTTATCCTCGGCTTGTAGGGAAATGTTTAGGCTGGTCTGGTTATTGATTTGTTTTTCTAATGTTCTATACCCAACATAGGTAAAGACCAATACCCCATCGGCTGGAGCAGCGATCAAAAAATTTCCATCCCCTTTCGATGCAGTGTTTCGTCGCGAGTTTTTTTCAAGAATGGTAACACCGACCAAAGGTTTACCATTTTCATCCTGAACCCTTCCTTTAATGGTTATTGTTTGCTGTGCATAGATGCCCAGACAGCTAAACAAGAATACCCCAATCAACCAAAATTGCTTCATTTTATAAATTAGGTTTTTAATTAATTTAATAATGTGTTTATAAGTAGTTTGTCGTTTGCCAGCTTAATCATCATAATTTAGCAGGTAGATAAATCTTTGGCAATTCCGCTAGGACAAACTTAATAATACCGCCTCTGATCCGATTTCAATTATGATAAAAAAGCTTGCAATTTTGATAAACCAAAAGCTAAGCGACTTATTATCGTATATAAAAACTGGCATTGAACGACCAGCCCACAAAATAACCAAGTCGTTTATCATTTTTAAAAGTATCCGCAACAAATGAGAAAGTCGAAATCCCTGTCCCTAGGTACTTTTACGATTGACATACATTTATAAAAAAATCATGATGAAAGGATTCCGCACCTTTATTTTTACGCTAGCGCTTAGTAGCAGCACCACCATTTATGCGCAACAGACGAATACGCCAAGTTGGTTTCAACATTCTATGCATGTTATTGGCCAACAGCTGAACAAGGCAACCCAAAGATATACCCCCGGAGAAAATCCACGTTCGGTCAATCCGGATGGATCTGTCCGTTTGGCGGATTACAAAGATTGGACAACTGGTTTCTTCCCGGGATCATTGTGGTACGGTTATGAATTGACACAAGATCCAAAATTAGCAGACCAAGCCAAACGATTTACATTAGCACTTGATTCTATCCGCTACATCACCAATACCCATGATCTTGGCTTTATGCTATATTGCTCTTATGGAAATGCCTATCGCATTACAAAAGATAAATCCTACCTACCTGTATTGGAAGATGGTGCCAAAAATTTGGCCGCGCGCTTCAATCCCAAAGTGGGAGCGATCCGTTCTTGGGACTTTGCATGGCTTCATTATCCCGTTATCATAGACAATATGATGAATCTCGAATATCTGTATTGGGGGGCTGCACAATTTCACAAGCCTACATACATTAGCATCGCCGATACGCATGCCCTCACCACCCTAAAAAATCATTATAGGTCGAATCACAGTAGCTACCATGTTGTGGACTACGACGCCACTACGGGCAATGTGATCAGTAAAAAGACTCATCAGGGATTGACAGATGAGTCATCCTGGGCCCGTGGGCAAGCTTGGGGCTTGTATGGCTATGCGATGTGTTACCGTTTTAGCAAGAACCCCGAATTTTTAAAACAGGCCGAAGCTATCGCTGCTTTTATTATGAATCATCCGACCTTAAAAGTCGATAAAATCCCTGCCTGGGATCTCGATGTTCACAACGCCTATGACCTGGACGAGGACGGTAGAGCTCCGCGTGATGCCTCAGCAGCAGCTGTCGTTGCCTGTGGACTGCTCGAACTGAGTACCGAAGTCAAAAATGGAGCAAAATACGTTGACTATGCCGAAGATCTTCTAAAAACACTGTCATCCGACAAATACCTCGCAAAACCCGGTGATAATCACTTCTTCCTCCTTAAGCATAGTGTAGGGGCATTCCTATACAATTCAGAAATTGATACGCCCTTGGATTATGCCGATTACTATTATTTAGAAGCCATGAAACGGTATGCTGAACTAAAAAAACTAACCATGAAATAAACCTTAAATTTTATAACACATGAAAAACCAATTCCTAAATTTAAACAGATTGAGCAAAATATCGCTCTTATTGCTCGTTGCAGGCTCTTGTTCTAAATCTGTAGCCACACTAGATCAACCGACTACGGCATCAAAACTTAGCGCACATAATCACCTGACTACAGTTGCGGATTCTGCTACACTCCTCGTGGATGTCAATTATGAATCAGGGACTATAAACTCAGGGATCCCCAACCTGACTACCACACATGCTACCGCTGATAGTGCGGAATATGTCGTGAGCTCGGCCCGGACAGGAAACTATGCCATTGCACATAAAATCGTTGTGGGTGATAGCAGCTACTTTTCAGACAATCATTGGCGAAGTGAAGCGGCTACCGCGCAGCTCTTTGACGAAGGAAAATACTACAATGGCGATAAACGTCGTTTTGAAGCAAGTTTTCTGTTAAAGGATTGGGTGCCTTATACCACCGCTTGGACAGCAAATGGTTCCATTATCTTTCAGGGCAAACAAAACGGTGGTGGAAATCCCGCCTGGTATCTCAATGTGAAACGAAATACAATCACCTTCCGCCTCCCATATGCCAATATTGAACCAAAGATTATAAACGATTTTCGCCCATATATCAACCAATGGATTGATATCCGTATTGATGCAAAAATGACTACCGACACAACCGGTTATTATAAAGTCTATTGTCGATTGCAGGGCGAGTCTGAATATACCCTAAAATGGGAGATTGCCAATATCGCTACATTTAATCAAGCTGTAACTGGCCCTAATCCATCGGGCTACCTCAAATGGGGGCTTTACCTACCGGCTTCACAGCCCAACAGTACGCCTCCAGAAGTTCCCACCCGCATTATTTATCACGATGATATAAAGATATATAGCCTAGATTAGGGCTATCCTTTTAAAAAAGCCGTTTTGGATGATTCAAAACGGCTTTTGCTTTTAGGAAGGAGGTGTATCTTCCCCTTGCTTTTCCAGATACTCCGAAGGCATACAACCATAGAACTGTTTAAATGCTGTAGAAAAATAAGATGGTGTATTAAATCCACATTTGTATGCAATTTCCGATAGGCTATGCTTTCTTTCCTGCAGCAATTCCACCGCTTTCTTCAAGCGTATTCGCTTAATCATTGCTGTCACTGTATCTCCGGTAATGGCTTTAATCTTCAAGTATAGATTTGTGCGACTCATCCCTAGCTCTTGACTAAGTATTTCGACGGAGAAATTATATTCATCCAGATTGGATTCGATGATTGCGATTGTTTTTTCCAAAAATCCCTGATCCAGATGATTAAACGTTAGTTTCTCCGGTTCAATTTCCTTTGCATTTTTGTAATAGTTCCTTAGACGGTCCCGTGTACGCAGCAATGTTTTCACTTTTGCGTCCAGCAGTGCGATGGAGAAAGGTTTCAAAATATAATCGTCGGTTCCCATCTCAAAACCTCTAAGCTGTTGCGAAATCTCCGATTTTGCGGTGAGCAGAATGATGGGTATGTGACTTGTCTGGATATTCTGTTTAATTTTTTTGCAAAAATGTAGGCCATCCATTTCAGGCATCATGACATCACTAATGATGGCATCGGGATGATTATCGGACAATAATCCCAACGCTTCTTTACCATCAAATGCCGTTATGACTGTATAATTATTTCCAAAATACGCAGCTAGGTAAGTCACAATTTCACGATTGTCATCGACAATCATCAAAACTTCTTTTTCCCTTTCCGCTGTAGTTATCGCAGCTATTTCTTGATCCTGGCGGGTCTCCTCTGCCGTCAAGTTATTGTCCTCTTGATCCCAATTTGTTTCCCGCGGATCAACGCTATGTATATCCTGTGCATACACATCATCGGCTAAGGGCAAGATTATGGTAAATATACTGCCCTGTCCCAATTCGCTGCTGACATTGATCACACCGTGGTGTAAGTCGACCAGGCTTTTGGTGAAAGCTAACCCCACGCCCGATCCCAGATTCATTTCTTTTTGATCTATCTGATAGAAGCTTTCAAATATTCTGTGCAGATGTTCTTGGGCCATTCCGCTCCCTGTATCTTTCACCCGGATGATGGCTTCTCTGGCATTAGCTTCCAGTTCAACACGGATGGAATCACCGGGAGCCGAGTATTTAAAAGCATTGGACAATAGATTATAGAGCATGCTTTCCACAGCAACACGATCGATATAACATACCAGGGAATCAATCGTCGGGATAAATGCAAAGTCGATCTGCTGTTTCTCTGACAGCGGTGTAAAGGAATGGCTCACATGTGCTGTTAAGTCGACCAAATCTAGTTTGGCAACCTGTAATTTTCGTGTCCCCAACTCTGTTTTCCGAAAATCGAGCAACTGATTCACCATATCAAAAAGTCGCTTCGTATTGCGCATGATCAATTCGTGACTTTGCCGCAGCTTCCGGTCTAAACCCGGTCGGGCCAGTATTTCTTCCAAAGGCGCCATAATCAGTGAAAGCGGAGTTCTGAATTCGTGGGAAACATTCGTAAAGAAATCCATTTTCACCTTATTCAGATAATTGTTTTTTTCTCGTTGTATACGTTCCAATTTAAGCTCATGCTTGGCCTGTATCCGATCGATCAGGATGCGGTAAACGATATATCCTGCTGCTGCGATCGACACAGCAAGCAGTAGGTAAAACCAGGTTGTTTTATACCAGATTGGTTTTATAATAATTTCCAGGGAACGTTCGGGACTCTGTTCTCCCTGTGAACCGGTTGCTTTGACACGAAAAACATATTTACCAGCTGGTAGATTGGCGTAGCTGGCCTTAGGTATATTTTCAGCTTGTTGCCATTCCTGATCATAACCATCCAGCTTATAGCTATATTTGGTACTATTGGGCGCAATAAAATTGAACGTATTGAAGAAAATTGTAAACTGTTTCTGTTCATGATTGAATTGCAAACTGTTGACAGCATCAACCTGCTGATCCAAAATATTGCTGCCATCCCCGGCCGAAATAGTTTTATTAAACAATTCCAGGCCTGTAAACACTATTCTTAACTTTAAAGGTGCATGATTGATGGATTTAGGGTAGAAATAGCTAATACCATTAATTCCGCCAAACAGCATCATGCCATCTTTGGCCCTACAGGCGGCATTTAAATTAAGCTGCGTATTTTGTAAGGTATGTAAGCCATCAAAGTAAACACGCTGTTTCGAATCGGTATTATATTTGACCAGGCCACTGCTAAGTCCCAGCCAGAGGTTGCCCTCTTCATCAGGAAGTATGCTGTTGATGGTGCCTTTCGTAAAATCAGGTCTGTCTTTATAGTTGATAAAACTGCGTTTTGATTCATCAAAAAGATTTAGGCCATCCCGGGTACCGATCCAAATCCGTCCTTTTTTATCTTCGGCGATAAAGTTGATGACGTCATTGCTCAAGGTACTATTTTCCACCTGCTCGAGTCTAGTATTAATCAGGTTATATATATTCAACCCATTATTGGTACCGATCCAAATTCGTTTTTTACTGTCCTCCATCAGAAAATTAATCTCCATTGAACTCAATTGGGCTCCAGTTTTATCAGCTTTAAATGCATTGAATTCACCACTGACATCATCAAATTGATCAAGTCCGGTCTTTGTTCCGACCCAGATTTTACCGCTATGATCTTTCAATAGTGCATACACCATATCCCCCGCGATACTCCGTGGATTATGCTGAAGGTGTCTGAACACCCGACAATAGCCCGTTTTCGGATCCAATATATTCAGACCGCTATTATGTGTTCCCAATAGAATTTTGCCTTCGCTACCAAATGCTATTGCTTTGATATTATTGGAACTAATTGAACCACCCGTCTCCTGATAGGCAAAATGCCTGATCACATTCTCCCTCGGCTGCCAATAATCGACACCTTTATCATTCGTTCCGATCCAGAAATTCCCCTTGTTATCCTCTTCGATTACATTGACGACCTTGTCATTCAACATGGCAGCACCTGTATTTTGAGACAGCAGATTAAAATTAATGTGATCGTTATGAAAGTAATTCAGACCACCATAATAGGTCCCCAGCCACATCCCTCCTTGCCTATCGCGAAAGATACAACGCACCGAGTTTTGACTTAATGTCATCGGTGCATTGGTATGATGGTAATAATTTTCAAAATTTCCTACTCCATCGAAAATGGACAAGCCTCCAAATGTTCCGATCCATAACTTCCCGTTTGCATCTTTCGTTATACCACGTATGTTATTATCCGCAATACTCCGGCCGTTCATCGGAATTCGGAGATAGTTTATGAATTGATAGTTTCTGGTATCCAGCCGTAAGAGACCCTTACCCTCGGTTCCGATCCACAAGAAAGGTCCATCGCTATAAAAATAATTGACCCATATATTACCGAAAGGATTCGCTAATGGTCTTGTCTTCCCCGTTTGAACCTCATAAAAAAACAGTCCATTTTCAGTACCGAGCAGAAGTTCATCACCTATAGCAGCAATACTGTATATTCCTTTCGCCCCATAAACAGATACATTGGGTTTTAATTCTTTGAAAGTATCATTTTTTAGATCGTATTTATAAATTTCGCCCGTGTTGGTCGAGGCCCAAATCCCCCCTTGTTGATCCTGAATGATATTGGTCACATACCATTCGCCCGGTTTGGGATGGAGTGTATAGTTCTTAAAACTGTCCGTATTGGCGTTATACAAACTCAGGCCTCCATTACCACCTACCCAGAGCTTTCCGCCTTTATCTACAAATAATGAGAATATATAATACGAACTGATACTCGATTTATCGTCTTTTAGCGGTTTGTATACCCGGAAGGTCTTACCGTCATACCGATTAAGTCCATCTTGTGTTCCTACCCAAATAAATCCAAGCACATCTTGCGTAATGGAGAATACCGTACTTTGGGACAACCCCTTATCAACAGAAATATTAATAAATGACTTCGAAGATGATTGCGCACAGGTTCCATGAATAATCAAAAATAGAGCTAATAAGCACATTAGATGTCTTAAACACTTTTTGATGAGCATAGATCGTAGATTGGGAAGTATCATTATTTAAATCAAAACTCCTATAATCCGATAGCAGATTCACCGCTAGTTAGGAGCTATAAAAGTCTCTGGTTTATTCGCCTACGAATATCGGCAAAATTTTTCAGGGAGCAACCAAACAAAAGATTAAAATATTTCCGAAACTGTGCAACAAAAAAGGCCGGATCAATTGCTGGTCCGACCTTAAAAAAACTTTCCTTTAATCCTACGTATACCTTATTATTCTTTATACATATCCAATCAATGAACACGATCAGGATCAAAATAGTTTTATTTTTTTTTAAGAATAAATACTTTGTCGTTCCCGCTAACTCCTAAAGTCAAGATTTGCCCGAAGTCGGAATCACATGAGGGATGCAATCTTTCATCAATCTACGCAAAGCACTTGCGACAATTAGCTTAGTGAACAGCTGTGACCTGGAAAAAATTGCTACATTTATACTAGGTCAAAAACAGTTTTACGAACTAATCATTGGAATGAAAACAACCGACGAAATATACCAAACTATTGCTGATAATATAAAAGCTGTTATCGGAGAAGAATGGGCTTATGCGGAGCTAAACATTGAAACCCTCGGGACTATGGTCAGCTTTATCGGCGAGTATATGAATGCCAATAAGGAGAAAAAACAGATTGATGTTGATGAGTTCGATTTCCAGTTAACATTTGATATCCTTGAGCTTCACCGGATCAGCACTGAAGATGGAATCAATAAATGGAATAAGGCCACTGTCCATTTAACCTCAGAAGGGAATTTCAATATGGAATTCATATGGGACCAACAATTTTACGATGAAATCTACCGTTTATCAAAAGAATAAAATAGGCTAGGGAATTAACACCTAGCCTATAAAAAATACAATAAATCCAATGCCTAAGGTAATTGAACAACCATTTTCAAGGCAGGAAGGTTTTAATTTTTTTATTATTAGTGTTCTTTTGCTTTATTTCCCCCACTACAGCAGACACTGAGGGTGTCAGCAAGCAACAATAAACAAGGAATAATAAGTATTGTTCGCATAGCCCGCGTTGGCGAGCATTTAAATCAAAACTAGCCCTCAACATGATCATTACCTGGCCGCAAATAGGAAGGCGGACCACTAACAGGAACCTCTCAAGTTCGATCAGCACTTATACCAAAATATTCAAAGCTAACAATCGCTTAAAGAAAAGATAAAAAAAAATTCATATCGCATTCACCCTATTTAAACTTCCGATTGCCTTATATATAAAGGGCCTTGTCTAGTTCAAGGTATACTAAGCAATGACTAACCATGATTCGAATTCCTAAATGTAATCTGAGAGCGAAGGTTCTCGTCGCATTGTCCCTGTGGGTTTGTAGTACTAACGCTCTGGCTGGCGGCGGTCTATTTGACGATGAACAGAAAAAGCTCATTCTCAAAACCACAATGTACTACATCAACCAAAAGCATATACAGCCGCCAGTATTGAACGATGAGTTTTCATCAAAAGTCTGGCAGAAATATTTTGATTATATTGACGGAAGCCACAAAATTTTTCTTGCTGAGGACATCGAATCACTCCAGAAATATAAGACAACACTGGACGAGGCAATCAAGGATAATTCTGTCGATTTTTTTGAGGCTGCGGAACTGCTTTACAACAAACGAATGGTTGCATTGCAGACCATTTGCGATGATATTCTTACCAAACCTTTTACATTTTCGAAGCAAGAAGTTTTGAAGGAAGAAACCAGTTTTCCGTCTTCATTACAGGAACAGGAAGAACGGTGGCGCAAATCGCTTAAATTAAGCGTCCTAAAAAAATACCAGTCATTAAAGGAAAAAAATAAAGGGAAGAAAGATGCAGCACTAGAAGCAGAAAGCCGCATGGCTGTCAGGAAATGGATGGCTGCATTTTTTGCCCGAATGACCAAACCAAAAGCCTCAGATGTCAACTTCAGCTATTTTATCAATGCCATTCTATTTCAGGTCGATCCACATACGATCTACAATATCCCGGCGCAAACACAATTAAAACAAGAGAATATCTCCAAGCGCTTTTTTGGAATTGGTATTTCGATGAAAGAGACCGATGGCGAATATTTTGTGGAGACGCTCGCACCGGGGGGCGAAGCAAGCAATACAGGTTTATTACAAGTAGGCGATCATATCCTTCGTATTGAGAATGGCCAAGGGGAATTACAGGATATTTTTGCGATGCCTGCTGACGACGTTGTAGGCTTGATTCGGGGAGACAAAGGTACCCATGTACGGCTACAGATACGGAATCAAAAAGGCGAGGATAAAATTGTCAGCCTCAAGCGTACGGAGCTCAAAGATGAAGCAAAATTGGCCCGAAGTGCGCTTTTTGTTAAAGGAAGTAAAAAAGTTGGCATCGTCTATCTACCTGATTTTTATGATGATGCTGCTGATCCGAACGGTGCACATGCCGCGAATGATGTGATACAGCATATTATGCAGCTCAAGACCCGCGGGATGACCCAGCTGATCATTGATCTGCGCAATAATCCCGGCGGTTCGCTCAATCAGGTCGTCGTGCTTGCCGCGGCATTATTAGGTGACGGACCTAAAGCGCAGCTTAAAGGAAAGACCGGGATCCAGATTATGCAGAGCAATATGGAACCGATATTTGGGGGTCCACTGGCCGTCCTGATCAATGAACGAAGTGCTTCTGCTTCCGAAATTTTTGCAGCCGTAATTCAAGATTACAAACGTGGGGTCGTTATCGGTGGGCCAACTTCCTATGGTAAGGGAACTGCACAGGATCAATGGCCAATAGGCAAGATGGGAGATTCCAGCAAAAATATTCCGACAGTAAGTTTAGGTTCGCTGACCCTCACTTCTTTTATGTTCTATCGGGCGACAGGTCAATCCACGCAGCGCAGCGGTGTTGTGCCAGATATCTTATTGCCGAGCCCCACGGCCTATAGCAGTGAGCTGGAAAGAGACTATATTTCGGCTTTGCCTAATGTGCCTATTCCGACAGCGCAGTATCAATTTTCCAATACATTGTCGGCCGAACGGGTTGCAGATCTCAAACAGCAGCTTCGCTATACATCCATTTTCCAAAAAATTGATAGTGTTGCCAAATTGATCGCAAGGGAGGACAAAGCTCCGGTTCCCTTGGACGCGAAGTCTTTTCTCGCACAACAAACGCGCAGGAAATTAAGGACTGATCAGCTCAATAGCTGGCTAACGATCGCTAAAAAAGATCAGGTTGAACTATTGCCCGAAGATAATCAGACCGTGACTGCCGAAAAGTGGTACCGCGACTGGTTGAACGATACGCAAAAAGATATCTATGTGGCACAGACCTGCGATTTACTCTATAAACTCAATCTATCCAAACCCTAAAAAAAATGACCAGAAAAACGAAAAGAAACCTCTTGTGGACAATCCTACTGTTGTCCTCATCCTCTACACAGCTGTTGGCCCAACAGCAGCTAAAAATAAATGCCGAGTTGCCCGGATTGAAAGATGGCGAAAAGGTATATCTGATCGACTATGTGAAACAGCAGATGGATTCTACACGTGTCGAAAACCACAAGTTTGAATTTATGGCCAAGGCCGATTCCAGTTCGCTTTACGTGGTTCAGGTTGGCCTGCAGCCTAAAGAAGACCAATATTTCTATATGGATATGGGTGCCGGTGAGCTGAAGGTGTCCGGAAAAGGTGATTCATTTAAAGGTGCAGCATTTACAGGTAGCCCCTTTGTTGCCAAGTGGAAGGAACTGGATGGTTTTTTGCAGCAGCAATGTGGTGCAGGGATAAACCACATCAGTGAACTTACCCAAAAGCTGGGACAAGCACAGGCCGTGGGTGATGCGCAGGCACTGGAAGATCTCCAAAAGCAATATCTTGCTTATATTGAAAAGAGTAAGGTTGCGTCCAAAGAATGGATTGCCAAAAATCCCGATGAACCGATCAGTGCCTATGTGATCAATGCATTTCTATTTAATAAAATACCCTTGGAGGAAGTACAGGCGTTGCTAAAAGGCCTTGGACCAAAAGCCCAAAAATCAAAATTGGCAGCCGCCATGTTGCGCGCCCAGGCACCCAAGATGACCAGCTCGCTGGTCAATCAACAGGCACCTGATTTCACCTTGACCGATGCCCAAGGCAAACCGGTTAAACTGTCGGATTTTAAAGGTAAGTATGTCCTACTGGATTTTTGGGCAAGCTGGTGTGCTCCCTGCCGCCGGGAAATGCCATTTTTAAAGGCGGCTTATGAAAAATACAATGCCCAAAATTTTACGATCCTGAGTGTGTCAATGGATACCGAGACAGACAAATGGCGGAAAGCATTAGACGATGAAAAAATGCCGTGGACGCAGCTTTTGGACGACAGCAAGCAGCAAACATCCACGCTATATAGTGTACAGTTTATCCCAACAAATTTTTTAATAGACCCTGCCGGAAAGGTGATTGCCTTTGGCCTTTATGGAGAAGAAGTCAGCAAACAGTTGGGTAGTATGCTTAAGAATTAACCCTAACATAATGAACTAACCTAAATCATGATGGTTTCATCACAACTAAAAACCAATTTATACAGATGAAAAAAAATCGCTTTCTCCGTTTTGTTTTAACGACGGCGGTATGGGTTTCCTTGGGGGGGACTGTTGCCTTTGCGCAGTCGTTAAATAACAAGACAGTGACGCTGTCGATCAAGCAGGCAAAACTTGATAAAATCCTTAAGTCCATTCAGGAAAAATCTGCTACACAGATTGTTTATAATGGGCAACTGGTCGACCAGGTTGCCGCACAGACTGTTGTCGCCAAAAATGAAAAACTGACCGATCTGCTGAACAGGATTCTGAAAGGGACCGGACTCGGCTATACGATCGAAAATAATGTGATCATTATTCGGCCGGTCAGGCAGTCAACCGGCGGAGTCACACTTTCCATCAGTACAACACTTGTTCAGTTTGCTGCGGCTCAGGGCAAGGTACAGTTGGCCAATGGACAGCCCAAGCCATTGGTGACGATCGTGAATAAAGAAACGGGTACACATACCCTGTCTGATGCCAACGGCAATTTTATAATCAATGCCAAGGAAGGCGACCATCTCCAATTTAGCCATGTGGGTTTTAAGCCCTACCAGGCGACCGTGCGTAATTTTAAGGAAATGAAAGTTACGCTGGAGGAGCAGGAGTCGACTTTAGAGGAAGTGGTACTGACCGGCTATCAAACGATCGAAAAAAAACTGTCCACCGGTTCTATTGTTATGCTAAAAGGAAAGGATGTGGCTGAGCCAAATGTACCCAACATTGCGTCGATGCTACAGGGTAAAGTACCGGGACTGGCTATTGAGACTTTGTCTGGAAGCCCGAATTCCATTCCCCGCATGCGTATGCGGGGAACATCCACCCTGATCGGAAATGCCAATCCCATTTGGGTTGTCAATGGAATCGTCCGGGAAAACCCAACGGATATGAATCCCGACAATCCGATGGGGCTAAACCCCGATTTCCTCAATCAATTTCTTCGTTCGGGGACCACACTTGCGAGTGCTGACCTCATGGGAAATTCGATCGGCGGGATCAATATTAACGACGTAGAGAGCATCAGCTTTTTAAAAGATGCGGCGGCAACGGCTTTGTATGGTGTAAAAGCCGCTAATGGCGTTATCCTGATCACAACAAAAAAAGGAAAGGCCGGCCCCAGTATTTTAAACTATTCAACATCAATGGGTTTTGTACAAAAACCTTCCTACAAACACCTTAATCTGATGAATTCCAAAGAGCGTGTACAGCTTTCACGGGAACTCATCAATGCAGGAACGCTATTTCAGGACATGCCGGTAGACCTGGGGTACGAAAGCGAATATTTAAACCTGATCAATGGCCGTATCACCGAGGATGTGTTCCATGATCGCGTGCAGCAGATGGAAACGGTAAATACCGATTGGTTCGATCTTCTGTTTCGTAATAGTTTCAATCAGTCTCATGCCGTTAATCTTTCCGGAGGGTCGGACAACACAACTTTTTACTCCTCGCTCAATTATAAGGATAACAAAGGGGCTGCCAAAAACGATACCCGCAAATCGTTTGGGGGATCATTATCTGTCAATTCAAAGCTCAATAAAAAATTAACTATCGGTTTTGAATTAATGGGTGACTACGCGAAAGCGGTCGGTTACAATTCACAGATTATAAACCCGATGACCTATGCATTAACGACGAGCAGAACAATCCCGTCAGATCTGTTTTATGAAAGCAAGATTCCTGTTTTTGGTAATCAACCCCCATTTTCTACAGCTCCATTACATTTTAACGCTTTAAATGAGATCGATCAGTCGGGCAATATGACAAAAACCGTATTCTTAAATAGTGCGTTAAATTTGGGGTATAAAATCTCCAATGACTTACAGCTGAGTTCGATATTGAGCGGGAATTTTAGTATGCAAAATTCCGAGCAGTATTCCACCGAGCGCACCTTTGATGTGGCCAAGGTTAGAGGGTACGATTATGGATCTGTTGTACCGGGCGGAACGGAGGAAACATTTTCAGCCTTGCCTTTTGGCGGTATTTTGGACCATCGAAATTCAAATTTGTACGGTTATTCATGGCGCAATACATTGGCGTATAAGCGCAGGCTCTTTAATGACCGTGATCAACTGGATATTACTTTGGGCCAAGAGCTGAATAGCACAAAGCGAGAGGGGTATAACCAATACCAATATGGTTACCTCAAAGATCGTGGTGAAGGTTTTGCACAGCTTGCTATTTATTATCCCTGGATGCTTCAGCGCAAAGAAAACAAAATAGATAATTTTCTTTCCGGTTTCGTTGCGGCCAGCTATGCCTTTAAGGAGAAGTATATTGTTAGTGGTAGCTTGCGCACAGATGCATCCAACCGCTTTGGTCAATACACCAATAGTAGATTTTTGCCAGCCTGGAGTGTATCGGGCCGGTGGAATGTCTCAGATGAACCTTGGTTACAAAACAGTAAGATTATCGAGAACTTAAGTTTAAGTGGATCCTACGGCTGGCGGGGTAATGCGGTACCAAGTGTTGGTCCGGATCTGATTATGGAGATCTCCCAAAACACGGGACCATTGAATCCCATTGCAAATGAATATCAATTGACCATGCGATCGCTGGCCTATCCAGATTTGCGCTGGGAACGCTCCGTAGATAATAATCTCGCCATTAATTTTGGTCTTTTCCGTTCATTAATTAATGTTAATGCACAATTCTATTCCAGAAAGACCCACGATGCGATAATCGACTTAAATGTCCCCTATGAATATGGTGTATCGTCCATGTATATCAATGGCGGGACGCTTACAAATAAAGGAATGGATCTGAGTGTCTCCTTGAGGCTGATCCGCAAACAAGATTGGACCTGGACGGTTTCTGGAAATACTTCCAAAAATAAAAATAACCTGACAAAAGGAAGTGATATCACCACTTATTCCCTTCCAGATCATTTAAATGGACAAGCCAGGCTGCCCGGCCAGCCGCTTGGGACTTTTTATGTCTTCGATTTTAAAGGACTAGATCCCGAGAATGGAACACCACGGTATAATGTGATTGATGATGTTGAGGATCCGAAAAAACTCGGCATGTATGACTATCTGATCAAGGCCGGAACCAAGAATTATCCGTTTACCGGTGGGCTAAGTACAAACCTCAGGTATCGCAATTTGTCGCTATCCATGAATTTTACTTTTGGTCTGGGCGCACATAAATTACGAAATGCATTGTTTAATGGTCAGGATTTTCAATATGCACCTAAACCTGATCAAAATGTGCAACGATGGCTATTGGATCGCTGGCGGAAACCTGGCGATGAACTGCATACCAATATCCCGCGTTTCGCCGATCGGCTGGACGATCAGCTGATAGAGGTCGGGGGCCGTAGCCTGAGTCGCTATATGATGTATGACTATTCAACGCTGCAATTGTCAAAGGCTGATTATCTTAAATGTCGGGGGCTTCAGCTTAATTATGTTTTACCACATTCGGTATTACAGCCGATGCATTTATCACAAGCTTCGGTGACTTTTAGTATGAGCAATGTCTTTACAATAGCAAGCAAGGAATGGAAGGGACAGGATCCCGAAATACTGGGTGTGGGTAGCAGCGCGTTGCCCCAATTGCCTACTTATGATTTAAGTATTAACGTTTCATTTTAAAAATTAAGTCATGAAACATTATCTAATTTTTGTTGCTGTCGGCGTATCTATGCTGGCAAGCTCATGTTCGAAGTTTTTGGAGGAATCCACACAATCCGAGCTGATACCACGTTCCGCCGAAACGCTCAATGAATATCTTCTGGGCGATGCTTACCCCAATACATTTGCAATAAACCCTTTGGAGATGTACATGAATGATGATATCGGTATGATCGCCTATGTCACCACGACCTCAACCCATGCGGTATATACCTGGCAACCGAATATGGTTGAGACGGGGTTGGGAGCTGCAACGAATCAGTCTTCCTGGAAATCTATTTATGCCGCTATTCAAGCCTGTAATACGACGTTGGATTACTTGCCGAAAGTGACAGGAACGGAGGCTTTTAAGAGTTATGTTGGCGGACAGGCACAGCTATTACGTGCCTTCTATTATTTCAACCTGGTCAATATCTATGGACTGCCCTATAACGACAAACTTAGTGATCCCAAAACCAATTTAGGTGTCCCGTTATTATTGTCAGGCGGAGTTGAAACCACCTTGAAACCACGTAATACCGTAGCGGATATATACACCCAGATCGAAAAGGACCTGCAAGAAGGGACTGCGCTTATTGATCAAAGTAAGCAAGTGCATAGCAAATATAGGTTTGGCAGTGCTGCTGCGCATTTATTGGCTTCCCGTGTGTATCTCTATATGGAAAAATGGGACGAGGTGATTAAACATACCGATCCCTTACTTAATGGACCTTATCAGCTGATGGACCTGCGCAATTGGGGGGAAGTGAAGCCACTGGACAAACCTGTTATCAGTGCGGGTAACCCTGAAACGATCTGGGCATTTGGTTTAAGAGGAGACGTGATCATGCAAGATACATCCGCTTATCGCATGCCTTTGGAATTAAGGAACAGCTACAGCCAAGGCGACCTTCGCCATGGCGTCTATTGGGCTAATGGTGTAACCAAAAAATTGCACATCGGCGATTTTGGGTTGAAAAGTGCACAGGCCTTTCGTCTTTCAGAGGCTTATCTGAATCGGGCAGAAGCATTGGCTCAATTGTACAAGCAAGGTAACGCGGATGCAGGACAAAAATGCGTCAACTTGATCAATAGTTTGCGTGAAAAGAGGTTTCAGACCGATAAATATACGCCCTGGAAATTGGAACAAATTTCCAACGATATTTTGCAATATATACGAGACGAACGTCGCCGGGAGCTCTATAGTGAGGGGGGGCGATGGTTTGATTTACGCCGTTATGGAATGCCTCGCATTCAACATACATTTTTCACCTCGACGGCACAAAATGAAAATTACATCTTACAAGAGCGCGATCCGAGTTATGTTCAGCCTATACCGCTACGGGTCATTGATTTGAATCCAAAAATAATTCAAAATCCATTATCCCCAATTCGTCAACCTAAAAATTAATTGTCATGCAAAACAAAATTAGATTACTTTTCATCAGTCTTGTGGTTGTAATGATGTTAGGGTCTTGCAAGAAAGAGGTCGTTCAAGCTGATGCCCCCCAGCCCATTTATACCTTGCCACAGGGTCATAATGCTTTTGACCAATTTATTGTAGATTTTCATCAGAAATATGGGACGTACATTTTATATCAATTTAACGACGTCGATTTCCGCTGGGATTTTACCCGAAATATTCCCTTTGTGGGTACGCCAGGGGATCCAGAACGTGTAGCTGCCAGCTTGACATTTCTGAAAGATGAGTTCTTTGGTTTTTATGCTGAGGATCTTTTCAAAAAAATGACTCCCTATAAAATTATGCTATGCAAGAAAATTATTCCTTTGGAACCTTCCTCCGAGGTGCCCTTGGAGGGATTGGCGGATGCAGTCTGGTCGCAGAGCCACATTGCATTCGGACATGTCGATAAACGATGGGACGGCTTTTCAGAACAACAGAAAAAACAGGTCAAAGGAGCGATTCACGGTGCCTTCTGGGCTGCCGCCTGGGCAGGAAACAAAATCCAGATTGCTCCCGATTTTATTAAAGGAATCCCCTACTCCTATGTGCGGGAAGACAATTATAAAATGTATGGGGTTTTTGCGGTTCCAACTACTCCCTATAAAGACTTATATGAGTATATATCTCGTATCACAAGCCATACTAAAGCTGAATTAGACGAGAAATTTTTCAATACACAATTTGACCCCACGGGCGTATATCAAAGAAAGTACAATGATTTGATTTCATTCTACAAAATCAACTATAAAATCGACCTGCAAGCCATTGGAGATGCCAAGCTGCATTAATTACTAAAGAAAAAGAACTGAATATGAGTATTTTAAAAGTGAGCCATTTGTCACATAAATATGCGTTGAACTGGGCCATACGTGATATCAATATAGAGATCAACCAAACGGGGATCGTCGGACTGCTGGGATCCAATGGTGCCGGCAAGTCGACGACCATGAATATTATCTGCGGAGCACTGAACCAAACCGAGGGAACGGTGCTGATCAACGGGATCGACCTGCGGGCAGACCCGCTCCGTGCCAAACAACAGATTGGCTTTTTGCCTCAAGTCCTGCCCTTATATACCGACTTGACTGTCGACGAATACCTACGCTATACCGCAGAATTGCGTTTGATGAAATCGAGTGAGATTGCCATGGCAGTTGAAGAAGTGAAGGAAAAATGCCAGATCAGCCATTTCAGCAACCGTTTGATCAAAAATCTTTCCGGCGGATACAGACAACGTGTTGGCATCGCACAATCCATTATCCACAAACCAAGTTTGGTCGTGATGGATGAGCCAACAAATGGGCTGGATCCCAATCAACTGATCGAAGTACGTAAGTTGATCCGTGAAATTGCACAAGACCGCACGGTATTGCTTTCCTCGCACGTGATGAGCGAGATCCATGCCCTGTGCCGGGATGTTATCATGATTGAAGGCGGGCGGGTTATCTTTTCGGATACCATGGATGCCTTTAATAATTACCTGCAGCCGCAGAGCCTTTTGATCCACTTGGAGAACCCGCCGGTATCCGGCGCACTACAAGCTGTTGATGGGGTCACCAAAATAGACTTCCTGAGCGAAAAACAGGTCCGTATTTTCTTTGAACAGGGCGAGGATATCGCCGAACGCCTCGTTGCGGCCAGTGTGGAACAGGGCTGGCGGCTGAGGGAGATCAGCATGGAAAAAGGGGTACTGGAAGATGTGTTTAAGCAGCTCTCGAGCCAGGCAAATTAATAGTGAAAATTTAATGTACAGTAATCGCCTATCAATTGAAATAACCCTTGTCCGAAAAGCACAGCCACGGCGTGAAATAAGCGGGGTATTCTATATGGCCTTTAAAAAAATATTTACATATGAAACTTATATGCAAGATTGCGCAAAATGAAATCCGTAATCTTTTTTACTCGCCCGTCGCCTGGTTCTTAGGAATCGCTTTTTGGGTACTTTGTGCTTTGACCTTTACGGATAGCCTGGTCCAGATGGTCAATATTCAGGAAGTTAGCCTGCAGAATAATCCTGCCTTTGAAGGATTTCTTTGGGCTTCCCTGACGAATATAATTTTGATTAAAGGTTCCCTTTTTTCGGTCGTTATAAGCAACTTGTACTTCTTTTTGCCCCTATTGACCATGGGGCTTATCAGCCGTGAGTTAAATAACGGAACGATCAAGCTACTTTATTCCTCCCCTGTCAAACCCATACATATCGTGCTTGGTAAATACCTGGCCATTGTATTTTATTGTGTTTGCCTGTTGGGGATCCTGAGCATTTTTTTGGTCATCAGCTTATTCACTATCATGCATGTGGATGGCGGCATTGTGCTCTCTGCGCTATTGGCCCTTTTTCTATTGATCTGCACCTATGCGGCAATAGGGATCTTTATGAGCTGCCTCAGTACGTATCAGATTGTATCGGGCGTGGCTACATTCCTGCTTATCTTTGCTTTATCTGCAGTAGGACAGCTCTGGCAGGAATATGATTTTGTTCGTGAACTGACCTATTTCCTATCGATAGGTGGCCGCACGGAGCGCATGCTGAAAGGACTCATTACCACCAGCGATATCATTTACTTCCTGTCGATCATCACCATGTTTGTGTCGTTTACCTATTTTAAGGTGAAAGGTGCTACGACATCCAGGCCCTGGGCAAAAGCCTTGTCGCAATATGCAATCGTCGTTGTGATCGTTCTTACCGTGGGTTATATTTCATCAAGGCCTGCTTGCATCGCTTATTGGGATGTGACAAGAAATGATGTCAATACCATTCACCCCAAGGTACAGGATATCCTCCATAAATTTGATAAAGGCTCACCCTTAAAGGTCACCTTATATGTCAATTTGCTGGACAATAGTATCGGAAGAGGTGGAACACCGGATCAGCGGAAAAGTTATGAGATGAATCTCTGGGAAGGCTATGTCCGGTTTAAACCCGATATCCAATTTGACTATGTCTATTACTACGATGTGATGCCCGGTGATAGCAGCCTGTATAAACAGTACCCTAACAAATCGCTCAAACAGATCGCCGAAATCGTCGGGAAAATAATCCGTGTCAATCCGGACC
Source organism: Sphingobacterium sp. BIGb0165 (assembly GCF_024810095.1). Lineage (NCBI taxonomy): Bacteria > Pseudomonadati > Bacteroidota > Sphingobacteriia > Sphingobacteriales > Sphingobacteriaceae > Sphingobacterium > Sphingobacterium sp. BIGb0165. Next base: position 25,744 of record NZ_JANUEB010000005.1, on the reverse strand, counting down.
GGTTTATTTCGCCCGCGGAGATCCGCAAACGCATCGACCTGACAGCTGAAAATAAACGCGTTGTCATGCATCTGGAATACAAAGATAAGGAGACCTTCCTGCGGACCTACGATGATGGTATGTTTTGGCCGGATCAGATGAATACGGCTGCGGCTTTCAAGCGCTTGCTGCAAGAAGATCTTCCTAAGGTACTTTTTACCAGCGGCAATCTTGAACGCAGTATCTATAAGACCGGCGAGCGGGAGTACAACTACCTTTCACGGGATATCGGCAATCGACAGGCCTTGATCAATATGGGTTTTGACAGTGACACCATCGACCTGGATCATCAGGATATTCCAAAGGGTATCGCGGCATTGGTTGTTGCAGACCCAAAAACAAGCTTGAGCACATTAAAGCAGGATAAAATACGTAAGTATGTCAATAACGGTGGGCCAGCAATGTTTGTCGGCGAGCCGGGAAAACAGGATTTATTGAATCCGTTACTTAATGATCTGGGTGTCCAGTTTAGTCCGGGAACACTTGTTGAAGTGACGAAAAATGAAACCCCCGATATGGTACGCCCGATGATTACAAAAGAAGGATTTAGCCTGAGCGACCAATATCGGATCGAGCGGGACCGACTGCGGATAGGAAAACCAGTAGCACAAGGCTCCATTGCAATGCCGGGCATGGTGGCGGTGTCCGTGACAGGGAAAACAGACTTCAAGCCACTGCAGATTTTGACAACAGACCCTCAGCGCAAAGCGTACAATACAATAGATAAGCTGATTGTTGACTCGGTGCCCCCTGTATTTACGCCGTCCCGTGGTGATACACAAAAGGCAAGTTACACGGCCATGCTTGGTTTGTCGCGCAAAAAAGGTGATTCCGAGCAACGTATCCTTGTCGCCGGAGACGGAGATTTTCTATCCAAATTAAGGCAAGGCGCTGGCATGTTTTCAGTGGCCATGTTCAGCTGGCTGGACAATAACCGCCTACCGGTATATGTAGTTCCACCCGAGCCCATAGATATATTCTTCACCATATCGAACACGACAGCGCAGACCATCCGTGCCGTGTCGTTATATCTTATGCCAGCACTGCTCTTGCTCACGGGTGTTGTAATATTAATTAGACGTAAACGTAAATAAACGGAGATTATGCTACTAGAAACAGATGTACAGACCCTCGAAGATCTACGGATCTTTGGAAAAAGGGACCAGTCAGGAATTTTCGAAATCTATAATAAAACACGTACACGTGGTGGTGAAAACCTCCTGCGTGATTTATTTCGGCAGCCCTCAGCGGATCAAAAAACAATAACGGACCGCGTGGCCATTTTCACCTATTTTTCCCAACAGCAGGTCGCCTTTCCTTTTGATCCGGCGATGTTTGATCTGGCGGAAAAATATATTCGCAACCGTACGGTTTCCACAGGGGCCAGCAGCCAGGGATTGGGGGAGCGCGACATCCAGAATGGTGTGTCGGCCATTATCCAGTTTTTGAATGGGCTGCGAGATTTTATGGAGAACGAAACGATGGTCAACGCAACAATGTATGCTACACAGCGTAGCGCGATCTATGCTATCCTGAATGAAGCTGTGTTTGAGCCGGTATTTAAACAACACCGAGATGGGAAAGTAGCTTTCTCAGCGATAGCGGCGTACGATCTGCTTTTCCGAACCAAAATATATGCGAAGATCGAATCTTTGCTGAATCAGGTCTATTTACTTGACGTATATCTGGCGATTGCAGGCATCGCCAGGGAACGCAATTTTACGTTCCCCAGCGTACATGCCAAGGGAACCCGTATACTGACAATTGACGGGCTTTACCATCCTGAGCTGAAGCAGCCCGTAGCCAACGATGTGACCATGGCGGGTACGATGAGCCTCGCCTTATTAACCGGTGCAAATATGGCTGGCAAAAGTACTTTTCTAAGATCCATTGGAACGGCAGTATACCTCGCACATATGGGTTTTCCAATTGCGGCTAAAGCCATTGATATTTCGGTCATGGACGGATTATATACCACCATCAACTTGCCGGATAACTTGGGTATCGGTGCAAGTCATTTTTACGCAGAGGTGCTGCGGGTCAAGAAAATAGCAGCCGAACTGGGCAAAGGCAGATCGCTATTCGTCATTTTTGACGAGCTGTTTCGCGGCACCAATGTAAAAGATGCACATGAAGCGACGGTAGAAGTTGCCACTGCATTTGCCCGAAAAGATACAAGCCGGTTTATTATTTCGTCACATATTGTGGAGGCAGCCGAGCAATTGAGCCAGGTGGATGGTGTCAATTTTTGGTACCTGCCCACACAGATGGAGGGGACTAAGCCAGTCTATACCTATACCTTGGAGCCGGGCGTCACAAACGATCGGCATGGGATGCTCATTATTCAAAATGAAGGTATCCTGGATATCCTAAAAAACGGAAAGAAGAAATTGGGAACACCCAAATTGGAAAAAACGCTATAACGAGAACGATGAATAAATTTAAAATAGATAAACAAACCCTCGACGAACTTAATCTGTTGGGAAAATTTAGATCGGGTACCATCTACAATTTATTTAATCAGGTACAGACAAGGGGCGGTGAACAACTGCTGGATGAGATGTTTCATAATCCCCTGACCGATATGCAGTCGATCAATGACCGGAGTGCTGTATTCCAGTTTTTTCAGCAGCAGGATGTTACATTTGACCTAGACCGCCAATCGGTGGCAACCGTACAGGAGTATCTCGACACCAGTTCCTTTGGTAGCAAAACATTGGTCTATGGGGCCGCTGTATTGCACAAATTACTGGCCAGCCTGGCTCGTGACGATCGCTATAAAAAGAATGTGCAGGGACTACAGGCTGTCATTCAGCTGCTGAATACCGTAAAAGCAATAATGCTTGGGCTGAAAGGAGCTATCGGTCCATTTAAAGAAAGAATCCAAGCGGTCGAGGCGCTATTGGCCCACCCCTATCTGGCCAAACTGTCGCAGATGGATATTTATCAGGCCTTACCCCTGAGCGTATTGGCCTTTTACGAGCACCTGCTCAAAGGAAAGCTATTGACAAGTTTGGAGTCACTGCTGCTCTTTGTGTATGAAGTGGATGTCTACCAGTCTGTAGCAAAAACTGCGGAAGCCAATAATTTCACCTATGCCAAAGCACTGCCGGAAACGGAAAATCGCTTGCGTTGCGAAAATCTGAAACATCCCTGTATCCCCGGCGCAATAGGAAACGATCTGTCCCTGCATGAGGCGAGCAACGTCCTGTTTCTTACCGGAGCGAATATGGCCGGCAAATCTACCTGGATGAAATCACTGGGAATAGGAATTTATCTGGCGCACATGGGATTTCCGGTGGCTGCGGACAGCCTTGAATTTTCGGTGCGCGAGGGGTTGTATTCGTCGATCAACGTGGCCGACAATATCGGACTTGGTTATAGCCATTTTTACGCCGAGGTAATGCGTGTTAAAGAGGCAGCTCTAGCGGCTGCAAGCGGTGCCCGACTACTCTTGATCTTTGATGAACTCTTTAAGGGAACAAATGTGAAGGATGCCTATGATGGTACGCTGGCCGTAACAAGCGAGTTTGCCGAGTACGAGGCTTGCCTGTTTGTCGTTTCCACACATATTATCGAAGTGGGGGAAGCACTCCGGTCGGTAGGAAATATACAATTCCGTTATATGCCAACGGTGCTGGAAAATAATATCCCACGTTATACTTACCGTTTGGAGGAGGGTATTACCGAGGATCGGCAGGGCATGATGATCATCCGGAATGAACGTATCCTGGAGATGATGGAAACTTAAACAGTAATTAAGTAGAAAGGGGACAAAAGATATAATAGATCATTCTGATTTTAATTTTATTTCTATGAATACTTCGTATATTGGTATGGTTAAACCTATGGAAATTATGTATAATTCTTTAGAAGAGAAGGAGAATCAGCATGCTTCCGAAATACCTATAATTCTTTCGGAGCAGCTATTGAACAAGTTTTTTGATGAACATTATTCTTTTCTTTGCCAGATTGCCATGAATGTTGTTGACGACGTCGAGGCGGCCAAGGATATTGTGCAGAATTTCTTTTTATATTGTTGGGAAAAAAAATCCCGTTTGAAAATTCATGGAAATTTGAAATCCTATGCCTATCGTTCGGTGCGCAATTCATCATTAAATTATTTGAAACGCTTGACAAAGGTAAACTACGATAGTGAATATATCTTTACTGAAGCCGTAAAGATACCCTTGGATTCAGAAAAAGAACGGCATGCCATTGAAGATAAACGCGAAAAGATGCTATGGGATACCATTGCACAAATGCCCGACAAACGGAAAGAGATCTTTTTATTAAGCCAAAGGGAGGGGTTAACTTATGTTCAGATCGCTAAGAACCTGGATATTTCAGTGAATACTGTGAAAACACATATTAAACTGGCCTATGTTTTTCTTCGATCAGAATGTAAGTGGTTGCTGGTTGTTATTGGTTGGTTGTTAATCTAAATAGAGAAGATATGAAAGATGATCATATTGATTGGGACAAGCTGTTGGAACAGCTTAACGCCAAGGAGCATCAAAATATGGATGAGTTATCCAAGGAGGAAGTGGATATGCTTTTATTCTCCGAAGAGGTCCGCTTTAAATTGAGGAAAAAACAAGCTAATGAGCAATTTCCTGTACAGGAGGGAAAACTTGAATTTTCCCGGCGAAAAAAACGGCACAGGCTTTTGCAATTTTTGCCCTATGCTGCGGTGCTGCTTATTTGCCTGGGAGCAGGTATATGGATGCTAAACCGGAATACGACATCTGTGGATACCGCAAAGCAATCGGTATGGGCTGGCAATCCGTCCAAAAAAATCACATTGCAGAGAGCTGATGGCGAGAAAATCGCGATCGATGCACAGCATCGGCAACTGGATGAAAATGGAAACACAGTCTTGATCAACAACGGCGAGATAAGCTACCTGGGACAAAAATCTACCCAAAGATCGACAGCCAAACTTGCCTTAAACCGGCTCGATGTACCCTACGGCCTTCAGACGAAAGTAGAACTGGCAGATGGGACAACAGTCTGGGTAAATTCGGGGACTTCATTCAGCTATCCTATTCCTTTCTCTGCGGATAAAAGGGAGGTATATGTGGAAGGTGAAGCCTATTTTGACGTGGCGCATGATCCCAAAAAACCTTTTGTGGTCCATTGCGGGAAGGTAGGGATCACAGTGTTGGGAACGGCCTTTGGGGTGAATACATTTGGTGGCGCCGTGGTGACAGCATTAGTGCGGGGGAAAGTGGAGCTAAAGGTAAATGGTCAATTGCAACAGTTAATGCCCGGTAATGTAGGGAAATATAACACTGATTCCGATAAGCTCTATCTATCCGATGATCCTATCCGTGATTGGGTGGCCTGGAAGGATCATGTGCTCTATTTTGATGACATGAAACTGGAAGAGATTGCCGAGAGGTTGAAAAGGCTGTACGATTATCATTTTATATTTGATGATCCAGCATTAAAGGAACTTCGATTTACGATCGATATCGAGCAGACCGCAGCGATACAGACTGTATTGAAATACCTACAAGCGAGTGTGCAAAACGTTGATTTTAAAGTGATCGGGCGAGATATTCATGTTATGGAGGTAAAATAGGTAATAGCAGAAAGCCATTATGAATTATTGATACTAAAAAAGGAGACAACTATTGAAGCTGTCTCCTTCCAAACTTTCGCAATACCTACAGACGAGATCTGGTCCATCTCCAAAGCAGAAGCAGAACCAGGGCAAAGCCAACAAACCAAAAATACGTAGCAGATAGCATCTTGTTGATACTGCGTTCCTGCTTGTTACCTTTTTGTTTTCCCTGTTCGTTTTTTTCAGTCATGTCTTGCATATGTTTGCTCCTACTTCTCCCCGATTCTTGTGTTATTAAGTTCCCCGCCTTTGCGAACAGTCCGCTATCCGCATGGAAGCGAAAAGCACTGTCCGTCCAAAAATACCACAGGCGGGAAAGCGTATCCTGCCGGAAGGTATACAGCCGCTGACGCTGTTCGCTATGCTGCCAGTCCATTTCAAATTCTTCTCGTTTATCGCGCTTTTTGTTTTCATATATTTTGCAGGAAGCTAGCGTAAACACGCCAATGAGTATAGACAAAATACGAGTTCTTTTTATTTCCATAAACCACCTCCCCTCAGTCCAGCCAATTTGAAAATGCATAGACCGTAGCCAGCGGCCGCCGCTTGGACAGTACCCGATCCGCTACGTTTCCTTCAATCGTCAGCAGCCAGTTCCCTTTGATTCTCTGGACGATCCCCACATGGTTGATCCGTCCCAGCCTTTGGTTATAGATGGCAAATAGATCCGCCGGCCGGATGCTCCCCGCCCGGATCTGCTGACTGGTATAGCGCCGGGCCACCGGAAAGAGCGCGGGACTCCAGGCATTGCGTGGAACCGCTAGTCCCGCCTGACCATAACACCAGGAGACAAAAGCCGCACACCAGGCGTGCCCTTTCCCAAGGCCTATATAGGCCATATATTCTTCCACCCTAGCACCATCATTGCTGCCTGTCGCTTCGTGAACACCGATCTCTCCTACGGCGATATCCACAATACGTTTGCGAAGAGCGACCATGCGATCCCGATGTCCAGGTCTGGCCCCCATAGCCATAGACCTGGGCTGAACTTCTGCTATTTCTCGCTCTACAGCACGATAGCCAATACCGCCAAGAAAGAGAACAGCGACAAAAAGAACACCGAAAAATAAAGAATACATTGTTGCCATGATGTCAATTGATTAAAGTGATAACTAAGGTCTTGCCTAAAGAATTTAAAAGGCTGCCAAAGAATCTCTTGCAACCAGTAACAGCAGTAAATTGCGAGCAATCCTGCTAGAATACCAAATAACAGCACGGAGAGAATACCGATATCCAGTACGCCAGCTGTGGGATCTATTGCCTGAAGCAAAAGACCTGCTGAAATAAAAAATACGAGCAGACTGGCCAGCACTATTCCGAGCAGCTGCCTACTTGTTAAAGGCCAATAGATATCCTCGATACCAGTGACCATTTCGTTTTGTAATGTTTTCATTTGTAATAAATTATTTAATAATCCAATGTATAGTACCTAAGCAAATAGCCCTAAGTATTGGCTATCAGAAAAATTAGCTTTGTCTCTATCATGTACAATCAAGTACAGATGTACGGGCAGCTCTTCCATTCCTTCTGGCAGCCGCAGCTGCAACTTGCCATCATACCTCAGGGCTGCTTCTTCATTGATCGCCGCCAGTTCATGCGCGATAGCGTAAGCACATAGGATGATCCCATCATCCCATTCATTGCGTTTCACTTTATCCGTTACCGGATTCCAGCTGAGCGCGATATCTGCTCCTTTTCGCTCTAATGAATATACTTTCAACGCGGACTTCATGCCTGCGCTCAGTTTTGCTTTGGCAGGGTCTACCTCAATATTGGGATAAGTACCGATCATGGCACTCTGTAATATTGCGGACATCGCCCGACCGATAGGCGTCTTTCTATTTTTACGTGATTTATAGCCCATCTGCACGATATAATTCACCGGATTCAGGAACTTTCTTGCTTTGGTGAATTTCATCCGAACTGTTTCAGTTCCATTAACCACAAAAGCTTTACTTTCTTTTTGTTTCGCTAGTATTTTCATTTTATTTAATATTAACTCCCACATCTATGCGAGGGTAAACAATAACTATAAGATGACCGGCACCATGCACCGGCCATCTCGTTAACTCACTAGACCAGGTCTAGTTCACCTAGATAGTTTGTCCGACTGATTCGCTTGTTCTTGCGATCCGCAAAGAAGAGCCATAGCTGCCCTTTACTTCCGAGGAAGTGTTCGGGCAGCTCGATATCCACCGTCCCCAAGCCCCGAGTTGGAGGTTCGGGAGCTGTCAGGAATTCGTCCAGCTCCGGATGGTATAGTAAGATGTAGACAAGGTCGTCCAATTGCCCGTTTTGAATGGCTATCGCCTTATTTGTCCAGCTGATCATCAACATTCCGGCGGCTACCTCTGCCTTTACTGTACCCCCGGGTTGCAAACTCCCCTGGGAAATTTGTACCTTAGCATAGTCAAGCACAAAGTTGGGGTATGTACCCACCACAGCAGTCTTGATATTGGCCTGCAGCGCCGCATTTGTTGGCGTCATCGTATTCGCATTGATCTGCGAAAAGCCTACCTGCACAAAGGGCGCGATAGGCATTATAAATTTGGCAATGGTGTAGAACCGAGCCTGCTGAATCAGTTGCTCCTCAGTCGCAGGCTTGTTGCTCTTTTTTGAAAGCCCACGGATGTAATCAATGCTTTTCCAGCTCGCCCCTATTACTGACCCAGCCTTACCGCTGAATCCACCATTTGCACCTTTTCTAATTGTTCCCATGTTATTATTTTTTAAAAGTTTAAAACATGTAAAAACTTGATTTTTACCGGTATATCATGCTTTACAGCAACAAACATAAAATCGATAATTGGCAATTTCAAGGCAGAAAATCGGATAGTCCGGTCGCTGTCCTAGCCCTAGTTTTCCTAGGATTTACAGGGCATACAATTGTCCGTTCGCTGTCCCTGCCAAAAAGGTCTCTGTAACCAGGCCAATCCGCTATTGCCGCGATATTGCTTCAATCCTGCGTCGTGCCCTATCCGTACCTGATTCGGCATTTATTAACTGTTTCTCTACTTATTATCTACTGTTTTCCTACTCTTTTGGTAGGGAATTAGTGGAGGATATGTAGCGGAATATAGCAGTGAATGCGAATATGGTATGAAGCAGTAGCGAAGAAGCCTTGAATAAGGGACGGGAAATTGAAAGGAGAAAGCTTTGCTATCTAAAAAAAACGAAATCAAACGAAAGAAGAAAAGTGTTCGGATTTTGGGAAAATTAATCCGCGAGGTGGTGGTATTTCTTTTTGAAGGCTACCATATCCGTATGTAAAAAATACTTGCCGGTATGGTCTTTTTTGAATGGAAGTATCAAGCCCTGTTTTTCACAGCGGTAGAGTGTTTTTGAAACAATGCCTACGTAGCGGCATACTTCTTTGCTATGCACCAGTTCCAGCGGAGGATCGGGCAGTTTTCGGAGAATCAACGCTTTGATCTGCTCGGAAGAATCGGTGATCTTGTCAACAAGATACCTGAATGCGTCGTGCAAACAGGGCTGGCGACATTCTTTTGGCTTAGCAGAAATGTCAAAACAGCCCTCACAATGTAAATATTTATTCATAGACTGGAATTTAGGATCAATCGCCCTCCCCTTTCACAGTCGGAAAACCAATTGATCGGGTTTATAATAATTGAAGATTTTCATACCTACACCACTTACCCCATCCCATTATTCATGACTTTTAAGAATTTTATTTCGGTATTGCATAGCCTGTTCAGAAAGTAAATTGAGAAATTTACTTTTAAGCCGACTTGAGCTTTTGACCATCAGATTGGACCGTCTTAAAATTGCATGAAATACCCGCTCCAGAAAGGACAGGATTTCTGGATGGGTGGTACTGACATTTTGTAGCATAAATAAGGTAAAAAATGCCTTTTTAGGCTTATTTCCCACTCCCATTAATGTAATCCCCTCGCGCATGACCGATTCAAAATCATAGAGTTCGATCCATGCTCCCTTTATTTTTTTACCTTCCAGAATGATGGGATTGAGGTATTTCACGAGCTCATCGACCTCAGTCAGCAACCCTTCAACAGTCTCTTGCTGTTCAAACTTACCATATACATAACACTCATCAATGAGCCGGAGCAGTTTTTCAAAAGTATGTCTATCCCATATTTCTTCACTGCCAATAGCAGCATAGCTTTCAAATATGGTACGAAAGCGTAATGACAAGTCAAAGTGCTTTACTTTTCTCAGAAACTCTTCAAAGGTGATTCTTTCATCCACAATATGATGATAGTACATAAAGATCTTAAAAAAAGCCAGTTGCTCAAAGCCCACCAGATGAAACAGTGGCACCTCGGAACATACCATTTTTATCCAGGGACTGTCCCTGCTGGCCAAGGTTTCCATTTCCTCGCAGAGGGCCTCGATATATTGCAGAAGGTCCGTAAATTCGAGGCGCAACAGTGGTATATAGCTGGAGTCGATTGACAATACAGTCTGTGGTGCAAAACCCGATGATTTTTCAGGTCTGGCTTCTGCTGCTGCCTGCTGTTGCAATTGTCGTTCGATATCGTACATACGGACATCGAAATGGCGAGCAAGCCTATAAAATTCGGGACCAGTCAAATACGTCGTACCCCTTTGTCGATTGCGCAGCGAACGCTTTTCAATGCAAAGCAATTCCATCATTTCCGATGTCGTTCGATCAGGGTCTTTTATTTTTTCTTCGATAATCTGAAACAGGATAAGTTGTATATCAATATCAGGCTGCATAAACTGGATAACGCTAAAGTTAATTATTTAAAATAATAAACTTTAAATATAACACAAACCTTAATTGATTAAAAATAAAACTTTATATGATACAACTATTTTACCAAACGATTTATCTAACGGTAAAATTTTTACCAACAGGCAGCTAAAAGTAAAATATTGATCTTTTGTTAATCCATTTTGAATCTACTTTTTATTTTTTCCACCAACCTAGGCTCTATCTGGTAATAGCTTTTCGGCTTATGCAGACAGCGGTAAGAATAAAGTTTATTTTGAACGCTTTTTTTGGTGATCTTCTCAAACAGCTCTTCAAGCTTTGGGGATATAATAATATAGAGCTTTTCTAGGTCAAATAACATAATATGGTCAGCACGAATATAAAGCGTCCTATTAATCTGTACAAAAATTCCTTCAAAGATGGTGTCAAGCGGTTCATCGTCCTTATTAAAAAAAGGGACGACATGACCTTCGTTAATGATGACATAATCAAAACCTTCCCCATATATAAACGCGAAAAAATCCACATCTAAGGCCTCGCTATCTGGATCAGTAGATTTAATTTTGTCTGTATCAGCAAATGTATTGGCAAGCTTTTGTGCTTCATCTATTAACTTCTTGTCTTCAACATCTTTTGACCTTTTTTTATTAGTTGGATTTTTAGACTTGGCACTCAAAATTGCCAGCATTCGTTTTCGATATCCTTTGAAGAAGATCAATACAAAATAGCCAATTAGTATTGCGGATAAGTAATATTTTAAATCAGCCTGTCGATAAAAATCCATGATTTCTGGGTCGACCCTAGAAATATACACTTCATCTAAAGCTTCCGCCAGTGCACTCCCGCTCCGTCTCTCATTAAAGATGGCATTTCCAACAAATAAGCTGGCTAACGTGTAAGGTACAACAGCCCATAAGGTCACATCACGAGGAGGTTTATATTTAAAATTTGATTGTAGGATTATAACAACGAAATAGAACCAAATTCCATAGAAAAAAGTCGCCGATAATAGAGACCAGCTTATCCGATCGACAATCATTTTATCATAAAGGTGCTCGGGTAAAGACCGGAGCGCGGGGATATAGGCTACAAAATTACAGATAGCCATCACAAAAATACCGGCAACAATGCAGATAAGATAATCATACCACCTGGGTTTACTTGTTGTTTCAATCATAATCGGTCAAATAATTGGCTGTAAATATATTATTTTAAACAAGCCCATCATAGGTAAAATATTTACCCAAATAAAAACTTCCTAGCACAACAATTACCTTCAGAATAACCATCTAAGAGCCTAAATTTACTTTATTCGAAATTCATTTCCTGATGAATATCGAGAACATATATAAACCTTATGCGCAAACGGCCTATTATTGAGCCTACCATTGCCATATTATAACAACGAGTTGACTAAATGGGAACATACTATTCTGAAAAAGAAGCACTCCTGACATTTTATACCTATTGGGCAAAATTGCATCCGGAGCTCGAAGACTTCCATAAGCGCTGGCTATTGAAAAATGGGGAGATTATACCGATGACAAGAGGTCAGATCCTATCGGAGACACCACATATGCAATCCACACTCTACATTGTATTGGTAGGTATATTGGCAAAAGAGCGTTATTGTCCCGATCGGGACGAACGACTCATCATGACGGTGGCCTTACCTCATATGGGATTCTTTACGACGATGCATTTTTTTAGCAGAAGTCCAGCATTGGGAGATATTGTCTGTTTAAAATCGGGATTAGTCCTCAAGATTCCTTATAAAGCTATAGGCCCCTATCGCAATCAGGAAAAAGCCATCGACACGTTGATTGATCTCCTGGTCAATAAGAAAAAATACCAGCTTGACCATCTCCGGGTGATCAGTACCCTACCCAATATTACGAGTCGATATTTTTATTTTGGGGATCATCTTCCTTCCCTTTATAACACGCTCAGCCAATCTGAGCAATCACGCTTGCTGCTAATATCCGAGCGGTCTATACAACGGGCCAAACGTTTATATGTGCGTCGCAGATAAAATACCGCCACCAGGTGGCGGTGTTTTGCCAAAAATCCTGCAATATCTTTGAATTAACGAAAGAAGAAAAATTAAAAGATCTAAGAAATGGGGAAAAACAGAAAATGGTTTCGGAATAAATTTGCGGTATTTCCCGCAGGGGTACTGGGAAGTTTTATTGCTGTTTGCTGAATCAAGGACCAGAGGCACACAGCCGTTCCAGTAATGGGGCGTGACCAATTTGGAGTAAATTATGATATTTTTTAATCGTTAAAGAACGGAGGTCAATATGGCTTGGTTTTCATTAAACTCAGGCGGTAATCCTACGCAACCTAACGACTATACAGCGGTGGGAAGTCCGTCTTGTTCTGGCACAAATCAAATTTGTGCTGTTCAGACAACTGCCAATGCGAGCAATAAGCCCAATTTAACGCCAGCGTTAAAGGACGAAATGATTATTGCTTTGCATTCGCGGACTTCATCAGCCAACGTGCAGTTGAAAGCGTAGTGTACAAAAGAGAACCGATAAGGGGGATAGCGGGATGCTATCCCCCTTCTATTATTTATTTCTCCTTGATAACAAGCACTTCAATCGCACGCCTGCCTTTACTTATGACTAGCCCATATTTTGCTAACTGCAGGTTTAGCTCTTCCATCGTTTTAAATTCGCCGATCTCCATTTTGATATCAGTTTTTGCAAGATCAATGCAGGGCGGATATTTTTTTGTCATATCCACTGCAAAAGTCAGCACATCAGTTCCCTCTATCATCATTGTATCTCCACCGCCCGTTTTTTGCATCACAGTTTTTCGATTTATTTTGTTAGCAGGCAGTTTTTTTAGCTCCAGACAGTCGTTTATTCTTTCATCCCAATACACGGCCAGTCCCAGTAATTGATTCATATCCTCCAGTGCGCTTTTCGCAAATTCCAAATCATCCACATTACGCATGATTTTGCGTTCATAACATATACCATAGTCCAATAACCATTCCCGATACGACAGCTTATCTGAAAGATAATTGTATTTGTTGGAGTCCGCCACCTCCCATACAATACGTTCCTTGTTCAACAAAAATTTAGGTTTTTTGACCTTTGTCCACATGGAGACATAAGCAGCCAGTATGGGCATATTCTTTAATGTTCCATACGTCCCATACCCCATTGTATCCCGATAGATAAGGAAGCCATGCTCCGTCGCCCCGTCTCTATAGCCCGTCAGTACGGAACCACCCCGATCTGAATGAGCGGAATCCCCTACGACGGGGGCTTCTGGCTCATTGTTTTCAAAGTCATTTTTCAGTGGCAGCTGGATTTTCCCATCCTGATAGAGACGCTCCACGTGCTCAGCCTTCGAGAATTCTGAAAATGTGATTGCTGCTACCCTATTTTTAAATAACCAGGCAACATGAGGTAAGCCCTGATGGATAAACAACTTCTTCAGTGTTGTATCTGATACAATAATAGGAAGCTTGATATTTTTCTCCTTCAAATATTGGTTTGTACGAAAAAATTTAGTTATCGTAGCACTATCTTGCCAGGTGACAACAATGATCTGCAGTTTATCCCCGAGTTCATTCTGCAATTTTTGAAGCTTTGGCATAGCCTCAATGCAATTACTGCAGAATGTATCAAAAAAGTCAAGGATAACAACCTTATCCTGTAGTTCGTCAAGATTTACCTTTGCACTTTTATAGTTTAAGAGGCGATGCTCCATTGCAGCGGGAAGCCTATCCCCCACCTTCAATGCCTTGATTTGCCCATTTGCCTGAAAGGCTATCAAGAGGAATAAGATTACCCCCGTTACAATAGCAGTGTATATTCTTAGTTTGTTCATGATATTTTTTTTTGATGTCTTTAGTTAATTACTTATTTATTAGCGTCTATTCTGTTCCATTCCGGTCAGGTCAATGACCTTCTGTGGGATGAGGACTGCATAGTTTAAACTACCCGGCTTCAAGGTAAAAGTCTTACCATTCACGCTGCGTGTCAGTTCCTTTGCAAATCGGCTATCCTGATTGAGCCGTTTGAGATCCGCCCATCGCCGCCCTCTTGAGACCAGCTCCTTCCGGCGTTCCAGCAGTATAAGCTTTAACAGTGCGAGTGGATCGTCCTCCGTGACCGGCTGAAAGGCAGCCGTTTCCATCCTGTTTTTCAATAATGTATTCAGATCAACCAGCGCAACAGTATTTCGCCCCAAGCGTGCAGCAGCTTCTGCCCGGATCAGATAGGCCTCGCTTGTGGTCAGCCCTATAAATATTCCAGTGGGATAGTTATCATACGATGCAGTGATGCCGTAGGTGCTCTCATCAGAATAGCTTGGCTCAAAAAAGAGTACCTTTCGAAGATCAGCATCGGCATAGCTTTCATATAGCTCAGGGCTCACGCGTGCATAATAATACTGCATCAGATCAGAGTAGCCTGTCGTGGCCGGAAAGAGCACTTCGGTATTGAACCGCTGGATCGGAAATTCATCACTGGTATTCAAAGTATTGAAATCGATCAGTCGAGCTTGGAGCCGCAAACACGAATCAGCATATTTATAAGCCTCTTCGTACCGTTGCATCCCCAGATATACCCTCGCTAGAGCAGCATAAGCCGCTGCCCTTGCAGGTCTACCTTTTTTATTTTCGGCCACAGGTAGATTTGCAGCTGCTATCTTATAATCGGCTATAATCTGCTCATAAGAAGTCCTTAGATCCGACCGCAGCGATCTACCTTCCAGCGATGGCATAGTGCGTATAGGAATACCCGGAGTAGATGAAGCTTTTGACTCTTCATAGGGCAAGCAAAAAACTTCGGCGATCTGGTGAAAAGCGAAAGCCCTGTAAAAATGTGCTGCTCCCAATACCTTTTTATTATCATTGCCCGTTTTTTGTGGCAGATCGTTCAGTACGGCTAAGATCTGATTGCTCACAAAGACCACCTTATAGGTGCTCTGCCATTGGAAGTCACTTGAAACAGGCTCGTTTGACCAGATATAAGCATTCTTTTCATCCATATCTGTAAGCGCTTCGTAGTTTCCCGATTCTATAAAAAAATCGTCCGTACCACTCTCCCCGAGCGAGGAAAATCCGGTATTCATGGTGCTGTAATCATTCAGTAGCAATTCGCAGTCAGCGAGTGTCTGCGGTACAGCCATCCTGTTGTCGGGTTTGAGGTCCAAATATTTTGAACAACCACTTAATAGTAGGATAAGTGGAAAAATTAGCTTTATTAGTTTCATCTATTTATCATTAAAGGTTAAAACTAGCTCCCAATGCAAGGGATAATCGCTCGGGTGTATAACGGCCATATTCGGGGTCTATTCCCCATTTATTGGCTTTCCAGAGCATACCAATATTTTGCAAGTAGCCGTATATACGCAGGTTTTTTATCGGCGTACGGCCAAGTTTGCGAAACTGATAAGACAATTGGATATCACGTAGTTTTATAAAATCCGCTTTGCTAACTAATGCCGAAGAGTTTGCATAAAAACGGCTTTCGCTCATGGCTATTGGATAACGGAATGCCGGCACGTCTGTCGCAGCTTCATCACCTGGCTTTTGCCAGCGCTGCGCATAGTCGCTGTGGCCCATTCCATCCAGAATAAACGATTCATTCTGAAAGCTGGTTCGTTGAAACACATGTCCGAGCTGAAAGGCGACATTAAATGACAGCTCCAGATTATTATAAGCGAAGGTATTGCGCACGGACCCGAAAGAAACCGGTCTGAGTGAACCATGATTTTCCAAGGCATCCACCGTTGTGTTGTAGACAATATTGCTATAGTCCTCTGATATTACACCATTTATATAACCCCTCGCAGCCCCCGTCTCGGGATTCAGACCCGCCCATTTGTAGGTCAACAGGTTATACAGGTCAGCGCCTTCAATAGGCGTGACTGACATCCCATAGGGGCCAGTAACATAGTCCACTCCACGTGCATTGTCGATATACGACTTTTTCACCCGGGTGCGGTTGTAAGAAAAAACAAGGTTTGTCCGCCATGAAAATGATTTCGACCGAATATTTTCGGTCACCAGATTGATATCCATCCCTTTTCCGAGCAGATCCGCACCATTGACATTCAAAAGTCCAAAGCCTGTTGTGGCATCTACCTGGGTGGCTGTGATGAGGTCCTTCGGATATTTCCGATAGTATTCCAAAGAACCTGAAATCCTGTTGTTCAATAGACCAAATTCCAGTCCAAAATTAACCATTCCTACCCGCTCCCATCTCAAGTTTGGATTGGGCGGACTCTGCATAGTCGCATAGTTGAGCCCAGTGATATAATGCGGAGCATTTTCTTTGTATATAATCGGGTAGGCAGAGGTGCTATTGTTGACATTACCATTATAGCCGTACGTAGCCTTCAGGCGCAACAACTGAATAAGCTCGGTATCTACAAATGACTCTTTATGCAGATTCCATGCGGCGCCGACAGACCAAAAAGGCTGCCCCCGGTCATTGCTCTTCACACCAAATAAGTTTGAAGCATCTTTCCGTACACTCGAGCTTAATATATAACGGTTGTCATAGGTATAAGAAGCATTCGCAAAATACGAGATATACCGGTAATTGGTCGCCTCCATGGTTGAAAAGTCCACCAATGTTTTCGTACCATCCTTTCCATTCAAAGCCTTAATAGGTATACCGTAGGGCATGGTCTGAAAAGACAGCGTACTCGGATCTACCCCCCAGAGAATTTTCATGCTCATATCACTTTTTACCTGACGGACCTCGTAGCCCGCTATTGCCGAAACAAGGTGTTTGTCCCCCCATTGCTGATCAAATTCCAGTTGCAACCGCCCTTGGAGTGTCTGGTTTTGGCGATCCATTTTATTCATATAATCGCCATAGGGCACGACCCAAGTCACATTATCCTGATCATAGGTCGCATGGTAGTTTAGCGTGCTGCGCTGTTCATAGCTACCTATCCCCCGCCAGACATCATTGGGTTCAAACTGATATTGATAAGACAACAGTCCGTTCACTTTCCAATTGTCGTTGAGCCTATAATTTGCTCCGAAGGTCAAGAAAGTTTCTTTGACACGGAGGATGTCGGCGGTCTCATTGATTTCTGCCAATGGTCTATACTTCCAGTCGAGCAGTTTCCCACCGCCGACAGTATCCCTAAAAATTGGGTTGAAGGGTACCGCATCCACCACAAGAGGATTGCCCTGCTCATCGGCAAGATCTAGGTAGGGATAATTTCCAAAGCCTCGCCCTACCCCTTCATAACCTGAGGAATTCAACATCGCCTGCTTTCGCTTTGATTCGGTATAGGTGAGCGCAAGCGAAAGATTTAAATTTTTGACAGGATTAAATTCAGTCCGGTTCCGAAAGGTCATCCGCTCATAATCAGAAGTAATGAGGCTACTCTTATTTTTATCCCAACCAACCGAAAAGAGCGTATTTATCTTTTGGTTGCCACCTGTCAATTGCAGGTTATACTGCTGATTGAACGAAGGACGATAATAGTATTTGGTGAAATCATCGCGCATATCGATACCTTTTAACTTTGTCAGTTCGGCATCCAGCTGCTGCTGACTGATTAGACCATCCCGGTTCTTTTTCAGCAACTGGATCACAGGCGTCTGCGCGATGCTATACTGATCGAGACGATAAGTCCAGTATCCCTGATCATACAGGTATTTCTCTAGATCGACATAATCCGAAGAGCGCATCTGCGGATAATAATATAGGTCGGGCTTCCGTCCAATGGTCATACTAGTATTAAAAGAAAGCTGGAATGGCTGGTTAAATACCCCTTTCTTTGTCGTGATCACGATCACCCCATTGCCCGACTGTGCTCCCCAGATCGAAGAGGCTGCAGCATCTTTTAAAATGGAGACATTTTCAATATCATTTGGATTGATATTCATAAAGTTTCCGTTAAAGATGTCATAGTTGTTGGGATACGGGACACCGTCAATAACGACCAATGGCCATACATTGGAGTTCATCGTGCTCATCCCCCGCACATTGATCCCCAGCAGTACACCCTTATTTTCAGGAAATACTTTCATTGAAGAGATGCTGGGCACCACATCCTCCAGCCTGCTCACAAAATCGGTAGATACTTTGCGATTGAGCAGTTTACTATCAACGAATTCGAAGCTACCTGTCGCCCTCTCCTTGGGAATCTTTTGGTAACCTGTGGAGACTACCTCCACCTCTTCCAATTGATTCTCTAGCGGTATCATTTTTATCGTTAATGATACTCCTGGGGAGTATTCGACTTCAAGGGGCTTGTAACCCACATAAGTAAATTTTACTAACCCGTTTCTATGTTTGACCGGAAGTGTAAAACTACCATCCTTGTTGGATGATGTCCTTTGCTTCTGGGCCTCGGCACGTACCGATACGCCCTGCAAAGGCTTTCCATCTGTAGCTGAAACCACAGTGCCTTGCAAATTATATAGCCCATCGGCCCCGCTGTCCTTGCGGGGCGTCTGAGCTGATAAACTAAACATAGAAACTAGAAGGTATAAGATTACGAGTACCGCGATCTTTAATATCTGAATATGCAGCAATATGCTGTTATTGGATTGTAATTTTAATTTTTTCATAATACTAGGAATTGGTATTGGAAGGTGATACCCGCCGGAAGAAATCCGAAATAGCTTTGGAAGTCGCTATCTCCTCTTTATTGACCTCAATTGAAATTGATACCTTACCCAGATCCATTTGATGCGTATGGATCATAAGATAACCTATCAATGTGCGCAGAAGTTCAACAGAAAATTCAGACAATTGTGAATTGCCATTCAAATTTTCCTTATCACTCGTGCAGAGTTGAAATGCAACAATATAGCCTTGAATTGTGCTTAAGGGATAATTATGCCAAAAGTCTTGAACATTCTTAACAGGATTATATCCTGTTCGATGCGTCTCATAAATCACCAAATCCAATAGAATTAGGTGAGTGTAATTAGATCTCATCTTTTAGATTTTTAATCGCGAGTTTAGGCATAGCTGTTCCAGTCTGAGTAGATCAGTTATTTTTTAGGCCGTTAGCCGCTTGTAATAAAATTGATTAATTAGAAGAGCTAGAATTCTTTTGAATGAGTATCACTAGGTAAATAATTGGGCATCTCGAATTCCATAGCTAATGTGACCAGATCATTGCTGGCTGAATCATACTGAGCTACTCAGGAGATTTAATAAGATTTTTTGTGTTTTGTTTTTTTTGTTTCATTGCTCACTTAATTTAAATTTTATAAAGTGAGTCCCATAAAGGCCTATAAGAACTATAGCGGGCTCCTATCAACCGTATAGCAGGCTTCCGACGGCCTAGTGAAACGGAATTACGATAGTCGCCCATGAGCTATAGCTTGCACAAAAGTACAAAAATATCTACATGGGCATAAGACCACCGCCTCGTTCACTAGTAATTTGTCGGAATTCACTATCGAGACTCTTTTAGTCAAATGCTATTCTTTTCAAAATTTGAATGAATATAGAACAAAAATACAAATTCCTCTTATTCAATACAAATATGTATCGAATAAAATTTCCAAATATGTGAACATTTGGTTTATGACCAACTATTCAAAAATCGAAATAGAAATTATTAATATCTCACTTGGACTGACTATCAAATTAAAGAGACTAGAATGCAAGCTTTCTCAGCTCGATTTAGGTATTATTAGTGAGACCGACAACACATTGATAGGTAGGATTGAAAGAGCAGAGCATATAATTGGATGGAATATAATCATGTTAGTAAGTCAAAAATTAAACATCAACTTTCCGTCTCTATTTGTACTTAAAACCAAGGATGAAGTATTAGAATTAATTGACGATTGTTTAGCTTTAGAAACAAAGTTGACGCAACAAAAAAAAGCATTTTATGACAAATTAAGAGTGAGAGTGAAGGATTTATATAATAAAATAAATTAGGGTATTAATGGTCTCCACCTCAAAAAATTGAATAGCAAATATTGGTTTCTACCATCTACAATGGACGATTTATATTATAAAACAGAAGGGTATCTTATTCGAATAAGATCGTGCAATAATAAGTTTATCAATTATGAAAATATTTCCGATAAAGCTGCTCCCCATTATGTACTAAAAAATAATCCAATTGCAAATCAATTTTCCGGATATAGGCTAATACAAAAAGATTTACAGAATATACTTGAGACTATTGATTATATCGTAGATCACAATAATTCAACCAATTACATTGTAAGCAGAAGCTTATCTTTTTTTATTGCAGTTACATATGCTAAGTGCTTTACAACTGCTGAAGGTAGGAAAATCAAATTAGAGGAAAAACAAATATTGAAAATATGTAATGATGAGCAACGAGATTTACATTACCAATTAATGACATTTAGAAATCAATATGTTGCGCACGGTGGAAATTCTCAATTTGAGATGAATCCGGTTGCGATTTCAATTTTCGAAGAATCATTTGCGATACATGATAATCTTATATATGTAAATAATTTAAAAATCTTCAACAATTCGCTAAAAGAAATGATTATTGAGATTATAAAAGAGATAGAAAAAAAATTAAGCAAAATCTACGATCGTTTAGGCGCATTTGTCTTAAAGAATTTCAAGGATATCCAGGATAATTCATTTACACCAGATCTAACAGAGCTAATTGAAATACAAGGACATGGGATAGAAAAGGATATTAGATAAATCTGAACAAAAATTACAATTTCGAATCGTCCTTTTGGAATGAGTGTTTTATAAAATAAACATAATAGATAAAGATGAAATTGCTAGACATAATTAAAGATGAAAATCTTAAAGGACTTATAACAGACATTCTTGAACTGGAATTAGATAACGTTATTGATAATGAATCAATAAAAGATATTCCGATAATAGGATCTGTATTTAAACTATATGGTGTTTCAAAAAAAATCAGTGATTATTTTCTTTTAAAAAAGATTGGTAAATTCTTGTCAGGATTAGAAGATATTGAAGAGGAATTAAAGAATAAATTTCTAATGAAAGACAACAAGGTGCTCTCAGAAAAACTCTTGATTGTTCTCAATCAATTAAACAGTGAAATAAAGGCTGAATTAATTGGGAACCTATTTAAAGCTTATATTGAAGAAAAACTATCCAAAGACCAATTATTAGAAATTATAGATGCAGTCGAGATAATTTTTATAAATGATTTACTTATATCGGCCCCTTTACCTACTTATATGAGAAACGGATATTTAGGTGAAATACCTTTGAATACTATTATGAGACTCCAATCTGTTGGCTTTATTACAAAGATTGAACAAAGGGTTCTAGGGGGAAGCGATATTAATTATACTGATACATTTAACAGATATGAATATAGTAACTCATTCAGAAGTCTTGGAATATATTGCAATGAAACTCTTTTAAAATATAAATCTGGACTTCAGAATAATTAATTTTTATGGAAGTATCATGGTATATTAAATATACACCTAAGTCACCTGGAATTATAAAATTGACAGCAGTCCATACGATGAATGTTCGAGACATTTCATGGTACTTAGATAACGAAATTAATCTTGATATATACGAATCGTTATTGCCCAGCCCTGTACTAGGACATCGTCAATACGATTTTGAAACACTTGATTTTTTTAATAAACTCTATTTTGTTTTGCATAAAATAATTTTGTATTCAGACAATAGAATATTTGTTCGAGACTATTTATCTGCCTTTGCACTAAACAAAAATCTCCATGATGAATATGAAGAAAGAAAATATTTCTTTGAATGCTTAAGCCGAACGATTTTTTATTTTGAAGATGAGTTATGTATTCCATCTTCTATTTTAAAAACAATTGACGCAATTATTAATGACCTACAATTCATTATAGATAACAAAAAGGAAGATCAAAAAGCGGAGGATAAACCCGAACCATTTGACTCTAATTTTGGAAATTTTGACGTCTTCAAAGAGTCCTATAAAAACAGTAAGAACGAAATCAATAAGCATAGTCCAGGTTGGCAGGTAAAAGATTCTATTAAAATACTAGAAGCTCAAAAAAACACACATAAAATTATTAGTGATTCTTTTAATACCATGTCTCGAACGGACGGTTGGCACCATGCTTTTAGATCAGAAGATGATTTCAATAAAATCTCAGCACTATTGACAAGTTTCTTTGTGCAAGAGAAAAATATTTCATTTCCTGAGGGAACAATAAATTTAAAACGCAACACTAAAACAAAAGTTGCCGTCTGTATCAAATTAATCTATGATGAATTAGGTGAAGGTGAATTAAAAAAAGAACAGACTCTTTTTAGGATAATGAAATGCATGAACTCTTTTAAAAATGATGATGAATTAGCAATATATAAACTGATGCACAAGTAAGCCAATCCCCAAAATCCCCGCTGGAATCCCAACAATCACCATCCATATTGTGCTTAATTAAACAAAAGCACAATGATAAATAGAAAAACAAAAAAGATTAGCCAAAATAACAATAGGAACGATTTAATTTTTTCTTATAGATTGTTATCAAAAAAACACCTGAATAAAAAAACTCTAATGAATACCATTATTACTGTAATTGAAAGGTATACTAAAAAAGATATCGATTCCTTAAAAAAAGAGTTAAAGGAAGAAGAACTGTTCTTCCTTGGACTGCGCTATCTCACAACTACAAAAAAAGCATACTGCCAAGCATTAGGTATTCCGATTGAAGCTGCATGTCGTTATAAACGGACTTTTGAAAAAAAAGGATTATTGGTGCAATCATCATACAAAATAGTATGTCCTTATACAGGTCATCTCGCTCATTTAATTTCAACAAACCCTGTCGAATTTGATAATTTAAAGAGAATTAAAGTTAACCAGCTATCACTTTTTTCATAAACTTAATTTAGATACCGTATAATTCTTAAATAAATAATCCAATAGACAATAATAATCCAAAATATATTTTTTAAATTCGTAATGAGCTTTAAGCGGAAGCTCGCCATTCGTTTTAGCGAAGCTGTTTCGGCACCGTTTTTCTAATATAAACTATATAAAATCTCGCATTCTCGTAATGGAGACGGTAGACGAATGACGTTGCATCATCATCGAGAGGAGGAATTTTATATGAATAAATCAAAATCAAACGACTATACAGTCGCATCTCTCAAAAGACAAGCAAAAAAGCTTAGCAAAATTGCTGGTATTCGCCATTTCGAGGCTTTAGAAAAAGTTGCTAAAGAAAAAGGCCATCCCAATTGGAAACAATTAATCAAAAAAAATGATGATAGGGCTGAAAAGCCTGACGTACGCACACCTGAAATTGCAACACCAGCTACTTTAAATTATCACCATGTACTTACCAGCAAAGTCCTAGGTCAACGACCGAATCGAAAAATGTCTGTAAAAAATCATATTAAAGTCGGTCGATTTTTAAAGGAAATACAAGGTGAACTTACATATTACAAAAAGGCATATAATATTATAAGAAATATTCGCATCAAAATGGATACCTGGCTCGGGGGTGAATATAATGAACACGAACTCGATACTGCAACATTTAATGAGATATACTTTGGAAGCTTTACTCATAACTTTGATACAATACCTTCTTTGCGCCAACGCTCACAACTTAGGACGTTATTAAGAAGAGCTCGAGGAGTAATTGACAACTCTTATCACGATTGTAAACCTTTGGAGGGACTACATCATATGTTTGATATGGCCATGAATGCTTTAATTAAATGGCCCCAAAACATTAAAGTACCTGTTATCAGAGATAAAAATATCGCTGCTGGAACATTTATACGCTTTAAAACCAATAAAAAGGTTGGAATAGTATTTCACCATAGTTATAGAACTGAAATTGTAACTGGTTATTCAGATGCGGGACCTTTTGAAGCCGGCCGTCACGAAGTGAGTGTGATGAAGGTCCAACCTAGCATTGCTGAATTCAGACCATTCAGACTTTGGCTACCTTATGGTATATGTGAGTTGGATGATGGAACTGAAGTGCTCATAAACAGAGATTATACTCCAATTTGGCAACGCACAACAGCAGGAGAAGTTAAGAGCATTGAACCTGAAACTGATATTAATTCGGATCCATTTGATTGGTATTTCGACGATAGGACTGCGCCTTATTATAATAACAAAAAATCTTTAGAGCTATGTATTTCTGTTCTGAAAAGTTGGGGCGTCGATGATAAGAATCCAAAAGTACTAAATAGATTGCCGAGAGCAATTACCGAAAAAAATATTGGTCTGATTGCTCCAAAGGGTTTTTCATAAACATAAACGTTATTTGAAATCCATTTTTCGCTCGACATTTATCAATGGCTACCACATAAAACGTAGCCATTGATATTTTACTTAGATTTTTTTTTAAAAAATTACCTAAAAGAGGTATCTTCACCTATTTTAGGCCCTTTATCTAGTAACAAGCTATCTTTAAGAATTAAAACCTGTTTATTCAACATTTTGATCGTTGAATCTGCAATTAGGGAGTCCTTTTCCAATTTACTTATCATTGTTTTTTGTCGTTCCACTTGATTATAGAATGTGGATTTCTCCACATCGAATTTAGAAGTTCCAAAATAATTACCTAGTGTAAATGCGCTACCAATGGCAATCCCTAGAGCCGTCCAAAAATACGCGTTTTTGATAAGTTGGATTATTTGGTGATCTTCTTTAATATTCTTGGTTTTCGCTGGAGATATATTTTTACATGCTTTTAATGCTCCTAGCAAAATTGCAATCTGCTTATCAAACGAATCTTGCTCGTATCCATTTAATTTTCTACGATCAAAACTATTATATAATTTAAATGCAGCGCTTTCTTCTCCGTAATTAACTTTTATAAAATCCTCAACTACTGCAATCCAACTCAGCAAATCGTCAGAAGCTTTAGTATAAACGCCATGCGATTTTATTATCGAATTATTTTTAAAAGTATGTGTTTTACCAATGTCGATTAGATCGTCTATATTTCTCATAACTATCCCCTAATTTTAATATCGAGCCCCTCGTACCTGAGTAGCTCGACATTAACTCTATCCAATTTCTTGTAACTCAACTTCTACTCTATTTATAACTTGACTAGAGCGCTCCAATACATATTGAATTCTTTCATCGGAAAACGAGATAGCCTGGTAAGAATGATCAATTGTATTATATACAAATACCCGCACCTTGGAGAGACTACTTGCTTTCATTTTCCTCGCTATCCAATACTGTTCGATAGGCAACCGCAAAGTACTACCAAAGTCAAATTCCCTATCTGTCAAAACCACTCCGACAGGATTTCCATTTAAATCTTTAAATATAGCGCAACTGTATATATCGGTGCATAACGGGCCACTTGTATCGGCGATATAGGTCCACTTGTATCGGTAATTGCGGGCCAGTTTAAACAAAGTATTATTTTG